>MBRE01000046.1:159335-244791 GCA_001698425.1 Oscillatoriales cyanobacterium USR001 | reverse complement strand
CAACTGCTTCAGCAAGCCCTAGTTATGCGATTACGACCTCTTTTTCAAGAAAGACTGGCAGAAGTAGAACGACTTGCAGAACAGCGAGGTGAACAACTTGTTGTAGAAAATTTATTGCGCGTCAGATTTGACCCATTGGATGAGGAATTGTCAGCAATTATTGAACCCTTATTAGCTTTGTCACCAGAAGAATTTACTCCCTTGTTAGTGCAATTATCCCGTGAGGAATTGTTAGCTAGATTTCGAGAGTAAATATCATTGAAACCTTAAACCCTCAATCCGACAGGGGTTAAAACCCCTGTCTCAAAGATCAAGTCCTCTAAAGAGGACTAAAGAACTCATTAAGTCCTCTTTAGAAGACTTTTATTATTTTTAACCCCTGGCGGTTTTCAGCTGAAGTTGACACCAATGGCACAGGCTACTACCCCTACAAAATCCCTTACAATACCTCCCGTCCCAAATAAGATTGCAACACTTCAGGCACTTTTACCGTCCCATCTTCCTGCTGATAATTCTCTAAAATTGCGGCCATTGTCCGGCCTACGGCTAAACCAGAACCGTTCAAAGCATGGATAAATTGAGTGCCTTTTTTCCCAGTTTCTTTAAAGCGAATATTCGCCCGCCGCGCCTGAAAATCACCCACATTAGAACAGCTAGAAATCTCGCGATATTTACCCGCAGAAGGTAGCCATACTTCTAAATCGTAGGTCTTAGCCGCACTAAATCCGATGTCACCGGTACATAATTCTATGACTCGATAGGGCAGTTTTAAGGCTTGCAAAACTCCTTCGGCATCGCGCACTAATTTCTGATGTTCGGCTTCGGAGGTACTGGGATGTACGAGTTTAACTAATTCTACTTTATTGAATTGGTGGAGTCGAATTAATCCTCTTGTATCTTTGCCATAACTACCGGCTTCTCGGCGAAAACAAGGCGTGTAAGAACAGTGATAAATTGGTAGTTGTTCGGCTGTTAAAACTTCATCTCGGTAGAGGTTGACAACGGGAACTTCTGAGGTGGGAATTAGCCATAAATCATCTCGATCGCATTTGAAACTTTCCTCAGCAAATTTAGGTAATTGACCCGTTGCAGTTAGGGAGTCACTATTAACTAAAAATGGGGGAATTACTTCGACATAACCTGCTTTTGTATGGCGATCGAGCATTAGTTGAATCAGCGCTCTTTCTAACGCCGCGCCTGCTCCTACTAAGCTCACAAATCGCGGTTGAGCAATTTTAACCGCTCGTTCAAAGTTAATAATTCCGAGTTTTTCCCCGATTTCAAAGTGTGGTAAAATATTAGAGTTTTGGGGAATATATTCGTCTCCCCACCGTCGCACTTCGACATTTTCTTCTTCATTTTTGCCAATGGGTGTGGACTCACTGGGTAAGTTGGGAAGAGGTAATAATAGGAGGGTAATTTGAGCTTTTAACTCTTTTTCTTGGGGTTCTAATTCGCTTAATTCCGCTTTAATTTGGTTCCCTTCGGCTTTTAAGGCTTCTATTTCTGCGCCTTTGGGGTCTGATTTAATTTTTTGACCGACGAGTTTGCCAATTTCGTTGCTGCGGGCCTGAAGTTGCGATCGCTTTCCCTCTAAGTCCCGCTGTTGTCGATCTAGTTGTAAAATTGGTTCGATGTCGTAGTCTGGGCCTCGGCGGTTGAGGCTTTCCTGTACAGCTTGGGGGTTTTCGCGGATGAGTTTGATGTCTAGCACAGGTTGATTTTAGGGTTAAGATTGTTTGCGCTTAAGCTTGTGGATGGCTCGGAATCCTTATTTTAACCTGGGAAGGCTGCTCTCTGATGCTGGATTGGGGCGAAGCTGAACCTTATATAAGCTTTATCAATGTTTTTTTACTTATAAATAATTTATTTTGATCTGTTTTCTGGTTTAAATGAGGGGTGACACCCTTCAGTGGTGTTATACTGTGAAACATAGTAGATGCACCCTGATAATTTTCTACCCTCAGCCAGTTTTGGCCGAGGGCTTTTTATTGGTAATTTTCCCAGGGACTAAGGTATTTAAGGTATGTAGTTGCGCTTCAGCGCTCTTAGCATATCAAAGAGCGCTGAAGCGCAACTACGTACCTATTCTATGGCCGACATCCCGACAATAAGGCGTGCAAATTCACGACATTTCCAATTACGGCGATCGCGGGGGCAGCAAACTCAACCGCCGACCTTTGTTCAACAATTGTCGCCAAATTACCGATTAATTCTTCCTGTTCAGGCCGCGTACCCCAACGTACCAAAGCAATCGGAGTATCCCCACTCAAACCCCCAGCCATTAACTGCTCAATAATATAAGTTAAATTGTGGATTCCCATGTAAATTACAATCGTTTCTGAACCCTGCGCGATCGCATTCCAATTCACCTCCGGCCGATATTTTCCCGCCATTTCGTGTCCCGTTACAAAGGTTACGGAGGAACTATAATGTCGGTGAGTTAGAGGAATTCCCGCATAAGCAGGGGCCGCAATTCCTGAAGTTACACCCGGTACAACTTCCACAGCTACACCAGCTTTTACTAAATCTTCCATCTCTTCTCCACCGCGACCAAAAATAAACGGATCGCCGCCTTTCAGTCTGACAATTATCGCATTTTCTTGTGCTTTTTGAATTAATAAATTAGTCGTTTCTTCCTGTAACAATGAATGGCGACCCATGCGTTTACCTGCATTAATTTTTTCAGCTTGGGGATTAATCATTGCTAAGATTTGAGGACTCACTAAGGCATCGTAAATCACAATATCAGCGCACTCTAAAATCGCTTTCCCCTTAAGAGTCATCAACCCTGGATCTCCTGGGCCAGCACCGACTAAATAAACTTTTCCCAAACAGTTATTCTTATTTTTGTTGGTATTTATCTGGTTCATTGCTCAATCAAATCCCGAATCAAATCTACTAATTCTAAACTTGTTCCCAAGGGGTTCGCTAAATGCAATTCTGTATGTGGAAACTGCGGTTTTAGCTCTTTTATGGTTTGCCCGATCGCATCGGTGATTCCCCCATTAAACAAAAAATAAGGCATAATCCCGATCTTTTGATGTCCACCACGAACCAAATTGGTAATTTGTGTTTCCAAACTCGGCGATACCGACCAATAAGCTGCGATCGCATTAACTTTTGCTGCTATTTCTTCCACTGGTAAATTCCCACCTGTGCGGCGACTCCCATGAGACAATAAAATCCAAGTTTCTATTGTAGCAGATTTCATCTGATTGGCTAACCAATTAGTTAAATTTACAGTTTGGGAACCTAAATGCGATCGCAAGTTAATAGTTAGTTTTTCGCCGATTATTTGTTGCGCGATCGCCACTTCTGCTGGTATATCCTCTATAACATGAACTCCTGGTAATAAAAACAACGGTAAAACCTGCATTTCCTTCAATCCTAAAGACAGAGAATATTTCCCAAACTCGCAGATTTGCCCATGTAATGAAGTTGCACCAAATTCTAAAGTAGCAGTTCCCACTATGGGAGAAAATGCTGCATAATTAGACAAATTAGCCAAACGATCGGATAACAACTTAGCTAACTTTTCCAAAGCTAACTGCGATCGAGGATCGCGACTACCATGAGTAACTAATAAATAACTAGATAGCAATTTTTTATCCCAATTTATTGTCATATATATTTAGTAATGAAAATTCAATAACTTAATGATTTGGTTCGTAGTAAGCGCTTTAGCGCTCTTTGCGCTTACTACGAACAAGCTAATTATTTAATTTCTATTCCTTACACCTATCGGGATGCTTCCGTCAAATCACCCAACACAGTAGCTGCTACTAATTCTTTCCATTCTGGTAAATTTATCAGAGAATAGCTATCAAAACTTTTGCCAACTTCCCCATAAAAAGCTGCGAAATTTTGCACCCAATATAAAATAGTCTCTGTGGCAAAAAAAGGCGTACAAGCCAAAGATGCCTCTAAATTCCTAAACATTTCAGACATATTTCCCTCACAATGAGCGCGCCAAGCATTCCAAACTAAAGAACAGTAATGCAATCGGCTTTCTAATAATTTTACCTGTCTTGTCAATCGCGGATTTAAAGATATAACTTCCTCTGTTTTCTCCGGCGACAACGCCTCTTTAATTACCTCAAGATATTCCTCAAGCATCCTTTCCTCCCGGAACATTTTTTCGGCTCGCGCTTTACATTCTTGTCCGACAAATTGCCTCAATTCTGTATTTTCTACCCAAGCTTCTATCGTACTAGCTAACTCCTTTACCGTCCCTTCTGGGTCAATATTTGGATTAGGTAATAACTTCCCTGTTTCCCCTAATTCTTCTGGAATACCGCTAACCGCAGTGGCAATTACGGGTAATCCTTTTGCCATTGCTTCCATCACAGCCAAAGGCATTCCTTCGGCTTTTGATGGTAGAATAAAAATATCGCTGGCATCCAACCAATCTGAAATATCCCAACGTTGACCTAAGAATTTAACCTGGTTGCTTACACCTAAATTTATGACAGTTTCTCTCAATTTTGGTTCGAGATTGTCGTGAGTAGTTGCGCCGGGACCAGCCCAAACAAAGTAAATTTTTGACCAAATTGGGCTTGATTTTAATTGCGCGATCGCTTCTAATTGATACTGATATCCTTTAACTGGAGTCAGACGCGCCGCCGTAAAACAAACCACTGCATCTTCCGGGATTCCAACTTCCTCCCGCAAGCGTTTACGAGTTGTAGGAATTGGTGGAACAAAATAACTATCAGGCCGGCCATAATAGATAACTTTACCTCGTTTAATCGATCGTTTAACTATTTTATTCAATAAGTTTAAATTCTCCTGAGAAACTGCAATTACTGCTTTCGCCAAATCGCACTGATAAGAAACTGCTTCTAAATACGAAACTCCATCGCCACGACTAAAATTGGCAAAATTTGGATCGATATAACCTAAAGCAATTATATATGGTATGCCTCGATTTATCGCCACCTGCTTCGCCGCAAAACTCGCCATCGGCCAACCATCGCTAAACACAATTAAATCGGGAGGAAACTGCGAGAAAATCCTTTCAGCATCAGATTGATTATAGGTAATGCGAGAAAACTCTTTCATCGTGTCAAACTCTAGCCAAATATGCCGAATACCCAAGTTTTTTTGCTGAGTAATTAACGGGTTAGAAATTTCAGTTTGCACGCAGGTAACTTGGTAGCCTTCAGCTACTAATTTGCATAGTAGTGAATGGTTAAATTGAGCTAATCCTCCCACACCATGATCTTCTGTGTAAAGAAGAATGTGCAAAGGATTCTTTTGAGAAATTAAAGTAGGATTGAAGTTAGGTTGAAGAGGATTATTCATCGCTGTTGTAGTTACTGTTTGCCATTCCTGTAAAGAAATTAAGGAATCCACCTCAAATTTATCTCCGTATTCTACTGAACAAGCATTGAAAGTTTCTAACCAATTTAAAATAGTTTCTGTGGGCGAAAAACGAGTATATTGTAAGGATTTTTCTAAACCATTAACCATCTCTTGAAGATGACCATCTCGATACATTCGCCATGCTAACCATACTAAACATTGGTAACGCTCTTGACGTTTCAACTGACGGATATTGTCAGGTAAATCTGGTCTAGCAAAGAAATTTTCCATGACTATTTCCATGCTTTTCATCAGTTTGGAGCCGCTAGACATGAGATTAAAATCGTGTTGGCGATAACAGGTAAGTATCTCTTCTAACCAAACTGCTTTGCAGCCATTTAAAGCTAAACGTAGGGAAAAATCTAGGTCTTCTGTTGGGGGAAATCGAGAATCGAAACCACCGAGGAGTTTCCACCATTCTCGCCGCAGCATCATCGCACTGGGGCGCACGCATTTATACATAACAAAGGTTTCTAAATCTAATTTTGGCGCTTGATGCCAAGGGTTAACTCCATAAATACCTTCCCCATTTTTATCAACTATCAACCAACCTGTTTGTACTAAATCTAATGTGGGATTTGCGTCAAAGCAAGCTACTTGTTTTTCGAGTTTTTCTGGGAGAAAGAAGTCGTCGCTATCTAGGAAAGCTAAAAATTCGCCTTGTGCTAATTTGCAGGCGTGATTTCTAGCGATCGCGGCTCCTTGATTTTCTTGATAAATGTATTGAATTAAGTCGAGGTAAGGTGCTAAAACTTGACGGGTATTGTCTGTGGAGCCGTCGTCGATGAGGATGATTTCCCAGTTTTTATAACTTTGATTGATGACGCTTTCTACGGCTTGGACAATGTAGCGATCGCAGTTATAAGTTGGGATAATTACACTGACGCGGACTTTTTTGTTAGGAAGAATATTAGCCATTAATTGTTTCCATTCTAATAAGTTTCTCACCAATTGGGTATCAAACTTGCCGCCATATCCTAAAGAATTATTGATTAGTCGTTCTACCCAAGTTATTATGGTAACATGAGGGGAATAGGGTGTATAGCGAAAAGATTTCTCTAAATATTCTACCATTTCGACTGGATGACCAGTATGATATAAATGCCATGCCATCCATGTTAATCCTTCAAAACGAGCTTGATTTTCTAATTGGCGTACCTTTGTTGGCAAGTTAGGTTGATTGAAAAAATTATCCTGTACTGCTTCTAAAGTTTTGGCTTGTTGTAAAGCTTTTTTAGTTGAGACGCTACCTGGATGTTGGCGATAACAAAAGGTGACTTGCTGTAGCCAAGCCGATTCGCAATTTGTTAAGGCTAAACGTAACAATAAATCTACATCATCTACGCCATTAAATCGCGAGTCGAAGCCGCCTACGCTCTCTATTAATTGACGAGAAAACATCATTGCACCAGGAAGTACGGGAGTTCGCACTATCCAGGTTTCCCAATCTAAAATTGGGAAAAATTGCCAGGGTTTGATATCAGAAATTGCTTCTCCTTTTTCGTTAACTATTCGCCAACCGCTGTTAACAATTCCTAATGATGGTTTAGCCTCAAAGAAGGCAACTTGGGCAGCTAGTTTATCGGAGAGTAAGATGTCATCTTGATCCAGAAAAGCAACTAACTCGCTTTTTGCTTCCCGGAGGCCGCGATTGCGGGCGGCTGCTACTCCTTGATTTTCTTGATAAATATATCGAATTGTGTTAAGATAAGGTTCTAATAATTGCCGAGTTTTATCCGTTGAACCGTCATCTACGACAATTAGTTCCCAGTTTTTATAGGTTTGGCTGATTACGCTTTCTATGGCTTGAATAATGTAGCGATCGCCGTTATATACTGGAATGATTACACTGACTCGCGGTGTGGAAGTTAATCTGGACATAGTTTAATTTGTAGAATACAATTCTATTGATATTTGTAACTTTATAAGGTAACAAAATAGTGAATTTAGCAACAACAGCAGTTGATTTAGAACAACAGGCCGAAATCGATTTTAATGAGGGCAGGTTAGATAGCGCGATCGCTTCTTGCAAGCAAGCGCTACAAATCGATCCCAACTTACCACAAGCTTGTAAAATCTTGGGTAAGGCTCTGCAAAGTCAAGGTCAACTAGAGGAAGCTTTAGTATTTTATACCAAAGCGATCGCTCTTGACCCAAACTTAGCCGAAGTTTACGCCAACCTCGGCACTCTCTATACTAACCTACAACAGTGCCAAAATGCGATCGCCTCTTATCAAAAAGCCTTAACTATTCAACCCAAATTTGCCGGAGTTTACCGCAACTTAGCTAGACTATTTGACGAAATTGGCAAACCAGAAACATCCGCAGATTTTTGGTATATCGCCCTCATGTTAGAACCAGATTTTACAGGAGAACTTTACGTCAATACAGCCAACAACTTATTTGCACAAAATCAGGTAGAAAAAGCAGTAATTTGTTATCTTCGCGCCATTTACTTAAACCCCAGTTGTTACGCAGCTTACTACAAATTAGCAGAAATTGAAACTTCCCTACAACAGTGGGATGATGCAATTATTCATTATCAAAAAGCCATTGAAATTCAGCCAGACATCGCCGAATTATACTATAAATTAGGCAATGCTTGGCAAGCCAAAGGATTATTTAATGAAGCCATCACCGCCTACCGCACTGGCATCGATTTTAATCCCGAACATTTTTGGTCTTACTATAATTTAGGTAACGCTCTTTCTCAACTAGAAAAATGGGAAGAAGCTGTAACAGCCTATCGCTTTGCAACTGAAATTGATCCCAATTTTCCTTGGTCTTATTACCAAATTGGCGAAGCACTTTTCCATCTCAAAAAATTGTCAGAAGCCGCGACAGCTTACTGTCAAGCAATTGCAATTAATCCTGATTTTTATGGGTATCATCATAAATTAGGAGATATCCTTTTACAACTAGAAAAATGGTCAGAGGCGGCGAGTGTTTACCGCCGAGCTAGTCAATTAAATCCCGAATTTTTCTGGTGTTACTATAACTTAGGTCAAAGTTTAATTAAACTTCAAGAATGGGAAGAAGCGATCGCCGCCTATCGTCGCGCTATTGAAATTGATGCAGATTTTCCCTGGTCTTATTACAATTTAGCCGAGATTTTTGTAAAATTAGAACAATACGAAGCCGCCGTTAATATCTACTGTCGCGCCATTGAAAATAATCAGAAATTTCCTTGGTTTTACTACAACTTAGGCAAGATTTTAGAGCAACAGCAGCAATGGAATAATGCTGTTAGCGTTTATCTCTATGCTCTCAAACTTGACTCATCTCTACCAGATATTTATGGAAAATTAGGAAAAGCTTTGTTAAACCAAAGTCGGCCAGATTTAGATGTAGCATTTAGCTATTATCGCCAAACTATTGAAATCAATCACAGTCAAGAGCAAAAGCACTACAATCTATCAATATTTTTACCACAAGATCCAGAGTTTTGTTGTGGATTGGCTCATTATTATGTGGAAAATAATCAATTTGATGAAGCTATCGTATTATATCAGATGGCGCTAGAACTTCGACCGAATGATGGTGAGATTATTGGAGAAATAGAGAAGATTTTGGCTAGAAAAACCGAATAGTTGGTGTAATTGGTTTGTAGTAAGCGCTTTAGCGCCTTCTCGGTAAGTGGCTGAAATTCAGGTACTTACTGGGAATGATGATTTAGTTTGTAGTAAGCGCAAAGAGCGCGCTTGGCGCTTACTACAAACAAGCTAATTACTGAATACCAAAGTCTTTTTCAAAAGTGTAACGAGTGCTCGGTTGTGCAACTTCTAAACCTTCACCACCCAAAAGTTTTAAGGGTTTTCCACCTACAGAAATCCAGACTCGAGCATCTGGTTCTAAACTGGTAGCTGTAAAGATTACTTGCCCTAAACGACCGATCATCGAACTACTACCACCACCAGAAGTAAATTCCTGCGATAAGTCTACATAAATACCATCGCTTGATACTTTTACGCTCTCAATTTTTGTCCCTTTAGGAATTTCACTGTGGGTATTGGTATCTGTCGGACCGGCTAGTAAACTATCAAAGGCATTTTGTAGGGCAATATCGGGTGTTTGAACTTCTTTGAAAGCTAATTTAGTTGGTACGATCTGAAATTTGCCGCCTGTATCTTTAAGCCAGTAGACTTTAACTGTTTGCTGGGTTGATGGTGTTAATGGTTTAGTTGCGGCTGAATTAGGATCGATCGCAGGTTGAGAATTTCCTGGCTGTTGAGTTGTAGTAGAGTTGGGACTGGGTACGGGAATAGTTACCGCTGGCGTATTGCTGGGAATTGGAGATGCAATGGGAGCAGTTGGTGTAATAGATTGGGTATTGCGAGAACTTTGTAATGTCCACCAGGTTATTCCCCCGCCAATGACTAGGGAAAATCCGCAAGCACTGGCAATTAAGGCTAGGGGAAGGCGGCGTAGTTGTTGTTGGTCTTTCATTTTATAATTTCTCCTTTGAGGATTCAGTCGCTTTTGGCGGTGAGGAGCTACTTGAGATAGCTACATTTTTCCTGGATTCAATTCTGGAAACGTCTGCGTCGGCTTTCGCAAGCGTTGCCAGCCTTAATATATTAAGAGCTTTGATTTTATTCTGACAGATTTTTGCGGTGTATGGTGGTTTCGGTGCGATCGCGTTGATTGGCGCATCGATCGGTAATACCAATTCTCAAAAATTTGGCAACAGTTTTGGTAGGGGCGGTTTCACCCAAATCCTTACAGGGCAACCACAGGGGGATTGCCCCTACGAGAATGAAACCGCCCTGCCTTGGCAAGGGGGGGACGGCGAAGCCGGGGGGTAGAGATTTGCAGTCACAATTTCAAGAATTGGTAAATTAAGATGGTTAGGGGATTTTTGCGGGAATGGGATTGAAACATTTACTTACTTACCTGCCAACATCCTTAAACGTCGCACATCCAACAAAGTAATCTTAGAACCGTTAATTACCATCAAACCTTCCTGATTTAACTTAGCAAAAACCCGCGATAAAGTCTCAGGAATTGTCCCTAAAAAAGCTGCCAATTGTGCCTTAGTCATATCTAACTCTACCACCGCACCCGATAAAACTTGTGAATTTCCATGCAAATACAATAAATAAGCCGCTAATCTCCCCGGCACTTCCTTTAAAGAAAGGTCTTCAATTAATTGAGCAAAACGTCGCAAATGACGGGCAAAAAGTGCTAACATATTAATTGCAATACTTGGATGTTTCTGAAGTAAATCTAAAAAAGCTGTCCGAGGGAAAAATAATAATTCACTCACCTCCAAAGCAATAGCAGATGCCGGAAAACATTCCCCATCAAAAGCTGGTACTTCCGCAAAATGTTCCCCAGAACTAAATAAGTGTAAAATTTGTTCTTTCCCCTCAGCAGAAACCTTAAAAAGCTTAACTCTGCCAGACTTTACCGCAAAAAAACCAGTACCCGGTTCGCCTTCAGAAAATATTAACTGATTTTTAGTATAAATACCTGCGATCGCAATCTCAACTATTGCATCTAACTGCTCATCAGCCAAACCCCGCCACAGCCGAATATTCCCTATAAATTCCCTAACTTCAGATGCCATAATTGAAATAACTTTTTAATTCTTGACTTAAGTCAATGTTATTATCTCATTTCGCAACCTAGAATCAACATAGATACAGAAAACTAACAGGAGAAATACCTATGTTTTGCGAACAATGCGAACAAACAGCCAGCGGACAAGGATGCCATCAATGGGGAGCCTGTGGCAAAAGTCCCGAAGTAAATGCCACACAAGACTTATTAATTTACTGCTTGCGAGGACTTGCACCAGTCGTAATTCAAGCTCGTAAATTAGGTATTTCTACCCGTGAATCTGATGTGTTTATCTGCGAAACTCTGTTCGCCACCATGACTAATGTGAATTTTAGCACTAAGAGTTTTGCTGAATATATTCACTGCGCGATCGAACTCCGAGAAAACCTAAAAACCCAAGTTCAACAAGCAGCAAATACACCTATAGAATGGTCTGCCATTGCTAACTTTGTCCCCAACTTTAATGAAGATTTAGTACAACAAGGTCAAGAAGTCTCCTATCAATTCATCAGCAATGCCGGTGGTGATATTGATATTTTCTCCCTCAAACTTACGGTACTTTATGGAATTAAAGGTTTAGCTGCTTACGCCTTCCACGCCCTAGAACTAGGTCAAGAAGATAATAATCTTTACGCATTTTGCAGCGAAGCTTTAGTCGCACTAGACAACACAGAACTTACTTTAAATGACTGGGTAGGCATGGCATTAAAAGTAGGAGAAGTTAACTTTAAAGCAATGGAACTTCTCGACGCTGGCCACACAGAAACCTACGGTCATCCCGTACCTACAGTTGTACCCTTAAATGCCAAAAAAGGCAAATG
This sequence comes from Oscillatoriales cyanobacterium USR001, assembly GCA_001698425.1. Classification (GTDB taxonomy): domain Bacteria; phylum Cyanobacteriota; class Cyanobacteriia; order Cyanobacteriales; family Microcoleaceae; genus Kamptonema. The sequence continues at coordinate 233,041 of MBRE01000046.1, read as the reverse complement.
TATTTTAGTCTCCGGCCACGATATTCAACAACTTGCAGCCCTCCTTGAACAAACCCAAAACACAGGAATTAATGTCTATACTCACGGTGAATTATTGCCGGGACATGGCTACCCACAATTAAAGCAAAAATATCCTCATTTCTACGGTCATTATGGCACGGCTTGGCAAAATCAAACTAAAGATTTTGCTAAATTTCCCGGTGCAATTGTCTTAACAACTAATTGCTTAATGCCACCCCATGAAAATTATCAAGACAAATTGTTTACTCTGGGTCCCGTAAATTGGCCTGGCGTAATTCATTTATCAGCTAAAGAAATTACTGCCGATTTTGGGCCGGTAATTCAAAAAGCCTTAGCTATGCCGGGATTTACGGAAGATGAAGCCCCCCGCGAAGTAATGACAGGTTTTGCCCGGAATGCAGTGCTGAATGTAGCTGGTGATGTGATTGAATTAGTTAAGCAGGGAAAAATTCGCCACTTTTTCTTAGTAGGAGGATGCGATGGTGCAAAACCCGATCGCAATTACTATACGGAATTTGTGGAAAAAGTACCTAAAGATTGCATTGTTTTAACTCTAGCTTGTGGCAAATTCCGCTTTTTCGATCAACAATTAGGATTCATTGGTGAAATTCCTCGGTTGATGGATGTTGGCCAATGTAATGATGCTTATTCTGCCATTCAAATTGCGTTAGGTTTGGCTAATGCTTTGAATATGGGTGTGAATGATTTGCCCTTGTCAATGATTCTTTCTTGGTACGAACAAAAGGCGGTTGCTGTTTTGTTAACGCTGCTTTATTTGGGAATTAAAGATATCCGTTTAGGACCAACTTTACCGGCATTTATTTCGCCAAATGTGTTTAAGTTGCTGTCGGATACTTATAATTTGAAAGCGATCGCAACTCCTGATGAAGATTTAGCCGCCTGTCTTGCCTAGTTAAAGTAGTCGGACATAAGGAATAGAAATTAAATAATTAGCTGGTTTGTAGTAAGCGCCAAGCGCGCTCTTTGCGCTTACTACAAACTTATGGTTTAATCAGATGCTTAACCGCCTTGCGATAATTACTCAAAATTTGATACTGACTAAAAATTAAATAGCCTAAAGGTATTCCCGTTACTGCCAAAGCAATTATTACATATAAACTCAAAAACTTAACTTTAATAGCAACTCCCATAGTGAAGCCAAAGAAAGCAATTAAACAAGAAATTAAACCGCCAGTTGAATAAACTCCTGCCCGAAATCCCATGAAATTTCCTGGTAGCGACTTACCCAAATTATTCCTCACAATATACCCAGTTGTCACTCCCATTAAAAAACCCAGTACAAACCCAAAAGAAGACCGAAAACCAAAACGAGATTGAAAAAATACACTCGAACTCACCGTACCTCCCAGTAAAGGTATAGAATTAAATGCGGCTGCTACTCCGCCGATAAACCCACTTCCCAGTCCCAGAATTATGCCTATCCAAGACAAAAATCCCAGGAAATTATTATCCTGTTTTCCGATTATTAAACTTGCCAAAAATCCGACAGCTAAAGCAATTATAAATAGTACAACAAAAGAACGTTTTGGTAGTAATTCAGGAGCTAATTTAGGAGTTTGAACCTGAATTGTTACAGAGTGAGTTGATTCTGAAGCAAGGGTATTCAATAAAATCTGGCGATCGTAGGTTTTATCAGCTAATAAATAACTGGTATCAACTGTAATTTCACACTTAACGCGATTGCCTTCAAATTGTTTCGGTTCAAAACTAATCCAAGGCTGATAACCTGTACGACGGTTCGGTTCCCTCGGATGAAAAGCCATTTCCCAACCACCTTTTAATATCGTGTCAGGAATTGAGTTGCTAACTATAATGCTTTGAGTAACTTTTTCCCCATAATTAGTAGCTTGAAATTCTAGGCGATCGGGATTAATTTTAACTTCTGGTAATCGCTCAAGTTCAATTTGATTAAGGGCTTCTAGGGCGACTTGAGCGTTGGCATAGCGTTGTACTGCATAAGGTTCCATCATTTTTTCTAACCATTGAATGAATGGAAAACTAATTTGTTTCGAGATAACTGTTTGAAAATTAATGCGACCTTGACCATCAAATAAGGTTTGAATTTGATTTGATGGTGTTTGAGATAATAAACATACTAGAGTTGCTCCTATACCATAAAGGTCTGTGGCTTCGGTGAGTTCGTTATTGCGGATTTGTTCGTGAGGCATAAAACCCACAGTTCCAGCGGTGCTGTTATTAATTATGCGTTCTTTTCCCTGAATGTTGGGCAAGCTAAAATCAACTAAGGAAACTTTTAAGTCTTCGTCGATTAAAATGTTTTCTGGTTTAATATTCCGATGAATTACTGGAGGTGTTTGACTTTGTAGATAAATTAGAATTTCTAAGAGGGAAACGGTGATATGTTTAATTTCTTCTGGGTTCCAATGGCAATTTTTTGCCAAGGATTCTGCGGCTTCTTTATATTCCTGAATTAAAGCCAAACCTTTGCTATTTTGAATGGCGTTAAGATAGCGAGGGATACCGGGATGAGTGAGATTTTTTAAGCTTTCAATTTCACTTTGATATGCGGCAAATCCTGCCCATTCTGAGCCTGGTTTGGCAAAGATAAATTGCTTGAAAACAACTAGCTGCTGGGTTGAATTATCTTGAGCAAGATAGGTGATGCGGCCTGCTTCAGAATTGCGGCCGAGTTCTCTAATTGCCTGATAGCGCGATCGAAGTTTTGCGGTTTCTGGGGGAGTGTTCATGGTTTTTAGCCTCAATATATAGCTAGGGGCTAGGGGCTAGGGAAAGAAGGGCATAGAATCAATTTTTTGATCTAAAATTTTGTTTGAGTGTTGAGCTTATTTTAAGCGATCGCCTTCCATTTTGAAATATATTAAGACTTACCCTCAAAGTACAGCTACCCCCAATGCCCGACAACCGCTCAAACATCCCTTCTCCAGCGAGTTCGCAACAATACCAGCGCTTAAAATCAGAGATGGTAGCTCCCTACCGACCTCTGCGACAATTTATTTATTTGGCTTGCGGCGCTTCCGGTTTCATCGGTGGTCTAATTTTCCTGGGTCAACTCGCTGCCGGTCGGGAAGTTGGCTCGGCTATACCTAATTTTGCCCTGCAAGTTGGGGTTGTCGCCCTTATGTTTTCGCTGTTTCGCCTGGAATGGCGGGCTAGTCGCCGTGCCCCAAAAATAAAGTAAATAAACTTGACAAAGTTAGACAAAAGTACATCTAAGGCAATGAAAGTTAAGATTCTAAAGAAATTATTACGAAAATCTCGATCCCTGATAAGTTTCTGTCAAAATGAGTACATTCAGTTCAATTGGGGTCAGCTAAGTTTATAAAGACCCTAACCATCAATACTGTTTAATTGCTTCAATTGGGGTCAGCTTTTATAAAGACCCTAAAAATAAGATTGTAATTTCAAACTAAGCACCAATCTCCCTTATAGGAGATTGGTGTTTAGCTATATATATGGTGGGCGAATGTCATTCGCCCCTACTAATACCATTTCCTATATCTACAGCTAGAGATTTGACCCCCCTGTAGTCCCCCCTTGGCAAGCAGACGGCGAAGCCGGGGTGTAGAGATTTGTAGTCATAGCTTTAAGAATTGGTATTAATAGCATTATTCAATTACCTATACATAACTAAAAATTAAGCAATAGATCGTAATCGCTTAATCTTGCTGTGATAACTTCTGAGTGACTTTAACAAAAAGTCAAAGTAATTATCTTTGACTCAATCAGGGAAATCAAAATCATGGCAGTTAAACTCGAAATAATCAATAATTCCACTCTTGAGGGAGGAATTGCAACACTCGATCCGAATCTAACTTCATCTGAAGAAAAAACAAATCAAAGTTTAGATGTTGGTACAGATTCAGTACAACAATTAAGACCATTTGTCTTGACAAATGGTAATGATAATTTTACTGTTACTCCTGGCTCAATCAACAGAATACCGGGAGGACTTTTAGCGCTGGCTGGTAACGATAATGTTGTGGGAAGTGCTGATTCAGAGTTAATTAATGGGAACGCTGGTAATGATTCTCTGTCTGGTGTGGGTGGAAATGACAGCTTAATTGGCGGTCAAGGTAATGATATTTTGCTTGGTGGAGATGGCGACGATTTTTTAACTGGAGACAAAGGTTTCGATACTCTCACTGGCGGTGCTGGAAATGATATATTTTTATTGCGTCGCAATCAAGGTGCCGATCTTATTACTGATTTTAGTGCAGGCGATCGCCTAGCTTTAGGAAATCAACTGCAATTCTCGGATTTATCGATTACTAGCACTGGAGTAAATACAGCAATTAGCCTTAAAGATGGCACATTGTTGGCAACTATAAATGGAGTACAAACTATCAACCAAAATAATTTTGTCGAACTTCCCCGCCGCCCTTTAGTTATCGGACATCGCGGCGCAAGTGGCTACCGTCCCGAACATACTCTAGCTTCCTATGAGTTGGCGATCGAAATGGGAGCAGACTTCATTGAACCAGATGTAGTTTCTACTAAAGATGGAGTATTAATTGCCCGCCACGAAAATGAAATTTCGGGAACAACTGATATTGCTAAACGGCCAGAATTTGCCGATCGCAAACGTAAAAAAACAGTTGACGGTGAAGAAATAGAAGGTTGGTTTACTGAAGATTTAACTTTAGCAGAAATCAAAACTTTGCGGGCGCGGGAACGTTTACCAGAGTTGCGAGGAACTGCTTTTGACGGTCAATTTCAAATTCCCACACTGCAAGAGGTGATTGATTTAGCCCAACGTAAAAGTGTGGAAAAAGGACGGACAATTGGGATTTATCCAGAGACAAAACACCCAACTTATTTTAAATCTGTTGGTTTACCTTTGGAGCAGCGGTTAGTGCAAGTTTTGTCTGCTAGTGGATATACTAAACGCACAGATCCCGTGTTTATTCAATCCTTTGAAGTGGGAAATCTGAAAGAGTTAAATCGCTTAACAGAATTGCCTTTAGTGCAGTTAATGGATGATTTTGGCGAAAAACCTTATGATTTTGTAGTGAGTGGCGATCGCCGCACCTACCGCGATTTAATGACTCCCCAAGGATTAGCAGAAATCAAAACCTATGCTGATGGAATTGGACCTTGGAAACGAACAATAATTGTTGAAGGTGCAGATAAGAAGTTACAGCCGGCTAATAGTTTAATCACTAATGCTCACCAAGCTGGATTATTAGTTCACGCCTACACTTTCCGCAATGAATCGCCTACTTATTTGGCCGCAGAATATGCTGGTAATCCAACTTTGGAATACGAACAATTTTTCCGTTTAGGGTTAGATGGTGTGTTTACCGATTTTCCCGATACAGCTTTTAATGCGGCGACGCAGTTGTATCCTTTTTCAAGTGTAAACTCTCTCAGAGGCGTTACTTTTTAACTCTTATAGCTAGGGGCTAGGGGCTAGGGGCTACGATGCTCAGGAAGAAGGGAATAGAATAAGCGGGTTCCAGCAATCAATTATGTCCTAAGCGCCTTGGCGATTGCTATAACTTGATGATTTGGTTTGTAGTAAGCGCTTTAGCGCGCTTGGCGCTTACTACAAACATTTAATTTGGCATAGGAATAATTCGTAATTTAATGCGAATTTTCCCGCGCAATCCTGTCGGAGATTGCCAAGTAAAGAGCGATCGCTTCAGGGTATCAATTACATCTTTTTGCTGCATTGTTGACACTCGATCGTCTAACACAATTCGCTCAACTTGCCCATCTTTTACTAATAACTCCAAAACTAAATCGCCGCCAACTTGGTTAACTACTTGGTTAACTAAATTTATCCCTTTTAAGTGTTGAGTTAAAGATGCGATCGCGCTACCATCTAATCCCTCAATACTTAACACTTCTAAGTTAGAAGTATTAACTTTTTCCCTTGTCTCCTGTTGTCTAGGCAACCTTGCTTTGGGCATTGGCGTGGGGCGAAGAAAGGGTGCAGACGGATATGCGGAAAAATTCCGAACCCCAGCAGGACCTCTAGTGTTCATTTGCGCCTCTTCCTGGGGTTCAGGAAATGCGTCATAGCTCACGCCTTCTGGCAATTCTACGGGTACTTGAACGCGGCGACGAGTTCCATCTGGTTCAACTCGCACTTCTTCGCTAACGGCGATAAATGCGGTGTATTGTGATAGCAACCGATAATTTAGAGCGGTATCTGTTACAGATTCTACTACGGATTTCGTATCGCCACCAAACATTTGACTCATTAATTCTTTAATCCGAAAACGTCCCCAAAGTTGCGCGATCGCGGGATTGCCAAAATCAGTAATCACCGGCAGATTTGACTCTCTTTGACGAGTTCCTACCGTAGAATTAAAGTTAACTGGGATAATTTTTTCATAGCGTTTGCCCCCAGCAATATTCCCTCGAATCCGCAGTTGGCCGTTACTTCGATCGCCTTTTCTGCCAAATAAAACTAATGGCTGATTGGCAAATAAATCTGGTGCGGCTAAAGGATAAATTTCGGGTTTTTCTCCTCCACCTTCCCAGGTTAATTCGATATTTGTCAACACGGGATTATTCATATTAACAAAAAACTTTTCTACAATTTCTTGGGTAGGTTCATCTTGACGAACTACCACAGATGTGCCTCTACCAACGTCTGCTAAACGGTTGAGTAAAAACCGATTTACCGAACTTCCCACACCGAAACTATAAAGCCGATTTCCTGGTTTTAAACTTCGTTGTACCTGAGAAATTACTTCATTTTCATTACCAATATAGCCATCGGTAATTAATACCACGCTTCGCAATCTACCTGAGTCAGCCGCCGGAAAATTCATCACTGCTTGAATGCCATTTAGTAATTCTGTACCGCCATTCGCTTGCAATTGTTCGATGTAATTTAAAGCCTTTTGTCTATTTTCCTCTGTGTTGGCCAAGGGTAGAGAAGAAAGTGCTTTTGCTGTGTTAGCAAAATCAATAATTGTAAAGGTATCTTGAGAATTTAAACCTTTAATGAAACGCCGCATTAACTCCTTTGATTTTACCAGGGGTTCCCCTTGCTGAGAGCCGGAAGTATCCATTAAAAATACGACATCTTTGGGGACGATTTGATTAGTTTTGTACTGCAAAGCGGGAATTAAATAGAGGGCAAAATGTCCGCCGCGTTTGTCAGATTGAGTTAGCACAGTTGCTTGGGTATTGTCACCAGCTACCCGATAGCGAAGAATCAAATCTTTATTAGGAATTGTATCAGATTTTCCTAGTTGAACGCTGACAATATTTCCGCTAGTTACTGTTTGAATTTTATGGGAAGTTGAGCGAATATTGCTAATGGGTAAACCTGCGTCAATTTCTACGGAAACGTTGATGTCATGGCCGGATCGAGTATTTTGAGGAAGTAGCGGCGGGTTAATGCGATCGCCATCAGGTACGCGATCGGTTTTAACCCCTGAATTAGAAGGATTAGAATTAGAAGGATTAGAATTAGAAGGATTAGGAATTGGTGTGCCTGGAATATAGCGTGGCCCAACTACCATTGGGAAAACAAATTCATAATCGCCGCCTTGAAACTTCAGTGAATCGGTGTAGCGGATGGTGACTTCGATTTTTTCTCCGGGTTTAATATTCGCCAAAGATTGGGTAAAAATATTATCTCTTTCTTGCTCTAAAAGTCCCGCCGTGCGGCCTTGTTGTTTGGCGCGATCGTAGATTTCTTGTGCTTCTTCCCGGCGTTTGATATCAGATTTGATGACGCGATCGCCGATTTTAATCTCCATATCATCTACCGCCGCTTCATCCGGTAAAGGAAAGACATAAACTGCTTCTAAAGGTTCCGTAAAAGGATTTTCAAACTGTTGGGAAACCTCGACACGGGAGATATTGCCGGCAATTTTTGCCTTAACTGCGGTATGCTTTAAAATAAAAGCTGCTTCTGCGCGATCGCGAGACTGGACAAACAAACCGCCAACGCGACAATTTGACTCCCTTGAGTGGTTGACAGCGCAGTTAGAATTAGCTGTAGCAATCTGTAAAGAAGATTGAGTAGAAGATGGCTCAGACATCGGGGTAAAAGTTGGTTTGTAATCTTTTGGTTTGTAGTCTATCGTCTGGCTTCCTTCCCCCATACCTGTGAGGAGTGCGATGCTGACCGAAAGCAACCCTTGAACTGGGAAAATAGGGGAGAATTTCATAATATTTCTGATTGCAGATATGATAGCGTTTACACTGCATACCATGACCTAAATTAAGCGCAAAACGTTCCTGAAAAATCCAGATTAAAGTTAAAATGGCGATCTCTAGGGGCGAAGCATTGCGGCACTTAATCTCTGATTTTAACCAATAATCTATCTGCCGAAATGTTTCGCCCCTACAAAATTGGGATACTCCCTACTTAAATCTGTGCAATCGACTACAATGCCGTTGCTATTTTCTAAGACGCACGCACCAAGATAACAAAACTGGGTTTCTGGCTTAAGGTCGATCGCTCTGAGCACCAAATTTCCTTGAAAAACCCAGTTTTGACAACTATAGCAAATTTTTGTCAAAATAGTTGACTTATAGCACCTTAATTGCTTATCCTGAAAAGTGAGTTTTTTTGAGTGCGGAAGTGGCTGCGATCGTCAACTCCCACACAAGATCGAATTTACTAAATATTTCTTAAAATTATATGACTAAGTTTGTGTTCGTAATTGGTGGAGTAGTTTCTAGCATTGGCAAAGGAATTGTCGCGGCTTCCTTGGGCCGTTTGCTGAAGTCGCGGGATTATTCTGTCTCAATTCTCAAATTAGATCCCTATCTCAATGTCGATCCGGGAACTATGAGCCCTTTTCAACATGGTGAAGTATTTGTAACTGAAGATGGGGCTGAAACTGATTTGGATTTAGGACATTATGAAAGATTTACCGATACCTCCATTTCCCGTCTTAATAGCGTTACTCAAGGTCAATGTTATCAGGCAGTGATTAATAAAGAACGTCGAGGAGATTATCAAGGCGGTACGGTACAGGTAATTCCACATATTACTAATGAGATTAAAGAACGAATCCATCGAGTAGCCAAAAATACTAATCCTGACGTAGTAATTACAGAAATTGGTGGTACGGTAGGAGATATTGAATCCCAGCCATTTTTAGAAGCAATTCGCCAATTTCGCCGAGATGTAGGTCGAAAAAATGCAATTTATATTCATGTTACATTAGTACCTTGGATTGCGGCGGCGGGAGAGATGAAAACCAAACCAACTCAACATTCAGTGGTAATTTTGCGATCGATTGGGATTCAACCAGATATCTTAGTTTGTAGGTGCGATCGCCCGCTCCAACCGGGAATGAAAGAAAAACTATCAACCTTTTGTGACGTACAAGAAAAATGCGTAATTACTTCCCTAGATGCCAAAAGTATTTATGAAGTACCGCTAATTTTGGAAAAAGAAGGATTAGCAGAACAAGCATTAGATTTACTACAATTAGATCAGCGACAACCCGATTTAACTCAATGGGAAACCTTAGTCAATCGAATGTATAGTCCGACACGGACAATTGACATTGCGATCGTCGGAAAATATATCAGATTAAGCGATGCTTATCTATCAGTAGTAGAAGCTTTACGACACGCCGCGATCGCGATCGGCAGCGATATTAATTTACATTGGATCAACTCCGAAGATTTAGAATCTGGAAACGTCGAAAGCTACCTCAATGGCGTAGATGGAATTCTCGTACCCGGAGGCTTTGGCATTCGCGGAGTTGATGGTAAAATAGCCTCGATCGAATACGCTAAACAACACGAAATTCCATTTTTAGGCCTATGTTTAGGAATGCAATGCGCTGTGATTCAATGGGCGCGAAGCGTCGTAGGATTAAAAGATGCCAACAGCGCTGAATTTGACCCCAATACTGCCAATCCGGTGATTAATTTATTACCCGAACAGCAAGATGTTGTTGATTTAGGTGGTACGATGCGTTTAGGTTTGTATCCCTGCCGCTTAAATTTTGATACTCTAGCTTTTAAACTTTATCAACAGGAAGTAATTTATGAACGTCACCGCCATCGCTATGAATTTAATAATGCCTACCGTAATGTTTTCTTGGAAACAGGTTATATCATCAGCGGTACATCTCCCGATGGCCGTTTAGTAGAAATTATTGAATTACCCAAACATCCCTTTTTCATTGCTACTCAATTCCACCCGGAATTCCAGTCTCGGCCTTCTGCACCCCATCCTTTATTTACAGGATTTGTGGAAGCAGCAAATACCTTAAGAACTGGTAAAATGAAAAAGGTCACAAACATAGATACTCTAGTTTCCGAACAGGAGAAAGAAATTACACACAAAAATCCTGAATCAATTTTAAGTTTACCCGCTGAGGTTTCTTAAATAAAAAGGAGCTATTAAAACCACCTTTTTCAACCAGGAGTATTTCATTCTCTTGTAGGTGTAATCCTCTCTGGTTGCCCCATAAGTTACTTTAGTATAATCATCATGGGAGTGAAATTGACATGAGTTACTTGAACTATTTAAAGTACCAATTAAAGTGCCAATTAAAGTACCAGAACTCACAGCATTAGGGAGGTTTTGTGGGCTACTGGATTAAGATCAATTATGACCGAGGCATATACCTAATCGATCTTGAGAGTATTAGTGCCTTTTCTAGTGAAATTGAAAATAAGCGAATTACTTTTTGGTTGCCGAATAGTAGTCAGCCAATTATTTTGAGTCCTCATAACAATTTAGATGCTTATAAGCAAGTTTTAGAATACATTAAAAAAACCACAGAACGTTCATCTAAAGGTTGGTGGGTGACAATTAACTACGATCGCAAGGAATTTTTTATTGACTTAACAAAAGTTACTACATTTGTGTGGGAACCTAACGGCAGGTTATCTTTTTGGTTGCCCGATAGTACAACTAATATTGTAATTAATCCCCAAAGTAGTGTAGATGCTTATCAAAAAATTCACGATTTTATCCAGAAAACCACCGGTCATTCTATGCCATAATACAATACGGTTCATTTCGGGAGCATTCCGATTTTGTAGGGGCGAACGAATAGAAATTAAATAATTAGCTTGTTTGTAGTAAGTGCAAAGAGCGCTCTTTGCGCTTACTACAAACCAAATCATTCCTGAATAATTGGCAATAAACCTATTAATTAATGGCGATCGCGCACAGATTTTAAAAACTCAACTACCTCCGTAAAACCCTCCGATGAAGCCCAAATAAAAGCAGTCCAAGTATTATTATCCTTAGCCTTAATATCCGCCCCTTTTTCAACTAAAATCTTGACAACTTCTACATGACCGCTACCAGCAGCACTCATCAAAGCCGTTAAACCAAAATTAGTTTTAGCATTGACATCTGCACCCCCATCTAATAATATTTTAACAATGTCAATCTTACCAGCAGCAGCGGCCCCCATTAAAGCCGTCCAACCATCATTATCGCCGCCATTTACATCAACATTATTTGCTAAGAGTTTTTGCACAATATCCAAAAATCCTGCCTCAGCCGCCGCAGTTAAAGCTGTTAAACCTTCTGGATCTTTGGCATTGACATCTGCACCCTGTTCGAGCAACACTTCTAAAGTAGAAATATCGCCGATCTTAGCGGCATTAATTAAATCTGTCATTAGTTCCTTCCTTAGCGTTCTAGTGCCTTGCGGTTAATATTTTCCCTTAAAAGATCGACACTTATGACAATAGATATTTTAATTTTATCAAACGGTCCCGGAGAATTAGTAACTTGGGTGCGCCCAGTCGTCCAAACTTTGCGAGAAAAATTAGGATACGATCGCGCCTTTGTCCGCATTTCCGTTATCCTGTCCCCTTGTCCCAACGCCTCTGGCTCGGAAGCGGCGATCGCGCGCTCCTACCCAGAAATAGATCGAGTACAAGCCGCAGAGCATTTTTTCCCCTTCTTATTATCAGGTAAAACAGTAGAAAATTGGGATTGGCGCACCAAAGGAATTGTCTTATTTCTCGGTGGCGATCAATTTTTTACTGCGATAATTGGTAAACGTTTAAAGTATCGTACTATAGTCTATGCTGAATGGGAAGCGCGATGGCTAAATTGGATCGATCGCTTTGGCGTAATGAAAGCTGATATGATTACCAAAATCCCTCAAAAGTATGCCCATAAATTTACAGTTGTTGGCGATTTAATGGCAGATTTAGGTAAAGAATCACCCGCCATACAAAATTATGAACCTAACACTGAATTAATTGGAATTTTGCCCGGTTCAAAAGCCGCAAAACTAGCGTCAGGAGTTCCCTTAAGTTTAGCCATTGCGGAGCAAATTCACCGCTTGCGTCCCCAAACTCGCTTTGCGATCGTTGTTGCTCCCACTCTTGATTTAGAAACTTTAGCACGTTTCGCCGATCCCAAATATAACCAAGTTTTACCTCTATTTGGCAGTGTTAGTGCTGAATTGTACTTAGAAGAACCGCCATTTTTGCTAACAAAAAATGGAGTGAAATTAGAACTATATACTCAAAGTCCTGCCTATAGTTTACTAAAAAAATGTTGTCTTTGTTTAACCACAATTGGCGCAAATACGGCGGAATTAGGCTCGTTAGGCGTGCCGATGATTGTATTGGTTCCCATGCAACAAATGGATGCAATCAGAACTTGGAATGGTATCCCTGGATTATTGGTTAATTTACCCTTATTTGGTTCAGGATTTGCCACTGTAATTAATTGGTTAGCGTGGAAAATGAGACAAGGTAAATTATTTGCTTGGCCGAATATTTGGGCGCAGGAGGAGATAGTACCAGAATTAATTGGGAAACTAGAACCGCAAGCTTTAGCAGAACTCGCGATCGATTATTTAAGTCATCCTGAAAAATTAGCAGAAATGCGCGATCGCTTGCGTGCGGTGAGAGGTGAATCAGGAGCCGCCACTAAACTTACTCAAATTGTCTGTGAAGAAATTTCATTACTTTAGTTTGTTTGTAGTAAGCGCTTTAGCGCTAAAGCGCTTACTACAAACAAGCCCTATTAATAATTCCAGCAACAGCAGCGCGTAAATTCCCTTGATATTCTACTAACAACCGATCGCACTCCTCATTATCCAAACCAGTCCAGTGCATCATTAAAGCTAACTTTACAGACCGATGGCTTTTCTCTAATAAAAAACCAGCTTCTTCCCGACTTAGATCGGTTAAATCTTGTAAAATTCGCACGGCGCGATCGTGTAACTTCTTATTAGTCACCGCCACATCAACCATCCGATTGCCATACACCTTTCCTAACTTCACCATCACCCCAGTTGACAAAATATTCAAAGCCATTTTGGTTACAGTACCCGCTTTCAACCTTGTCGAACCCGCCACCACCTCCGGGCCAACCAACAGCCGAATATCCACATCCGCCTCAGCCACCACCTGATCGGCGGGCACGCAAGCCATAAAAATAGTTTTTGCCCCCCGTTGGCGTGCCGCCTGCAAAGCGCCAGCTACAAAAGGCGTTGTTCCTCCAGCGGTAATTCCCACAACCACATCTAAAGCCGTAATTTGACGGTGAGCGATCGCCTCCGCCCCGTCATGGGCGCGATCTTCCAAATCCTCAGAACTTCGCACTAAAGCTCCCGCACCCCCAGCAATAATGCCCTGTACGAGCTCCGGCGGCGTGCAGAATGTGGGAGGACACTCGGCCGCATCCAACACTCCCAAACGTCCAGAAGTCCCTGCACCCACATAAAACAGCCGTCCGCCTTGACGTAGAGCGATCGCTGTAATATCTATAGCTTTGGCTAAAAATTCTCGTGCTTGGGCGATCGCAGTTAAAGTTTGAGCATCCTCACGATTAAACAAATCTACTAACTCCAGAGAACTAAGTTGGTCTAAATTTGCGCTATTCACATTCACCTGTTCGGTTAACAGATGTCCCCGTTCATCCAAATTTTTCATGTCACCTCCACTAAGAAATAGAAATTAAGTAATTAGCTTGTTTGTAGTAAGCGCAAAGAGAGCGCTAAAGCGCTTACTACAAACCAAATCCTTCCGGGCAGTTTTTCCCAAGAATAACAGCCTTCCTCCTTCTTCCTCCTTCTTCCTTCTTCCTTCTTCCTTCTTCCTTCTTCCTTCTTCCTTCACAAAAGTCCTTCCAAGCGGCGACGAATGGCATCAAGTTCTTTTTGAGACATCTGTTGCGAATCTGGTTTAGCATCTGCTTGCCAAATTGTTTCTTCAAGATTATTTTCTGGCGGGATTGCCAAAGCCCCAGCGGGTATTAGTTCCCAATCATAATCAGCATCAGAGCAAAAAGCCTTAACTTCGTCATCGTCGATCGCTTCCACCGTAGGAATTGGGAAATCTTGAGCCTCCAACAGTATGCTAAAGCGTTCTGCGTCTTCTTCTAACTCAAACATCAGAACCTTATTGCGATCGCCAATCTGTATCGTGTGGACTCCCTCATTCTCCTTTCTGGCATTGAATAGCAAAATGAACACTCGCATAAGTTTTATAGATCCTCATTAACCACCGTTTTTGATTTTAAATGCGATCGGCAAGAAATATGACAAATTTGGCAAATATATCCGAAGGAAGAAGGAAGAAGGAAGAAGGAAGAAGGAAGAAGGAAGAAGGAAGAAGGAAGAAGGAAGAAGGAAGAAGGAAGAAGGAAGAAGGAAGAAGGAAGAAGGAAGAAGGAAGAAGGAAGAAGGAAGAAGGAAAACGCAAGAAAATTAATGGTTTCAGCAATTAATAATGTCCTAATCACGCCGGGCGGTTGCTATAAAATGCTGTCGATCGAAAGATTAATCGCGAGGTAAACCATAATTTTCCAGAGTTAAACTATCTTCTAAAAGTTCCTGAGTCGATCGATCTACCTGAATTTTTCCTGCGGCTAATACCAAAGCTCTTTGAGTTGTTTTCCCAATCCAATTTAGATCGTGGGAAGCAATTAATAATACAGCTATTGGTAACTGAGATAAAACTTGGGCAAGATAACGCCGCCACCAAGGATCGAGTCCATTTGTGGGTTCATCTAAAATTAAAATTGTTGGTTCTAATGCCAGAATAGCAGCTAAAGCTGCGAGTCGTTTTTGTCCGCTAGAAAGTTCGTGAGCAGAGCGATGTATATAATCAGTTAAACCAAAATCTGCTAAGAGTTGAAAGGCGCGATCGCGTGCATCGGCAATTGACATTCCATAGTTCAGCGGTCCAAAGGTAACATCCTCTAAAATTGTTGGCATAAAAAGTTGATCGTCAGGATTTTGAAAGCTAAATCCTACTAAGCGTCGCACTTGAGATATTGTCGCAGATTCGAGGCGGATTCCCTGTATCCAAATCTCCCCTGACTGTGGCTGTTTCAAACCCATTAAGTTTTCCATTAAGGTACTTTTTCCCGCACCTGTCCTACCCAGCAGAGCCACCCTTTCACCAGAATTAATAGTAAAGGAAATATTACTTAAAGTTGGCGGTTGTTGTGGATAGCTAAAGACTAAATTTTGTATAGTAACTCCAGCTATAGAAGAATTGAGATTTGGTGATTTAAGAGCGATCATCCAGTAAATTTGAGGTAAGAGGTTAAAGTAATTATAGTGGCGATCGAGATGGCAACAAGAAAACCCAAACGCTCTTGAGATGATAATTTTGATTCTCCGGGAAATCTTCCTTGATAGCCACGAATTACCATTGCTCCATAGACTCTTTCCGCGCGATCGAAACTGCGAAGATAGAGAGAGCCAATCATTGCTGCACTCGCATAACGCAACCATCCAGAGGAGCCAGATAAGCCCCGACATTTAGCAGCGCGTTGCATTTTAGTGACTTCTGAGAGCAAGATTTCTAAATATTGTCCTGCTAAAAGGACAATTTCTTTAATTCCTGTTGGTAAGGGTAAACTACTGAGAGCCACACCAAAACTATGAGGTGGTAAAGTTAGGAGAAAACTATTCATGGCAAGCAGACAAATTAGAGAACGAATTAATAGAAAAATAGCCCGTTCCCAACCCAATGGTAATGCAAGTAATGACAAACAAATTAGTTCTGCACCTAGCAATTTAGTAAGTAAGTTTTTAGGTGTTTTTAATGCCAAAGACCACAGACAAGCGATCGCGCCATAAATGCCTAATTCTAACCAAGCACCAGTTTGTAATAAGGCAGAGCCAATGGCGATCGCTAAAGATAATCTTAGGCGAAAAGCAATGGAAAGTTTAAGCATCTTTAGGCTTAACAAATTGAGCAATCCCAAAAGCGGCACCAAAACAAATTAATGTGCCAATAATTCCAGAAATGCTAGTGCCGATCGCACCTAATCCTTCAATTTCATAATCAGCAAAAGGAGTAGGAATTTTCACTCGGACGTTTTCAGCTAAGGGGAGAAAACCTTGCATTTCAGCAACTTTTTCTAAGCCATCCGGCCAGGCTGAAGCAAATAATGATAGCACACCTGCGATTAACAAAGTAGCAACAACAGGCACTAACCATTTTTGTAATTGAGGTCGATCTCCAGGCAAAAGATCGGGTCTTACTTGAGCTAAATAAGTGAGAACTCCGGCGGTAATTATGCCTTCTCCTATACCAATTAAAGCATGAATTCCAGTCATCGCAGGTAAAATAATTGCTGGTTCCGCAGTTCCTGATAAGATTAATTCTAAAGAACAGGCGATCGCGGCAACCACAACACTTACACCAGCGGCTATACCAGCAGCTAATGGTAAGCGATTTTTAGAACCTCCTATTAGTCTTTGTAGCGTTTGAGTTAATCCCCATCCCGTCCAAACTCCAATTATTCCCATGTTCAAAATATTAGCGCCAAGGGCTGTAATGCCACCATCAGCAAATAGTAAACCTTGAATGAGTAACACTGTAGAAATACATAAAGTTGCAGCCCAAGGATTACCCAGAATTACCGCCGCTAATGCCCCTCCGAGTAAATGACCGCTTGTGCCACCTAAAACTGGGAAATTAATCATTTGGGCGGCAAAAATGAAGGCTGTTGTTAAACCCATAATTGGTGCTTGTCGCAGTCCAAAATTATCTTGAGAGCGAGATAGAGAAATAGTAATTGCTGTTACTGTAGCTAAACCAGTAACAGCAGCAACGGGTAGGGAAACAAAACCATCAGGAATGTGCATTATTAAAGTCCGTAGATGTTATTGAATGTAGGGAATCAGCGCGTAGGCGTAGCCAGCCGCAGGCATCGCGCCTACAAATATTAGCAAACAGGTTTTTCCCAAATTTTGCAATCCCCTCTGGGGGCATTTTTTCGATAAATTAGTAATTTGACTGCTTTAAAAAGTTCTGCGATCTTCTTCCTTTTATTTTACTTTACTCTTTTTTCACCACATTTCTGTAGAAATCTTGCGGGAATATCTCTGGTTTCCCCCCAATGCAAATGCAGATAAGAAGCGTGAAGCTGATTGACTTGCCATCCTTCAGTCATCTGCCAATTTTCTCCCCAACGATCGTATCGCTGTAGTTGATAAATAGGTGCTGTTGATTCTATGGTTAAATGCGATCGATGAAATTCATGGCCGTAAACTTTCATTCCCGCAGATAACAGCGAACTTTCTTTTAAAACAAGTGCTTCCCGATATCCCAAAGTTAACTTTTTTCCCATTACCGCTGCTGTTGGCAATATTGCTGTCATTGGCCAATAATTGCTATTAAAGTCAATAATTGAATCGCATAAATACATTAATCCGCCACACTCGCTATAGGTTGGCATTCCCGCAAGAATAGCTGTTTTCACCGCTACACGAATAGGCAAATTATTACTCAATTCTTCGGCAAATACTTCGGGAAAACCGCCACCAAAATAGAAGCCTTGAATATGTTCGGGAAGTTGTTTGTCTGTGAGGGGACTCCAAAATACTAATTCTGCACCTAGTTCTTCTAGTAAGTCTAAGTTATCTTGATAATAAAAGCTAAAGGCTCGATCGCGGGCAACGGCAATTCGTACTGAAAAATTTTGCTTTTCTCTGTTGACAAAATCGGCTGAATAAGTTACATTATCTTTAGGGAGACTGTGGGTATATAAAAGTTGCTCAGACCCCTCACCCGGACAATTTTTGTGAGCGAGTAACAAAGGCAAAAGTTTTTCCCAGTCAAAGCAATTAGCCGCTAAATCAGCTAATTTTTCAAGTAAAATATTAAGGTTATTTAACTCGTCGGTAGGAACTAAACCCAAATGTCGATCGGGAATAGTAATGCTATCCTGACGGCGTAAAACGCCTAATATTGGTAAATTTAGCGGTGCGATCGCATTTTTAAGGAGTTCCAAATGGCGATCGCTACCAACTCGGTTTAAAATAATTCCAGCAAAGTTAAGTTTAGGGTCAAAAGTGCGATATCCGTGCGCGATCGCGGCAACGGAACCAGACAAACTGCTACAATCTATTACTAATAATACTGGCAAATTTAAAATTCGTGCAACATGAGCCGTTGAAGCAATAGAAATTACATCATTTTTTGCTTCTATTTGTACTTCTATTTCCTCTTTTTCCTGACGGTTGGGAACGCCATCAAATAAACCCATAACACCTTCAATTAAGGCAAATTCGGCATCTTGAGTGTGACGGGAAAAGCATTGTTGAACATAAGTTTCAGAGGTAAGTATGGGGTCTAAATTACGACAAGGACGACCGGTGATTAAAGAGTGAAACATGGGATCGATGTAGTCAGGACCAACTTTAAAAGATTGAATCTTGACACGACGACGCATGAGAAAAGCTAAAATTGCGATCGCGATCGTTGTTTTTCCAACACCGCTACGCTCTCCGGCAATTACTAAAGACATTTTTGTTATTGGTTATTTGTTATTGGTTATTTGTTATTGGTTATTGGTTAACTGTTATTTGTTATTGGTTAACTGATTACCAATTTTTACATCGCCGCTAGTAGTAATTTTTGCTAAAATTCCTGTTTGTGCGTGACCAAATTCCTGTTGTAGCAGAGAAAAAAGCGGTAAATCGCGATCGCCAGTATCGGGATTCACTTCAATATTAGCACAACGACCAATTTTTGCTGTCACCGAAATTATCGCATCTCCTAATTGAAATGAGTTCCCAATCCAGTTAAATTCTTCCCAAGCAGCAACTCCATCAACCACAATATTCGGTCGAAAACGACGCACATCTACAAATTTTCCCGCAACTGCACTTAAATTATCCAAAGTAGCTTGACTTAGGAGAGAAATATGCACTGGTTCCCTATCTGGATAGCGAGTTTCGCCGCTGCGATCGCCGACAAAAAATAAAGGTAATTTCATAGGATGACGCGCTTCTTTCGTTGGCTCGATCGTGCTAATGTATTCCGTAAAAAAACTGCTAATTAAATCTCTACCCGTTGCTGTTTCTATATTTGCTTCCAAGACTGTAACTTCTTCTTTTTTAACTGTTAAAGTTGCAGAATCAGGTTCATATTGACATAATAATGCAGCTAAACCTGGCCAATCGTTTTGCACGGCAAAATGTTTTTTACTCAGCCAAGGGATGTTTTGTAATGCAGGCCTATTGGCAGCATCTATACTATCTGCAAACATCAAAGCAAAAGCGCGATCGCCCTTAATACCATGTCCTGCTGTCAAAAATACGCGATCGCATTCAACAGGTGTTAAACCCTTAATTGGATGAGTAAATAACCGCTTTACCGTTGCTAATTCCATTCCCAAAACCTCACTGTCTATAGAATTTGCAGGAACAATTTTAATCAATTAACAGTTAACCAATAACAGTTAACCAATAACAGTTAACCAATAACAGTTAACCAATAACAGTTAACTGTTAACCGTTAACCAATAACAGTTAACTGTTAACCGTTAACCACTAGCTAAAATCCCGTAACATTTTTTTGAGCTCAACTTGGTGTAACTCTTCTTGACCAATCAAAGTGCGAGTAAATTCTTCCAAGTAAACACTAGCATCAGTTACAACATCTAACAAATCTTTATAGATGCTGAGAGCCTTTTTTTCATGGTTAAGACTTTCTTCCAAAAGGTCGCGAATTGAATGTTTATAAGTTTCCTCAATCGGAGCAATCTTCTGACTAGGATGACCTTCCAAACCCGTAAGAATTTCCCCTACCTGTTGAGCGTGAAGCAAAGATTCCGTTGCTTGAGCTTGAAAAAATTGCACAATGGGGATACGATTTGGGCCTGTCACCATCAGTGCGTAGTGAGTATAGCGAACCACCCCAGCTAGTTCGCATTCCATAATAGAAATTAACAGGTCAGTGGTTTTTTTCTGGTCAAGTTCTCTCATTGGTGGTAATTGTATTGAACGTAACAAAAGTGAAAAATTCGAGATCAGGAGTAGCGATGGTAAGAGCGATCGTTATTTTTTCCTGCTTTCTCTTATACTATATCAACTATTAAACCATAAATATTTTTTTGAACAATTCTACGGATTTTTTTAACTATCTAGTTAGGGATGACAAGAGAACATCCCAATGTTTGCAAATATCCTCCAGGGGCAAAGCATTCCGATAGTAAATCTCTCGCTTTAACCAATAACTTATCTGCGGTCATGCTTCACCCCTACTACAAAATTGGGATACTCGCGTCTACAACCCCTAACCAGTTTTTACTATCGATTGACCTCCAATATTCCGTTAGGACTAAATACAACGATAAATTTTCCTACTGGCGTTGTTGTGTTGATAGCAATATTAGCATCTTTTG
This sequence comes from Oscillatoriales cyanobacterium USR001, assembly GCA_001698425.1. Lineage (GTDB taxonomy): Bacteria > Cyanobacteriota > Cyanobacteriia > Cyanobacteriales > Microcoleaceae > Kamptonema. The sequence continues at coordinate 212,448 of MBRE01000046.1, read as the reverse complement.
GGTAGTGAGAAAGTGGAGTTTCTTTGACATAATCCTTCGCCTGTTGATTCAGTGGTTGATAGCCGACGATCGCACCCTCAATATCCACACTAACCCGATAGATTAAATTCTGCTCAAATGTAGGTCTAGTTTGCCAACGCCTGTCAATTTCTTCGTATAGTTTTTGATTTAATTCCTCCAGCTTAATCAGGTCAGTAATTTCAGCAATTGATGAAGTTTTAACTTGAGTGCTACTCATAATCGCAACTACAGGAGACGGAAAAACAACAGGCTGAATATCCGGCAATTCCCCCGACGAATTTTTCATTTCAAGGGGCAAAGACTTGACATGAAAACCCCGAAACTTATCCATTTGGCTAACTCGGATCATTGCCACAGGAAAAGTGATAGCTAGTAAACCAAAAACTCCTACCATTCCTAACACTATTTTGTGCATTTCCCGCGCTGGTAGCGGCTTATTTTGTGTCTGCATATTGTACCTCAAAAATTTTAAATCAGTGGTAAGTAGGGAAATAGTGGATGCCAACTCATTGCCGTTGCTGCTATTAACAAAGTAAACAGCCAGAAAAAGATTGTTCTGGATTTAACTCGCTTGTTTTTCCAGACAAAGTAAAGAATTGGCCAACTAACAAGCCAACCCACCAACAACATTGTTTCTTTGCCACTGTAACTACCAATGTTGCCCCAAATTGGATTGGGATTATGGCTTCCCGGTATCCAACTACCAATTGCCCAAACAATTTTTTCTCGCGCTGGTGAGGTATCAGATAAGTGGTGCGTTACCATCATCAAAAAACAGCCAAAACTAGCACTAATTAGTGCCGCTGCTGCCGGACCAGAGGTAATCGGTGGTTGTTGAGATCCCTTAGATAAGCCATTAGGAAATTGTTTTAACTTATTCCAAATCGAGGTGTAAATTGGCTCTTTTTCCTCTCGATAGCAAGCATCTATTTTTTGTGTCATTTAATCCTCTCCTACGTTGAATACTGGTTGAATACTTATTGCCTTTATTTCTATTCAACCAGTTACAAAGCTTTGATTTTAGCAATAGCAAGCCCCGTGACTAAGCCACCCATTGTAAAAAACATAATTGCCATTAATGCAACACAAGTAGCTGCTAAAACTGGGCGGTTTTCCTTTGCCAAAATTGAGTCGCCGTACTTCCACAAAATCCACGTACAAGCTACTCCTAATGGTAGGGTAAATAAGGGGGTTAATTCGTGATATTCGGCCACTATGTATTGAGTTAAAGGCGAGTTTTCTTTCAGCCAAGCACTCGCGCCACCAAACTCTATGCCGGCTCGGAAACGCATATATGCTAAATTGCCAGTAGCGATCGCTAAAAATGAGATCGAAGTTGACCAAAATGTGAGAGTTCGCATTTGCGGTAAAATTTTTCCCACACCTCGCAACAAGGGAAACGCTAAATGCCCCATATAAACAGCCACAACTGTCGCTAATAGGGAACCGCAACCGTGAATTGTCCCCATCCACCGCTGCCAAGGACTCGGATGCAGTAGATTAACAAAGGGCAAAAATAGAAACATTGCCGCCGATAAAATGCTGAGTCCGTAAATAGCGACCTTGGCAATGTCTAGCTGCTTCGGAAAATCTGTTGAGACTGAATCAGGCTGAGACTGTAGCACTGTTGCAACTCCTAGTTAAAAAGATAAATAGAAAAATTATCAGTAGATATTTGTCTTTTTGCCATAGCCAACTTCAGAGTCTAACTTTCTGAAGACTAAAAAGCCTGTATAATATAGAATTAGCCCAAATCGATCTGAGTTTTTGCCAGAATATCTGGCTAAAACTTCCAATTATGACTGCTTCCTATTTCTATCGCTTAAGGATTATCTACAATAATTCTCATTAAACTACACTAAGATATCATGTTCGTTTATAAATTTTCTTAAGATTTTCTTAAGATTTACATAACTTATACATAGTTTTATACAATTGGCCACAGTTATTTAAAGAATATTTGGATCTATATCCTATTCTTCCTTTTACTTACTATTCTGCAAAGAATTACCAATTCCTTGAATAATTCCTCGTCCAACTAAACCAATTCCCCGACCAATAACTTGTGTGAGGATATAAACAATTCCAGTCCCCAAAAAAGCTACAATTGACATAATTCGCGGCGCGATCGCATCTCTTGTTTCCCACACCAATGTCACTATTAACTGCACCCCAGAAAGTTGCGCTAACTCCATATTTCTAGGTGAATAAATAGATATTTTCTGAATCCCTCGCTCCGTCAAAACCAACAGCCAAAAACGGCTTTCAAAAATTGCCTGTGGTTCCCAAAAAAACTTTTCTATCCGATATTTCCAAGACAACTCATTCCTAAATCGCTCAATCTCTCGCGTAGAAATTAACTCGCGATCGTAAAACTTTTGCTTAATCTCTTCTAAATCCGCAAAATTATTAAGCAACGGTTGTACTATCCCATTCGCCAATTGAATTACTAAGTTTTCAAGAATTGCTTGCGCTCTTAGCATCGCTTCTGGACTTCCAGACAAATAAGTAGCATTATCAACAATTAATGGAGTTTGCCACAGTAAATGAGCAAATAATTCCACCACCAGCGGAATTTTATCAAGAATGGCACTTTTAACTAAATCCCCATCTTGCAGCAATATTGGCACAACTTCTATGCGCTCTTTTCCCTCAGAAAATAATACAGAAGAAGGCGGAAGTACAAAGGACATATTTTCTTCAATAACCGCTGAATTTTGTTGAGAAAATGCTCCCATATCACCGCTAACATTGCCTCGATCCATCCGTAGCGTGTAATATTTGCCAAAAAAATCTATAATTGCACTTTCCCACAAATCTCGAATAATCGTAGAACGTTTTTCTGATAATTCTCCTAACTGCATTTGAGCAGAACGAAGCTCATCCACAACATCCTGTAACTTTTGCAAAACCACAGAAATTAGTTCCCGTTTCTTAGTCAGTCGAAAAATATCTATTTCCAGGGTTTCACCAGTTAAATTAACTAAGTTTGACTGCAATTTTGCCGCTGCTGCATTAAATAATGCGGCTTGTAAATTATTGGCAGCTAAAGATTGAGAAGATAATTGTAAATTATTATTAATCGTAGGAACTATTGGGGAGTTTGACAAGGGAAAATTATTACTTTTAGCGGTAATTATTTGTTCGCGATCGACTGCATTCTTCTCTGACTCGCGAGTTTGTAATAGTTGACTGACAATCCATCGAGCCGCCAACAATTCGCGCCGTCTTCCAGTCAGAACAATCCAATCTAACCTAGAAACAAAATTTTCGTTTTCCCGCAGGTTGACAGCTTGTAATTGTTGATTTAATTCGGCGATCGAACTATCAATTTGTTGCGCTCCTGAGCGAGAAATATTGTTAATTAGCTTTTGATAAAGAGAGTATTTAGCAAAAATCTTCTCCTCTCCCTCTCTCATCTTTTCCTGTATTTCCCCTGGCCAATAACTGCCACCAGATGCTACTTGATGAATTGCTGTTACAATCTCAGAAACAGCCATATTTTTCCGACAATAACCATTTATTCCTACTTGCTTTGCTCTTGCTAAAAAAGTAGGTGATGGCAATTCCGTAAGTAATAATATTGGTAAATTAGGGTATTCCTGTTTTAGCTGTTGAAATAATACTAAAGCCTCGCCTCTCCTATTTTCTAACCCAAATTTCTGCACGTCTAATTCCCAAATTACTAAGTCTGGATGATTTGTGTCCCCCATAATCGCGATCGCACTTACCACCTTCGAGATATCATTCCCAGACTCCATCTCAGCAACCACCTGTAACTCGGAGGAATCCGCACAAACAGCCCGTAGCCCCAATCGGACAAGAGGCGAGATATCAATTAACAGTAATTGCAAATTAGTCATAGCAGATATGGCTTAGGCAACTTGCCACTCAGTTTTAGGTTTTGGCTTTCATCTTTACATAACTTAATACATTTTGTCAAAATAGAAATTAAATAATTAGCTGGTTTGTAGTAAGCGCTTTAGCGCGCTTGGCGCTTACTACAAACCTACTCAGGGAGCAAATTAGCATCAGGAGCAGCAGGAGTTGTCTCACTAGGGGGCGGCGGTTCAACATTTGCAGGAACTTCTTGAGTCGGCGGTGCTGGTTCCGGTTGTGGCGCTGGTGGCGTGTAGGGTTCCGGTTCCGGTTGTGCTGCTGGTGGCGTGTAGGGCTCCGGTTTTGCTGCTGGTGGCGTGTAGGGTTCCAGTGTCGGGGGAGCGTAGGACTCCGGTTGCGGTGCTGGCTGCGCGTAGGATTCCGGTTGTCTTGCTGGTTCAGTATATTGAACGGCTGGTTCTGCTAAAGGTGGGGGTACAGAAATGGCATTGATTTGTGCGCTCCAACGAGCGATCGCATCTTGAGCTTCGGAATAAAGCGCTCTACCAGAGCCAATCTGAGCCGCCATAGTAATTGCAGCCCCCAAACTCCCTTGAGCCGCCAACTCAGAAGCTTGATTAAGCAGAGGTCGGTCTTGAGCAATTTGCTGTTCCGCAACCCACTGAGAAATACTGCTCTGGGCTTCAACATACAACACCCTACCGCTCTTAATTTGAGAAGCCTTAGCGATCGCCTCCGGGATTTTACCAAGCTTAGCCAAAGCCTTCGCCCCTTTCAACAGAGGTTCATCTTCCAAAATTTGCAGATTTTTCGTCCACAGAGCGATCGAACTTTGCGCCTCCGACCATAGCGGACGACCTGGAGCCACCAAACTAGCCTGAGCGATCGCCGCCCTCAACCCCTCCACCGTTCCCGGTCCCGCCAACTGTTTCGCCATCAAAATATAAGGCTGATCTTCAATCCGCGAAATTTCCTTGCGCCAGAAAGCAATCAAAGTCTGAGCATGAACCCGTCTAGGTTGATTTTGACCGATCGCCTGCGCCTGTTCGATCGCCAGCCCAAACAATAACGGCTGACCAAAACTCGCGATCGTACTAGCCATCTGAAGCCTGAGCAAATCTTGAAACTGCACCTGCAAAGCCTCAACCTGAGCCCTAGCTTGGTCGTAAAGAGGGCGATCCGCCTCAATTTTAGCCGCCGCCGCCTGTCCTTCCAAAAGAGCAAAAATATGTTGTGGTAGCGGCGTAGCCATCGACTGATTCCAAGTCACAGCCCTAGCACGCCCCAACTGCATCAAATCTTGAGCCTCTTCATAGAGAGAAGAATCCGGTCCAATCAAATTACCAATCGCGATCGCCCCATCCAAATCATACGCCGCCAACCGCTTAGTCGCCACATCCAACAATTCCCGACTCCAGCGAGTAATTGCAACATCCGCCTTACTGCGAGCATAAACCTTTTTCCCAATTTTGCCAGCCAAAGCGATCGCCTCCCCCAACTTCTCCACTCCCCCCTCCTGCGCCAAAGCCTTAGCCTCCTCAAGACGCTGCCAACCCTGCCTTTCCAGCCCAATTTGATCCACAAGCTGATTAAAACGCTTTACTCCCCAAAAAATATTATCCAACTTAAATAAAGCTTGAGCATACTCCGAAGCCTTCTTCAAATCCTCCGCCTTTAAAGCTTCCTGAGCTTTCTCATACAGAGTTTGACCCTCCGCCCAATTATTCTTCCACCCCAGAATCACCGTTTCCACCTCTGAAGCCACAGGACTGCTTTTCGGAATCTTCGCAATAATATCCAAGGCTCCCTGCAAATCCCCCACCTCAACTTTCGCAGTTGCTAATTCCAGAATAGCCTTTGACCATTCCTCAGTTAGCTTGAGAGATTGCTCGTGTAAAGGATGTTCCGGCGGCCAACTTTCCACCAAAGCCAAAGCTTCCAGTATTTGTTCCAACTTCCCAGACTTAGCCGTTTGTTGAGCACAGTAAAGTCTTTCACCATCAGCCGCCATCGGAGATAACTGTTGACAGCTAGGTGGCGGTTGTACAGCCAACAACCAGATCAGAGCAAATATACCAGTCGTACCAAATGCCAAAAGGAAACCCAGCAACATCAATTGCCATCCCCAAGAATTGCTAGTACCCCTGTAGGCGATCGCTTTACCCACCAAAGTAGGCGAACCCGCAGAATCGCCCACACCTAAATGCCGCTGCGGATTTGTGGATTGGTTATCTGACGTTCTTGATTTACCCGATTGGTCAAATTTTTCTCTTGCCATTACTTCAGCTTCCTGCAATGATCTATAAGAGCTTAACCTAATTAGAAAAATTCGCCTCAGTATGATAACTAATCTAGGGAGCAGCTTTAATTGCTTGAACTAATAACTTAGCAATTTCTGACAATTGTTTTTTATCAAAGTTCTGCAATAACGCCTTAACTGCGGCCTTGGGCTCTGCGGGAATCGTAATCTGTTTCTGAGCAGGTGGAGCAGCGGGCTGTGGTGCTGTTCCCTCTTTAGCAGGAGGTTTCGACACAGTTCCTATCAATTGCTGCAAATTTTTAGAAGGCGCGATCTCTTTAAATTTCCCTGCTTGTACCAAATCTCCAGCATCCTTAAGTTCTTTGATAATTAAAGGAGCGAGAATTTTATAAGAGTTTTTGGGATTAGCGATCGCTTGCTGCGCGCCCTTAACCAAACCTTGCCAAGATTGGATATCCGAACCCAAAGTTAGCAGTTTCGCGCAAGCCGCCACCAACTGCTTCCGAGAATCCGGCGACTCTGGCTGTTTAAAGCCCTGCAACATAACTTTCAGCACAGCCATTACCTGATTGGCAAAATTCGCCACTCCCCCAGGTGCAGCCTCAGTCTTAGCAGCAGTCTTAGTAGCAGCCGGAACTTTACCACTAGCCAAAGCATTGAGATGATTTTCCAGTTGAGTAAAAACTGGCAAAATCTTCTGGACAATACCATCAGCATCTTTACTACTTAAGCCAAAAGTTCCTTCCAAACGGTTAAACAAATCCCGTAAGACATCAACGCCCTTGAGAAATAAGGATTCTGCCGTTTGGTCTACCTTCGTAGTCGGTTTATCCCTGAGAACTTTAAAACAATCTTCTAATCTGTGGGCAGTTGTCTTAATGCTGTCCAGGTTAAGCATTGCCGCGCCTCCTTTGACAGAATGAGCGGCGCGAAACATTTCCGTGATATTTTCGGGGTCTTTCATAGTGGCTGACAAATCGACGAGTCCTTTTTCCAAGGTATCGAGGTGTTCTTTAGCTTCTTCTATGAATAGACGCAAAATTCGGTCTTGCTGATCTGACACAAGAATCCTCCTAACAATTTCTGCACCTGTCACTATCTGTTTTTAGCCGCTGTCTTCTGGAAACGCGACCTTTGCTTAGGGCGTATTGTCAAACCATATAAGGGCAGAGCATTCGGGTACAAAACCTTGGTTTATCGAACTAATTTATCGTCCGAATGCTTTGCCCCTACATCAAATTTATGGTTGGAAAACACGCTCTAGTCGCTATCTGCCTATTCTGATATTTTATTTTATCCTGAACAGCCAGCAAAATCTCACTTATTGAAGATATCAGAAAATTATTCTCATTTTTTAGGGGTTAGGGGAAGAGGGACGAAACAGTTGTGGTTAATGGCGATCGCGAATCTTAGGTACTTATCCTGAGCGAAGGATCGAGTTATGTATTTTGGAGTTAGCAATCATCTATTCCCTAGCAACTGCGTTCAAGAAGCGATCGCGCCAAGAACACTCCCTCGCTTGTGGCATTTATGCCATAACCCTTAACCCTTAACAGTTAACGGTTTACTATTTTCTCTCAACTCAGAATCAGGTTTATGAAATTCAAGAATGTGGCTTTTTTGACTCTGGCAGCCCTAGCCGCCCAGAATTTAGCTGTTGAAGCCTACAGTTTTACGAACTTAACTTCTCCTAATCCTGACACGCAGGAGGGGAAATATCAAGCCGATCGTCAAAGCGATCATACTTCTGCTGCTCATAGGCAGTCGATGAGTGCGCCTGAAACGTTGAATGACGGGATTCACCAACAATTTGCTACGGAGAATTGGCTGGTTGCTGATGCTGGACCGGAGTTTTCTGTGGCGGAGAAATCGGGGACTTTGGCGAAGCCCAAATTAGGCATTGAGGAGGCAATTAAGCAAACTTGGCTGGCAAAATTAGTTGAATTTAGTGCCGATCGCAGTTCTTTAGTTCGGGATGCGGTAGATGCGATCGCCTGGCAAACCAGTCCAAGTTTTAAAACTGAGGATTCTCTGAGCAATACTGTTACTCTTCTCAATGCTTTACTCATCGTTTCTACCCTTTTACCTGGTATAACTATCGGTTTCTTTTGGCTAGTTCGCCGATTGGTAGTTAGGGAATTAATTGCTGACGCAAATCAGCGGTTAAATGGTATTGGAATTATGGAATCAGAGCTTAAAAATTCTACCCAATTATCTCAAAAATTAAAAGAAGAATTGGCGGCGCAAATGGCGGCGGCTAAACAATCTGTTGAATTGATTACTAGAGAAGCTGAAATTTCCAAGTCTTCTATTGACCAAATTGAAACTCTCAAATCACAGTTTTTAATGCACTTACAAGTGTTGTTGACTGAAGTTTATCAAACTAAGTCTCAAACTTTGCAAGAACTGGCTCATATTCCAGCTACAGTTAGACAAGAAGCAGCCAAAACTGAAACTCAGCCAGAGGGAATGAATGGTAGATCGAAGGTTGTTCCTTTCCAAAAACCTCAAGAAAATTTAATTGCTGACGATCATATAAAACAAGGAGAATCGCTGTATTTAGAAGGGCGTTATGAAGAAGCGCTGATTAGTTTTGAGAAGGCAATTATAATGAATGCTGACATAGATGTTGCTTGGTATAATCGGGGAAATATATTAGTAAAAATGCAAAGACTCGAAGAAGCGATCGCCTGTTACGACCAAGCAATTGGACTGAATAGAGAACACTATGAAGCTTGGTGTAATCGTGGAAATGTGTTAATGCGATTACAACGCTATGAAGAGGCAATTGCTGCTTACGATCGAGCGATCGCGATTAAGCCAGATAACTACAACCTTTGGCATAATCACGCTACGGCTATGGGAAAATTGCAGCGTTATCAAGAAGCGATCGCCTCCTACGATCGAGCCTTAGCAATCAAGTCTGATGACAGTGAAGTTTGGCACATCAAAGCCGTAATGCTAGGGAAATTACAACGCTATCAAGAAGCGATCGATTCCTACGATCGAGCCTTAGCAATCGCAGCTAATCGCTACGAAACTTGGTACAATCGGGGAAATATGCTATGGAGATTGTTGCGTTATAATGACGCGATCGCCTCTTACGAAAAAGCAATTTCTATCAACCCAGAAAAATACGAAGTTTGGTACAATCGAGGCGCAGTCTTAGCCCGATTACAGCGATATTCAGAAGCGATCGCCTCCTACGATCGCGCCCTAACAATCCAGTCAGAAGATCACGAAATTTGGCACAACCGAGGAGTCGCCCTAGCCAGAATATCGCAACATCAAGAAGCGATCGCTTCTTACGAACAAGCAATTAGAATTAAACCTCAATGTTATGAAGCATGGTTTGGTAAAGGCGAAGCCTTAGCAAAATTACAGCAACATGAAGCCGCGATCGTCGCCTACGATCGAGCAATAGCAATCAAACCTGATTCCTACGACGCATGGCGACATCGAGGTACAGCATTATCAGAATTAAAACAGTACGAAGCAGCAATGATTTGTTATGACAAAGCCATTGCCATTAAGCCAGACAACGCCGAAGCTTGGCGCGATCGCGGCGCACTACTTTCAGAATTAAAACAAGATTCAAAAGTCAGTTAAATATAGGAAAACACAAAGACACAAAGACACAAAGTAAAATTACAGCTAACCTTCGTGTCTTCGTGTCTTTGTGTTCTTCCTTCTTCCTAAATTTAAAACATGAATCTAGGAACATTTCTTAAACCATTACTTCTTAACTAAAAAGAGGACAATTTAGTAGAGAGCCTCTTAAATAGTTTAAAAAATTCCCTAAAAAATCTCTACAGGTGCTTCTACCAAAGTTAAATAACTAACCTGTGGAGTTCACAAAATGGCAAATATACAAGGTACTCTCGGTCCCGATGTTCTTCCCGGAAATCTATCAGATGGTCGGACAATTTTACTCACCGATTTAATAGGTGATGACACACTTTCTGGCCTAGATGGTAACGATGTTCTCAACGCATTAGGTGGAAATGACGTAATCTTTGCAGGTCCCAGTAATGACATTGCCAACGGTAACGACGGTAACGATACAGTCTATGGCGGTAAAGATGACGACCAAGTTTATGGCGGTAAAGGAACTGACTTAGTTAGAGGCGACATCGGTAACGATAGCGTCTTTGGCAACGACGGTAACGACTCCATGTTCGGTGGTAAAGACAATGACACCATGTATGGTGGCAAAAACAACGACCTAATCCTGGGCGACCTGGGCGATGATATCATCTACGGTGACTTGGGCTCCGATACTATGAGTGGGGGTGGTGGCAGCGATATTTTCGCGATCGGACGAGTTGGCGATAATAAAATTACTTCTACTACTGGCGGTCCCACTGTCTCCGATGCTGACGTAATCACCGATTTCCGCGTCAACGGCAACGACATTATCCAGTTATTCGGTGGCTTACAATTTAGCGACCTTCAGTTCATTGATGGCAATAGCTCTAACGGCGTTGCTACTGGCAACACCCTAATTCGTGATGTAGGCACTGGTGAATTCTTAGTCACTATCCAAGGCTTGAGTGCTGCTCAACTGAGCGCCAATCCAGGCTGGTTCCAATCCGTTGGCAGCCCCACACCAAGCCCAACCCCAACACCAGTCCCAACACCAACCCCAACACCAGCGGGTACTTCTGGCCCTGGCATTTTAAACTTCGGTCAGCCTACTTACAGCGGTACAGAAGGCAGCACTGTCAATGTAGACGTTTTCCGTACCGGTGGTAGCCAAGGCACAATATCAGCTAACTATACCGTTGCTCCAGGGGGAACCAATAATCAAGCTAGTGTTAATGACTATACGGTTGCCCAACCTCAAACTGTTACCTTTACTAACGGACAGACTTCAGCCCAAATTAGTTTTAGTCTCACCGCTGATGGCCTCGCTGAAGGAACTGAAACGGCAATTCTACAACTTCAGGCTCCCACTGGCGGCGCAACTCTGGGTACTTTGCCTGCATCTAACCTGTTTATTTTCGACCAGGTAACTACACCTAGCCCCGCACCTACACCTACACCTACACCGGGAACAACTCCTTCGCCTGCACCGGGAACAATTCCTTCAAGCATCTTTAGTTTCAGTACCAGTAACTACTCCACTCCTGAAGGTACTGCCGCTACTGTTACAGTGCTACGGACGGGCAATACTTCTGCTCCTGGAACTATTGGCTACGGTACTGTTGACGGTTCTGCTTCTTCTCCTGCGGATTATACGCCTACTACTGGTACGCTAAACTTTGCGGCTGGTCAAACTAGCGCTAATTTCAGTATCCCAACGATTACTGATACGTTGAGTGAAGGCTCTGAGACAATAAATGTCTTCCTGAACAATGGCAATGTCGGTACTGTCAATCCCGCAACGGTGGTAATTTTTGATGGCGGAACAGGGGTAAGTCCGAGTCCAAGTCCAAGCCCATCAAGTATTACCAGTGTTTTCCAGTTTAGTCAGACTAATTACACTGTGAATGAAGGTGGTCAAGCAACAATTACAGTAACTCGTACAGGTGGTACTGCGGCGGCGGTGATTAATTACGCTACTGTTGATGGTTCGGCTACTTCTAGCGGGACTGCGCCTGACTACACGGTTGCTGCTGGTTCGCTGAATTTTGCGGCGGGACAAAATAGTGCAAGTTTCACTGTCCCGGCTTTGACTGATAGCTTGACTGAAGGTCCGGAAACTGTGAACTTGGTGCTCAGTGGCGGTACTGTGGGCAGCAATCCGTCTATCTTGACGATTAATGATGTTGTGTCAACGGGAACGAGTGCAAGTCCTACTCCAACTCCGACTCCAACAACAACCGCAACTTCAACTCAGTTTGTTTTTAGTGCGGCTAGTTTCAGCGCCCAGGAATCTTCAGGCTTTGCTACGATTACTGTCAATCGCATTGGTCCAAATACGGCTACGGCAAGTATTAGCTACGGCACTCTTGATGGTACGGCACTATCTACTGGAACTGCGGTTGATTACTCTTCAACATCTGGGGTGCTAAACTTTGGTCCTGGGGAAACTTCTAAGACGTTCAGTATCTTTGTCAATCCTGATACTATACCTGAAACGACTGAGACTGTTAACCTCTTTCTTAACAATGGGCCGGTGGGCAGTCCTTCAACTGCAAGGCTAGATATTGTTGATGGTAGTGGTGGTGCTTCTGGAAATGTCTTCCAGTATAGTTTGTCAGATTACGGCACTCTAACGGCTCAAGGTGGCAGCACAACTGTTACTGTTACTCGTTCCAGTGGCTTGGGTACAGCACAAGTTGATTATATTATTCTGGCTGGTACTCCAGGCACTAGCGCTGCTCCTGTGTTTGGTACTGACTACTTGCTTAACCCAGGTGGTTCGACTGGCGGTACTTTGTTCTTTGCTAATGGTCAACTCAGCCAGACCTTTACGGTTCAAGACAACGCATTTACTACCAATAGTGGGACTGTGCGCTTAGGTCTTGCGAACCCGACTACTGGCTACAGTTTTGGCAGTACGGCGGCAACAAGTATCACTCTGATCTAATGTTATTAGTAGGGCGGGCAATGCCTGCCCTGCTATTAGTAAAGATGGCATTGTTAGTAGTTTACTTTTCTTGTTTTCGTGTCTTTTATTTCCATATTTGGTTTATATGCCATCTGGTTTGGGGTGGTTTTTTATTGTTTCAATTGGTATTTTTCATTAATTCCTCCCCTCTAGGGAATGAGTTTACAATCGAACATTTTATTGGCAATTGGTCCAGCGACTCGATTAATAAATTTCTTCCGCATTTCAGGATTTTTCTGCAACATTTCAATTGCCTTGGCTTGTAAAATTGCTTCTGGGGTTCCGGTATTTGAAGCACTTCTATTCGCCGGTGGTTTCATTTTGGCTAATTCTTGACAGGAAGTGCTTTGGTATTTTTGGATGACGAAGTTGGATACTATATTTAGTAAGGCATCTGGATCTGGTAATGAGGGTTTTTGGGTAGGTTTTTGGTTGGGCTGTGGAGGTTTTTGCGGTGAAGGTGGTAGGGGAGGTGCTGGTTGTAATAAGGTATTACTGCTAATTCCTATCACTACGATGAAGGAAGTGAGAGTGGCTAGAAAAAGCTGAGATTTTTTCATGGATTTTTGCTGTTGATTGAGGATTTTTCCAATTATCACATAATTGTACTAAGTCAATACCTAAAAAGGACAGAAAATTAAAATATTTATCTTATATCAGTTCTCCAAAGTTGTGCAACAGTTGTGCAACGGTAGTAGTCGGGGCGGGTTATTTAATATTTTGGTTGCTATCGCATAGATTTGGGTGAACCCGCCCCTACCAAAACTGTTGCAATACTTTTTAGAAATGGTATTATTTTAACAAATAACAGTTAACGGTTAACAGTTAACAGTTAACTGTTTACTATTTCCCAAATGCTGCTTTAACTTCTGTCCATGAGCGATCGTATAATGTTGCTGCTTTGCCAACGTCTTCGAGATACTTCAATTTGGCAAATAGTTCAGCGGGGGGGTAAATTTGGGAATTTTTCCGGTCTTTTTCGTTGATTAATTTTTGCTCGATCGCAGCTTTATTAGGTGTTCCGTAGCTGATAAAGTTAGAAACTTTTGCTCCGATTTCTGGCTGCAAAATAAAGTTAATAAATTTCTCTGCTAACTCTTTATGAGGGGCATTTTTGGGAATAGCCATGTTGTCAGTAAATACTATAGTTCCTTCTTTGGGAATAGCAAAACGTAAGTCTGGATTTTCTTTCATCGCTTGGAATATATCGCCACTCCATTCCATTGTTAAATTGATTTCTCCTTGAGCGAGTAAATTTTGCCCCGTGTCAGGAACAAAGGCCGCAATTAGGGCTTTATTTTTAATCAGTAAATCGCGGGCTTTTTTGAGTTCATCGGGATTTTGAGTATTGGGGTCATATCCTAAATACATTAAGACTCCAGCAAAGGTATAACGTGCATCATCTTGCCATGCTACTTTCCCGGTAAATTTAGGGTCAAACATGGCTGCCCAACTGTTAATTTCTCCCTTAGTTGCCTTAATATTATAACCAATTCCCATTGTTCCCCATTGGTAGGGTAATGAGTATTTATTGCCGCGATCGAAGGATTGGTTAATAAATTTTGGTTCAATATTTTTCCGATTAGGAATTTTCTCTAGGTTAAGGGGTTCTAGCATTTCTTCTGAAACCATGATTTTCACCATGTAATCGGCGGGAAATATTAGATCGTAACCGGGATTTCCCTGTTTAAGTTTCGCATATAAGGCATCGCTGTTATCGTAGGTGTCGTATTTGATTTTAACGTTATTCTCTTTCTCGAATTGGGTGATTATTTCTGGTGCGATGTAGGTTGAATAGTTGTAGATGTTCAATTCTTGAACGGGGTTACTGCTGCCGGTGGTATTAGGGTTGTTGCTACAGCCAAAAGGTAAGATGGCGCTGATTAGAAATAACAGGAAGAAAGTTAATAAACGGTTCATAAATTTTGTCTGAAGGAAGAAGGAAGAAGGAGGAAAAGGGAAGTTTTGATTCCTTGGATTTGTCTGATGCGGACGCATTTTTAGTGGCGGTAAGAAAGGCGGTAAATCAGTTACAGGGGGCTTTTGCGATCGCAGTTCTTTGTGCTGATTTTCCTGATGAATTAATTGTAGCTAGACAACAAGCACCTTTAGTAATTGGTTTCGGTTCTGGAGAATTTTTCTGCGCTTCTGATACTCCCGCCTTAGTTGCCCACACCCGTGCCGTATTGTCTTTAGAAAATGGGGAATTAGCGAGATTAACGCCGATGGGAGTGGAGGTTTATAATTTCGCAGGAGAAAGACTGAAAAAAATCCCCCGGATTTTGGGATGGAACCCAATTTTAGTGGAAAAACAGGGCTTTAAACACTTCATGCACAAGGAAATTTACGAACAGCCGGGAGTAGTTAGAGATTGTTTAGAAGCTTATACAGATAATGATTGGATTGCTAACAATAATTCACCAATTAATCTGGGTTTACCGCGAGAATTATTTGCTGGTTTAGAACATATTTCGATTGTGGCTTGCGGCACTTCTTGGCACGCTTCCTTGGTGGGTAAATACCTTTTAGAACAGTTGGCTAATATTCCGACAACGGTGCAATATGCTTCGGAATATCGCTATGCAGCGGCTCCATTAATGGGAAATACTTTGACTGTTGGTGTTACTCAGTCTGGAGAAACTGCGGATACTTTGGCAGCTTTGGGTATGGAAGAGCAGCGCCGCGCTGGTTTTAATGATAAGTTTCGGGCGAGAATGTTGGGGATTACTAATCGCCCGGAAAGTTCGTTAGGTCATACAATTCCGCACATTATTAATACTCATGCTGGGATGGAAATTGGTGTGGCGGCGACGAAAACTTTTGTCGGTCAATTGATGGCATTTTATGCTTTGGCTTTGGATTTAGCTTATCATCGGCAAACTGTCAGTCAACATAGATTGCAGGAAATTATGGCAGGTTTGCGACAGTTACCTCTGGAAATGGAGAGGTTTTTAGAGATTCAGGAAAAGCATATTGAGGAACTTTCCCATGAGTTTAATGAGACGCGAGATTTTATTTTTTTAGGGCGAGGAATTAATTTTCCGATCGCTTTAGAAGGGGCGTTAAAATTGAAGGAAATTAGTTATATTCATGCTGAGGGTTATCCAGCCGGTGAGATGAAACATGGTCCGATCGCGTTATTAGATGCTAAAGTACCCGTAGTGGCGATCGCGATGCCTGGTACTGTGTATGAAAAGGTGATTTCTAATGCCCAGGAAGCGAAGGCGCGGGATGCCCGTTTAATTGGGGTGACACCGAAGGAAGTTTTGGGGGGTTCGGACGTTTTTAATGATATTTTGGCGGTGCCAATAGTGGATGAGTTGTTATCACCAATTTTGACGGTGATTCCTTTGCAATTGTTAGCTTATCATATTGCGGCGCGACGGGGTTTGGATGTGGATCAACCCCGTAATTTGGCTAAATCGGTGACGGTTGAGTAATTGCTAGGTATATTGTTTAAAGCTGGCGATCGGATTTGAACCCATGACCGGCTGATTACAAATCAGCTGCTCTACCACTGAGCTACGCCAGCGCTTGCATTTACTATCATAACACAACTTTTCCCAGATCCGCAACTACCCAAAAAATATTTTTCAACCCAGACTCAGCATTAACGCCAGTTAATCCCGCCGCCAAATCTTAATCGTCTCATCCCCACTACCGCTAACCAGTAGTTTACCATCCTGCGCGATCGCCACCGAATAAACCGTCCCCGAATGCCCTTTAAGATTATTAATCAACTGTCCCGTCGCCATATTCCAAATCTTAATATTATTATCATCACTGCCACTAACTAAAGTCAAACCATCAGGACTAATCGCCACCGAATTACCTCGTCCTACATAATTTCTCAAAATATGCAACGCCTGTTCCCTACCCGAATTTTCCACCTCATTTCCTCGGCGTTGATGATTACTAAGAATCCGCATTAACCGCCCCGTCGGTAAACTTCGCAGTTTAATCGTATAATCATTTCTGACACTTGCCAGAATCTGACCATCGGGACTAATCGCGATCGAATTTACCCCCAAATTCAAACCAGAAAGAGTCCGTTGTAACTCACCCGTCACCACATCCCAAACCTTACTCGTCGCATCCGAACTTCCACTCGCCAATAGTTTACCATCCGGGCTAAAAATCACAGCATTTACATCATCTAAATGACCCTGCATAGTCCGCAACAACTTACCCGTAGCAATATTCCAAAGCTTAATTGTATGATCGCTACCACCACAACTAGCAATCATTCGCCCATCAGGGCTAATTGCCACAGAATTAACCCCGATAGAATGTCCCGGTAAAGTACAAATTAAATCGCCACCGCTTAAATTCCAAAGCTTAATAGTTTCATCAGAACTCCCACTAGCCAGAATCATCCCATCAGGACTAATTGCCACAGAATTAACCCGATCTGAATGTCCTGTTAAAGTAGTTATCAATTCCCCTGTTTTGACATTCCAAAGTTTAATAGTTCTATCCCAACTCCCACTAGCCAAAATCATTCCATCAGGACTAATCGCAATTGAATTGACAAAAGAAGAATGTCCAGGCATCGTGTAAACACATTGC
This sequence comes from Oscillatoriales cyanobacterium USR001, assembly GCA_001698425.1. Taxonomy (GTDB): domain Bacteria; phylum Cyanobacteriota; class Cyanobacteriia; order Cyanobacteriales; family Microcoleaceae; genus Kamptonema. Next base: position 195,202 of record MBRE01000046.1, on the reverse strand, counting down.
CAATTATGAATTTTAACCTTTGATATTGATTGCTCTTGGAGATTGTATTCCGCTTGAGCTTTTTCTTTACGTTTGCGTTCAGTTTCTCCTAAAATATCCCGCTGAAACTTAGCTCTATTTTCTTTATCTGCTAATCTTCGCAACTCCACTTCCGCCGTTAATTGCTGTTGTTTTTGGATAACTTTCAGACTTTCAATATAAGGTTCAACCCATTCTTGGGCAAACCATTCTTGCACAAATTCTGATTTTAATTTATCCAGTTGCGGTTCATAGTTAGGATCGATACTAAGATAATATAAATCTGCTAAAAATCCGGCTAGTAACTTATGTATGGAAACAATTATTTGCCGAATAATTCGCAGGGATACTTTATCATCTTGACCATTAGCCCCCAACTGTTCGTAAACTTTTTCCCAGTTCCAAGCTTGAATGGAAACTAAGGAAACATTTTGGTTTACCATTCCCCAAAAACCAACATGAAAATTTACTTCGTAGTCGCTGATATCGCTGTAAAGAATAGCTGTAGGGACTGGACCTAAAATTGTTTGTAACCGTTCCACATCAATATCGGAAATTGGCTGTTTGAAATAGTCGCCGTAAAACTGAACTGGACAGGTTTCACTATGTTGAGGATAATGCTGGCTGAGAAACGATCGCAGCTTGGCTGGCAATTCGATATTCAAATTATGGATAAAGGATTCTGGGCAATCTTTGCTAATTTTTACCGGTGAAACTAATAATAGTAATCGGTGCTTTTGCTGCTGTAAAATTTGCTCAGTTTCCTGGCGACTTAAGTTAGAAAACCAAGTGTCTCGATCCCAAATCACTTGAATTTCGTTAAGTTTAACTTTAATAGCTTCTGCTTGCAATTCTCGCATCAATTCACGGCATAATTTACTAATTTCCTGTCTGTCTCTTAATTCTTCTTCTTTGATCTCTTTAGCGCGTGCCTTTTCTACACTGGTAATTACTCTTAATTCTTGTTTGCGAAGCTCTTGCCTTTGTAGAAATTGAATTTGCGCTTGAATCCAACGCCGATCTTTTTTTACTTGGTGGCGAAGGGCTAATGCTCCTGATGAAGCGTCGGTAAAAGATTGACCTGTAGCAGTTGCTCCCAGCCGCTCTCCTAAAGTTTGAGCGATTGGCTTGAGCAGGTCAATTAAGGTATCTGAGACGGGGCGGGGTAAGGACATAAAATTAATATTTTTTGAGGTTTAATATCGTTCCCGTAGCCTGTCCATAGGGAGACTGGTAGTATGACTTGGGTTTTTTCCAATGGTTTATTGTATCTCGAATCAGAGAATTTGGCCTGCGGGGAGTGAGGGAGTAGGGGAGTTAGGGGTCAGGGAGAAGCAGAGCGAACGATAAATTATCTATTGATGCAGTTTGATTGTGAGGGTTCTGACTTCGCATCTTCAAGTTTAATTAGTGGGGATTCAAGATCCTAAATCCGATGCCAAAATACAAATACTGTCCGGCGATACTACCACCAAAACTCTTTCATTTACGGCATAACGTTGCAAATCATCTCTATGCAAATTCTGTCTGCGAATTACTATAGAACTTTGCTGGCTTAACCGCACGGAATACCGTGTATCAGTTCCAATATAAACTACTTCTTCTACTGTGCCAGCCCAAGCATTTTCTATCTCAGAATTAGATGGATAAATAGCAGCTTTTTCGGGTCGTATAACTAATGTCACTACTTGACCTACTGAGATATTTTCGGTTGCCATAACTAACACTTGTAACTGTTCATCAACTAATACTATAATTTGATTAGCCAATTTTTCAATTACTCGCCCAGTTAAGAAATTAGTTTCGCCAATAAAATCAGCAACAAAATGAGTTTTGGGATATTCATAAATATCAATTGGTGTGCCAATTTGTTGTATTTTTCCTTGATACATTACGGCAATTCGATCGGACATTGTTAAAGCTTCTTCCTGATCGTGGGTGACATAAATAAAGGTGATTCCCAATTTTTGTTGCATCCGTTTTAATTCTATCTGCATTTCTTTTCGCAGTTTCAAATCGAGGGCTCCCAGGGGTTCATCAAATAGTAAGACGGCCGGTTGTTTGACTAATGCTCTGGCTAATGCTACCCGCTGTTGTTGTCCGCCAGATAACTGATGGGGATAGCGTTTTTCTAGGTTAGTTAATTGTACTAAAGCTAAGGTATTAGCAACGCGATCGCGTATTTCTCGGCGGGGTAAGTTCTCCATTTCTAAGCCAAAAGCGACATTTTGAGCTATAGTTAAATGGGGAAATAAAGCATAGTTTTGGAAAACTGTATTGACGGGACGATGAAAGGGTGGACGTTCTTTCATTGGTTCTCCATGAATGTAGATTTCGCCTGTGGTGGGGATTTCAAAGCCGGCGATCGTTCGTAAAGTAGTAGTTTTTCCACAACCGGAAGGTCCCAATAGTGAAAAAAATTCACCCTCATTAATTTGCAGGTTAATGCGATCTACCGCCCAGCAATCTTTTTGGCGACGATCTTTAAATTGTTTGGAAATATTAGCTAGTTCGACAGCGTACATTAATTATCTAATTAACTGGAATTACTCTAAAAATTAACAACTAAGGAATGAAAATTAAATAACTTGATGATTTGGTTTGTAGTAAGCGCCAAGAGCGCTAAAGCGCTTACTACAAACAAGCTAATTATTTAATTTCTATTCCTATCCTAACAACTAACAACTAACAATTATCACTGCTTACTAAGTAACCAAAAGGGAAAAGTCTGAGTAGGTTCTAGTTTAACTCCTGTTACATCTTTTTGAGCAAAGGCATAATCTTTATCTTGCCACAAAGGAATGAAGGGAACATCTTTAGCTAAGATGTCTTGAATTTCGCCAAAAATAGCTTTGCGGGTGGCTGGGTTTGACTCTTGGCGTTGTTGAGCAATTAATTGATTTACGCGATCGCTATAGTAAAATGAACCTTGACCTTGACTTGCGCCCTCAATACATCCACTCTTCACTGATCCTTTACTACAACTTAGAAACGGCTGAATGTAATTATCCGCATCAAAATAGTCAGCAACCCAGTCAACTAAAGCCGCAGGATAAATCCCTTTATCCAAATTTTGAAATAATGTAGGACTTTCTACGCCATTAACTTCAATTTCTAAGGCTCCATCTAAATTTTTTTGAGCAATTGCTTTTAAAGTATTGGCTACCATTGCTCTTTTTGTGGAAGCCGAAGGATACCAAATTTGTAGTTTAGCTGGATTAGCCGATGAGAATCCAGCTTTGTTCAAAAGTTCCTTAGCTTTTGCCATATTTGCCTCTTGATACTGTTTCTGAAAAACAGGTTTATAGACATCAAAAGTTGTGGGAATTAAGCTATAAACTGGTTCTGCTTGTCCTCGCAATACTCTTTCATTAAGTAGCGGACGGTCAATAATTGTGGCGATCGCCTGTCTAACTGCTAAATTATCTAAAGGCTTAGACTTGAGGTTGAGAATCATATAACTTACGGTGCTACTTTTCGCAGCAATAGCTTGCCAATCTCCTTTTTTTGCCCTTTCTTCTAAGTTCCGAATTTGGTCAGCATCCAGAGACAAATAAGCCACATCTACTGCACCAGTTTTAAAAGCATTAAACAAATTTGCCGGAGTAGAAAGAAACTGAATATCAATACCTTTATTCGCTGGTTTCTCTCCCCAATACTTATCAAACACATCAAATTTCAGAGAATCACTAGCATATTTTACCAACTTATAAGGACCAGTTCCCACAAAAGAATCTGGTTTAAATTTACCTGGACCAATTTCATAAGCTTGAGGAGAAATGGCGCAAGCACCGGCAAATGCTAATAGGGAAGGAAAAGCAGCAAAAGGCTTTTTCAACTTAATTGTTAACTCAAATTCTCCGGTAGCTTTGATAGAGGCGATCGCATCTCCTAATAAAAATGCCGGTCTTCCTCCATTTTTAATAAAACGTTCCAGAGAAAAAGCCATCGCTTTGGCATTAAAAGCGCTACCATCGTGGAAAATAACACCTTGACGTAGTGGAATAGTGTAAGTTAAACTATCACCACTAATTTTTGGCATTGCTGTTGCCAACTGCGGCACTAATTCAGTAGTTCCCGACTTATATGTGTAGAGGCGATCGCCTAAATTATACAGCAATTCAGCCGATATTTGTTCGTAAGCATCCGCCGGATCGATCGTGCGTAATTTCAGCGTTGTCCCAATCGTAATTCTACCATTTTCTCCCGATGAATTTGTAGAACTCACTGGCTGATTTGCTGGTTTTGTACAGCTAACAACTAAGAAACAACAAAGACAGCAAATACTAATAAATTTTAATATCCCAATCCGTTTAATTTCAGGTAACATAGCGACATACTGTTTTAACATTTGTTTGACACCCATGAGCATTGTAATTAACATTAGATTTTTAGAGATTTCCCAATTCTATACCAGATCGCTGTATTTTTGCTAGTAAAGCTTGATATTAAAGTCCATTATACCAACTTAGAAATAAATAACTGGTTCGTAGTAAGCGCTTTAGCGCTCTTTGCGCTTACTACAAACAAGCTTCCTTCTTCCCTTTTCCCTCTTCCTTAAAAATCTTTCAGTAAAGATCGCCAATTTCGACAGCGTTTTAGATATATCTGAGCTACCTTATCTTCAGGGTTTTGCTGCAAACACTTTTCAAACAGTTGTCCCGCCTCTCTGACAGTCTTCTGATGGTAGAGCGACATCGCTTCTTCATACATTTTTAAAGTGCTTAATTTACCATCTCTAATTGCTGGAGGATCGGCATCAAAAACTTCATAGATTGTCACCAATTCTGATTTCCCCTTAACCTGTACTTGGTCAACCATACGGATAGCATAATCAGACGGGTTTTGCAACCGGGAAAAAGTTTGGTGAGAAATTAACATTTGGACTCGATAATCTTTGGTCAAACCTTCAATACGAGAAGCCAAATTAACAGCATCACTAATTACAGTGCTGTCCATCCGATTTTGTCCGCCAACAGTACCTAACATCAAAGTACCTGTATTAATTCCCACTCCAATTTTAATCGGGACATAGCCAGACTTTTCTCGGCTTATATTATATTCTGCTAGAGTGTGTAACATAGAAATTCCAGCTTGAACAGCATCATTAGCCTCGCCATTAAATAAAGCCATAATTGCATCGCCAATATATTTATCAATAAAGCCATTATTTTCAGTAATAGCTGGCTCCATTCGACTGAGATAGGCATTAATAAATTTAAAATTTTCTTCGGGACTGAGGGTTTCCGAAAGGGAAGTGAAATCACGAATATCTGCAAATAACACCGACATTTCTTGTTGTACTTGATCGCCAAGTTTCACATCAATAATACTTTCATATCCTAAGAAATGGAGAAATTGGTGAGGAACAAACCGCCCGTAAGCATCAGTTAGTGCCTCTTCCGCTTCTAGGGATTGTTCTAGTTCAAGATTGAGTTTAAAGAGTTCATTTGTGAATCTTTCTCGTTCAGCGTCGGCTTTTTTGCGATCGCTAATATCTTGAAAAACTGAAATTGCATAGATCACCTTACCCTTACTATCAAAAATCGGCGTTCCCCAACTTTCTATAGGAATCCTCTTATCCACTTGTTGAATTTCCAGATTATCAGCCCTCGAACTTTCGCCTTGCAAAGCCCGTAAGAGAGGCAAATCTTCAGATGGGTAAATATCGTTGCTACCTGCAACATAAATATCATAAATCTCTGGTATTGAGTTAACAGTAACAGAAGGTACTACTCCTTTACCAAGCAAATCCTGAGCAACGCGATTACCATAGTAAGGCTTGCCAGTAGCATCTAGCACTGCGACTCCCACCGGAATAGCTTCCAAAAATTGAGCTAACCTTACCTCACCTTCCCGCATTGCTTCCAATGCTTTGTCGTGCAAATCTGCTTCAACACTATCTGAATGTTCCGCAGTAGTTTCCAGCAAAATTTCCAAGTCAATTTTTTCCCTTTTCAGGAGTTCTACTTCTTGACGCAGTTTTTCGATCTCCAAAAGTAGCTCTTCTCTTGACGGTTGTTCTTCCTGCATCGTCTTGGAATTTGCGCCTTGAAAAAGAATATATCCCACTGTAGTCCCGATACACCTATTTTGAGTTTTGCTGGGTGTGGAATTAATATATTGCTTCTGGTCTAGCGACGCGATCGCGCCCCTTCGCCTTAGCATGATAAAGTGCCACATCCGCCGCTCGGATCACCTCCGCAACAGTTTTACCATGTTCTGGAAAACTAGCTACCCCCAAAGAAATAGTAATCCGATCGAGAGACATATCTTGGTACTCGATCGCTAACTCCTTCACGCCTTGGCGTATTTCCTCAGCACGTTGGTAGGCATCCACCAAACTACCTTCTGGCAAAACTACCATAAATTCCTCGCCTCCGTAACGGCAAACAATTTCTGAGTTTTGCATCTGCCTTTGCAAAAACAGACTGATTTCTTCGAGGACAGCATCCCCAGCATCGTGACCGAAAGTGTCATTGCACCTTTTAAAATGGTCGATATCGAGCATAATAATACTCAGAGGTTGCTTCTGGCGGGAACAAGAATCAATCTCTTTCGATAGAAAATTATGCAAGTAACGGCGGTTGAACAGACCTGTCAGCGGATCGCGAATACACTGATTATGCAGCAAATCTTCAACAATATCTCCGTGAGCCATTGTTGTTTCCAGAATCATCTCTAAATCAGCTTTGTCACTGTTGAGATTTGCCAGTACCGATTGTAGTTCTGTTTGAGCCGCCTTCAGTTCAGCCTGTAACCGTAACTTTTCGGCAATTTCCGCTTGTAGCTGTTGATTCGATTTCCGCAGTAAAACTTCCACTGTATCAGCGCGATCGCGAGCCGCCTCCAAGGAAATTTCCAACTCAGCCTTTTTGCCTTTAATGTCTTGCAATTCCTGGCGTAGTTGTTCTATTGCCAAAAGTAACTCTTCTCTGGATTCTGATTTTACCTCTATCCCCTCCAATGGTTGCGCTTTAACCAAAATTTGCTGATGTGGAAAGCTTTGACTACCCATACACCCTCTCAAAGTTCTTATTCCAACTCCAATTTCAACGCAGGCATCAATCGTAGCAAATTCCGCAAAGACTTACCTTGCCAGGGTATTGCTTTAGATCCTTTGATCTCCATATTGATGTTTTTTTTCTGACGCACCTTAATCACAAATTTCGATAGCATACTGATCCCGGAACTATTAAGAAATTCTAGCTTTTGTAAGTTCAGTATGATCTCTTCTGGTTCTGACTCGGCAATTTCTTCGAGGAATTTGACGAGCGGCTCGTACTCCTCACCAGTCAGTCGAAGTGACCCTTGTAAAAACACGGATGCTGTTGCTCGATCGTACCAAATTTGGTATTCGTCAGTCTTAATTTCCATTTGTTTAAAACTCCTGATATATTTTTATGCGTTGCTTAGGTAGCCTATACTGTTAGCTGCACCATTGTTGTTACTGTCATAACTTTAGGCTCTTCTTGAATCGTCTCGAATTTCCAGCCAATTTTAGCTTCATAGTCATTGATCATTGTCAACAAACCTAAGCCTGAAGAGGTACTATTTTCGTCAGCTGCATTTTTTTCTAACTTTTCAATATACATCTCATAGGGATCTGAGGTGGTTAACTCCTGAATATAAAGTTTAAATTTATCCACTTCTTGGGGAGGGATGCTATTAGTCATCAGAAATGCTACTCTACCACTTTCAAGGTGGAGACGAATACTGATCGGATGATCTGAGTTTTCGTCGTTAAATTTCATGGCGTTCTCTAGTAATTCGTTCGCTACGTAGCTAATAGCGCTTTTGATCTGGCTTTGCTTCTCGAAGGTTTGGGGTTCCTGAGCGGTTCCCGGAAAGAATGTTGTCAAGTAGTCTGCCAGAAAATCAGCGGATAAACCGTTATTTCTCCATCGCTGCTTTAGAGGAACAGAACTGGGAGAAAATCCGATAATCAAGTATTCTTGCGTGAAAGGCGGCTCAATGAAGTCACCAAATATCTCAGTCATGGTAGATAAATCTAAATTCCACTGTTTGTTTTTGCTTGGATACCACCAAAGTGATTTCATCATAAACCGTTTTATGCTCAATATACTGCTACTGGTAGCTAATTACAGCACGTCTGATTTTAATAATGGTATCAATTGGCTCTCCCGACGATCCTTGGATTTTAGGGTATAGCCTGAAAATTTTGTTGCTGTCGCCTCAATTTTAATCTATGTGTCGCTGCATTTTAGGATTGAATTTTGAGTCAATGCTTTTCCGATAGGAACCAAATCTCAGGGTGGTAGCGTCTGGAGTTATGCAGGCTGTGAAAGTCCTATGGTTTTTGAGTACGGTTTAATATGTGGAGATTGGCTATGAAAATTTTTTCTCAATATTCTTGGAAAAATTCTCAATATCCAGGGGAAAAGCAGCCTAGTCGTTTTTTCTTGGCTTTGCTGTTGACAGGGGTTTTAGGTTTGGAGGTGTATCCGGGGGTAGTGCAGGTAGCTCATGCCGATCCTAGCGATCGCATCTTACCACCTCCGCAGTTGGATGGGAAGGGGGAGTTGGGGCATTTTGTCAGTTTTGAGCGATCGCGAATAAATCCCTCACTGAATCCCTCACTGACAATGTTAAATTTAATTAATATTGACGCTCATTTGGTGCAAAATGAGCTAGGTCGCGATCGACAATTACCGCCGCAAGTAGCAATCGCAGTTCGTCAAGACTTATCTAAACAAACTAATATTCCTCTGGAAAAGTTAAAAATTACCGAATTTAGTTCCGAAAGTTGGCCGAATACTTGTTTGGGTTTGCCCAAACCAGACGAGTTATGTGGTCAAATGATTGTAGAAGGTTGGCGAGTAGTTTTGTCTGATGGTAGCCAAAATTGGGTTTACCGAAGCGATCGCACGGGAAAAGTTTTGCGGAGAGAAAATAAGGAAGAAGGAAGAAGGAAGAAGGAAGAAGGAAGAAGGAAGAAGGAAGAAGGAAGAAGGAAGAAGGAAGAAGGAAGAAGGAAGAAGGAAGAAGGAAGAAGGAAGAAGGAAGAAGGAAGAAGGAAGAAGGAAGAAGGAAGAAGGAAGAAGGAAGAAGGAAGAAGGAAGAAGAATTACGTAAATGTCACAAAATAGGGGTAAAATTTAGGTATGTAGTTGCGCTTCAGCGCTTTTTTGTATTATGCTAAGAGCGCTGAAGCGCAACTACATACTTTTTTTATGCGCTAGTTGAGAAAGCCCTATAAATGTATTTACTTAGTTAACCAAAAAATGAGCATAGTTGAAATCCTCAAAGCAGATTATCAAAAATTTCCCGCCGATCAGACTTATAGCATTTATGCAGAAAACGTTTACTTTCAAGACCCAATGAATCGTTTTAAAGGCATTAGTCGCTATCAACAAATGATCGGGTTTATGAATACCTTTTTTAAAGATATAAAACTAGATTTGCATAACATTTCGCAGTCTGGCGATCGCATTGAAACCCGGTGGACGCTAAGCTGGACAGTATCGCTACCCTGGCGACCAAGAATTGCGATCGGCGGGAGAAGCGAACTCAAACTCAACAGCGACGGCCTAATCGACTCCCACATCGACTACTGGGACATTTCCCGCCTAGATGTCCTCAAACAACTCCTTATTCCCGTGAAAACCCGCTAAAGTAAAAATATGTAAAGAATTCTTAAACGGATTAACAATGCGCTTAATTTTAATGACTGGCAAAGGCGGAGTCGGCAAAACCTCAGTAGCGGCCGCAACAGGTCTTCGCTGTGCCGAATTAGGATACAAAACCTTAGTTTTGAGTACAGATCCCGCTCACTCCTTAGCGGATAGCTTTGACATGGAATTGGGCCACGAGGCGCGACTGGTGAAACCGAACTTGTGGGGAGCGGAACTTGATGCTTTGATGGAACTAGAAGGAAATTGGGGAGCAGTCAAACGTTATATTACCCAAGTTTTGCAAGCGCGGGGACTTGATGGTATCCAGGCTGAAGAATTGGCAATTTTGCCAGGAATGGATGAAATTTTTGGCTTAGTGCGGATGAAACGTCATTACGATGAAGGAGAATTTGATGTTTTAATTATTGATTCCGCTCCTACAGGTACAGCTTTACGATTACTAAGTTTACCAGAAGTTGGTGGCTGGTATATGAGAAGATTTTACAAACCGTTGCAAGGTCTTTCTGTAGCTCTCAGGCCCTTAGTTGAACCACTTTTTAAACCAATTGCGGGTTTTTCTTTACCTGATAAAGAGGTGATGGATGCGCCTTATGAATTTTATGAACAAATTGAAGCTTTGGAAAAAGTTTTAACTGATAATACTGTAACTTCCGTAAGGTTAGTTACCAATCCTGAGAAGATGGTAATTAAGGAGTCATTACGCGCTCATGCTTATTTGAGTTTGTATAATGTAGCAACGGATATGATCGTAGCAAATCGGATTATTCCTCAAGAAGTTACCGATCCATTTTTTAAGCGTTGGAAAGAGAATCAGGAACAATATCGGCAGGAAATTCACGATAATTTTCGACCATTGCCGGTGAAGGAAGTGCCACTTTATTCTGAGGAAATGTGTGGTTTAGCAGCTTTGGAGAGGTTGAAAGAAACGCTTTATGGTGATGAAGATCCGAGTCAGGTTTATTACAAAGAAAATACGATGAGGATTGTCCAAGAAAATAATCAATATAGTTTGGAGTTGTACTTACCAGGGATTGCGAAGGATCAAATTAAGTTGAGTAAGTCGGGGGATGAGTTAAATATTACGATCGGGAATCATCGGCGGAATTTAGTTTTACCGCAGGCGTTGGCGGCTTTGCAACCGGCTGGTGCGAAAATGGATGAAGATTATTTGAAGATTCGGTTTGCTTAGAAGATTAGAAGATTTGCGATCGCGCTGATTAAAGCAAGATTAAAGTGCGATCGCATTATCTTCTTCCCCATTTTTCTGCACCATAAACGTTGTTAGAATACTGCTGTAGCGCTGTCATGGCTCGATCGGCTGGGATACCTTCACCTCGATCGAAGCTTTCGAGTCCTTGAAATGTCTGATGATGAACAGATCGCCCTAATCAATTTGATCGGGCGAAGACTTAGGGAAAAACGGAGAGATGAGATCGCTCTCAATATTGTTCGTGCTGAAGAAGAGTATTTGCATGAACAGGTATTCCGAGGTACAGTAAATGATATAATGGCAGAATTAAAACGATGAGAACTCTTGTTTTAGCCTCTTCGTTCAAACGAGCTTTCAAATCCTTAATCCGCTAAGGAGTGTTGATTGACTATGATAGAAATGGAAAAAATTATGCAAGTCATTATGACTATTGCTAGTGAATTTAAGCCAAATAAAATAATTTTATTTGGTTCCTATGCTTATGGAAATCCTCAAGATGACTCAGATGTTGATTTGTTAGTAATTTTACCATATAAGGGGAGCAATTTTCGGAAAAGTTGGGAAATTTTAAATAAAGTTCAACCGAAGTTTGCCATAGATTTGTTAGTGCGAACTCCTGTAGAGGTAGAACAACGTCTCGCCTGGAATGATTTTTTTCTACGGGAAATCATGGAAAAAGGAAAGGTGATTTATGAATCCGCTAACAGTTGAATGGATTAATAAAGCTGAGGGTGATTTTACTACAGCTTTGCGGGAGTTACGAGCTAGGAAATCTCCTAACTATGATGCGGCCTGTTTTCACGCTCAACAGTGTATTGAGAAATATCTGAAAGCGCGTTTGCAAGAATCGGGAATTGCTTTTAGTAAAACTCATAATTTAACAGTTTTATTGGATTTACTTTTACCTGTGGAGCCTCAGATGTTGAAGAGATTCTTTTGATTGATGTTGGTAGCCATGACGAAGTTTATTGACTTCTTTAAGCAACGGAGGTAACTTGATTCTCATTGAGGAGAATATAGAATTAATCTAAATTAATAAAGCGATCGCGCTTTTTTTTAATGCGCGATTGCTCTCCGTGCGCTCGTAGCCTTATACTAAAACATAGCCTAATTTTGGAGGCTACAAATTTGTCTTACCGTATTGCCTTTTCCAGAATCAGTCTATCTCATCTACAAGCCTTCACAGCAAGGGATCAAAAAATTATTAGGGATGCTCTCATTGAGCAGTTGAGCTACGAACCAACTGTACCAACTAGAAACCGTAAAGAAATGCGTCCAAACTTGCTGGCGGTGTGGGAATTGCGAATAGGCGAATTTCGAGTGTATTATGATGTAGAGGAGGAAGAATTGATTGTGGATATCCGTGCTATCGGTATTAAAGAAGGGAATCAAGTTCGCATTGGCGGGGAGATAGTTGAATTATGAGAACAGTTGAAATTAGCGAAATTGCCTTATTGATGGAGAATTATGAGAAAACAGAACTGCCACTCATTTTAACTCGTAACGGTCAGCCTGTTGCCGCATTGTTTTCAGTTGAAGATGTTGATATGGAAACCTTGAGCATCAGCATGAATCCCAAATTCCTCAGCATTATTGAGGAATCTAAGAAAAGTCAAAAAGAAGAAGGCAGAATCTTTTTAGAAGATATATACCTTCCTTTAGAGACATAATTTAAAACCAGAGGATTTATCGCCAATTTTATGTTATGCGATCGCACTTTTTATTTGATATAACACGCGATCGCACTCCGTCCAATCATCGCAGTGGAAGGGTGGAAATAGATAAGATTGTGAGGGGAAAAAGAGGTTGGGTTGATGAAAGGAAACCCAACCTATAAAGTCTGAAATTTTACAGGTATCGAAGAGAACAGTAGGCAAGCTTGACATTGTATTCAAAATCGCCAAATATCGACTTGTATTTTTCCAGAATGATAAGCCTTGTGGCACTCTGGGCAAAGTGTCATCATATTCTTCAAATGCGCTGGACCACCATCACTATAAGCAATAACATGGTGTCCATTTGCTATATCTGAGACTTTACCGCAAATTTCACATTCGTTACCGTCCCTCTTCTTAACTGCATCCTGTGCCTTCAAGTGTTCCCTGGGTCGTCTTTGGCTTGCCATATTACCTACCCTTGATTTCCTTGTTGGATGAACCCTCAAATGTTTCTGGAGTTGCCCCCAGAATAGAGATATCACTATTTGGAGCAACAGCCTTGACTGTCTTAACTATCCCATGAGCAACATCGGCGTAGTTCTCATCAGATAAACCGTGAACTGTTACTTTAAGAGACTTTTTACCCACTACTCACCTCATTAAGCTGTTATAGAGAGAACTTCTTGACCATTAGCATCGGTTGCCCAAGCTTCGACTTCACCATCTCCATGAGTGATGGTAATTGCTGGTGTTTTAGACAGTTTAGGCTGTCCTTTTTGATCGCGGGATACGGAGTAAACACAAACTTCCTCGTTTAATTTCCGTACAACTATGTGAATCTCCTCACCTATGTATGAGACATTCAGCACTTGTTCGCCTTTCTGGAGGATTTTTACGATTAGTCTATTCATTCATCAAACTAACCTCTTCGTAGATTTTTAAATTCCATATACTTAAAGTTCCCAAGGGAGTAAATTTGCCCTTTATCCAGACTAACACTTAACTTTTGTTTTTCCGCTTACAAAAAGTTGGGTACTAATCGGGACTTTTTCATTTAATAACCAATAAAAAATCGGGAAATATTGGGAAAGATAGTAAAATGTGGGTAAATGTTGGGTACAATACAACCAACGATGATATTAATCCAACTCTATGAACCTTAAGGAAGTGATAAAACTCGCAGACGATCTGATATTTGCTAGAACAGGCAAGCACCTAAATGACTTGCAAGAGACAATTCTGCGCGGGACATGGGAAGATGAAGACTACAAAGAAATTGCCAAGGCGGTTAACCGCTCTGAGGATCGCGTTAGAGAGGTAGGAATGGAATTATGGCAGACACTTTCACAAGAGTTGGGAAAAAGAGTCAGTAAATCAAATTTTAGGTCAACATTTTCACATTTTGAGCAACACCACAACAAAAGTAGATATATGATCTGTAGTCATACTTTATATCTGACAGATATACAAAACTCAAACCCACCAAATCAGCAAACATATAACCCACAACAAACCCCAACTTTACATCACGATTTAAGCGAAATGCCAAACTTAGGCACATTCTACGATCGCACCTCCGAAATCCAAACCCTAAAAACATTAATCTTAACAGAAAAAACTCAACTTATTACCATCAATGGCATCAGCGGTATCGGCAAAACCGCCCTAGCAACCCAACTCGTACAACAGATTAAAAATGAATTTCAATATGTAATTTGGCGAAGCTTAGAAACATCCCCAACTTTCCCAGAACTTCAAACTAACTTAATCGAATTTTTATCTCAACCGACAGACATAAACTCACCAGCAACTAACCCTAAACTCTTACCTCTCATCAAATATCTACAAAAACATCGTTGTTTGATAATTTTAGATGACATTCATAATCTTTTCAGTAGCGGAGAACTTGCCGGTCATTATCAACCAGGATATGAAGAATATCGCAGCTTTTTCAAACAAATCAAAGACTTATCCCATCAAAGTTGCCTGCTACTCATTGGTTGGGAAGCACCGCGAGAAATTGCTCAAATAAAACACAAAAATAGCCCTATTCACAGCCTCACTCTCACAGGCTTAGACACTACAGCAGCAAGGGAAATTTTCAAAGAACAAGGCTTAGAAACACAAGACAAATGGACTTTACTAATTAACCACTATCAAGGCAATCCCTTATGGTTAAAAAGTGTGGCTAATTTAATTGTAGAATTAGGATGCGACGCTACTGAGTTATTACAAAATCATCCCATTTTATTGCCAGAAGAGTTGAAATATATTTTACAGCAACAGTGCGATCGCTTATCCGAGATAGAAAAACAAGTTATGTCCTTATTAGCTAAAGAAACCCAACCTGTTAACTTGGCAAAATTACTGGAAAATAGCTTAATTACATCCTCAGATTTACTAAACGCATTGCAATCTCTATCTCGGCGTTGCTTCATTGAAAAACCAGAAAACCTTTATACTCTTTCACCTGTAATAAGTCAGTATATAGCGTTTCTCAATTACCCCCCCTAGCCCCCCCTTGCAAAGGGGAGGAACCGGAAAAGCCCCCTTTCTAAGGGGGTTGGGGGTATACAGAGTGTTGCCTACGCCACTCAAATAACACTATTGCTAAAGCATGGGTGACATTCATGGAACCATTGACTCCATACATCGGAATGTGTACTGCCTGCTGACATTGACCTAGTAACTCAGAAGAAACACCGTGTCTTTCGTTACCAACTACAAAAACACATTGAGCAGGTAAAGAAACTTCAAAAAGATTTCTTGAAGAACTCGTTAACTCAACAGCGATTATAGGAGGTAACGTCAGTACATAACGACTGAAAAAGTCTTCAGGGGAAGTGAACTCCCAACTAACTAAAGCATCACAGTTTCTTGCTGTTCGATGAATACGCCCCAAATTCTGCTCATTAGCAGCATTAATGAAAATAACTTTTTCACTACCTGCTGCATCTGCTAACCTGAGCAAACTACCAATATTTTCAGGTATCTGCAAGCAATCAGCTATTACAACTGGTGCTGGAGAATACCATGAAGAATCCCGTAGCTTCTTTTGGCGTTCATACAGTTCTCGACCATCTAGTTGTTCTCCAACTACTTTCATAATAATCAAAACGAGTTTTAGATCATTTTACAATCTTTTGGGATAGCTGTGTTTGGATTAAAACCCGGTGGGTGATAGTTGGTTACTAGAAGTTTCCATGAAGAATCGCCCTGTGCTATCATCAAGATTATTAAACTTATTTAATCGAGTTCTATGACCACAATAACTACAGTTACAACAGCCTCCAAACTCGCTGATTACTACATCTGGTTCGCCAATGACGTAGGCTCTTATCTCAGTAACCAAAAGTTACAAAAACTATTGTATTATGCCCAAGCATGGTATCTAGCCTTTGAAGATATCCCCCTTTTTGATGAGGATTTTCAAGCCTGGGTACATGGCCCAACTATCCCAGCTTTATTTTATGAATATAAAGAACAATTTGGGTTTATGCCAATTCTGAAAGAAGTCGAAAAACCAGAATTTCCAGAGGAAGTGCAAAAGTTTTTAGACGACTTATCTGACGATTATTTCTTTCGAGATGCCTATGAGTTAGAATTGATGGTAAGACGTGAAGATCCTTGGATTAAAGCCAGAGGTGACTTGCCAAGAGATGAACCTTGTCATGCTATTATTACCAAGGACTTAATGAGAGAATTTTACAAAACCCGTGTCATCGAAGAAGAATAAAAAAAGACAAGATACAGATATTCGCCGTCAGCCATCTTCAGCACCAAGAGAGGTTGTTAACGTAAAAATACCGGAAGGAATTAGTTTTTCCTTCCTGTATTATCAGGATGGCAAAGATAAATTTTCAATTGGTGGTAGAGATGCTAAGTATCTAGCATCTCTATTGAAAAGGCTGCGCGATTTATCACAATTGAAAGCACAAGAAATTATTAATAATCAAAGTAAAAGTCTGCGCTGTCATGGCATAGTATGGCAAGATACAACTGAACCCAATGGCTTCGGGATTCCTAATGAAGATCAGCTTGTAAATATGCCTTACCAGTTTCAAATATCTGCTAATGAATATGGCAGGGTACATGGCTTTTTTAGTGAAAATATTTTTTATATTGTCTGGTTAGATCCAGATCATAATCTTTATAGTTGAAATTATTACACAATTTACGATAAGCTTTATTTAGATGCGGATCGGTTCTTTATAAGTAGTAACAACGTGCAGATTAATCAAGCGATCATTGCTCATAAGGCCAGAGATGTTGAAAGCCAACGCTGGGCGGAAAAGTGTGCGCGACAGTTGGAAAATCGAGGCTGTCACGTTTTGATGGGGCCATCGGGTCCAAAAGACAATCCTTACCCAGTATTTCTCGCTTCTAGCACTCAGAAAATAGATTTAGCGGTGGTCCTCGGCGGCGATGGTACGGCGTTAGCTGCGGCGCGAAATTTGGCCGTTGATGATATCCCCATTTTGGCGGTGAATGTGGGCGGACATTTGGGTTTTTTAACAGAATCTTTGGAAGATTTTAAGGATACGGAACGGGTTTGGGATCGGTTGTTTGAGGATCGCTATGCTATGCAGACACGGATGATGTTACAGGCGGCGGTTTTTGAGGGCGATCGCACTAATCTCGAACCAGTAAGCGATCGCTTTCTCGCACTCAATGAAATGTGCATTAAACCCGCTTCGGCTGATAGAATGCCTACCTCTATTTTAGAAATGGAAGTAGACGGTGAAGTCGTCGATCAATATCAAGGAGATGGCTTAATTGTTGCCACTCCTACGGGTTCAACTTGTTACACTGCATCCGCTAATGGTCCCATTTTGCACCCCGGAATGGAAGCGATCGCAGTTACTCCTATTTGTCCCTTAAGTCTCTCCAGTCGCCCAATTATACTCCCTCCCGGTTCCGTAGTTAGCATTTGGCCTTTAGCCGATTACGATTTAACTACTAAACTCTGGATGGATGGCGTAATGGCGACTGCTATTTGGCCAGGACATCGAGTAGATGTGAGAATGGCTGATTGTGAGGTAAAATTTATTATCTTGCGCGAAAACTATTCCTATTACCGCACTTTAAGAGAAAAACTTCAGTGGGCTGGAGCTAGAATTAGGTACACTAATAATCATCGACATTAAAATCTAACTATCAAAGGTAAATCAAATGATTGTCACAACTTCTCAAACACCATTAAATAAAAGCCGAGCCTTATTATCAAATGTGACATGGGAGACACTGGAAAAGTTGGATGCAGAATTAGCAGAAACAGGCGCACATTTAACTTATTTAGATGGAACTTTAGAAATTATGGCTCCCTTGTCTGACGCTCACGAAGAACCGAAAAACACTTTAGGTCAACTTTTAGAAATGTATATGCGGATGAAAAACATTCGTTTTTATGGACGCGGTAGCACAACAATCGGAATTAAGCAATTAGGCGCACGAAAGGAACCAGATGAATCTTATTGTTTAGGTACGCGCAAATCAATTCCAGATTTAGCAATTGAGGTAATAGTAACCAGTGCTGGAATTGACACTCTGGAAATTTATCGTCGAGTGGGAGTGCCAGAGGTTTGGTTTTGGGAAGATTGCGTAATTTCAGTTTATTGTTTGCGTTCAAATGGGTATGAATTAGTTAGTAAAAGTGAAATTTTACCAGAGATAGATTTGCGCTCGATCGAATTTTATTCGCGAATGGCAGACCAATATGATGCCGTGAATGCTTTTATGAAATTGATGTAGAAATAGAAAAATATCAATATTTCTCAATATTGATATTAAATTTAATGTAGCTCTCTTGAAATGTGCTATCATTCTACATATCCCTAGTCTGTTTCTCAACAAAAAAATAATAAATTTAGGAGAGTCAATAGATGACTAACATTAACTTTCGTAAACTTCACCGCCAAATAGCACCCTTTATTTTCATTCCTTTACTATTGACTGCATTAACAGGAGTTATCTATCGCCTCGCAGAAGATTGGTTTGGTATCGAAGGTGATGCTACCAAAATTTTTATGGTAATTCACCAAGGAGAATATTTCGGACAGTCATTTGCAGCAATATATGTTCTTTTGCTGGCTTTAGGAACAATTGGAATAATTGTCAGTGGCATAACCATGACCAAATTATTTGGTGCGAAATCTCCCGAAAAACCAGGAACAAAACTTGATTTTCGGAAAATTCACCGTATCGCTGCACCGATTATTTTATTGCCTTTAGCAATTAGTACGGTGACAGGTTTAATCTATAGAATTGGCAGAGCATGGTTTAATATGTCAAAGGATGCAGGCGAAATTTTCTTGAATATCCACCAAGGAGAATATCTAGGAGAATTTCTCATGCCAATTTATGTACTTTTCGTTGGTTTAGGAGCTATATTGATGCTGGTAAGTGGCATTAATATGACTGGAATATTTCGCAAGAAACGACAGCCAAAAACAGATAAAGATAGCTAACTTCATTTAGCCTTTGCTAAAAATGCCCTGAATGGCAGGGCTGTTTCATTCTCAGATCAAAAGGAGGTTTTCTGTAGGGGCAGTGCCCCCGTGCCTGCCCCAAACCCTTACGGGGCAACCACAGGGGGATTGCCCCTACAAGAGAATGAAACCGCCCTGCCCTGAATGGGGTGAACTGAAAGAAAAGTTCAAGAAAATAACCTAATCGGTTATTTAGTGATAAACTCAAAATATTGGTATTTTAGATGGGAGCGTTGACTATGTAAAAAAGTCATATCCAATCTAAAATCTAAAATCTAAAATCTAAAATCTAAAATCTCATAGGTTAAGTATGGAACGTCGTACTTTTTTAGGTTGGTTTAGTGTTGGTTTAGTAGCAAGTTCTCTCCCTGTAGCACTTGCGGCTTGTGCTCAACCGGGCAAAAAATTGGGAGCTTTAGCACTGGCAACGAATAATGTTAATGATACCCCACGTTCTGACGGGTTCATTACTGCTGGGACGATAACCCAATTAAAGAAAGAAGGTCAAATTTTTAATGAGAAATCAGCGGTGGGTGCTTTATTGGTAGTCCGCACTAATTCTAACAATATATCTGCCGTCAATCCAACTTGTACTCACAAAGGCTGTATAGTCAAATGGAAAGCTACTGAACAAAAATTTATTTGTCCTTGTCACGATGCTGTTTTTGCAACCGATGGTAAAGCGATTGAAAAGCCGGCTAAAACTCCTTTGGGAACTTATGAAACTAAAATAGAAGGAGATTTAGTTTTAGTGAAAGCGAAAGGGCAACGTAATTAAACCCGCTTGAAGTTTATGGAATTAGCGCAGGATAAGGTAAAACAGCAGCTTTAATTGCATGGCGACTAATAACTTCTTATTGACCAATAGCCTTGGGGAATAAATTTCTTGCTACACAAGAAGAATCAAAGCCGCTGCAACAAATCAACTCCATGAGTATCGGTTCCACAAGTATTAAATAACCCCCAATCAGCAGCAAGTTCCTTAACTAATATAGTTTGTTTAGGACTCGGACACCAAGGATTAGGATTAGTATAAGCATAAAAAGTTTCTACCCCGTCAATGCCAAAACTCGCCGCTTCTGGAATTAACTTATTAGCAGAAATTCGATAACGACAAGGATGAGCTAACACCGCCAAACCCCCAGCCTGATGAATCGCATTAATTACATTTTCTGCCTCATAAGCATCTCCAATCGCACCCTTACCATGCAAATAAGGCTGCAAACTAGAATGTCCTGGCTCAAAAGCATAGGCGAGAATATGTACTTCAATATTCAATAAATTCGCATTAATTTCCATCCCGCTCCACAAAGTAGGGGCAGTTAATTTACGATCGCAGTTATTTAATTTCCAATTATCTAACCAAATCTGAGCTTGAAAATAGCCATTAATACTATGATGATCCGTAATAGCTAAACCTTTCAAACCGATCGCGATCGCCGACTCCATCAACACCTCTGGACGTAATTGCCCATCAGAATAAACCGTGTGCAGATGAAAATTGTACGAACCCGGACAGCTATTAGCATCAATACCTTGAAAAACTTCCCTAAGTGCCAACATCGTCGGCGCAGCAAGCCTTTCTAAATTTAAACCGGGAGCCAGATTGACACTCATACCGTCACCATTGATAGTAACCTTATCTAATATAGCCGAAGAAAGAGGGAAGAAGAAAGAGGATTCCACCCATCCACTCCTCAAAGCATAGCTTTGAGCAGTGGATGGGTAGATGACGATGCGAACAAATCCCTTATTCAATGGATATATCTTGTTCTTCAATAACCTACAACTCTAATTTATGATTGTTCAGCTATTAGATTTTAATAATAGTAATCGAGATTTATGCGATCTAATCTACCACCGAATTGTCGCCAGTCCACAGCAACGCATCAGTTTTGCTGAATACATGGAGTTAGTTTTATATCATCCACAACATGGTTATTATACTAATAATGAAGTGCAGATCGGCAAACACGGCGACTTTTTTACTTCGCCTCATCTTGGTGCTGATTTTGGAGAAGTTTTAGCGGAACAATTTGTCCAGATGTGGGAAATCTTGGGTAAACCTCAGATTTTTACTATCGTGGAAATGGGAGCAGGGCAAGGAATTTTAGCTGCTGATATTCTAGCATATCTGCAACGACAATATCAAGATTTTTTTCAATTATTAGAATACTTCATAGTTGAGAAATCACCTATACTCAAAGCGGAACAGCAGCAACGTTTAATGGATATTAAAGCTGTCAGATGGTGTAATTGGGATGAAATATCTGCCGATTCGATCGTGGGTTGTTTATTTTCTAATGAATTAGTGGATGCGTTACCTGTTCATCAATTTATAATTGAGAATGGTCAGATTAAGGAAGTCTATATTACTGCGGAAACCCAGGTGCAAGAAGATGGGGAAATAGAAATGAAGTTAAAAGAAATTAGCGGGGAAGTTTCCACACCTAGAATTATTGAATATTTTGAGTTAGTTGGCATCGATTTATCCGAAAGTACATACACTGATGGTTATCGCAGTGAGGTTAATTTAGCAGCTTTAGACTGGATTAGCACTGTTACAGAAAAGTTACAGCGGGGGTATTTATTGACAATTGATTATGGTTATCCAGCTTACCGTTATTATAATTTCCATCGGCGAGAAGGGACGCTGAAATGTTATTATCGCCATCAACATCATAATAATCCGTATTTATATGTGGGGAAGCAAGATTTAACAGCCCATGTCGATTTTACCGCATTAGAAAAACATGGTAAATTGCGCGGGTTAGATTTAGTAGGTTTTACTCAACAGGGTTTATTTTTAATGTCTTTGGGTTTGGGAAATAGGATTGCCGCTCTTTCTGCCGATGATGGAAAAGTATTAGATTTAGCAGCATTTTTGCGGCGGCGTGAGGCGTTGCATCAATTGATCGATCCGATGGGTTTAGGAGGGTTTGGAGTGTTGTTACAGTGCAAAGGTTTGAATGACGAGGAAAAGGGGTGTAAGCTTCAGGGTTTGATTGTGCCGGATTAGTGTTTTAATTTTAATAAAGTGAAATCTTCGATAGGTTAGACTAAGTTATCAATTCTAAATCTTTTGATGAATTATGAATCAAAATCTTCTGACTCTGCTAGGTTGTTCTAGCTCAATCGCATTGATGCTACTAACTGCCAACCCCGCTCATGCTAACACGGTCACGACCCAAAACGGAGGTGCAGAAGACCCTGCGACAATTGCCATTGAGATTGAAATTGTTGGGGAATCTCAAGAGCAATGGGGCACTGATTCTCCATCCCTAGACATCTATTCCGATCGAATTGGAGATCGGGCGATCCTCGAATTGGGTTGTGATTGTGCAGGATGCCGAACTCAAGTAAGTAAAATGATCAAACAAAGCAAGTTCTAACTTCTGAAAGCGAATTTGTAGGGGTAAGCACGGGGGCATTACCCCTACAAATTCCATCATCCAATCCGGCAAAGCCGAAAATAACAGCCGAAAATAAAT
Organism: Oscillatoriales cyanobacterium USR001; assembly: GCA_001698425.1. GTDB lineage: Bacteria > Cyanobacteriota > Cyanobacteriia > Cyanobacteriales > Microcoleaceae > Kamptonema. The sequence goes on along the minus strand of MBRE01000046.1, from coordinate 172,681 downwards.
ATTTATTCTTGCCAATCTAAATGTGTTGCTTGCACCTTAGCACCAGAAACAACTGCACCTCGAAATGACGCTGATTTTCCGGGTTCCACATTCACAGGTTGAGCATAAATAAATCCATTGTCAATGAGGTTGCCTGATTCATCTAAAACTTCATAATTTACTTTAATATATTTCACAGTTTTACAGGTTGAATTAATCACATTTCCTGTTAAAAAATTACCATCATAATTATAATTAGCAATTGACAATTTGGCATCATTAGAGTTAGGGGTACATATCTTGGGAGTAGTAGAATTATTTTGTGAACCGCACATATTGACTAAATTAATAGTTTTTCCATCGGGGGTTTGCATATAACAAAGAGGAAGATCGATCTCTGAATTTTCAATAGCAATATTGTTCGCAAACAGAGGATTAATCAAGGCAATACTGGAGGCAAAAGATAGGAGTAAACTAGATAAAATTTGAGGCAAATGTAAGGTTTTCATTTCGGTTGTTAGTAGTGTATTAGCGATACTTCCCTCAATGGTTCTCATCTGGGTTTTTAGTTGTTGTTATTGGTAGTGGCATCGCTTAATTGTATAATAATCAAGGGGTAAATAGCCACTACAAATTTAATTTTCCCATTATTTTCCCTGGTTAGAATTTTTGATTTCTAGGAACTTTTCGACTAGGGCGAGGAGAACTTAGATTTGCGGCTCTACGCTGTGCTAATTTTTGAGCAGAAGAATTTAAACCCAAATCGGCTAAAATTTCTATAGCGGCTCTTTCTCCTGTTTCACAGGCTCCTTCCATATAACCCTGATTTTCTAAAGAAGTATGATCTCCAGCAAAAAATAAATTACCAGCACGCTCTCCTTCTACACCATACATTCGAGTCCATTGTCCTACTAAATAGCAGGGATAGGAACCTTGAAAAAAACGTTCTCCTGGCCAGAAAGCTCTAACGGCTTTACCAATTCGAGCATTTTTAACTCCGGGAAAAACTTTGTCAAATTGTGACAAAAATCTTTGGGCTTGATCTTCTGGCGTGCCACTACCAAGGGCTAAACCTTGTCTTCCACCAAGATATTCAGTTACTAAACCGTTACCAGTGGGAGCAAAAGGTGTGGCTTCCCAAGTATTTTGAAATCCTAAATCCGAGTAAACAGTGGCTGTTGATAGATAAACTTCGCGCCAAACTCGATTGCGGTAAGCGGTAATTAATTTGCTATTAGTACCGTAACCTAAATTATTAATAGCAAATCGTTTCTCGCGGGGCAAATTGACATTGAGGGTAACTTGCCGTAGTGTGGAGAAAGGGAGTGTAAATAAAATCCGTTCGTAGGTGCGATCGAATGCACTTTGTCCCGATCGCAAACTAACTCGGTAACGACCATCAGATAAAGTATTAACAGCTTCTAAAACTGTCGCGGGTTCAATCGAATCTGCTAGAGCTTTTGCTAATCCTTGGGTGATTTGTTCGTTCCCACCTTCAATTTGATAGCGCTCGTCACTGTCGCCTAAAAGACTAAAATTATTAGGTTCAGTGCCGATTAAAAATAGCATATTCAGACAAGATTGTTCTTCAGCATCGCGACCATATTCACCGGTGTAAGCAATGCTAATTAGTTGGCGAACTACCGTGCTAGTTTCGGCATTGTCTAAATATTCAGCAAGGGAAGTGTTATCTAATCTTTCTGCGGCTTCGTTAGCTGATTTGTAGCTAAGATTGTCTCCAATTGCGGCTAAATCTGCTTTGATTTTCTTAGCTAAGGGAGCAAAGTCTGTAATTAGTTGTGATAGGGGAACTCTGCGGCCTTGAAAGTAGAAAGTATTTTCAACTAGCCTTTGTTGTACTTCTTTAACATCGATCGCTTTTAAGCCTAATTCTGTCGCTAAAGAGATGAAAGTCAGATGACTGGTGTTAATAAATTCTCCACCTAATTCAGCAGAAATTGTCGTTCCTGCGGTTTTGGGTAAAGTACGAATGCGTCCCCCTGGGCGGTTGGTGGCTTCTACGATGTCAGTGCGAACTCCTGCTTGGCTCAGACGGTAGGCGGCGGTTAGCCCTGCAAGGCCACCGCCAACGATTAAAATGGGGGATCTGGCCGTTGATTGGGCGATCGCGGGGTTTCTATCTCGCGTTAAAGTAGTCGCCGCGATCGCCCCCGCCGCCGCTAAACCCCCATGTATGAGACGGCGGCGCGAAATCGAATTTTCTGAACCGCGATCGCTCAACATCTCCATCAATTCACTCCCAGAAATCCCTGTTTGCATGGATCTCTGAGCAATCCGATAAGCGCGGCGCAAAGTTGTCATCAAAGCAGATTTAGCCATACTCCAGGCACACTCACAATTATTTTTTAGAGAATATTGATAGATTTAATTTCCTAAATCCATGTACAACTTACAACATTAAATAGTATAATACCAACAAACTATTTGTACCTACGCAATTGAGAGAATTTTTGAGGAATGTTAGACCAGAGAAGCCTCTTCGACAACGCCTATTATCTACAAACTAACCCCGATGTCGCCTTGGCACTGGCTAACGGCAAAGTCTCCAGTGGGTTCGATCACTACCAACGATTTGGCAAGGCTGAAGGCAGAAATCCTAACGCTCTGTTTGATACGGAATATTATTTGGAAACTAATACAGACGTTGCCACCGCTGTCGCCCAAAATAAAATTACACCAGCAGGACATTTTATCAGATTCGGTCAATTTGAACGTCGCAATCCTAATCCTTTATTTGACACAGAATTTTATCTGTCAAATAATGCGGATGTGGCAGCCGCAATTCAGCGCACTCAACTAACGCCCTTTGAACATTATCTCAAATTAGGTCAATTTGAAGACCGCAAGCCGAGTAGTTTATTTGACCCTAAGTTTTATTTACAAAAGTATCCCCTGGTTGCTACTGCCGTAAAGAATGGTTTAGTTAAAAGTGCTTTTGACCATTACATTCGCTATGGTTTGGAGGAAACTTTGGTAACTACCACACCCGCAGCTAGTGAAGATTTGAGTTTAGCAAAAAATTTGGGTGTATTATCGGAAACTCAAGTTGTTAATGATTTTGTTGGGACGGCTGAACCTGTAGATATTTATAGTTTTATCCTCAATTCTCCCAGTCGCTTTAGTTTAACTTTGGACGGTTTAACTGCGGATGCGGATGTGGAGTTAATTCAGGATATTAACCGCAATCAAGTAGTGGGAATTGATGGAATTGTTGCGACTTCTAGTAATTTGGGAACTACTGGGGAAAAAATTGTTTCCGATCTTTTACCTGCGGGGCTTTATTTTGTCCGAGTTTCTCAATTTCAAGGTGATACAAGTTATAAATTAACGTTAGCTTCGGCTGCGGTTTCTTTTCCGGTTATATCGGAATGATTTAACCACAGAGAACGCAGAGAACGCAGAGGGAGGTAAGAGAGATGCAAATTCCGATGAATCACGGATTTGATTATGATGCGATCGCGGCATTTCTTATTTCTTCTCAAAAAAAACCCCACAAATAGAAAGGGCGGAAGATGTTAGCCGTAGCTAACACACTCCCGACCGCTCTGAATTAACAGGGTATGCATATCTGTCTTTTATTATTACAGGGGTACTTTTAGATGATCAAGTGGGCTATTGCAACTACCCACATTTGCTCTAATTTGGCAATTAAGCTTGGAACTTAAGGTAAAAAACCCGGTTTTTTGAGAATCGTGGCTGGTTCGGGCAAGATTGAGATATTGATGCAGAAACCGGGTTTTTGACCTGCGTGGGTGCTTTCAAATAGCAGTAGTAATTGGTTGAGGTATATTCTCTCTCATTCGCCGCCCCGTAATTACCATTTTCACGCCGCCAGCAGGTCCTAACGTTACGCCTCGACGCTTCGCAAGTACGGGCTTTTTCTCGGCTAAGGCTAAGTTGTAATCCCGCAGAATTACGGCTAATACTAATTTCATTTCTAGTTGGGCTAATGCTAGGCCAATGCAGCGACGACTACCGCCGCCAAAGGGTAAATATTCATAAGGGGAAAATTGGTTTTCTAAAAATCTTTCTGGTCTAAATTCTTGGGGATTGGGATATAAATCCTCGCGGCGGTGTGTGAGGTAAATTGAGCCAACTAAGGCTGTACCAGGTTCAAGTTGATAGCCCATTAATGTGACTGGTTCGCGCACTACTCTCGGAAATGTTAACATTCCTACGGGATAAATTCGTAGGGTTTCATTGCAGATTGCTGTTAAATAAGGGAGTTTGATAATTGCCATTGGATCGGGATTTTCACCTAAACTATCAAGTTCTTGCAGTAATTTTTCGCGGACTGTTGGTAAGTGATGAATCCAGTAAAATGCCCAGGTTAAAGCGGTGGCGGTGGTTTCGTGTCCAGCTATTAGCAGTGTCATTAGTTCGTCACGTAATTCTTCATTGGTCATGGGTTCTCCGTTTTCGTCGCGGGCGGCCATCATTAAGCTGAGAATGTCGGTGCGATCGCTATCTAGTTGGGTTCTACGTTCGGTAATTTCAGTAAATAGAATTTCGTCAATCTGCCGTTTTTGCTGCATTCTTCGTCCCCAAAAACTCCAAGGACCTAAGTCTTTTTGTAGGAATTTGAAAAATAGGATGCTGGATCTTAGGGGTGAACCTGTCATTTCTAGCATTTTGGCGAGAATTGGTCGAAGTTTTTGAAAGCGAGGTCCTTCATCTAAGCCGAATACGGTATTAAGGATGACGCGCATGGTAATTTCTTGCATGATGCTGCGGGTGGAAAAGTTTGTACCGATCGCTTGGTTACTAGCAACTTCGCTGGCGATCGCGCAAATTTTCTCGCTATAATTTCGCATTCGATCGCCATGAAAGGGAGGCATTAATAATTGACGCTGGCGTTTGTGGCGATCGCCTGAAAGCGTCATCATCGAATTTTCCCCCAGCATCGGTTTTAATATCTCGTTGGCGCTTCCAGGGGCATCAAAAGCCGGATTTGTGAGTATTTGCTGCAATCCTTCGGGGTTGCTAATCATTACGAAGGGAGCGAGTTTACCCCATCTAGTTGTAAAAATGTCGCCGTATTGCTTTGCACAATTATTCATATATCCCAAGGGATCGGCGATCCATTGAATTAGCTGTACATATTTTTGAGTTTTGGGACCGTCAGGTAGTGTCATTTTGGTTAAAGTTAGGTATTGATATTTTTTATAACTTTGTCAAGCATCAATGATGATTATTTGCCACACTAAAGTTATAAAATTAATTTTAAATTGATTCCATCTAAAATTTTAAGGTACAAAGCATGACTGCAACTACCCCGAAGGCAACGTCAATCACACCAGCTTTTTGCGAAGGCATCCAGTATTTTGGTGACGCTGTGCCGGGTTTTGAGACTTATGGGAAAACTCCTGCGATCGCGGAGGGTGCTGGTGCGATCGCGGATTCTGCCGATCCCGCCGCCGTTTTTCAGACTTTACTGGCGGCCGATGCTTTGCGCTACTTGACGCTGCAAATTACGGGGAGTAAAGCTTCTGGACATCCGGGGGGGTTTGCCAGCCAAGCAGAGGCATACTCGGCTTTAGTGATGCTCGGTCACAAAAACATTTTAACTGAAGTTGGACATCACGCACCAGGATTTTATAGTGCCATGTTTCTCGATCGCTCCTTGGAGGATATGGGAATTGAAAATGTCCAACAATTGCGCGATCGCTTTCGGGAACAACACGGACTTTTAGGCCACCTTTCCGGTTACATTCCTGGCATTTTAGCACCAGCCGGTCCCCTTGGTCAAGGTCAACATTTTGCCATGTCCGCCGCACTTTTGCACCGCGATAAACTATTCCCTTTCACAATGGGAGATGGTGGGATGGGGGAACCTTACCCAATGAGTAGTATGGCACATTTCCACACTGCTTATCCCACTGTCACCAACTTTTTACCCGTATTAGTTTGGAACGGTTTTTCTCAGGAACATCATAGCATGGTTTCCACTAAAACTAATGCGGAAATGATCGCTTATTGGCAAGGAAATGGTTTTGAGGAAGTCATTTTAGTTGATGCAAAAGATTTTGACGACAAGCAGCAACCGGGAGATTACATTGACAGCACCGCTTTTTCAATACAACAACGGTTGGCCTTTACCCAAGCCGTTTTAGTTGCCGTCGATCGAGCCGCAAAATCTGCCTTGGGCGGTAAATTAACCGTCTTTATCATCAAACAATTGAAAGGCGCAGGCGTTCACGCACGGGGAGCAAAATCTCACAATCTTTATCCCAAAGACACCTTAGAAAGTCAGCATATTATCGATGCTTTAAAAGGTCGTGCTTTACCTATAGAAGCATGGGAATTAGTGCGAACAAATTGCGAACGTGCAGGCGGTGGTCCGGCTGCTAAAACTGCGGTGACAGAATTTCAATTACCTTTAGCAGATTTGGGAGAATTGCCATTAGAAGAATATGCCATTGGCGGTGAAGCGAAGGTTTCCACAACAGCAATGGGACGTTTAGTAGGTAAAGTTGGAGAAAGCGATCGCGCTTTTATTGTCACCAATGCTGATGGTAATGAAGCATCAGGAATTGCCAACATCAACCAAGCTTTAAAAATTATTCACCCCACCACCGATGACTTATACAATCAATCACCCAACGGTCAAGTTTACGAACCATTGAGTGAGGATGCCTGTGCCGGTTTAGCGGTTGGTTTATCACTAATGGGGGCGCGGAGTTTGTGGTGTTCCTACGAATCTTTTGCCATCAATGGCTTACCAATTTGGCAAACTGTCACCCAAGCAATGGCAGAATTACGACGACCAACTCCAGCAACTATTACCTTATTTACTGCCGGTGCATTAGAACAAGGTCGTAATGGTTGGACTCACCAACGTCCAGAAATTGAAGCTTATTTTGCCGCCATGATGCGGAATGGTAATGTGTTTCCTTTGTTCCCACCCGATGCTAACAGTATTCAAGTCTGTTATGACTGGGCTTTAACCACTAAAAATAAGGGAATTGTGATTACTGCTAGTAAGTCACCTTTACCAATTCGTACCACCTTTGAACAGACAAAACAAGGTTTAGAAAAAGGTGCTGTTGTGTTGCAAGAAATTCACCCCCCCCAACCCCTTAATCAAGGGGAGGCTAAGACAGAAATTGAAACCTCACTTAATCAAGGGCAGGCTAAAAAAGTTGTATTTGCTGTAATTGGTGATATGACCCTAATTCCTGTCTTTGAAGCCGCCGTCGCATTGGAAAAAGCAGGTATTGGTTCGCGGATTATTTCTATTATCAATCCTCGGCGTTTATACCGTTCCAGCGATGTTGCTTGGGACACTTGTTCTGAACCTGATGGTGGTTTTATTAGCGATGCTGACTTCGATCGATTGTTTAGCGGTGATGCGTTAATTGGAGTAATTGGTGGTGCATCTGGGATGTTAGAACCAGTTATGTTACGCAGTAATTGTCGGCGAGATACTTTTGCCTGGAAACGGGGAGAAACTACCGCAACTGCTGGTCAATTAATGGCCTTTAATGGGTTGACTGCTGAAGCGTTAAAGAAACGCGCGATCGAGTTACTTAATTAAGGTTTGGATGTGATGTTTGTAGTAAGCGCTTTAGCGCGCTTGGCGCTTACTACGAACGATCGCTCTCTAAAAAATTTTGAGAATATTGGCGACGATTATACTTCAATTTAGCAACGCCAGCTTTGCTTTCACCAAATCTTGAATTTTCTTACCATCAGCCTTACCTTTAAGCTGCTGCATTGCCCCACCCATCACCTTACCCATATCCTTAGCCGAAGTTGCGCCCACAGAGACAATAATCTCGTCAATAATGGCATTCACCTCTTCATCAGACATTTGTGTCGGCAAATACTCCTCAATAATCGCAAGTTCCGCCGCTTCTTGGTTAGCCAAATCGTCGCGACCAGCTTTTTGGTATTGTTCGATCGAGTCTCGCCGCTGCTTGGCAATTTGTACCAAAACTTCCAACTCTTGGCTTTCTGTCAGGGTTTCGGGGCGGGCGCTAACTTCTTTTTCTAGCAAAACTTTCTTGATGCTACGAACCGTTTCCAAGCGTACCTTCTCTTTGGACTTCATCGCGGTTTTGATATCTGCGTCAATGCGTTCTCTTAAGCTCATCTGCTACTCCGGTATGAGTGTAGTGTTTTAAAATATTCTTTAATTTTATTCTTTCTCGATCCTTTTGTAGTATTGCTGTTGGCTAAATTTAGCTAATTAAGGACAAGTCCTGGCATCGCAGGCGATCGCCCACAAATTAAAAATAATTGATTAAAGTTTGAGTTAGTAATGATAAAATCATTTGTGAAAGAATGTCCTGCGAGGGGCCCTACCGTGATCCGTTCTGCTATTTTACCACTTCCAGTTTCTGAACCTCCAATTCCCGATCATAATCGACTAAGACTATTTTCTGGGTCGGCGAATATTCCTCTTTCCCAAGAAGTATCTCGCTACTTGGGTATAGATTTGGGACCGATGGTTCGCAAAAGGTTTGCTGATGGCGAACTTTATATCCAAATCCAGGAATCAATTCGGGGGTGCGATGTTTATTTGATCCAGCCAACTTGTCAGCCGGTGAACGATCACCTGATGGAGTTGCTAATTATGATTGATGCTTGTCGTCGCGCCTCGGCTCGGCAAATTACAGCGGTGATGCCCTACTATGGCTATGCTAGGGCTGACCGTAAAACTGCTGGGCGAGAATCGATTACGGCAAAATTGGTGGCTAATTTGATTACTGAGGCGGGGGCTAATCGCATTCTAGCGATGGATTTGCACTCGGCTCAAATTCAAGGGTATTTTGATATTCCGTTCGATCATGTTTATGGTTCGCCGGTAATTTTAGATTATTTGGTGAACAAGAAGTTGCCCGATTTGGTGGTAGTTTCACCGGATGTGGGCGGGGTGGCGCGGGCGCGGGCCTTTGCGAAAAAGCTCGGTGATGCGCCTTTGGCGATTATTGATAAGCGCCGCCAAGCTCATAATGTGGCGGAGGTGATGAATGTGATTGGGGATGTGAGGGGGAAAACTGCGGTGTTGGTGGATGACATGATCGACACGGCGGGGACGATTACGGAGGGGGCTCAGTTGTTACGCCGGGAAGGGGCGAGACAGGTTTATGCCTGTGCAACTCATGCGGTGTTTTCTCCTCCGGCGATCGAACGTTTATCTAATGGTGTACTTGAAGAGGTGATTGTCACTAATACGATTCCATTAAATGAGGATAAGCGTTTTCCACAGTTGACGGTGCTAACGGTGGCGAATTTGTTGGGTGAGGCGATTTGGCGCATCCATGAGGATAGTTCGGTTAGTAGTATGTTTCGCTGACATTTTACGGGTTGACTAACTAAAATCCTAAATTCTCAACACATTAGTAGATGAGTTGAACATCTCAGTGGCTTTAGCCCTGAGATTCTTGTGGTAAAGGAGGGTCTAAACTTTGGATGAATTAAGGACGGCTTTGGAATTGGCTACGGAAGAGGAGTTGCAACAGCTAACTGAACTTCTGTTTAGCCGAAGGTTTAACCCTTTGGATTATGTACATACTCCTGCGCCGATGGACGTACAGAGTCGCGATCGCGAGGCTTGGTTGGATGCGATCGAACAGCGCTTTCGCTATTTGGCCGCTGATGGGTTAACGGTTTTGCGCGGTCGGACTCATCAATTTACCTATCGACAAGCTTTGATTCAAGTTTGCCGTTATGTGAAGATTCCTTACTCGAAAAAGCTTTCGACTACTGAGTTGGAAGAAGAGGTGTTTTTGTTTTTGATGGGTCGGGCTTGGAAGCGTTTACCATATTCTGAACAGGATGTTTTGACGTTACGAGTTAGGCGATCGCTACAAGAGTCTAAGTTTTCGGAACCGCTGCCAATTTCTGTACAGAAAGATCCTTTAAGTTTACTGGTTAAAGGTGGTAGTGCTTTGGCGGTGAGTTCGATAATTAAGCAGGTAATTTTGCAAAAGATGGCTACTGAGTTTGCGTTACATTTTGCCAGCTATCAAATGGCAAAAGAAGCCGCGATCGCAGGTGGTGCAGCCGCCGCTAATCAGTTACAAAATTTGATCGCAATTCAGACTGCTAAACAAGGAATGACTGTTAGTGCAGCCCGTTATGGAGTTGCTAGAAGTGCCTTTGCATTTTTAGGCCCTGTGTTATGGACTTGGTTTTTTGCAGATTTGGGATGGAGAGCTATTTCTACTAATTATAGTCGGATTATTCCGACTATTTTTGCTTTAGCTCAAATTCGTCTTACTCGTTCTGAATATGTCTGGGAAACTGCATGATAATTAACAATTAAAAATTAATAATTAAAAATTGAGAAATGGCATTTTTTAATTTTTAATTTATAAATTATGACTGTAAAATCTCGTTTGCAACTTGCTTGGAATTATGCCCAATTAGGGATTTTAGTTTTCCCTTTGATTCCCATTTTAGGGGCTTTGGGAATTTTTTTGGGATTGGTAATTACTGGGAAACAACATTATCGCCAAATTATTCGCCAACCAATTAATCAAGGATTGGGTATTTTAAGTATTTTACTAATTATTGTATCTTGTTTTGCCCGCGATCGCCTAGCAGCTTTTTTAGGATTATTAGGCAATTTTTTACCATTTTTTATATTTTTTGCCGCATTTAGCAATTTAATTCAAACTACTGTGCAACTGCGACGATTATCTTGGTTGTTAGTAATCACATCAGTTCCAGTCGTGATTTTGGGATTAGGACAACAATTTTTCGGCTGGGTAACTCCGATACAATTACAAGGAATTTTTGGTTGGGTATTAGAATTTAAAGGTAATCCCCCCGGCCGAATGTCTTCAGTATTTATGTATGCGAATATTCTGGCTAGTTATTTAACAATTGTTTTGATTCTTGGATTAGGATTATGGTTTGATGTCGATGTCGAAGGAAGAAGGAAGAAGGAAGAGGGAAGAAGGAAGAGGGAAGAAGGAAGAAGGAAGAAGGAAGAAGGAAGAGGGAAGAAGGAAGAAGGAAGAGGGAAGAGGGAAGAAGAAAATATTAACTCAGAATCATCAACCCCAATTACCAATTACCAATTACCAATTAGCAATTACCAATCACCAATTACCAATTACCAATTACCATTTTTAAGTATAGCGGTAATTGGTGATGCTGTGGCTTTAATTTTGACTAATTCTCGCAATGCTTGGGGGTTAGCAGTTTTAGCAAGTTTGGCTTTTTCACTATACTTAGGTTGGCGAAGTTTAGTTGCAATTGTTGCTAGTTTAAGTGGGGTAATTTTGTGTTCATCTTTTGGACCAGAACCTGTTAAAAACTGGTTGCGGGGAATAGTTCCCTATTTTATTTGGGGAAGATTAACAGATCAAATGTATCAAAATCGACCTGTGGCTACATTGCGGAAAACTCAGTGGGAATTTGCTTGGAATATGACTTGGCAAAGGCCTTGGACGGGTTGGGGAATGCGAAATTTTACGCCTCTTTATGAAGCACAAATGCACAGATGGCTGGGTCATCCTCATAATTTATTTTTGATGTTAACTGCGGAAACAGGGATACCAGTAACGATTTTTTTCTGTGGTTTGGTGGGTTGGGTTTTGGCTCAAGGTGTTTGGTTATTAATTAATTGGCGGGAGAAAAATTATCGAGATTATTTAACGGGAGTTAGTGAGTTAGATTCTCAGATATCTTCGCATCGCGATCGATTAATTTTTTTCAGTTATTTAGTGGCTTTTGCAGCTTGTACCTTGTTTAATACCGTAGATGTGACGCTGTTTGATTTACGAGTAAATACTATTGGTTGGTTATTGTTGGCAGCTATTTGTGGAGTAGTTAATTATCGTTCTAATATGGAATCCAATCTAATACCAATTCTCTAATGCCGACTACAGATAATACCAGTTCTAAAAAAGTTTGCCACAGTTTGGGTAGGGGCGGGTTCGCCAGCTTATATAAACCCGCCCCGCCCACAAAATTCTGATACAACCAGATTTAATTTCACATCAAACCTGCGATTTCATAAAGCCTTTTAACCAGTGTCAAAATTTTAGAACCATACTGCAAATCAGCCGCCCATCGACCACTAAGTTGATCTACTAAAGGGGCAATTCCTCTTGTGACAAAACGGAACCTGGGATCGACAACATCTTGCACTAATGGCTCCGTAGTAGCATAGGCTTTCAAATGTTGAATGTGCGCTCTTACTCCAATTCTCGCACTAGGAAAAGCAGCGCTTTCCGCCGAACCTCCGACAGATCCTAATGCGGCAAAATTATTTTGAGTTGCTCGAATATCGCCACCAAAACGTAGAAAATTTGTCTCTAAACACATTTGAGAAAAGGCAAGATCGTAGTTAACTCCCTCAATTGTTCCCTCTTCCCGATAAAGCTTAGCGATATCAGGAAAACTATTTAAGACTTTCTCATTATTTGCTTTCAAAAACATCATTAATTGTACTTCTGTAGCACTTCCTGGTGTCATAATTTTATCTATGTTACCAGGAAAAATCTTGAAGCTCGATCGCAAAACTACGGCACGGTTAGGATTATCCCAAGTCACTGAAATATTAAAGCTTCGTAGTTCAATGGCTTTAATATAAACGATGTTTTTATAGCTAACACGGCGGACTCTGGAAATTTTAGACAAGTCAATTTTCAAGCGATCGACTAAATCAATGGGAATGTAAGAATTGCCATTAATTAAGACTCCTTTTTCTCCATAATTTTGCCCATTGATATTAATATTAATTGGAAAATAGGTGTTAGGTGGTGGCGTGGGATTTGAGCCACCGCGATTCCATAATACTAAACCATCAGCAATTCCCTGGGCAATTTCCCGGCGACGAGTTTGAATTAAAGTTCGATCTTCTGGATTAGTTAAATAACCAATTTCTAGCAATAATGAAGGGATTAAAATCCAACGACAAAATACTAACATTCCTAACCCAGTTGCACTATCTGGTTTGGCTCCGCGATTGGGCAATTGGGGAACTCGACGCAACAATGCTATAATTAATTTTTCTGCGTCGGCTTTGCGTTCGTCATTGGCTGTAATATAAAATATTGTTGTGCCTCGAATTGAAGGGTTAGAAGCTCCATTAGCTTGAATTTCTAAGGCTAAATCGTCTTCACGAGCGCGGTAGTTAATCCAATCAATTGTTTGTTCTTGAGAGAGTTCGTCGGGGACAGCAAGCACTTCTAGTTTGCGCGATCGCAATTCTGCTACGATTAAGTCACGAACTAAGATCATTTCCTTAGCTTCGGTTGTACCGCCGGCAATTGTTCCCGGATCTTTTATGCCATTTTCCAAACCACCGTGAGCCGCTGATAAAAAAATTCTGCCCATATTTTTTAGCCTTGAAATTTGCAATTTTATACCATTTCTCTAAATTA
>MBRE01000046.1:108327-159295 GCA_001698425.1 Oscillatoriales cyanobacterium USR001 | reverse complement strand
CGAACCCGCCCCTACCCAAACTATTGCAAACTTTTTTAGAAATGGTATTACACCAGTTCAGTATTTTAACTCATGGGAGTTTATTAATCAACAGAAAACTAGATTGTCCCAAGTTTGTAGGCGGCGATCGCATATCTTACCACTTTAGACTACTTAAAACCAAATACTAATTATCCATTATGATCTTCCCCGTTTATTTTGGGATTGGCAAATTACAAATTCACCCTCATTTTTTATTCGAGTCTTTAGCATACACGATCGCCTTTCGTTTGATCTTACTAAATAGTCGCAAAGATACCATTCCTGTAACTCAACGAACATCTGTTATAGTAGGTGGCATGGTAGGAGCTTTAGCCGGAGCCAAAGCCCTAGTTTTACTTCAACATCTCGATTTACTTCCTCAACATTGGCAGCAATTTCTTTTACTACTAATTCAGGGTAAAACCGTAGTTGGAGCAATACTGGGCGGATTAATTGGCGTAGAATTAACTAAAAAAATAATCGGTGTTACTCGTTCCACTGGCGATGTTTTTGTTTATCCTTTAATTGTGGGAACTGCGATCGGCAGAATCGGTTGTTTTCTCACTGGATTAAGCGATCGTACCTATGGTATTGCCACAAATCTACCTTGGGGCGTAGATTTTGGCGATGGAATTTATAGGCATCCCACCCAATTGTATGAGATTATATTCTTAGTGCTTTTGATGGGATTTTTACACATTCGCAGCCGCTATCAAAGGCAAGAAGGCGACCTATTCAAATTTTACACGATCTCCTATTTAGGATTTCGATTGATCGTAGATTTCATCAAGCCAGATTTTCACCCATTTTTCGGGATGACAGCCATTCAAATTGCTTGTCTCCTCGCCTTAGTTTATTATCGTCATAGTCTGGTGAATATCTTTAAGTTTACACCAGTTATTAACAATCGATCGAGAATAAATTAACCATCAACCACCAAATCATTATGCCTACTCGACCTTATCTATTTTATGCTTTAACTAACAGCGTTTGCTCCAAATGCCTCACCAAAGTTGAAGCCAAAATTATCTTTCGCGATGAATGTGTTTATTTAGTCAAACATTGTCCCACTCACGGCCACGAAGAAGTTTTAATTGCTGATGACATTGACTATTATAAATTAACCCAACAATTCATCAAACCTGGAGACATCCCTCTCAGATTTAATACCCCAATTAAATATGGTTGTCCCTACGATTGCGGGCTTTGCCCAGATCACGAACAACATAGCTGTTTAACTCTCATAGAATTAACAGATAAATGTAATCTTTCCTGTCCAATTTGCTATGCTGATTCTGGAGTAGAAGAAATTTCACCTAATTCTAATCAAGCCAGAAAACATCGCAGTTTAGCTCAAATTAAAATGATGTTAGATGCCGTAATAGCTAACGAAGGCGAACCGCAAATCATCCAATTAAGCGGCGGCGAACCAACTCTCCATCCAGAGTTTTTTGCCGTAATGGATTTGGTAAAAAGTAAGCCAATTAAGCACTTGATGATTAACACGAATGGCGTGAGAATTGCGAAGGATAGAGATTTTTGCGATCGCCTTAGTCAATATATGCCAGGAATTGAGATATACTTGCAATTTGATAGCTTTGAAAAATCAGCTTTGGAGGAATTACGCGGTGCAGATTTAAGAGAAATCAGAGAAAAAGCCATTGCTAACTTAAATGAGTATAAAATTTCTACCACTTTAGTTGTCACGCTCAAAAAAGGTTTAAACGATCGCGAAATTGGCAAAATAATCGAATATGCCTTACAGCAAAGATGCGTGCGCGGTGTCACATTTCAACCCATACAAATAGCAGGAAGATTAGAACAATTTGACCCCAAACAAGACAGATATACCCTCACAGAAGTGCGTCGGTCAATTTTGCAGCAAAGTCCCTATTTTAAACCACAAGATATTATTCCAGTCCCTTGTCATCCCGATAGTTTAGCAATGGCTTATGCGCTCAAATTAAAAGGTCAAGTCATACCATTAACGGGAATGATTGACCCAGATACCTATGTAAAAATGATGCCAAATAGCGTACTTTATGAACAAAATGAAGACCTCAAAAGCAAGATTTTTGAGCTATTTTCCACTAGCCATTCACCGAAATCAGCCGCCACATCTTTAAAGCAGCTATTGTGTTGTTTACCAATGATGGCGGTTCCCGAAGGGATTACCTATGAAAATGTATTTCGAGTGTTAATTGTCCAGTTTCTTGACCCATTTAACTTCGATGTCCGTTCCGTAAAACGGTCTTGCATTCATATTGTACATCCCGATGGACGGATTATTCCTTTTGATACGTTTAATATGTTTTACCGCGAGGGAAGTGCGGGACATCATTTGGTGACTAATCGGGTAAATTACAATTAAAGGAGAAGATAAGTTATGTCACAAAATAATGAAGCATTAGGGATTTTTTTAGGGTTTGTACTCATACTGGTAATGCACAGTTTAGTGCTTTCGGCACTGATATTTGCATCTCCTTATCTGCCATTTTTCAATCGAAATTATAATTTTTTTTTGATTCCTGCTTTTATTGGATTGTGGCAGAATATCTATGTGATTCCCCTGATTTTTTTGGCAAGAAAAGATCGACGTTTTGGAGTGATGAAAGGTGTGATTGTTTGTGCAATTATCACAGCTTTAGTCAATGGTGGTTGCTGGTTGTTGTTATTACCTAGATAAGATAGTTAACAGTTTTTTAAATTACTAATATTGGAATAAAAGTTATGTCAGAAAGAAAAGAATGGCAGGATATTATTCAAGGAATTGGCTTGTCACTTTTTCTGAATATAGCATTTTTTTTAGGTTGCGGATTGCTGGGTAGTTTCTTATCTCGTATTCCGGGACTAAGTTTTTTGGGTGCTTTCTTTTCTTTGGCAATTATTGGGATAGGATTGTCTCAGCTTTTATATGTTATTCCCATTGTTATTAGCCTCAAAAGGAAGGAGAAATGGGGAGAGATGAAAGGGTTAATTATTGGTGCTGTGATTACGTTTTTATTGAGTGGTGGTTGTTGGTTAATTTTATTTAGTTATTTCAATTAAGGAATAGAAATTAAATAATTAGCTTGTTTGTAGTAAGCGCTTACTACAAACCAAATCATCAAGTTATTTATTTTTCAGTCCTAAATCACTCACGATCGTTTGATTCTTCAAATATTACTCCCTCATAAATATCGCTCATTAACATTTGAACTCCAACTGAAGGAAAGGAAACTGTAGCCGCGTCTCCTTCATATTCGTGAAATAACCATTGTCCCGATTCTGTTTTAACAAATTGTTCGACTAAAAATTCATTTTGTTCTATTAAAATACACTCGCGGAGTTCAGGAATGGAACGATAAAAGCGAAATTTATTATTTCTATCAAAACTTCTGGTAGAATCTGAGAGAACTTCGACAATTAATAAGGGATTAAGTACCTCATCTTTCCTGCCTTCGGTGAAAATTGCCTGTCCTTCAATTACCATAATATCTGGGTATGTACCGCGTCGATACTGAGGAATCCACAGCCGCAAGTCAATCATAAATGGTACTGCATTCTTACCTCGTAAATTAAATTTTAAGTAAGAGCAGACGTTGACTGTAATCCGGTTATGATTAATGGTTCCGCCTGGCATTTGTATAATTTCTCCGTCGTGATATTCGTTTCTAAACTCTGCTGTTTCTTCAAATAGTCGATAATCTTCTGGAGTATAGAATATTGTTGGTGTTTTGGTTAACATTATAAGCCTCAACTGCGCCGTAATTTGAACTACTTGCCATGCTTAATGATAGCATAAAAGAAATCTTTTTAACTAAAATCTATTTTTCATCTTTATTCAAAACTCCATTAAGGAAAATATCTGCTAATCCTTCGGCCATTTCTTGCATGGCTTGGGGAGATGCGCCTGGTTCTAAAATGGTATCTTGACTGAAGCCTGCGATCGCGAACATTCCCAAAAAGATATGAGCGACAATTTTCGGATTCATTGGGCGATAAATTCCTCTATCCATAGCTGTTTGAAAGAAAGCTTCCGCCACATTTGTCATCTTACCAATTACTTCTGACTGAATGCGATCGCGTAACTCTGGGTGAAATTGTGCCTCCATAAAACACACCCGCATCATATCAGCATTGTCTCGGATATTCAGCATTCGTCGCCGCATCACTTGGGCCACTGCTTTATAACTTCCCATCTCGCTTAATTCTGTTAATAAATCCGTCAAAATTTCTACCCAACCATCAGTGGCTACCTCAATTAAAATTGCCTTTTTATTAGGAAAATGTCGAAATATTGTACCTTCTGCCACACCAGCGGCTTGTGCTAAAGAAGCAGTTGTTGTAGCTTCATAGCCTTTATTGGCAAATAAACGTTGAGCCGCTTGTAAAATTCGCTTTCGCGTTTCGGTTTCTGATGGAGGAGACTGATTAAAAATCCGCATAGGTGGAAAATTAAAAATAGGGAATTGGCAATGGAAATTCAGGCATGAGGTATTATGTAAAAACACAAAACCATTAATTTGAAAGGGCAAATCTGGCTGACCTGATTAGATTTGTTACTTTAGGGTAACATCTGTTATAGAATAATTGGCATAATTTGATTAATTATCGCGATCGCTTAATTTCTTCCATGTTTCCGAAAATTTCTACTTTTCTCAAATCTTTCTCAAACACCCGCCAAGGGTTAAAACCCCCATCTGACACCAAAAGTCCTCTAAATATGACTATAGATAAGTTTTCCGTGTTGTGGCAAGGACTTAAGCTATTAGATCGGGGTTTTCACTCCTCAGCAATTTTAAAACTGGGTGGCAAGCAAAAATGTCAACTTCGACACAAAAGCGCGATCGCATCTCTACTTGTCGCTATTTTCCTATGGTGCAGTATTCCCCCAGAAATCGCCCAAGCCCGCGATTTAATGCCCGCCAAGGCTGGGAAAAGCGAATTTTCGATTCAACCCTATCTCGATCGCGTCATCAAGCAGGTGACAGAATTTCGCCTAGAAAATGGCATGAAATTCATTGTATTAGAACGACCAAAAGCACCCGTAATTTCCTTTTTAATTTACGCGGATGTCGGTGGCGCAAATGAACCGGATGGTAAAACAGGCGTGGCACATTATTTAGAGCATTTAGCCTTTAAAGGCACGCCAAAAATTGGGACAAAAGATTACAAAGCCGAAAAACTTCTCCTGGAAAAACAGGATAAAATATTCGAGCTTATGCAACTAGCTAAAGCTAATGGCAAAACCGAAGAAGTAGCTAAATTCAAAGCCGAATTTGACCAAATAGAAGCAGAAGCAGCTAAATATGTCAAACAAAATGAACTTGGAAAAATCGTCGAACAAGCGGGAGGAGTTGGACTAAATGCCACCACTTCTACTGATGCAACAGCCTATTTTTATAGCTTGCCATCAAATAAATTAGAACTGTGGATGTCTTTAGAATCCGAACGGTTTTTAGAGCCAGTTTTCCGAGAATTTTATAAAGAAAAACAAGTGATTTTGGAAGAACGCCGATTAAGAAGTGAAAATTCTCCTGTGGGTAAAATGATTGAAGCTTTTGCCGAAAAAGCTTTTTCCGTCCATCCCTATCGTCGCCCTGTTATTGGTTCCACTGAAGATATTCGCAACTTAAAAAGGAGCGATGTTCAAGAATTTTTTGATAGCTATTATATCCCTAGTAAATTGACAGCAGCAATTGTCGGCGATGTCAAAGCCTCTGAGGTGAAACGACTCGCACAGATTTATTTTGGGCGCTACAAAGCGAAACCAAACCCTCCAGAATTAACCATTGTGGAACCTCCCCAGACAGAAGAAAGAGAGGTGACATTAAAATTACAATCACAGCCTTGGTATTTGGAAGGATATCATCGACCGGCGATGAATCATCCAGATCATCCTATTTATGAAGTCATTGGTAGTTTACTAAGTGATGGCCGCACTTCTCGCCTCTACAAATCTTTAGTAGAAAAGCAACAATTAGCGCTGGTAGCTCAGGGTTTTAGTGGTTATCCGGGAGATAAATATGCCAATTTAATATTATTTTATGCGATGACTGCTCCCGGTCATACAGTTGATGAAGTGGCGATCGCATTGCGAACTGAAATTGAGCGTTTACAAACAGAATTGGTTTCTGAAGAAGAGTTAGAAAGGGTAAAAACTCAAGCACGGGCGAGTTTATTGCGATCGCTTAATTCTAATGAAGGAATGGCTTTTGCTCTCGTAGAATATGAAGTAAAAACCGGTTCGTGGCGTAATTTATTTAAGGAATTAGATGCGATCGCCGCGATTACTCCAGAAGATATTCAGCGAGTTGCTCAAGCCACTTTTCGACCAGAAAATCGCACTGTTGGGCGATTATTGTCTAATTGAAGGCTAATTGGTTAACAGTTAACAGTTAACTGTTAACTGTCAACTGTCAACTGTCAACTGTCAACTGTCAACTGTCAACTGTCAACTGTCAACTGTTTCCTTCTTCCTTCTTCCTTCTTCCTTCTTCCTTCTTCCTTCTTCCTTCTTCCTTCTTCCTTCTTCCTTCTTCCTTCTTCCTTCTTCCTTCTTCCTTCTTCCTTAAAAAAATGAGAGGTAAAATGTACAGAGCTAGTAGTATTTCAAAACACGCTAAGTTATTTATTTTTAGCTTAGCCTTGATCGTATTTTCATTTTTCATCTTTAATTTCTCGTCAGCTTTAGCAATTCCAGCTAAACATTATGACGAGTTAACTTTCCCGCCGCTACCAGAAATTCAATTGCCGAAATATACTCGCTTTGAACTCAAAAATGGCATAAGAGTCTATTTAATGGAAGACCACGAATTGCCACTGGTGGGAGGAATAGCACTGTTTAAAACAGGCGATCGCTTTGAACCAGCAGATCGAGTAGGATTAGCTAATTTAATGGCCGAAGTAATGCGAACTGGTGGGACTACAAAGCATTCCGCTGATGAACTTAATCGGTTATTAGAACAACGAGCAGCAGCCGTAGAAACTGGTATCGGCGTAACTGCTGGAAACGTCAGTTTTAGTGCTTTAAGTGAAGACTTAGATACCGTTTTTGGGTTATTTACTGAGGTAATTAGAGAGCCGATTTTTACTCAGGATAAACTAGATTTTGCCAAGAATCAAGAACAAGGAGGAATCGCACGACGAAATGATGAACCAGAAGCCATTGCTGCGCGGGAATTTCAAAAGTTAATTTATGGCGATCGCAGTCCCTATGCTCGTACTGTCGAGTATGCAACTCTCAAAAATATTTCTCGCGACGACTTAGTGAGTTTCTATCAGCAATATTTCCATCCTCAGAATATGCTTTTAGGCATTGAAGGAGATTTTGATTCTACTAAAATGCGAGCCATGATTGAGCAGAAATTTGGTGACTGGCAGCCAATTAAGGAACTTAAAGAATTACCTTTACCTTCAGTTTCTCAAGCTCAAAAAGGCGGTTTATTTTTCATTAATCAGCCGCAATTAAACCAGAGTTACATCCAAATGGGACATTTAGGTGGCACTTTTAATAGTCCCGATTATGCCGCCTTAGATGTGATGAATGGCGTGCTTAATGGTTTTGGTGGGCGTTTGTTTAATAACGTGCGATCGCGCCAAGGATTAGCTTACACAGTCTATGCTAGTTGGAGTCCCAGGTATGATTATCCCGGCATATTCATTGCTGGAGGACAAACGCGATCGGAAGCAACAGTAGCATTTATTCAAGCTATCGGCGCTGAAATTGAACGGATTAGAAATGAAAAAGTTACCTCTGAAGAATTAGCTTTTGCTAAAGATTCAACTCTTAATTCTTTTATCTTCAATTTTGAAGATTCTAGTCAAACTTTGTCTCGATTAATACGATATGAATACTATGGTTATCCAGAAGATTTCATCTTTCGCTATCGTCGGAATGTCGAAGCAGTGACAATTGACGATGTACAAAAAGTTGCCAAAAATTATCTGAAACCGGAGCAGATGGTAACATTGGTAGTAGGTAATATTGATGCAATTAAACCACCTTTAACCAGTTTGGGAAATTCAGTTAAAGTGCAGTCAATTGATATTACAATCCCTCCCGCAAGTTAACGAAAAGATTAACATTCGGAATCATAGGGTCTAATCACTCACCAATCTAAAAATAAAGGCAGACAAAATGTCTGCCCTCACCATCAATAATTAAACAAAAAAACCCTTAAATCACTTCACAAACTTCCTGAAAGCTAACGTCACATTATGACCGCCAAACCCAAAAGAATTAGACAAAGCAATCTCCACATGAGTAGCACGACCATGATTAGGAACATAATCCAGATCGCACTCAGGCCCAGGATTTTCAAAATTAATCGTCGGCGGCACATGGTCATTATAAATAGCCATCACCGTCGCCACCGCCTCAATCCCTCCAGAACCACCTAAAAGATGGCCAGTCATCGACTTAGTAGAACTAATTGCCACCTTGTAAGCACTTTCTCCCAAAGCCTTCTTAATCGCATTAGTTTCCGTAGAATCATTAGGCAGCGTACTCGTACCGTGAGCATTAATATAACTCACCAAATCCGGCGTAATTCCAGCATCCTTCAAGGCCAAAGAAATCGCCCGCGCCGCACCTTCTCCACCCGGAACCGGAGAAGTAATATGATAGGCATCGCAGGTCAAACCATAACCCACAATTTCCGCATAAATCCTCGCGCCTCGACTCTTAGCGTGTTCCAATTCCTCCAAGATCAGAACCCCAGAGCCCTCGCCCACAATAAAACCATCGCGATCGCGATCGAACGGTCGACAAGCATGAGCCGGATCGTCATTCCGCCTCGAAAGCGCCTTCGCCGCCGCAAAACCCGCCACACACAAAGGCGTAACCGCCGCCTCCGTACCCCCACAGATCATCGCCTGAGCATAACCCCGCTGCACCAGCCGAAACGCATCACCGATCGCATTAGAACCCGCAGCACAAGCCGTCACCACACAGGAATTAGGCCCCTTAGCCCCCGTATGAATTGCCGTCAAGCCCGCCGCCATATTTGCAATCATCATGGGAATCATAAATGGACTACACTTGTCTGGACCGCGAGTCAGATAGACCTCTTGTTGGTCCTCCAACACCTTCAACCCACCAATACCCGTCCCAATAATCACGCCCACTTGTTCTGCGTTCAAGTCATTAATCTCAAACTTCGCATCAGCAAGAGCCTGTTTGCTGGCTGACACCCCAAACTGAGCAAAGCGATCCATTCGCTTCGCCTCCTTACGTTCCAAATAGTCGTGAGGGTCATAACCCTTCACCTCTCCCGCAATGCGGCAATCGTGCCGCGACGCATCAAAAAAAGTAATCGGGCCAATGCCATTCTTGCCGGCAACCAGCCCATCCCAATACTCGGATAAGGTATTGCCAATCGGTGTAATCGCGCCGAGTCCCGTTACCACAACGCGCTTACGCTCAAAGTTTGCCATGATTTCGATTTTAAGAAATTAAACACCGAGAACGCAGAACAAAAGAAGAAATTGTCAATCTTCCTTCCCCCCTCAGCAAAAGTGAGGGGAAAGACACTTATTTTAAGCTTTTGCCTTTGCAAGTTCTTTATCAATGTGGTCTACAGCAGCTTGAACTGTCAAAATGTTTTCTGCTACCTCATCTGGAATTTCAATATCGAATTCTTCCTCCAATGCCATAACCAACTCTACTGTATCTAAGGAATCCGCTCCTAAATCCTGAGCAAAGTTGGATTCAGGCTTGATTTTGCTGCGATCGACTTCAAGTTGATCCGCCACAATTTTCGTAACTCTTGCAAAAATGCTATCGTCTTGACTCATATTATGATGTCCTCTTTAGGATGTCGCGTATTTAATCTTATCCGAAACGGGGATCTTAAAAAAAAACCTTGCCACTTTTCTAACTGACACCTGATTTGGGTTGGGACTTGGGGCGATCGAGTAATTGGTAGGTGCGTGGTAGGCCCGAAAGCTGAAGGCTAAGGTTAAGATTCAGCCCCAAGGCAGGTTTTTCCCAATTTTGGCGTGGCTGAATCAAGGTACGATCGGCTTTATAGTGCGATCGCGAACGTAGAGACTGACTAAAGATATGGAAAACAGAGTTGCATTCCTACACCGCAAACTAAACCAGTCAGAGAAACTAGACTTAAAATTCCAAAAGCCTGCCACTTTTTGAAACCAAGTGTTTGAATATCTAATCGAGCTAAAGCTCCTGCGGAAAGCAAAATTAAACCTGTAGCGAAAACGTGCAGCCATGCGAACACGATCACTGCAAAAAAAGCAGTGGTTGTAATGGAAAGAAAAGCTCCTACATCTGTTTTAAACCAACTAAAAATTAATCTTTTTGAATTTTTTAATGGGGCAGTTAAGGCAGCAGCTAATAAGAAGACGGTGGCTAGGGGAAAAATCCAAATAATTAGGGGAAGATTTGATTTGGATAGAGTCCAGCCAAAGCTGCTATAAGTCACGAAAAGTATTGCTAGGGAATGCCAAGGAATTTTTTTCATGGCTTTGAAGTCAGCGGTTTTTTTCTTTAAAGGTTGGTGGAAATAGCTTGAACTGGACAGGTAGGAATACACTGTTCGCAGACAATACAACGCGATCGCGTAAATGTTAGCTTAAAGGTTTCTTTGTCCAGGGTCAAGGCTTCTGTCGGACAAACGCCGGTACAGAGGCCGCAATGGACGCAGATATCTTCGTCAATGAGTATTTCTCGACTGGCGAGGGATACGGTAATATTTTGCGATCGCATCCAGTCAATGGCGGCATCTAGCTGGTCAATATCTCCGGCTAACTCCAATACCAATTTACCTATTTGATTCGGCGCTACTTGAGCTCGGATAATATTAGCCGCTACATTAAAGTCTTTTGCCAGTCGATAGGTGACAGGCATATTGATCGAACGTTGGGGAAAGGTCAGCGTTACCCGCTTTTTCACGCTGTAAGTCCTCTGTTTTTACAATTAATTAGCTCTCTATATTTTATTTTAGCGCAATATACGCTAAATTAATATTATAATCAAGATTAGCAATTAAAATCGCCATACTTCTATGAATCCCCAGACTCAAGAATCAATCACTAATCCTGGACAGAATAAGTTAACATCGAGTACAGCGCTCAAAGTCAGAAATTTATTAATTGTTTTGGCGGCGATCGCGCTCACAATTTCGATTTTCTTAGGATGGCAAACGGAGACACCATCAACGACTTTGACAGAGATGGCAAAAGCTTCAACACCTTTAGAAGTTGCGGTTAGTAATGGTAAGCCGACGCTATTAGAATTTTATGCTAATTGGTGTACTAGCTGTCAGGCAATGGCGAAGGATCTGAAAGAAATTAAACAGAAGTACAGCGATCGAGTAAATTTTGCGATGCTGAATGTGGATAATAATAAATGGTTGCCGGAGATTCTGAAATATCGGGTAGATGGCATTCCCCATTTTGTGTTTTTGAGCGATAAAGGAGATGCGATCGCTCAGACTATTGGGGAAGCGCCACGCCAGATCATTGAGGATAATTTAGATGCTTTAATTAGTGGTAAATCTTTACCTTACGCTCAAGCGACTGGTCAAGTTTCGAGTTTTAATGTGCCGGTAAAACCTGCTAGTTCAAGCTCTACAGATCCGCGATCGCATGGTAGTCAAGTACAATAGTAATACCAATTCTCAAAAATTTTGCTACAGTTTTGGTAGGGGCGGGTTCACCCAAATCCCTGCTATTGCCAAAATATTAAATAACCCGCCCCGAATACTGTTGCACAAATGCAGGAGAATTGATATTAGTTATTATTTTAATTACAATGGTAGGTATTGAACGCGGTTAGCGAAATCCTCTAACTCGCTTACTTGAGCAATTATTTCTAAGTCGTTGATACAATCGCCAAATATCAAACGGTGGTGATGAATGTAGATAACACCAATGAAGTTTATCCCCTTTTCCTGACGGCGTTTAGCTTCTGCTAAAAAATCTTCATCTTGTGTAAAGATAACTCGGTTAAGTTCTGCTGCACGGTCAAGTAAAATAGGATCGGGTGTACCTTCGCGGCGATCTTCTTGGGCTGTCAAAACATCTACACCCCTCAGCCTTAAGCCATTTGTAACTGCGCGAGGGATATTTTCATCCATGTAAAAGGCTACACTCATTTTTGAGTGCCTTTATACTTTAATAATCCCTGCGCTCTCAGTTTGGCAACTAAAGGAGATTCCCCTGCTTCTAATCGCATCTTTTCAGCATAATTAAATCGACGTTCTATTTCTGCGTCCATCTCTTCTTGATTATCCCAATAGTAGGCTAATGCTGAGTGAATTTGGCTCAGACTCAAATGAGAATACTGAAAATGCAATTCTTCAGGACTCCAACCGTGAGTAAATTGAGATGTTACTAACTCCACTACTTTCATCGTGGTTCCAGCAATGATTGGCACATTCTGTGCATCAATTTCTACATACTTATGAGCAGTTTTTGTCAGTTTCATAGTTCTTCAAGGGGGGTCGGACATAGGAATAGAAATTAGTTTGTAGTAAGCGCTTTAGCGCTATGAGCGCTAAAGCGCTTACTACAAACCAAATCATCACGTTATTTAATTTTCATTCCATAATTAAACTTAGGGTGGCGATCGCACACCCTTGACTTTTCACTCCCTAATAACCTGATTCCTCTTCATACTCAGGGGCTTTTTTCTTCTCAGGGATATTCACCCGCACCGGTTTATAAGGCTTCGGTGCTTCATCATCGGCCCAAGCATCGGCCTCCACATCATCATACTCTAAGGCTAATTTCTTCTCCTGAACGGGAGCCGGATAATCTCTCTCTACATAATCCTCCTCATAATCCCCTGGATCGTTCCAATTATCTTCTTCATCATAATCATCATATTTTGACTCAGGTTGTACCTGACGCACGTGGGGGCGCACTACTGGCCGATTCCATTGCTCATCCTCATCCCAAGCTTCCTCCACCGCCGACGCAACAGTATTTTTCCGAGTTTCTACAGATTTAACTATTTCCCCCGTACCTAATTGATTAGCGGGACTAATTGCTGTTGGTAAAGTATAACCCTCTTCTTCCCGATCCCAAGGCGCTTGGCCTAAACCAATGCGTTCTAAAATTCCAACTGTTAGCTGACGTAATCTTTCCTCCGATCCTTCAAACACAATTAGGCGATTGGGACCACTGCTGACAATTTCATCAATGGGAAGTTCATAGGTGCTGAGAATTTGTTCGGGAATTTGGGGAATCCCCAAGGAGGCGATAATTAAAGCGACGAGTTTACCAGTTTCAGTGTCAAATTTGAAACTCCGCACTCTACCTAACATTTCCCCAGTTTCAGTAATTACTTCGCTGTTAATTAAGCTGCTGTAGGCTTCAACGTCAATCTCATCATCTTCGATCGCGCTTTCATCTTCGACCAAGATGACATCACCAATTTCGCGAATATTGCTGAGAAACATAAATTTGGGTATTCCAGCGATCGCTAATATATTTTCTCGCAAACCGATCGCCACCACTTCCCGGCGGTCAATATCTACCCATAATTGACTCACTACCCCTAAGCGTTTACCTCGATCGCGGGTGATGACCTGAGTACCGAGAAGGTCTGAGCGTTGGCGTATTTGTTCGGATGTCATTCTATCTCTAATTCCTGATTTCTTAAATATACATATTACTTAACACAGTCCCAAACGGTAACTCCGGGTTACAATTTTAGTCCCAAGACTTGAGTATAAGCCCCCCGTGCCTGCGTTACGCCAATTGTCCGCTCTGCTGATTGAATCATCGGACGACGCAAACTGACAACAATAAATTGAGCTTGCTCTGCTTGTCTTTTAATCATTCTAGCTAATCGCTCCACATTTGCCCCATCTAAAAACATATCTACTTCATCAAAAGCATAAAAGGTTGAGGGGCGATACCGTTGGAGGGCGAAAATAAAGCTCAACGCCGTAAGGGATTTTTCTCCTCCAGACATGGAAGCTAATCGCTGTACGGGTTTTCCCTTGGGGTGCGCCACCAAATTTAGGCCGCTGCTAAAGGGATCTTCGGGATCGTCTAGTTGGAGATAGCCGTCGCCTTCGGAAAGTTCGGCAAAAATTACTTGAAAGTTTTGATTAACTGCGTCGAAGGCTTCTTTAAAGGCTCGCCGCCGTAAGGTGGTAAAGTTTTCAATTCTTAATAATAATTCGGTGCGTTCTCCTTCTAAGGTAGCTAGTTTTTGACTCAATTCTTGCAGACGTTCTTGAGTGCGATTGTATTCCTCCAAGGCTAACATATTTACGGGTTCTAGGGCTTGAATCCGTTTAGTTAGAGATTTGACTTCTTGCTGTAATTCGGCTAAGTCTACTTTTGCCAAATGTTCTGGAATTTCCGGCGCGGGATCTGGCAATTCTCCCCGCTGAGTTTCTAGTTGGGTGCGAATATTTGTTAATTGTTCGCGCCGTTCTTGTTGAGTTTCCTGAAGCTTTTGCTGTTGCCATTCTAGCTGTTGTTTAGCTAAATGACGTTCTCGGAGATGAGATTCGGCGCGATCGCGTTCTCCTTTTTGGACTCCCAATCTTTCCTCTATTTGAGCTAACAATACCTTAGTTTCAGCAATTTGATTACTAATCGCAGACAGATTATTTTTAATTGCCAACTGTTGACTATCAATGGTTAACTGTTGCTGATGATATTCCTCTAATTTCTTATGGCGATCTTTAATTTTATCCTGACTCCTTTGGCGTTGATTTGCTAATTCGGCTAGACGTTGACGCTCGTTGTTAAAGGCTAATTCTCGCTCTTGCAAATTTGCCTCACAAGTCCGTAAATTACTTTGCATAATTTGCCACTCACTATGGCGATTTGACTCTTCTAATTGCGCCAAAGTTTCCCGATATTGTTGTAATTCTGTTTCTTTTCCTGGTAATTCTAACTCTAGGAGTTGCCATCTACTTTCAGCATTAACTAACTCTTGATTATTTTTAGCCAGTTGAATTTTTACCTGCTCCTGTTGCGCGGTTAACTGTTTAATTTCTGTTTCCAACTGTTCTAATTTTAACTGACTTTCCCGCTGATTTTGCCTTGCTTCTACTAATTCCCGTTCGTGGGATTTAACAGCGGCGGTTGCTTGAATAATTGCCGTTTTGCAGCGTTCCAAAATCCGCTCAATTTCTTGTAATCTTTCCTGTAAGGAGGCAATTACCCTAGTTTCAATGGCGGAATCAGTAGCATCAACGGAGCCAAAATGCAAGGAAGATCGCGTGACAATACTTCCTCCAGTCATCGCGCCGCTAGTTTCTAAAATTTCCCCATCTAAGGTGACAATTCGATAAACTCCTAAGTGACGACGGGCATCATTTAGATTAGCAAAAACTACGGTATTGCCAAACACATAAGCAAAGATTTCTCGATAGCGAGGATCGCAATCAATTAAACTGACAGCCGCATCAACAAATCCCGGCGCACGCCGCAAAATATCGGGAGGGGAAAAGCGGGAGCCTCGGATTTTATTCAGCGGTAAAAATGTCATTCTGCCGGCTCTAGTGCGTTTCAAAACTTCAATGGCCGCTGCTGCTACGCTATCATCATCGACTACCATATTTGCCATCCGCGCCCCGGCCGCTGTTTCCAAGGCTAACTGATAGCGAGGTTCTACTCTTCCCAGTTGTGCGACTAAACCACAAATCCCATTAATGCCGCTTTGAACTATTACTTTTGTCGCCGCCGTACCAGTAGTTTCTTGAATAGCTTGGGCTTGGGCTTCTAGCTTGTCTAATTTGCGCTGTCTTTCCCGTTGCTCTTCTAGCAAGCGGGTTTGCGTCTCTTGTTGTAGTTGTAATTCCTGTTCGGAGTTAGCGACAATTTGAGTTAAGGATTCGACTTGCAGCGAAGCGAAATTCTTGGTTTCGTTCAAGCGATCGCGTTGAGTATTTTTAGTAGCTACTTCCTGTTCTAAGTTTTGTAATAACTCATTTTGTTCTTGAATTTTGCGCCGCAATTGTTCGGCGCGTTCCCTTACCGTTGCTTGTTCTGTCCGTTGTGGATTGATGTTTCTTTGCAGAGTTTCTATTTGATGATGGAGTTCTGTTTGTTGTTGTACCCAAGCTTCCGCCGTAGATGCGATCGCATTAACAACTTCCCGACTTTGATCCAGAATTTGTTGCGCCTCATCCCGTTGTTGCTGCAAAATTTCCTGCTGAGAATTAGCATAGGATATTTCTACTTCTACCTGTTCCAAGGTTTGCCGGAATTGGCGAATTTCTTGATCGGTTTGGGCGATATTGGCAGCAGTTTGTCCCGCCGCTGTTTCTAATTCCTGTTTGCGATTTTGTAGTTGCCGTTTTTCCGCTTCTTGGGTGACTAAAGTTGATTGTAAAGCTAGGAGTTCCGATTCTCCTAAAGCTTTAACTCGATCGTTTAGCTGGTCAAGTTCTAATGTTGCTTGTTGAATTTGACTTTCTAAAGATTGGAATTGACTATTTAAGTCTGTTAAATTTCGATCTCCTGCTTCAATTTGTTCCCGCAATTTCCACTCTTGTTGTTGCAATCTGCGATATTTGAGCACGGCTTCAAACTGCGACTTTTCTTGCAATTCTGCCCGCAATTTTTGATACTTTTCCGCCTTCACTCGATCGGCTGAAAGGCGATCGCGTTGAGCAATTAACTCTTTTTCCACAATCCGCGATCGCTCCTCATGGCCTTTAACTTCATCCAACTTTTCTTTAGCTAAAACTATCTTGCGATCGAACTGAGCCACCCCCGCCAATTCATCAATAATTTCGCGGCGCTCCTTCGCATTCATCGAAATAATGCTAGTTACATCACCTTGCAGCACCACATTATAACCCTCTGGATAAATTCGCAAACGGTTAAGTTGTTCGTGGAGTTCCGTTAAAGTGCAAGGCAGATCGTTGATGTAGTAAGTTGATGTATAAGTCCCCTGTTTTGTCACCCGCAATTTCCGAGTTACACTCCATTCAGCAACTCTCGGACGGGGTTTTTTCCCTTTAGTTTTAACCGCCGAATGACCATTATTTTCCTGGGGAATATTGCCATTTTCCTCCATTTCATCAGTGAAATCTGTGATAAAATCAGTAGGTAAGGCGATCGCACCATTTTCTACCACCCCATCCATCACCTCATCCGTTACATCCTCTAAATCCGCCCCAGAATCCGTCGTCAAATCAACATTTTCCGCTTCCAAGTGAAAAGTAGCCGTCACGCTGGCTTCGACGGTACTGCGCTTATTTTGGGCATTATTAACTAAATCCGGCAAACGTTCGGCTCGCATCCCTTTAGAAGTGGAAAGCCCCAAACA
Source organism: Oscillatoriales cyanobacterium USR001 (assembly GCA_001698425.1). GTDB lineage: Bacteria > Cyanobacteriota > Cyanobacteriia > Cyanobacteriales > Microcoleaceae > Kamptonema. The sequence goes on along the minus strand of MBRE01000046.1, from coordinate 142,023 downwards.
AAATAGCAAAGCATCGAGGATATTGGATTTGCCGGAACCGTTTGGCCCAGAAACCACCGTAAAACCGGGCAACAACGGGATAGACGTTGTGCCGCCAAAGGACTTAAAGTTAGTGAGTTCAACCCGTTTAATGTGAACCATTATGCTCAGCCTGGCTGTGGCTCCGATGTAGTCTCGATTACGTTTTATTCAGGTTAACACAGGAAACTGGGTGATGAACAATGTTTCAACGCTGGAGTTGGGTAGGGGACCAGGGCTGTTTTATTCTCCCCCCAAAAATTGCTTGACCTCTCCCCCAACCCCCAGGGCGGTTTCATTCTCAAAATTTAGCTGTGCTAAATTTTGAGGAGGTCTACTTTCAATTAATTGTCTTTTATAAATAGGGTCTAAATTTTCATCAAGATTAGGATGGGTTCAGTAGTAATTCCTCTGTTATTATCTGCGGTGACGATCGCACTATAATTAAGGCAAAGTAATTGATTTCATAATTGCTCGATATCTAATGGCTGTGCTTTTCCTTCAGAAATTTCCTGTTAAGTTTTTCTCCTTTTTTTTCAAGTATCCTCCTTTCTAGGATACCACAGCCGCGATGCCCTTCCTAACGCAACCATCCTTTTAAACGTTCTGTTACCTGCGGCCGTCGCAACTTTCGCATGGCCTTATTTTGAATTTGTCGCACTCTTTCCCGTGAAAGATTAAACATTCCACTTACTTCTTCTAAAGTGTGAGGCTCCCCCGTTATCAAACCGTAACGGAGAGTAACAATATCTTTTTCTCTATCCGTTAAAATGCTGTCTAAAACTTCTAAAATATCCTGTCGCATCATCATATCATTCATCTGAGCTTCAGGAGATTGAGTTTCGCTATCTTCCAGAATATCCATTAATTCTGAACTTTCTTCCGTACCGATGCGGTGGTTGAGAGACAGCGATTTACGGCGCAGTTGTTGAAGTTCCCGCAAATGTTCAGGAGTCATTAATAGCGCTTCCGCAAGTTCTGTTTCTGTAGGAGATCGTTGGAGCGATCGCTTTAATTCTTGATACGTTCTTTTCAGTCTGCTACACTGTTCTATAATATGCACTGGCAAACGAATTATTCGCCCTTGATTGGCAATTGTCCGCGTAATTCCTTGGCGAATCCACCAATAAGCATAAGTAGAAAATTTGTAGCCTTTTGCTGGATCGAATTTTTCTGCGGCTCGATCTAAACCTAATGTTCCTTCCTGAATTAAATCGAGAAATGGCACGCCACGATTAAGATAACGCTTCGCGATCGATACTACTAACCGCAAATTTGAACTAATCATTTTTCGTTTTGCGGCGCGGCCTAAATGCAGGCGTTGTTGCAGTCTATCTTCTGTTAAATTAGCCGCTGCCGCTACTTCTGATTTCGCGGGAATTCTCCCTAATTCCTGCTGCAATTTTTGTTCTAATTCTTCTAAAATAACTAATTCTTGAACGAGGCGAGCTAACTCTACTTCTTCGCCGGGTTTAAGCAAAGGATAGCGAGCCATTTCTTTAAATAAAACACCTATAGAATCATCGGAATTTTTGTGAGATCCTGATGTGGAATTTCTAGCTGCATAGTTCATCTTCTCGTCCTCATGCTCTTGGTTTTGAGGAAATGATACCTCTACTGTCGCCGCAATGTTGTCTAAGTCAAATTCTGCCATATAGCAATTCTACATTATAGACTAATGGAAAACGAGAGCAGTATATTTTTAAGTATAGCTCTTTCTAATTTAGGATAAGCAACCATGTCTATTGTGATTTTTGGTCTATCTTCCCCGATTGTGGCACAAGCTGGGACAGTTTACGGCAGTGGTGGCGATCGCGTTTATCCTCCGGCAAAGGAAAGATGGATCGAGGTGCTCGTTGATTTACCCTTTGAGATGTCAGAGGATAGTCCAGATTCTCCTCAAAAGGAGGATAAACTTTACACCTATCGCTTACCTCCAGATTTGGATGTTAAACCAGGAGATATTTTAAGTGTCCCATTTGGCTCTCAACAGTTGAAAGCGATCGCCATTCGCGACCTTTACGAACTCCCTCCCAATTTAACATATAAAATTAAAGATGTCGAAGAAATTGTCAGCAAAGGTTTTTTATCGCCTACTTACCAAGAATTATTAAATCGGATTGCTACTTATTATTGCACAGATTTAATTAAAGTAATTCGCACATCATTACCCCCTGGATTGTTAAGGCGATCGCAGCGTCGCATTCGCCTACTTCCCGATGTCATTCCCAACAATGTTGAGAATTTTCTCAACTCCTCAGCCTTACAAGTTCTTGAACTACTCCAAGCCTCAAAAAATGGTGATTATTCTTACTCTTGGGAGTATATCAAAGAACAAATTAAAGGAGCGAGTCGAGGAGTTAAAGATTTATTAAATAGAAACTGGGCAGTTAGTTATTTAGAACCGCCGCAAACACCCAAACCTAAACTAAAACAAGCCATCACCTTAATTGGCAATGTACTAACAAATGAATTAAGCGATCGCCAGCGAGAAATTTTACAAATATTGTGGAAAAATGGCGGTGAAATGTGGCTAACTGATTTTCTCAATATCTGTAAAACAACGCGGCCAACCCTCAAAAAATTAGAAGAAAATAGCTGTATTCTCATAGAAGAAAAAGAAACCTTACGGCTCAATCGAGGCATAGAACAAAATCAAGATCAACCCAAACCTTTAACACAACATCAAGCCGCAGCATTAGCCGTAATTCACAATCTATCTGGCTTTAACCAAGTATTGCTACATGGCGTTACCGGTTCCGGCAAAACCGAAGTTTATTTACAAGCGATCGCCCCCATTTTAGCTAACAATAAATCTGCCCTCGTCCTAGTCCCAGAAATCGGCTTAACACCCCAACTAACTGATAGATTCCGCGCCCGATTTGGCGAACAAGTTTGCGTTTATCATAGCGCCCTTTCCGAAGGCGAACGCTTCGACACTTGGCGTTATATGAGCCAAGGAATCCCTCAAATTGTCATCGGTACTCGTTCCGCCATATTTTCCCCATTACCCCACCTGGGCTTAATTATTTTAGATGAAGAACATGATAGCAGTTTCAAACAAAATGAACGTCCTCCCCTCTATCATGCTCGGACTGTTGCCAAATGGCGAGCCGAATTAGAAAATTGTCCCTTAATCTTAGGCTCCGCCACCCCTTCCCTAGAAACTTGGGTAGAAACAACTAATACCAATTACCAATTACCCATTACCAATTACCCATTACCAATTACCCATTACCTCTCACTCCCAGAGCGAGTTTATTCCCGTCCTCTACCACCCATAGAAATAGTTGATATGCGCCAAGAATTGCGAGTTGGCAACCGTTCAATATTTAGCTTACCACTACAAAATGCCCTCCAAGAACTGCAAGAAAATCAACAGCAAGGCATCCTATTTATTCACCGCCGAGGACACAGCACTTTTGTCTCTTGTCGCAGTTGTGGCTATGTCATGGAATGCCCTCATTGTGACGTTTCTCTCTCCTATCATAACGTCCGGGAAGGAGCCGCAGAAATCCTCCGCTGTCACTATTGTAACTACAGTGAAATGCAGCCTCGAAACTGTCCAGAATGTAATTCTCCCTACTTCAAAAACTTTGGAAGTGGCACTCAAAGAGTCGAACAAGAATTAACTAGATTATTTCCCGAATTGCGGGTTATTCGGTTTGACAGCGACACTACCCAAACCAAAGATGCTCATCGTATTTTATTAACAAAATTTGCGAACAGAGAAGGCGATATTTTACTGGGTACTCAAATGCTAACTAAAGGATTAGATTTAGCTCAAGTTACCTTAGTAGGCGTTGTTTCTGCTGACGGATTGCTACATTTCTCAGATTATCGCGCCAATGAAAGAGCCTTTCAAATATTAACACAAGTTGCTGGCCGTGCCGGTCGTGGCGATGACCCCGGACGAGTAATTATTCAGACTTATACGCCAGAAAATCCAGTAATTCAGGCTGTCCGCCGGCACGAATCCGAGTCGTTTTTAGAAACCGAATTACAAGAGCGATCGCACTTAAATTATCCGCCTAGTAGTAAATTAATTTTATTGCGTTTAAGCGGCTATGATGCCACAGAAGTCGAACAAAGCGCGATGTTTTTAGCCTCATTATTAAATTCGATCGAGCGAGAAATTAACTATGAATTACTCGGACCCGCACCTGCGCCAATTATGCGCGTAGCTAATCGCTATCGGTGGCATATTTTGCTAAAATTTCCCATAAATACGTCAAGAGAATTGCCCTTAACCAGATTGCACGATCGCCTGCCCAATTCTGTTACTTTAACCATTGATGTTGACCCTCTAAATTTAGGGTAATCGCCTAAAATTGAGCGAGAAAATTATCGCGAAGCTCGTACCAACAACAAACCACCTACACCCAAACCACAAATCATCGGTAGCCAAGCCGCCATCACAGGAGTTAAAATCGCCTTCAATCCCATTGAACTGGTGATGAAAGAAAACACATAATAAGTAAAAATCACCATGACACTAATGCCAAAACTCGTAGCCCTACCAGTCTTTTGTGGCTTAGTTCCCAAAGCCGCTCCTACTAAACCAAACACAATACAAACAAAAGGCAAAGCATACTTTTCTTGAATGCGTACCTTCAACTTCCGAATTTTTTGCTCGTCACCACTTGCTCGAATTAAATTCAAATATTCTACAGCTTGAGCAATATTCATTTCTCCATAATCCCGCGCTTTTGTAGCTAAATCCAAAGGTGCGCGAGGGAGTAACAATTGTTGGTGTTCAAACCGTACAATATTACGATAAGAACCATCAGGAGCTACTATATAAACAGTGCCATTGAAAAAATCCCAAGAATTTTGAGCAGGATTCCAAATCGCGGATTCTGAAGAAATAATTTGGTTAAGAGTTGTTTGATTTTTTCTTTCTTCCGATTGAGAGCGATCGAGAATAGTTAAACCCTTCATCTGCTTACCATCAAATTCTTCAGCATAAAATAACCGTATAAGTACGCTTTCCTCACTCTGACCATTTCCTTTATCAACCTTGCGAAATTCTGGATAGAAAATATTTTTCTGTTGAAACTGTGGCTTTTCTCGCTTCAACGCTCGATCTAAAGTAATAGTAGCCTGATAATTAGCCGCAGGAACAACTAATTCATTCATCGCAAAAGTCATCCCTGTTACTACTAAACTCATAATAACTGCCGGTACTACCAACCGATAAATATTAATCCCACAACTACGCAGCGCCACCAATTCACTATCACTAGACATTCGACTATAAGCCATCAAACTTGCTAATAGCATCGACATCGGAAATGACAGCACGATGAAATAAGGCATTTTTAACAGAAAAATTTGGATCGCCGTAGTATAAGGTAATCCAGATTCTGTCACTCTTCGCACTAATTCAAACACGGCTCCGACAGTGACACCAACCGAAGAAAAAAGGCCAACACCAAATAAAAAAGGTCCGATTAGTTCTTTGGTAAGATACCAATCCATCACCGAAATTCTGGGAAGCCACCAGCTAAAAGAATTGAAAGTTTTAGATATTTCTAATTTCATTACTAAATGCTTAACGTTGGAAACTATCGCCTAAGTAATACTGTCGCACTAAGGGGTTGCTATAGAGTTCTTCGGCTCCCCCAGAAGCTAAAATTTGCCCATCCCGCATAATATAAGCTCGATCCGTAATTTCTAAAGTTTCTCGCACATTATGGTCAGTAATTAAAATACCAATTTCGCGATCGCGTAATTTAGCAATCATCATTTGAATTTCCGATACCGCGATCGGATCGACACCCGCAAAAGGCTCATCCAACAACAGAAATTTCGGCCCCTCTGGACCCGCCGCCAAAGCTCTCGCCAATTCTGTCCGCCGACGCTCCCCCCCTGAAACCTGCACCCCTAAATTATTAGCCACCTTTTCCAAACGAAATTCCCGCATGAGAAAATCTAGTCTTTCCCGCCACTCGCGGCGTGGAACCTTAGTTTGTTCCATCACTAGCAATATATTATCTCTCACACTCAAATGGCGAAAAATACTCGCTTCTTGAGCAAGATAACCAATTCCCAATTGCGCCCGTTCGTGCATCGGCAAGCCCGTGATATCCAAATCATTTAACCACACAATACCTTGATTGGGTTTCTCTAAGCCAGTAGCAATATAAAAAGTTGTAGTTTTGCCCGCACCATTAGGGCCAAGCAATCCCACAATTTCACCTTGACCAACAGAAATATTAACCCGACTAACAATTGTGCGTTTTTGATAGGATTTGTGTATATTTTCCAGAACAATTTTCATGTTTGAGTACGACCACCTCCAAAGAAGGAAGAAGGAAGAAGGAAGAAGGAAGAAGGAAGAAGGAAGAGGGAAGAAGGAAGAAGGAAGAAGGAAGAAGGAAGAAGAGGGAAGAAGGAAGAGGGAAGAGGGAAAAAGGAAGAAGGAAGAGGGAAGAAGGAAGAAGGAAGAAGGAAAACGCAATAAAATCAGTGGTTTTAGTAATTAACAACGTCCTAATCACTCCAGGTCGTTACTATATATCTACCTTTGAGGATTTGTGGGCGGACTCATTGGCGTTTTAAAAGCAGGTTTAGGATTATAGGGAGGAGTTTCAGGATTCACAGTGCTTTGGGCAGCTGAATCCTGTTCTGGGGATACTATATAGATAGATTCGACTTGACCTTGAGATTCTGGTAAAGCAATAAAACGCCCTTCATCAATTAGGTATGTCACAGTTTCACCACGTAAACTATTACCTTCTTGCAAGACATAAACATCTCCCCTGAGAACAATGCGGCGTTCCCGACTAAAATATTGAGCTTGAGTCGCCGTCGCTTGAATTTGGCGGGAAGGATAGTTAATTTGGACATTCCCGCGTGCGGTGATGATACCTGTTTTCGAGTCAGCTTCTTGAATGTCAGAGCGCACGGTGAGGGTACGACCGGGACCATCCTTGCTAGGGGTGTTAGCTGGATTGGCTTGAGGATAGGTGGGAGGCGCGATCGCACTTGCTAAAGCCAGCAAAGGCAATAACAGGGCAAAACCCTTGAATGTCAACGAGTTGAGTATTTTTGTGGGAGAAATCATAGCGTGTGAGGCTCAAAATTGGGAACATGACTGAAGGAGAAAATCTCGCTTCTTTAGCAATTTTATAGATAGCACTTTGACATTTTACCCACCATCCTAGCAAGATAACCGTCTAATGAATCGACTATTTTGCTGTTTTGTGCAAATAAACTACTTTTTTCTATGGCTCAACATTAGTTCAATTCGTGGTCAGCGTGAGGATGCGTGGTAACTCTAAGCCATTTAAAACTTGGGCTCCTGTTAATAATGGCAGAAAATCTCCTACCTTTTCAGGACCACTCTGTTGGAGGACGCTCAACAGTTGAGAGCTTTGCTCAATCAATGTTGTAACGTCTATTCCTGCATAATCTGGTTGATAGTAGTTTAGTCGATTGATACCTTCTCCCAATAAAATTGTTGCGCCCCGCCAATTTTGATTACTTAAATGGTAGAGTGCTACAGCAATTTGCAGGAATCCCTGATAAAATCTTTTTTCCGGTTCGCGGGCTTCCATCCATAAAGCTTCTAAGGTATCGTGGCAAGCGTAGAAGTCCCGGCTATTAAATTGTTCAACTGCTTGCCAAAATTCTGAGGCTTCTACGATCATAGAATTTAATAAATGAAGAATTGGCTGAAATAAATCGGATTACCGATTTATTTCAAATTGTTAATCCCCAATACTACATAGTCGATCGAGTTTCTTGCAGTTGATCCATTGAGATTTCTTGCTGTTTGCCTGCAAAGTCATTGTCTGGCGTTAAAAACAGCATACAATGACATTCTTTGCGTTCGCGCATAGGAATACAGGGACAATTCCAGTAGGCGGCTTTTACTTCGGCTTCTTTATCTTCGTAATGGCGACATGGGCATAAGGGAGCGCCCAATTCATCTTTGTTTTTCGCGAGTCCTTCAATTACTACGGCGGTGACGGAAAGATCGACACAGAAGTAAGTATTGGTGCGTTTGGCGTAGGTTTCGGAAAAATTTTTCATTGCCTCCAAGGTTTTTTCGTTGGAGAGTTTTGTATTTTCGGTTTTTTGCATAGTAGTTGGGTGGTGGGACGCAATAATCTTTATTTAATGATTGTACCCTAGTTGGACATTCGGTAATTGAGAGATGTGGATTTTAATTTGAGGATTGTGGGCGATCTCTAGCTTATTCCAGTAGAGGTGAAGTATGAGTTTGAAAACGCCCTGATGCTATTGTAACAAAAGCAAAATAAATATACATTCCAGTATGACTCGATTTATTCACGACAAATTTGCCAAGGATTACCTAGAAGAATTACTAACTCCCTTTGGTACAACACAAGCCCCCCGTAGCATTACCGCTGAAGTCAGAGAAATAGATGTTTGGTTTGAACCAGCACCTATAAGTAAAATGAATCCTGAACTGTTAGGATTATTAGGAAGATTGCTGGCAACTCCCTCTATTTTTGAGCCTTTTCGTAATCCAGTTACACCCCAAGAAATTTGTGATTGTCTATCAAAAGAGTTAGAACTTCGACGGCAATACTACCGCGAAACGGCTCGCAATTCTACAGAAAATGTCGATTTAGTCTTGCCGAGATTGTGGATACTTACACCCACTGCATCAACAACAATATTATCAGGATTTCGTGCTATATTAGAACCTGAATGGTTGCCCGGAGTTTACCTAATGACACCCGAACTCAGGACAGCAATCATAGTCATTCACCAACTGCCCCGTAGCGCAGAAACACTATGGTTGAGGATTCTGGGCAAAGGCAATGTTCAGAAGCAAGCGATCGCGGAAATAGAAGCACTTCCAGTATCGCATCCACTCCGAACAAATGCTTTAACTATGCTCAGTGTGTTGAGAGCAAATTTAATTGTAAACCCCAATAAAGATCCCGAAGATCAGGAGTTAGCTATGAGATTATCACCCATTTACGAACAACAGTTGGCAGAGGCAGAACAGAAGGGACTCCAGCAGGGACAGCGCAGCCTTGTAGAAAACTTCCTGGCATCGCGCTTTGGTTCCTTGGATGAGGAACTAGCAGCAATGATATCACCATTATTGGCCTTACCACCGGAGGAGTTGGCTCCTTTGCTTCTGCAATTATCCCGCGAAGAATTATTATCCAGGTTTGGAGAGGAAAATTGAAAATTCTGATGAATTTTAATTCTTTTCTTTATAGATTTTAAATAAAGTCCACTTATGTGGACTTTATTCATTGTCTAATTTTTGCTTCTAGTTACTTGGCACCAGAGGAGAGTTAATTTTTGAAATAGAATTAATTGCTACTGATGGTGATGATGAAATTCCGGTTAATGAAGCGGTTAGTGGTCGATTTTGCTGAGGGTATTTTGACTTTGGGAACGGATTAAATTGATATGAAAATAAAAGTTGTAATTTGGCAAGAAGATGATGTTTGGTGTGCTTCTGTACCTGGCTTACCAGGTTGTCACACCTATGGTGACAATTATGAACATTTAATAGAAATGTTGCAAGAGGCGATCGAAGGTTGGTTAGAAGTTGCTAGTACCAAGGAATCTCTGAATGAACAACAAAAATTGGTGGATATTTCTATATGAAAACAGTTTCTGGCAAAACTCTTTGTAAAATTGTTGAAAAATTTGGTTGGGAATTAGCCAGAGTTAAAGGTAGTCACCATATTTATACCCAAGAGGGTTTGACCGTAATTTTGGTAATTCCGGTTCATAGCAACAGAGATTTACCAATAGGAACATTAAGAGCTATTCTGAAGGATGCTGGATTAACTGAAGCAGACTTATTATAATACTAGCAATTGAAAGAAAGACAGCGTTTGCGGAAAAGTTCACAAGTACCAAGGCTTATCCATTGCTAAAGAGCGATCGCCTTGACAAAAACGCAAAACAGTTGATAATATGGATAAGTTGAATATAAATGGAAATTTTAATTATGCCAATTGCACAATTATTTCCTCTGCTTGGTCATTTATCCCGTGTGGATAAATTAAGGGTAATAGAGTTTTTGGCTTCTGAGTTAGCAAAAGAAGAAGATTTGGCGAACTTAGATTCTAAAGATAATTATTTTGAGATGTTGCATAATTCCGATGAGGGAGCGCGTCAATTAGCACAATTTTTAGAGGAACAAAAGAAACTGCAAAATGCTTAGTTGATACTTTCAAAAAAAAGGAGGAGAACATGAAACTAGATCGAATCACCAGTCATCCAGGCCGCATGAATGGACAGCCCTGTGTTCGGAATATGCGTTTGACGGTGCGACGGGTAATAGAGTTACTTGCTACTTATCGCGATCGTCAAGAGTTACGTCAAGAATTTCCTGAATTAGAAGAAGAGGATATCCAGCAATGTCTAATTTTTGCTTCTAGTTACTTGGACGATCGCATTATGGCTTTATCGGGATTTTAATTAAGAGGTAACAATATGGCAACTATTACTATAGAAATACCAGAAGAACTATCAGCTAAACTGAGTCTAATACAAGAGCGATTACCTGAAGTTTTAGCCCAATCAGTAGATCAACCATTATTACCAGTTCAGGTCTATCGTTATATTGTTGATTTTTTGGCAAGTGCGCCCACTCAACAACAAATAGCAGATTTTCTGCCAACGGATGAAATGCAAGAAAGATTACGCCTTTTGTTATCTCGCGCTCAAAGAGGAGAATTAACAAATTTAGAAGAGATGGAATTAAGAGAATTTGAACACATTGAGCATTTAGTGATCATGTTGAAAACAGGTGCTTTAAGTTATTTAAGTCATTAATTAGATTATGAGTGTTACTTATATTTCTGCTTCTTTGCGACGTTTAGTTGAGGAAAGGGCTAACTATTGTTGTGAGTATTGTCTTTTGTCAAACTCTTTATCATTTTTTCCCCATGAAATTGATCATATTATAGCGGAAAAACATGGTGGTGTGGCAGATGCTAATAACTTAGCTTTTGCTTGTTGGCGTTGTAATCGTCACAAAGGAAGCGATCTGGGTTCATTTGATCCGAATACAGGTGAATTTAGTTTTTTATTTCACCCCCGTCAACAATTATGGTCTGAGCATTTTGAATTGAGTTTAGATAAGAGCATAATTGGTTTAACACCTGAAGGACGTACAACTGTTATATTGCTTCAGTTGAATAGTGATGATCGATTGAAAGAAAGACAGCGTTTGGGGAAAAGTTCACAAGTATAAACCCTTGATGGCTCCGCACTGCTATCAGGTAATCGTGATAGAGCGATCGCTATGATTGATCGAAATCATAAGTTGGATCGCGATGGAGCTTGACCCAGCCTAAATCTGGAGGTAATTTAGTGCCAAAATTACCTGATTAATTTCCTGTTTGTTGTAATCGCCTTAGTGACTCATCAAGTTGTCTTTTAGTATATTCTGCCTGTCTCTTCTTTTCTTCAAACATTTGATTAGACATTCCATATACTCTACAGTCAATGCCAGGGTTTGAGCCAAGAATGTACTCTGCGGTAGAACCGAAGCCCCAGCAGGCATTTGCCCAAATAGGGTTCCGAAATACAGTTTCCGTAGTGGGAGGTAAAAATCGATAGTAACACCCTCTTCCGTCACAATCAGCTGGTTCAAGAAAAGAGCAAATTCTACCATCACGACTACAGCGCACGCTTGGCCCCAGTTCTTCACCTTTTGGTAGGAAAAGATGTTCCTCACCTCGATAATTTTCAACTTTGCCTTGAGCTAATACTGTTGTTGCTGAAAAAATTCCCAAACTGGCAAACAGAGAACCTAATATTACAAAAGTTTTAATTTTCATTTAGAAAACTCCTGTGTGGTAATATACATACCTTTTAAAATATTCTAAACTACATAAACCAAGTACCTGTTTAGGAAACTTCGGGACTTAATAATGGCCAACTAAATTCGGAAAATTAGGAAAAATCGGAAACTTATGATATAATGCCTAAAACTATATCATCTCTTTAATTTATGGACATAGCCCAAGTTGTCGATCTTTTAGATAATCTACTCTTTGATAAAACAGGGTCACATCTGGATTTTATACAAAAATCTGTTTTAGAAGGTACTTTACAAGATCAAACTTATTCAGAAATTGCTCTCAAATCTGGATATAGTGAAAGTCATGTCGGTGATACTGCTTCTGATTTATGGAAACTTTTATCTCAGTTATTAGGAGAAAAGGTTAGAAAAGCTAACGTTAAAGGTATTTTAGAAAAAACAAACTTTAATCAAGTTTCTGGTGTAATTGTTAGTGGTATTGTAGGCGTTACTAATAACATTAGCGTCTGTAACAAAACTAATCATCCCAAAAATAACTCACCCCCAACGCAAAAAATATCTAGCCCTAAACTCCACCTCAACAACGCCCCTAAATTTCCCTATTTTTACGGCAGAAATAACGAACTCTCTACCCTCACAGATTGGCTAATCAATCAACAGATTCGCCTCATCACCATCTTCGGAATTAGCGGAATCGGCAAAACTGCGATCGCGCTTCATCTGATTAACCAAATTCCCCAACACTTCGACTATATTATTTATCGTTCTCTCTATTTTTCCCCTTCCCTTACCACCACATTAACCAATTTATTACAAATCTTCTCACCACCAGAAATACCTAACGATATTGAATCCCAAATTAACCTCTTTATTGACTACCTCACTCAATATCAATGTTTAATTATTCTTGACGATATCCAAAATCTTTTTACTAGCCAAAAATTAGCCGGAACTTGGCAAACAGATCGCACTTCCTATAACTTATTATTTCAAGCGATCGCCCAATCTTCCCATCACAGTAACATCCTCCTCCTCTCCCAAGAGAAATGGCAAGAAATTCAACAACTAGAAAAATCTAATTATCCCGTTAAATCTTTAATATTATCAGGATTAGACTCAGATGTAACAGCAATTTTAGATCGCCAAAACTTAGCCGATAGAGAACTATGGTCGCAATTAATAACCCTTTATCAAGGTCATCCCTTATGGTTAGAATTGACTGCCACATTAATCTTAGATTTATATGCCGGGAATGTTAGTCAATTCTTAGAACATAATCAATTAATTGTCCCAGAAGGAGTGCGATCGCACCTCGATCGACAATGGCAAAAATTAGCGCCAACCGAACAAACCATCATGTTACAATTAGCCCAAGAAACCGCCCCCATTAGTATCTCTAAAATCATTCCCAAAATTGACATGGTAGCGACGGAATTAATTAATAGTATATCATCCTTAAAAATGCGATTTTTACTAGAAACAGGAACCACAGAAAATGGTAATTTTATCAATTTAACTCCGATTTTAAAAGAATATATTAAAATTAGTTATCACCCCTAATAAAGATCCCGAAGATCGGGAGTTAACTATGTGATTATCACCCATTATTGTAATAAAATCCGCCTACACGGACTTGATCAATTAAAAATTATCCAGCGCATTAACTGTCGCCATTCTGTTGATTTCCCCAAAAAATCAGCATCAAAATCTCTCCCAGCATTCAAGGAAAACTCTGCGAAACTTTCTACCCAATCGATCGCAGTTTCCACCGGCAAATAAGACCGATAATTCCAAGAACGCTGCAAAAACTCCACCATTTCATTACTATGCCCAGAACAATACAAATACCAAGCAATCCAGACAAATGTACTATACTTAATCTGCTTTTCTAACAACCGAATTTTTCCCGGCAATTCCGGCCGCGCAAAGAAACTTTCAATCACCGCCGCCAAGGATTTAGCCTGTGGTAAACCCTTATACATCGCACTCTGTTCGTGTTGCCGATAACAGACAGTTACTTGCTTTAACCACTCAGTTTCACACCCCATTAAAGCCAAACGTAAAGCTAAATCAGTATCCTCCGCAGGCGGAAATCGAGGATCGAAACCACCCGCACGTTCCAACCATTCTCGGCGAAACATCATCGCACTTGGTAACACTGGTTTCCACCGCAACCACATTTCTAAATCCAATTTTGGTACATTTTTCCAGGGTGTAACATCTTGCAAAAACTCACCTTTACTATTAACTTTGCGCCACCCACTGTGAACTATTCCCAAACTAGGTTGAGATTTAAACATCGCAATTTGTGCTGCTAATTTATCAGGTAAAAAAAAGTCATCGGCATCTAAAAAAGCAACAAATTCTCCTCGCGCTAATTGAATCCCATGATTGCGCGCAATTGATACTCCTTGATTTTGCTGATATTCATACCGAATCCGAGATTTATAAGGTTGTAAAACCTGGCTAGTTTCATCCTTTGAGCCATCATCAACTACAATTACTTCCCAATCAGCATAAGTTTGAGAAATCACGCTTTCTACGGCTTGGACAATGTAGGAAGCACAGTTGTAAGAAGGAATAACTACACTCACTAAAGGTGTCATAAACTAATAACTAAATTAAAACTATATATCAATTGATTATGAAAATTAGGAACCAGCTAAAGTCAATTCGCCAGGATTGATTAAGTGATTATTACTTAATTGTTGGTGACTATTGTTTTCGTTCTTCAAATATTTTTCAACTACTTGTAAAACTTTTTCTGGGGTGGGAGGTTTGCTGACAAAATCTGTAGCCCCAAGCCATTTCGCTCGGGTGCGATCGATTAAACCATCCTGACCAGTTAAAAACACGATTGGAGTATCCCGAAATATAGGAGTTTTTCGCAAAAAATCGCAAATGGTAAAACCACTGGCTTTGGGCATTAGTACATCCAGAAAAATCAAAGCTGGCTTTTGCTTAGAAAGAGTAGCTATTCCCTGCATAGGATCTTGAATTTTTATGACTTCATAGCCAGCAGGTGCTAGTATTTGCTCTAAAAATTCGCACACTGCACGACTGTCATCAATGCAGGCAATTAAAGGTCTAATTGGTTGAATAATCGCCGCCGCTAAATGCCATTGTTCTATGGGCGATGGCATATCATGGACAATGCGAAACTCAATCAAACCTTGCTTGACAAAGTGATATAAAGTGCGCGTTGTTAATGTCAAGCATTGCTTTTTACTAAAAGCAATATCCCAAAGAGTATTCTGGCCGTTAAATTGATTGCTCAAAGCCAGCAAAGAGTCGGAACTAATCCGATTTTGTAAATCTGGAGAGTCTTGTAAAATTGGGGCGCATTCTGGATTTAAGTGGGATAAACCCATATTTTCCCATTGTTGACAGAGTTGTTGATTTGTTGCCAGAATTTGCTGGCTTTCTATTTTTGAGATTAGTAAGTGGGGATTAACTTGAAACAAAAAGTGTTTGTAGGCATACCACTGACGACTTAAGTCTGACTGGTTAGCGATCGAAAAGAAAACTTCACAAATGCTACTACGCAGAATGCCCTTAGCTTGCTCTACGCTCATTTCTCTTTGAGCGATGCCATTTTGTAACAGTTGATATTCCCAAATTTCTTCGGCCACTATATGACTGAGATTTACGCGAAAGTCGGGGCAGTATTGCGCGATCGCCCTATACCAACGCCGAGAGCGGTGCAATCCTCCCGTAGCATAAAGCAGGAAACCCCGAAAAAAGTAAAGTTGCCATTTTTGCTCTCCTTGCCCCAGGATTAATTTCCCAGTAGCCTTTTTCTGGCTGATGACAGCCAGAGCATCGGACAGCATTTTGCACCCAATAGCGGTGGCTGACATATTTATTTACAACCTCGTTATCCCATTATATTAGATATTTTATGCTTTTATGAGGCGATCGATCTCAGTAATCTTACTGATTTTTCGATTTTTGTTGAATTTTCCTCATTCTTAGCATATTAACTGATAATTTCTGTTTTGACTATTAAACTTTACAGAAACTTTAAATTTCTCGCTCCTAAATTCCGGGCATTTGCACTATACTTCCAGCTTGTCAGCGATCGCCTCCCATCTCCCACAATTTCCCGAAGCTATACCAATCGCCAATTCAGAGAGGTAGCCACTCTTCATTCTTTATGCTTTGGGGGGACTGGATCGTAACCGCCGGGATGGAAAGGATGACAGCGTAAGATGCGACTAATTGCCATTAGACTACCCTGCAAAACCCCAAAGCGTTCTATTGCTTCGATCGCGTATTGTGAGCAAGTGGGCTGAAATCGGCAGGCGGGAGGAAGGTAAGGGGAAATTAACATTTTGTAGCCTTTAATTAATCTAATTAGTGATTTTTTCATGGCTTTAATTTTTTAGGAAAGAGTGGAAATATCGCTGTTGCAATCTAACTTTTATTATCCGGCAATTTGGCATCCGAAAAAACAATCTGAGGAGCCAAAATACTTCCTGTATCTGAGTTAATGCGCTGACCAACACCTAGAAATTGACCAGATTCACCGTAAACTAACCAAGGCTGGGGATCTGGGAAATTGGGGGAGAGGGGAAGCGAGGGAGAGGGGGTGAGAGGGGGTGAGGGATATAGGGAAATGGGGAGAGAGGGAGAAGGGGAGAGAGGGTGAGAGGGAGCCTTAATTCTCTCATTTTCTCGGTTTTCCTGATGCCAGGGTAAGCGTTGTCCTTGACACCAGCGTGGGGCATCTTGGGCGCTAATGACGATCGCGGGTAAATGTGCCAATGCTGCTGAGGGCGCGATCGCCTGAAAAGTCCCTTGCTGTAATTGTGTTTCTAATTCCTCAAAACTCAGGCTTTCACTCACGTGAAAACCGCTACTGACAGTGCGAGTTAAGGCGGCTAAAGTTCCACCCACTGCCAGCATCGCCCCTAAGTCGCGAGCGATCGCTCTAATATAAGTTCCTGTACCGCAGGCGATCGCTAAATCCAATTCGGGAAAATCCCCCGGCCGCCAGTCCAAAACTTCCAAACTCAAAACCTCGACGGTACGCGCCGGTACTACTACAGTTTCCCCCTGACGAGCCAAATCGTACAGCCGTTTGCCCTCAACATGAATGGCACTGTATTGGGGCGGTACTTGCTGAATTTTGCCAACAAAACTGGGTAAAGCGGTTTTCACCTGTTCTAAGCTCAAATTAGGGACGGGTGAAGCATTCAAAACCTCACCTTCCAAGTCATCTGTAGCTGTAACTAAGCCAAACCGGATTGTTCCCCGATAAGCTTTACCCTGTGCTAAAAATTGTAATAGTCGAGTTGCCTTACCTAACGCGATCGGCAAAACCCCCGTCGCCGCCGGATCGAGGGTTCCTCCATGCCCCACGCGCTTGAGCTTTAACAGGCGGCGCACTCGCGCCACGCAGTCATGGGAAGTCATTCCCAGAGGTTTGTTGAGATTGAGAAAACCTTCAAAGGCCATTAGGAAGTTGTGAAGTCAGAAGAAGTGAGTAAGTTACGAGAAATCCCAGGCAAAACGGCTAAGAATTGTACATCATTGCCACTGACAATTTGAATAATGGCAGCTGGTGATGTCGATCCTGATGCACTGTCAATGATTGTTAAATCGCCAAAGCTGAGGCCTGCTGTTAAACGAATGCGATCGCTTCCATCGGCAAAATCGGTAATTACGTCAGCATCATTTTGAGTTAAACCACCGGTTAACCGACCAATCACAAAGGTATCATTGCCATCACCACCGGTTAAAGTATCTCTACCGCGATCGCCTGAGACTGAATCGTTACCAGCACCACCAAAAATCGAGTCATCATCTGCACCGCCAAACAAACAGTCATTACCAACACCTCCAATCAAGGTATCATTGCCTTGATTGCCAAAGAACTGATTGTTACCTGCTCCCCCGTTGGCGGAGTCGTTACCTTTACCACCGTAGATAGTGTCGTCGCCATCCCCACCGAATATAGAGTCGCGATCGCTTCCACCAAACAAAATATCATTACCACCCTCACCTAGCACCGAGTCATCCCCAGCATCCCCAGAAAGGGTATCATCTCCACCGGCTCCGTAGAGAGTATCAAAACTACCCAAACCAAATATTCGATCGGCACTACCACTACCCTGAATAGACTCTGGATTACTGGTTCCAGTAATCAGACTACCCCCTCCTGGTAACGTACTGGTGGTGATACCAGAATTACCGCCAGGCGATGGTGTGGGCGATGGCGTTGGCGATGGTGTAGGCGATGGCCTTGGCGATGGCGCTGGTGGCCTTGGGATTGGTTGAGAGGGAACTGCTCCTGGCATAATTCTACACTTTAGGCAATTACAAAGTATTTTTATTCTAGCTTAACTTGAGTTTATTGGTTATTGGTTATTGGTTAACAGTTAACAGTTAACAGTTAACAAATAACAGTTAACAAATAACGCGATCGCTTAACTCTTTCTTTCTGGGAAAAGTTGACATTCCCTAGAAGTTGGTTCATTAACTTCTTTTAATCGAGACTGCACAAATCTATCCATCCAATTTTCCAAATAAACACGATTAGCCTTTTTTTCTTCTATATTAGAAGTATCCATCGGATAAGGTGCTAACCCCAAAATTGCAGCGGTGGTGACGCAAAACATTGACTTCTGAAAACTCTGACAAATTTGTACTCGCAAATCATCTTCCCCACGACAACTAATCCGATAAATTTCGTGTAAATATTCGGGCAAAAAATGTCTCATATCTTGCATCGCTTGAGTCGGGGGAATCCCTGGACCACCAATCGGTAAAGGGTCGGCATATAAAGCCCCATAAGCAAATTCTGCTTGATTTGAGGAAATTTGATGAGCTTGAGCATTGTAAGAAACTACACCAAAGAAAGGAGTTCCTCGGAAGAAAATTGCTTCTACATAAGGCACGGCGGTATCTGCTAAAAATGTCAAACCCGCTGACTTGGGAATGATATCATAGATTTCATTACCAATTTTCACGCTGTAGGTAATAGGATTATTCGCAGCAGCTACTAAAGCAGCTTTAATATGTTCTACTACTTGGGGAATTGATTTAATTTCTCCCTTGTCGTAACGATTTGATAAGTCAAGAAACATATCGCTCATTACTCGCCAAAATTGCCCTAAGCCGCTGTAGTAAGCAAATAGTCGTATTTGTTCGGGCAAAAAGTTATAAAATATTTTGTTAAGTGCCTGAATTGGAAAATTACCTTTGATTTTTGCCTGAATAGCTTGCTGTGCAAGTTGCGTAAATTCTGGGGAATCTAGGTAAGTATCTAAACCGCCGCCACCATGCCAAAGCATGGTTTTCATGCAATATTCGGCGTATTCGTAGTTAATGCGATCGTGCCACCAATAACGCAGCAATTTAGGTAAATTAACTTCGCCGTTAAAGTATTTGAAAAATGGGAAAAGTTCTAAAAATTGATGGTTGGCGATGTAGAGTAGATTGTCGGAATAAGCTCCGATGACTATACCATAACTTTTGAGAATTCCTACGACTTCTACGAGGTTTTCTGCTGAGTCGGGAAGTAAGGCTTCTCCATTTTCTAGGCGATTTATATATGTGGCTAGGGGATGGGTAGATGGTCGGATTGTAGTAATCATTAAAGTTTACCAAGGAAGAAGGAAGAAGGAAGAAGGAAGAAGGAAGAAGGAAGAAGGAAGAAGGAAGAAGGAAGAAGGAAGAGGGAAGAAGGAAGAGGGAAGAAGGAAGAAGGAAGAAGGAAGAAGGAAGAAGGAAGAAGGAAGAGGGAAGAAGGAAGAGGGAAGAAGGAAGAGGGAAGAAGTAATTAACAGTTAACAGTTAACAAATAACAGTTAACAAATAACAGTTAACAGTTAACAGTTAACAGTTAACAGTTAACAAATAACAGGTTAAACTGGTGTTACCATTGCTATTGCGGTGGCTTCGCTGAACCTAATTACTACAGCGGGGGCTACTCCCAAAACGATAATAATTATAGCTAACACCATTGAGGGAATGCGATCGCGCCACAAGACTTGTGGTAAATTAATTACTAAGTCAGAAAGGCGACCAAAAAAGGCACGGTTAACCATGATTAAAAAGTACACCGAAGTTAAACCGGTACCAATCATGCAAAGCAGTGTTTGTACTGGAAATACTGGCAGACTTCCCCGAAATACTAAAAATTCAGCGATGAATCCAGCCATCCCAGGAATCCCTGCACTTGCCATTACTCCTAATATCATTAAACTACCAATTAAGGGTAATCCACGTTCGGGATTTAGCAAACCTTTGATGATATCTAAATCGCGACTTCCAGATTTTTTGTAAACTACACCAACGGTAAGAAATAGTAGCCCAGAAATTAAACCGTGACTTACCATTTGTAGGACAGTTCCCATTAAACTTACGGGAGTTGCGGCCGCTGCTCCTAGTAGGATATAACCCATGTGGGCGATCGAACTATAGGCTACCATTTTTTTCATGTCTTTTTGTGCGATCGCGCAACTTGCACCATAAAGCACGCTTACTACTGCCCAACTTGCTAACCAAGGAGAGACTATTTGCCACGCTTCAGGAAACATATCTAACCCAAATCGTAACATACCATAAGTACCCAATTTTAACAACACGCCTGCTAATAATACGGATACTGGTGTGGAGGCTTCAACGTGAGCATCTGGCAACCAAGTATGAAAGGGAACTAAAGGTATTTTAATGCCAAATGCGATTAAAATTCCAATTAGTAAAATGATTTGGGTTTTTAATGGCAGGGAGGATGTTTCTAAGGATTGTAAATCAAAACTAGAGGCTCCGCTCAACCAAACTACACCTAAGAAAGATGATAATACGAGAATCCCTGCTACGGCTGTATAGATTAAAAACTTAGTAGCTGCATAGCCTCTTCTTGCGCCACCCCAAATGGCAATTAAGAGATAAAGGGGAATCAGTTCTACTTCAAAAAAGAGGAAGAACAACAGTAAGTTTTGAGCTAGAAATGCGCCGGTAACTCCGCCAGTGATCAGCAGCATTAAAGCGTAATAAAGCCGAGGTCTGCGGATAGATTGGTCTGTACTATAAATAGCTATTCCTGTCAATAGACTATTTAAAATTACTAAAGGTAAAGATAAGCCGTCAACGCCAAGGTTGTAATTTAATCCGAGCGGTTCGATCCAAGGTAGAAATTCAGATAATTGCCAACCGCTGATTGTTGTATCAAATTGAATTGCTAAAATTAGAGAGAAAATAAGTGTTACGCCTGTGACTAGGAGGGCAAACTTACGAGAGATATTAGGTGTAATTGTTCCTGGCCAAAATCCAATGAGAGCAGATCCTAATATTGGTATCCAGATTAAAGCACTGAGCATGAATTAATGTTTTTCCTGATTCTATAGTTATTAAGTTTCAGTATACCAGATCGCAATATTTAAGTTGGGAATAGAAATTAAATAGTTAGTTTGTTTGTAGTAAGCGCTGTCTTCGCGCTAAAGCGCTTACTACGAACCAAATCATCAAGTTATTTAATTTTCATTGCTGATCTGCGATCGCGACTTAATACCATTTCTCTAAATTAATGCTACAGTCTTCGGGGCGGGTTTTTGAAGATTTTGGCGAATTGCGGTGATTGTTGGCGAACCCGCCCCTACCCAAACTGTTGAAAACTTTTTTAGAAATGGTATAAGCCCATAAACTGGTTTTCTCTGAAAAGAGGAATTGGTATCGGTTCTGAAACATTTATGTAGCGCTGACTACAGTTGTAAATTTGTTGAGATCGGTTTTCCTGCCAAGGCGATCGCGTCGGGATCATCTCGATCGCGTCAAACTTACGTTAGCAACTAACAAATAACCAATAACAAATAACCAATAACAAATAACCAATAACAACTAACAAATAACCAATAACAACTAACAACTAACAACTAACAACTAACAAATTACCATTGAGGTTGAGATTCTACCAATACTCTAGCAGCATTTACTTCTACTGGTTTCGAGAAAAAATAGCCTTGACCATATTCGCATTGTAACGCTCTCAATTGAGCTAATTGCTGTGCTGTTTCCACACCTTCGGCAATTACTTCCATACCTAAATGACTAGCTAATATTAAAATTGTTTGTACGATCGCTTCATTAGCTTCGTCTTCAGCCATTCTGCTGACAAAAACGCGGTCAATTTTAATAGCATCAGTGGGGAAACTGTGCAAGCGGGAAAGTGAAGAATATCCAGTACCAAAATCGTCAATATATAGCTGAATATCTAAAGCTCTTAATTGGGTAAGGACAGCGGCTGAATTGTCAGCATTTTCCATAATAATACTTTCCGTAATTTCTAACTTTAAACTACCAGGATGAAGTTTATTTTCTGACAAAATAAGCTGAATTTGGTCAATTAAATCTGGTTGTGTAAATTGTTGATTGGAAAGGTTAACGCTAATAGTTAAAGGTATATCCAAGGGAAATTCCTGCTGCCATTCGTACATTTGCTGACAAGCCGATCGCAACATCCACCAACCAATTGGGACGATTAATCTAGTTTCTTCTGCTACTTGAATAAATTCTGCGGGTGACAATAAACCACGATGGGGATGTTCCCATCGTAATAATACTTCAAAACCGCTAATTTTGCCATTTTTAAGAGCGACTATTGGCTGATAATAAAGCCGAAATTCTTGACGTTCAACTGCTAAACGTAGGTCATTTTCTAGCTCTAAAAGGGCGACGGCGCGGGTGTGCATACTCATATTAAATACCTCATGCCGAGCTTTCCCTTGTGCTTTAGCATGATACATTGCTGCATCTGCATCTCTAAGTAAGTCTTCGGGTCGATCGTATAAAACTGAGGGGTTAAAATAATGTGCGAGGGTATTTTCTTCCTCTTTTGGTTTGACAAAACCGGAACAAACTATGCCAATGCTGGCACTGCTAAATATTTTGTGTTCGTTAAGATAAAAAGGTAGTGCTAGTTCTTTTTGTACTCGTTCGGCAATAATTGTTGCGTCGCTAGGATCTTTGATATTTTCTAGTAAGATAGCAAATTCGTCTCCACCGAGACGAGCAACGGTATCTCCAAGACGCAGACAAATTTTGAGTCTGCCAGCGATCGCGATTAGCAATTGGTCGCCTACTAAATGCCCTAAACTATCATTAACTACTTTAAAGCGATCGAGGTCAATAAAGAGTACAGCAAATAAATTTTCTGGTCGTCTTTTTCCTACTTCGATCGCGTGTCCTAACCGCTCCATAAATAAAGCTCGATTAGGTAAACCTGTGAGAGTATCATGGAGGGCATCGTGGAGCAATTTCTGTTCTGCTATTTTCCGAGCGGTAATATCTTTCGCAGTACCTTCATAGTAAAGTAATTCACCATTGATACCGTAAACTCCCCGTGCATTTTCTGATATCCAAACTATGCTACCATCGGCACGATAAACTTCGGATTCAAATTCAGAGACAAATCCATTTTGGGCAATTTCGCGGGTAAAGTAGTCTCGCTGTCTGGGATCGACGTAAATTTGGTATTTAATATTGCGGATTTGATCGATTAATTCGGCTGGGGAATTGTAGCCATAGATTCTAGCTAAGGCGGGGTTGGCGGAGAGATATTTTCCATCTAGTGTTGTTTGAAAAATACCTTCACTAGCATTTTCAAAAATGCTGCGATATTTGCTTTCTGCTTGGCGTAAGGCTTCTTCTACTTGTTTGCGATCGCTAATATCAGTAAGAGTACCAAGATAGCCACTAACTTGACCTGTTTCTGTGATTTCTGGGATAACTTGACAATATACCCATGTAATTTTTTCGGGATTTTCAAAGCGGTATTCCAGGTTAAAAGGCATTTTTTCGGTAATCCCTTGATACCACTGAGTTAAAACTCGATCGCGATCGTCAGGATGTAGCGACGTAACCCATCCCGATCGTAAAGCTTCTGCGGGAGTTAACCCTGCCATTTCACAAAATCTCTGGTTAACGTATAAACATTCACCACCAGTTTCGGTACGGAAAATTCCGACTGGGAGCATTTTTGCCAAGGTGTAATAGCGATACTCACTCTGTTGCAAAGCTTTTTCTGCTGCTTTACTTTCTGTGATGTCAAACATTAAACCTTGAAGAAATATAGATTGGTTTACTTCATCTAGTAATGGCACAGCTTGATCTCGAAACCACAATACGCGACCATTTTTAGCGATCGCGCGGTATTCAACGCTAAAGGGATGATTACCCACGTTTCCTCTTCCCAAGTGGGCGGCGCGGCGGGTTGCGTCTTCGACTCTCAGGCGATCGCGATCGTCTGGGTGAATAATTTGAGACAGCAAATTAGGGTAGGCTTTCCATTCATCGAGAGAATAGCCCAATAGTCTAACAATTTGTGGACTGATATAGAATCTATAACTGGGACGATCTAGGGGGGCGATGTAACTAACTGCGGGAATTTGTTCGGCGAGGACGCGATATTTAGCTTCGCTGGTGCGAAGTGCTGCTTTTAGACGTTTTTGCTCCTGAAGAATGGCATTTTCTACGCTCATTTTTTGGATGTCATCGGTTTCCAGGGTGTCATTTCCTGTAGGGTGATTTTCTCCTGGAGAGCCGCACTGAGAAGGCGTTAAGGTTTCTAAGGATGAGTGCATCCCAGAAACTGGAGAGCGATCGCCCAAACGTATTTTACCTATTGTTAGGTAATAATTGGGAAACATTGAGGATGTCGTGAGGGTAGATTTGAGCAGTCCTTTGTTAATGTGGGCGATTAACGCGATCGCTACAATCGCCAACAAATCTAGGTATGCAGAAATCCCATTAAATCGGAATGGGTCTAGCTCGAACATGGATTAGCACCTTGATAATCATAATGATAAATGATTGGCTGTAGAAAGTTGTAGATGAATTTATGAATTGTTTTTACCTCCGGTTGATGACTGAGCGGTTCTCTAAATTTAGTTGGTACTTATTTAAAAATAACTAAATTATCAGTAAGAAAAAGAGACGAATGCAAAGTTCCTTTATTTGATCCTGTCATAGTGAATTAATCACTTAAAGTTACTTAACTATGCTATGCTAACAACCCCCAAGGGTGTTGACAGTGCTCAAACTTACAGGTACTTTGTGCATTTGGTCACAAGTCTCGGAGGTATTGGGGCTACTGTGGCTGTTTGGGATAGAATTGGGCAAGTGTTCTGAGGTAAAAATTGATGAGATATCTGGCGATCGCGATCGGTTAAGAGCGGTCGACTCCGCTGTAACGCCCGTTAAGTGCGGTATCCTTACCCGAATAAGTACCGTTACAATACTAGGTGTGCGTAAGTCTATGAGAAATATACACTATTTTTGCTGGTGCGTCCTTTTATGGCGATCGCGGCCAATGCCGTTGTTAAACTCTCCAGATGTGGTAAATCGTGAGTTGCCATCAAGGAAATGCGAATGCGACTACTATTTACTGTAGGAGGGCGGATCGCTGGGGCAAAAATTCCCTTGGCTTTTAATTCTTTTCCCCAAAATAAAGCTGTCGCTGCATCTTTTAAAAGTAGGCAAAAAATTGGCGATCGGTAATTGGTAATTGGTAATTGGTAATTGGTGACATCTTCATAATCAGTAACTAAATGATTCGCCAAAAGATTTTTCAGTGTTTCTACATTTTGCCATAACTTATAACGTATTTCTGGCTTTTCTCGGACAATATTTATCGCTTCTAAAGCAGCGGCTGTATCTGCCGGTGTCAATCCTGTGGTATAAATCCAACTAGGCGATCGATTACGGAGAAAGTCAATTAAGGAACTAGATCCTGCCACATATCCGCCTAAACTTCCCAAAGCTTTGCTTAAAGTACCAACTTGAATTAACTGTTTACCTGTACAACCAAAATGCTCTACACAACCCGCGCCATTTTCACCAAAAACTCCCGTAGCATGAGCTTCATCAACTAATAACATACAGCTAAATTCTTCAGCGATCGCGAATAATTGCGGTAACGGACATAGATCGCCATCCATGCTAAAAACACTATCAGTAATAATCAAACAGCGGCGGTAAATT
The DNA here is from genome assembly GCA_001698425.1 of Oscillatoriales cyanobacterium USR001. Classification (GTDB taxonomy): domain Bacteria; phylum Cyanobacteriota; class Cyanobacteriia; order Cyanobacteriales; family Microcoleaceae; genus Kamptonema. The sequence goes on along the minus strand of MBRE01000046.1, from coordinate 116,240 downwards.
TCGCGATATTGACTCAATTTTATCCTTAAATCTTCAGGATCGCAATGAGAGTATTCTACCACAGTTGCACCGCTAAGAACAGCACCATTTTTCAGGCTAGAATGGTTATATCGATCGGATAAAATTAGATCCCGTTTGTTAGTAAGAGAGGCGATCGCACCTAAATTTGCCAGATATCCTGAACTAAATACTATGGCATCTTCTGTTTGTTTAAGAGACGCGATCGCCACCTCCAGCTGTCTATGTAACTCCCGATGTCCCGTCAACAAACGCGAACCCGTACTTCCAGTACCAAATTCCTTAACCGCAGCAACAGCAGCTTCAATCAATCTTTCATCACCCGCTAATCCCAGATAATCATTACTAGCAAAATTGACAAATTTTCGACCTTCTAGGAAAACTGTAGCACCAGGTCGACCGTGAATGGTTTGCACCGAGCGATACCAGTCAGCGCGGTGAATAGTATCCAGAGATTTTTCGATCCAAGAGTAAGAGTCAGGTGACATAGTGGAAACTGTAAAGATAATAGGTTATAGTAACAAGAAGAAGGCAGAGGAGCTAGGGCGTGTTTTCTTTCCCCAAAGATTCCCCACCTCACCAATTACCCATTACCCATTACCCATTATGTCAACATCTAAAAAGTATAGATTAGTAACTCGCAGTGATTTTGATGGATTAGTCTGTGCAGTTTTATTGAAAGATTTGAACATGATTGATGAAATTAAATTTGTACATCCAAAAGATATGCAGGATGGAAAAATTGAGGTAACAAGCAATGATATTACTACAAATTTGCCCTACGTTGAAGGTGTTTATTTAGCCTTCGATCATCACCTCAGCGAAACGATCAGAAATCAGGAGATCAAAAATAACCACATTATTGACCCAGAAGCACCTTCAGCAGCCAGAGTATTGTTTAAATATTATGGTGGTAAGGAAAAGTTTACTACGATTTCTGAGGCGATGATGGATGCAGTTGATAAGTCTGATTCTGCCCAATTTGCTAAGGAGGAAGTTTTACACCCGGAAAATTGGGTGTTGTTAAACTTTTTGATGGATGCGAGGACAGGTTTAGGTAGATTTAGGGATTTTAGAATTTCTAATTATCAGTTAATGATGCAGTTAATTGATTATTGTAAGGCGCACTCTATTGAGCAAATCTTGAATTTGCCGGATGTGAAAGAGCGAGTGGATCTTTATTTTGAACAGGAGGAGAAGTTTAAGGATCAAATTCAACGATGTGCGAAGGTTTATCAAAATTTGGTGGTGTTAGATTTGCGGAATGAAGAGGTAATTTATGCGGGAAACAGATTTATGATTTATGCTTTATTTCCTGAATGTAATATCTCGATTCATCTACTTTGGGGATTGAAGCAGCAGAATACAGTTTTTGCGGTGGGTAAGTCAATTTTCAAGAAAGATTCTCAGACTAATATTGGTGAGTTGATGTTGAAATATGGCGGCGGGGGACATCAGAATGCGGGGACTTGTCAGATTGAGAATGATAAAGCTGAGGAGGTTTTACAAGAGTTGATTGCACAAATTAATCAGGATGGTTAATTCTGGAATTAGATTTAGGAATAGAAATTAAATAATTAGCTTGTTTGTAGTAAGCGCTTTAGCGCTCTTGGCGCTTACTACAAACCAAATCATCAAGTTATTTAATTTTCATTCCTTACTAAGAATTTTGCTCGGAAAGATTCCATATAGGTGTAGAAAACGGGAGTAATGTAAAGGGTTAAAAGTTGGGAAAATAATAAACCACCGACTACAGCTAAACCTAAAGGGCGACGAGATTCTGCACCCGCACCCAAACCAAGTGCGATCGGGAGTGTGCCCATTAAAGCCGCCATTGTGGTCATCATAATCGGGCGAAATCTAACTAAACAGGCTTCATAGATAGCTTCTAGGGGCTTTTGGGCGCGATCGCGCTGTGCTTCTATGGCAAAGTCAATCATCATAATGCCATTTTTCTTCACAATTCCTACTAGCAAAATAATACCCACAAAAGAATAAATATTAAGCTCAACCCCGAACAACATTAAAGTTAATAATGCTCCAAATCCCGCTGAAGGCAAACTCGAAAGAATTGTCAATGGATGGATAAAGTTTTCGTAGAGAATTCCTAACACAATGTAAATTACCAAAATTGCCACTATTAGCAATAATCCCAATCCTTGTAACGAAGATTGAAATATTTGTGCTGAGCCTTGAAACTTAGTGCTAATTGTGGCGGGTAGTGTCTCCCTCGCCAGCTTTTCAATTTTTCCCACCACTTCTCCCAAAGAAACACCAGATTTTAAGTTAAAAGAGATAGTCACAGCGGCCAATTGTCCAAAGTGACTAATAGTTAGCGGGCCAACAGTTTGACTCAAAGTTGCTACCGCATTTAAGGGGATTTGTTGACCTGTACTAGACCGAATTGAAAGCAATTCTACAGCACTGGGATCTTGCTGATATTTGGGATCTAAACCCATAATTACTTGATATTGGCTATCAGGGGCGTAGATAGTAGAAACTTGGCGACTTCCATAGGCATTGTATAAAGCTGTTTCAATTTGATTGGCAGTTAAACCAAGGGAAGAGGCGCGATCGCGATCGACTGTAACCTGTAACTGGCGATTTTTTAGTAGCAAATCGCTGTTAACATCTTGTAATTCCGGCATCTTTCGTAACTTCGCTTCTAGTTCGGGTGCGGCTTTATAAAGCTCTTGGGAATTGGGAGTTTGTAAGGTAAATTGATATAGCGCTTTCGACTGTTGAGAACCGATCCGAATTGATGGCGGGTTTTGCAAAAATGCTCTAATTCCAGGTACTTTATTCAGTTTGGGACGCAATTCTTTGATAATTTCTTCAGCACTTAAATGGCGTTCGGAATGGGGTTTTAAGCGAATAAATATGCGACCTGCATTCGCGGCTGAATTAGGGCCACCAGCGCCGACTGTGGAGTTGATTGCATCAACATTGGGATCTTTACGGATAATTGCCGCTAATTCTTCCTGATGTTTAACCATTTCGGCAAAGGAAATATCTTGAGCGGCTTCTGTGACTACGTTGAGTTGTCCAGTATCATCACTAGGAATAAACCCTTTAGGAATAACTGCAAATAGATAAATTGTAGCGAGAAGAATGGCGGCAGAAATTACCATTGTGGTACGATGATATTTTAGGGATTTTCTCAGGCTCCAAGCATAGAATCCGATAAGTGATAATCTTGAAAAGAATTTTGCAATAGATTTAAAGAATGAATTATTAGGTTTTTTAATATCTTTTTTATCTTTTGGTACGCGATCGTTTCTATCGGGTTCTGCTGTTAGTAACTGAGTTGAAGTAGGTTGCTTTTTGTCAGATATATCGCCTTCAAATTCTACTGTTGCTGTTGCCGATTTTATTGAATGTATAGGCTGGTTTTGATCAAAGGTTATTTCTTTTTCAGAATGTTGTGCAAAGCCATTTCCGGCTGAATTTATAGATAAGTCATCTCCGACAAGATCCGTTGCTGATTCATGTTTTTTGGGTGCTTTTAAAAAGCGGCTGCATAGCATTGGCGTTAAGCTCAGAGAAACTACGCCTGAAACCAAAATTGCCATCCCAATTGTTACAGCAAACTCGTTAAATAGCCGCCCTAAAATGCCGCCCATAAACAGCATCGGAATGAAGACAGCCACTAATGAAATCGTCATTGAAATTACTGTAAAGCCAATCTCTTTAGAACCGTTTAGCGCGGCTTCAAAGCGATTTTCTCCCATTTCCATGTGCCGGACGATGTTCTCTAAAACAACTACGGCATCATCAACAACAAAGCCAACGCTTAGGGTTAATGCCATCAATGAAAGGTTATCTAGCGAATAGTTTAATGCTGCCATAACACCGAAGGTTGCTACTAGCGACATCGGCACGGCTATACTGGGAATAATTGTCGCCCAGAAGTTACGGAGAAATATAAAAATTACTAACACTACTAAGCATATAGTTAGCAATAAAGTAAACTTCACATCATCAACTGACTCGCGGATGGATTGAGAGCGATCGTAAAGAATATTCATCTCCACTGCTGCGGGTATTTGCTTACGAAAAGTAGGTAATAATTTCTTGATTTCGTCAACAATTTCAACGGTATTTGTTCCCGGTTGTCGCTGAATTGCTAGGACAATTGCTCTTGTTCCATTATACCAACTCGCTAATTTATCATTTTCTACGCTGTCAATAACTTGACCGACTTCTTGTAACTGCACTGGCGATCCATTTCGGTAAGCTACGACTAAGGATTTGTAAGCATTAGCATCATTAAGCTCGCCGTTTGCTTGAATGGTAAAATTTTGCTTTTGACCGTAAAGTGTTCCTGTTGGTAAGTTGGAATTGCCTTGAGATATAGCGGTGGCAACTTCATCAATTCCTAAGCCTTTGGCACTTAAAGATTGGGGGTCAAGTTGAATACGGACGGCATATTTTTTGGCCCCATAAACTTGTACTTGCGCTACGCCTTCTACCATTGAAAGCCGCTGTGCGATCAGAGTTTCGGCGTATTTATCAACTGTTGATAAAGGCAAAATTGAGGAACTTACAACTAAATTTAAAATCGGTTGATCTGCCGGGTTAACTTTGCGATAAGACGGTGGACTCGGCATATTTGCAGGCAACTGTCGCGTTGCTTTAGAAATTGCTGCTTGTACGTCTTGGGCGGCTCCATCTAGGGGTCTTTTTAAGTCAAATTGTAGGGTAATTTGTGTGCTTCCAAGTCCGCTACTGGAGTTCATGGAATCCAGACCGGCAATGCTAGAAAATTGCTGTTCTAAGGGGGTGGCGACTGAGGCGGCCATCGTTTCGGGGCTGGCTCCGGGAAGGCTGGCTGATACTTGAATTGTGGGAAAATCGACGTTGGGGAGGTCGCTAACTGGCAGCGATTCGTAACTTATAAACCCAAATATTAAGATGCCAATCATTACCAAGGTGGTCATAATTGGACGGCGGATAAATAGTTCAGAAATGTTCATAGTTTGTTATTTGTTAACTGTTATTTGTTATTTGTTAACTGTTATTTGTTAACTATTTCTTTTTAATTTCTACTTTGGCGTTAGGAACGAGGTTAAATTGACCGTCGGTAACAACGCGATCGCCTGGTTTTAAGCCTTGCGCGATCGCAGTTTCGCTACCAACAGCAATTCCTACTTTTATAGGGCGCATTTCCACCGTTTTATCGGGTTTAACTACAAATACAAAAGACCCTTTTTGTCCCGCTTGTACTGCAACTGTAGGCACAACGATCGCATTCGGTTCTTTTCGCAAGGTGAGAACAACATTCACAAATTCTCCAGGGGACAATTGCCCGCTGCTATTAGCAAAACTGCCTTTTAATTGAATCGTCCCTGTTGTTGTATCTACCGCACTATCGACAAAACTTAGTTCGCCCTGTACTGGCGGCGAGGTACTATTAGGAATCTGCACTTCTACTTCCAGAGGACCATCATTCATGGCTTTTTTCACCTCTGGTAATACCTTTTGGGGAACGGAAAAGGCAACATAAATCGGGCTGATTTGGTTGATAATTACTAGCGGATTGGTATCATTGGCTTTGACTAAGTTGCCTTGGTTGACTTTCAGGCTGCCCGTGCGACCGTCTAAGGGTGAGAAAATGGAATTGTAAGATAAGTCAATTTTGGCTTTGTCAATCTCTGCTTCGGCGGCGCTGACTGCTGCTTCGACGCTTTCTACTGCGGCTGTGGCGGCTTTAACTTGAGCTTGGGCGTTTTCGATGTCAGCGTCGGCGGCTTTGACTGTGGCTTGGGCGTTTTCGATGTCAGCGTCGGCGGCTTTGACTGCGGCTTGGGCGTTTTCTACGTCAGCGTCGGCGGCTTTGACTGCGGCTTGGGCATTTTCTATACTGCTTTCACTGGCTTTAACTGTTGCTTTCCCTGCCTCGGCGATGGTACGAATTTGATCGGCTTCGTCTTTGCCGATCGCGCCTTCATCGTACAATCCGCTGTAACGCTGCGATCGCTCTGTGGCATTTTTTGCCTCTGCTACGTCTTTTGCCCGATTCGCTTTGGCTTGATTGACAGAGGCGATCGCTTTTGCCCGATTAGCTTTAGCTTGATTGACAGAGGCGATCGCTTTTGCCCGGTTTGCTTCTGCTTGATTGACAGAGGCGATCGCTTTTGCCCGATTTGCTTCTGCTTGATTCACAGAGGCGATCGCTTTGCTATAATCAGCTTTCGCCTGATTTACCGACGCAACCGCTTTAGCTCGGTTCGCTTCTGCTTCCATCAATGCTGATTCCTGGGGGCGGGAATCAATCTTAAACAGCAAATCGCCTTGTTTAACATTCTGACCCTCTTTAAAATAAACCCCCGTCAGTTGACCTTCTACCAAAGACTTGACAGATACAGTAGAATATGCTGTCACTGTTCCCGTACCGCGCACTTGAACCGGTAGGGTTTTTTGAGTCACAACAGCGGTAGCAACAGGAACAGGTTTTTTACCCGCTTCCCCTTTGTTGGGAGGTTCAGCAATAGAAGCAGCACAGCTATACAGGCAAGCCAAACCCAGAAACATCAATCCTTTTCGCCCTACAACTGAGGGTGTAAGGATTCTATGCACAGGAAAGGCGAAGGGCATTGGGCGTTTACTAATGTAATAGCGCATGGCAACGGATGGGGCGAAGGAATTAAACCTTGTTAGTTAGTATAGCTAACAGTTAGTATTATTACATTAATAACCTGTATTCGATAACTGTCAAATTTTATTTATTTCTCGAATCTAAACATCCTAATAATTACAAACAGCCGATGGCGAAGAAGTATTAACAAAAATGAACTTAGAGCATCTATCTAAAGGAATAACCTCAGAAACCTGCGCGGCTGAGGTGATGGAAACAATTCCGCTAATAATGAGATTTATTCGATCGCAAATGCGAAGCCAAGGAGAACCTAATTTATCTGTCCCACAGTTTCGGACTATGATGTTTTTATACCGCCATCCGGGTGCATCTTTATCTAATGTCGCGGAACATTTAGGTGTAACTCGCCCGACAGCTTCGGTAATTTGCGATCGCTTAGTGCAGCGTAGTTTAATAGATAGAGCCGAAGATCCAAAACAACGTCGATCTGTAGTTTTGAAATTAACTGAAACAGGATGCGATCGCCTTCAGGAAATGCGGCAGATTACCCGTACTAAAATCGCCGATATATTAGCAGAATTGTCAGAGGAGCAATTATTACATACCTTTGAAGTATTAGAGATATTAAACAGTATTTTTAAAGACGCGGAATAGCACCATCAACTAAAGAAGTACAGGAGCATTCTTTACCTCCAGAATTAGGAAGTGGTAGATCGCAGGAAATCATAAGACCGAGTACATTTGGCGTTGAGAAACTTTAAGAACTTTCCCTGACTTCTTCATCAGTCAAAGCAAGGGCTAAAGCCACCTGTTCCACACTTAATCCCATTCCTAATAAACGAGGTATCGCATCCCTTCGCGCCTGAGCCTCAACCTGCCGCGCTTGTTCGGCTTGTTCAGCTTTTTGGCTTTCAACCTCAGCCCTTTGCCTTTCAGCTTCAGCCCGTTGACTTTCTCTTTCCGCCCTTTCTTGCTCTCTTTGTACTTTCAACTCCTCCAATTTTGCCCTTTCATCTCCAATTAATAACAAATTGCCTTCATCATCCCACCACCGCAACCACAATAGAGTTTGATTTTGATAACTTCCTTGCCATAATCCCAATTCTACCCCCATAGGTACTATTGGATAATGACCTCTTTCATTCGGTGCTAACTTTTGATAAAAACCCGCATTCAAACTATAAACTTCTAACTTCCCTGTCATAATTTCATAAATTCCATAGTAAGGAATCCTGATAATCTGTTCGTACACCCAAAATTTCCCAGGTTTTTGCACGGTTCCATCTACTACAGATAA
>MBRE01000046.1:105487-108083 GCA_001698425.1 Oscillatoriales cyanobacterium USR001 | reverse complement strand
GGAGGTCGCACTATTTTATCTACTATTCGATCGATGCTTTGGGTCATATATTCCTCGCTGGTTTTACCTTTTTTAGAGGACTTACGTAACAGTTATAAGACCAGATTTAGCTTTTAGGTATGTGGTTACATAAGTCCTATTTTAGTCGATCGTTGCTACACTTTTAAGAGCTTTCTTGAACTTCGGCTATAGTTAAAGAAAGGGCTTGGGCTACTTGTTCAATACTTAACCCCATTGCTAATAATTGAGGTATGGCATTTTTCCTAGCTTGTTCTGAATTTTCGGCCCGTTGCCTTTCAGCTTCAGCCCGTTGACTTTCTCTTTCCGCCCTTTCTTGCTCTCTTTGTACTTTCAACTCCTCCAATTTTGCCCTTTCATCTCCAATTAATAACAAATTGCCTTCATCATCCCACCACCGCAACCACAATAGAGTTTGATTTTGATAACTTCCCTGCCATAATCCCAATTCTACCCCCATAGGTACTATTGGATAATGACCTCTTTCATTCGGTCCCAACTGCTGATAAAAACCCGCATTCAAACTATAAACTTCTAACTTCCCTGTCATAATTTCATAAATTCCATAGTAAGGAATCCTGATAATCTGTTCGTACACCCAAAATTTCCCAGGTTTTTGCATGGTTCCATCTACTACAGATAAAGGAGTTTTATCTCTTTCTTCTTCCCCATTTCCACTGGCAAATTCTAAGGCAATTAATGGTGCAATATGTTCTCGCCATAATACATAGGAACGGCGATATTGACCATTAAGTTGTGGTGGTACATTGGGTACATAAAACCAATCTGGTGCTTCTGCACCTTTTTCTGGTGGCTCTGTTTCTCGCCAATAAATACCACTGTCTTGTCCGATCGCATATTGTCCATCAGGATGTAATTTTTGTAAGATTGGACCAATGGCATCTGTGAGGATAATACTTTGAGGATGCTCCTGAAAATTTTTCACAAAATTACCGTCGGATTCTGGGAGTTGGGTGTGATCTGGGAAAGCCGGAGGTCGCACTATTTTATCTATGCTTTGGGTCATAATTCCTCGCTGGTTTTACCTTTTTTTCAGTTTATCATTTACGGGGAGTGGGAAGTTGCCAATCAAGAGGTCAAAGATTTGACTAAAAGTAATTTTATATGGTATAATGCCGCCTAATTATTGATGAGCTTAAAATTCGATCGCCCCAGATCAAATCCAGATAAAATTTATGGCAACTATGATAAGAAAGATAAGATTATGTTACATTTCTTTATACTTGACTAATTTTGCAAAATTCGGTAAGCCCCCAATCCCTGATTATTCGTGCTGCATTTTTAGTTAATTTGTTAAGATATTACGGAGTCAAATCAATTGATTAATTACAATTTATTATCATCTTCAATTGCACCGATTTTAAATGCTGCTAGTTTGTGGAATCCTCTATTCTTGAGGAGAAAAGTTAGCATTCGTCAATGGTTAGCATTGGCATCTGCTGGTTTTTTAGTAACAGTACCAGTATTTATTCAAGCACCTTTAGTGCGGATGTTTCCAGTAGCAAGTTTGCTCTCAACTTTGGCTTGGTTAGGATTGAGTTTGGTTTTGCTATCTCGCGAGAAAACTCAATTTTGGGGTGATTTGTTATTGGGATTTACTGGTAGTTGGTTGGCGGGTTCTATTTATTGGGGTTGGTTGAGATGGGAACCTTTTTTGCATTTGCCTGTAGAATCAATTGGTGTGCCATTTGCAGTGTGGTGTTTAGCGCGATCTTGGGGGAAAGTAGGTAGCTATTTTTACCTCGGTTCCCTGTTTGGTACTGCTGTCACTGATTTGTATTTTTATCTCACAGGATTGATTGGATATTGGCGAGAGTTGATGAGGGTGGAACCAGAGTTAACTATGCCAATTTTTCAAAGTGCGATCGCGCAAATTTCTAATCCTTGGGGCATTAGTTGTGCGATCGTGTTAATTGGCATTCTTTTGGGTGTGGGTTTGGTACATTTGCGGTTTAAAGATTTACATTGGTGGACTTTCAGCGGTGCAGTTTTGAGCACGCTTTTAGTTGATGGTTTATTTTGGGTGGTAGTTTCTAATATCAGACTTGATAATTAGGCTAAACAACTGAAAAATTCCTAATTCCTACTGGTATAGCCAAAGGAAAAAGGAAGAAAAAATGCAATTACAGCAACATTTTCAGTCAAACAAAAAAAATCATTCTGCTGCTGCTGCCCGTCGTTTAGCTATATCCAAATTTGACTGATATTCTGCGGCCTTTTGTTGAGCTTTTTGATAATTAGGGCTAGATGGCGGAACAGCCTTCATCAACTGCACAGCTTTTTCCCACTCACTCGCAACTTCCTCCCACTCACCTTTTGATATGGATGTTTGGGCTAAATTTGCTGCATTCTGAGCCTTATTCACCCCCGCTCTCCAAGAGTCCGGTTTAGAAACCGTAGGTTTTGGTGAGGGCGAGGCGGCTTTTGGAGAAGCTGCCACTGTTGGAGATGGAGAAGCCGCTACCGGAGATGGAGAAGCTGCCACTGCTGGGGATGGAGAAGTTGCTACCGGCGATCGAGAAGCTGCCACTGCTGGGGATGGAGAAGTTGCTACCGG
>MBRE01000046.1:98789-105348 GCA_001698425.1 Oscillatoriales cyanobacterium USR001 | reverse complement strand
GGATGGAGAAACTGGAGATGGTTTTACTGGAGATGGAGAGGCGGCTACCGGAGATGGTGAACCTGCCTTAGCAGTATTAACTTTACCCGGAGGGGATGAAGCAGTTGATTTTGGCTTAGGAGATACAGCTTTCGGTGATGTTACTGGTGACGGAGTTGGAGATTCAGAAGCGGAAGTGTTCACAAATGGCAAATTTCCTGTAAAGAAAAGCCCTGCGATCGCCGCCCCCAGCAACACAACCACACCACCCGCAATCATCGCCACCTTTGGAATCTGCTTCTTTTGAGACGAAGATTCCTCTGCTTCATCTTCATCTATTTCGCGTTCGTCCTCATCCTCCTCATGCTCATGGTCATCCTCATCCTCATCAGGATTATATTCTTCCCCGCGATCGTAATTTTCCCGCTCAAAATCGTCATCATCAACAGGTTTTTTAGGCATTTCACCCTCATCTTTATCGAACATCTGATTGGCTGGCATGAGCTCAATCTCGTCCTCCCAGGCCGGTAAATCTTCACCTGCCTGACGACCGTAGACCTTCACAGTCTGAACTGATTCAATTCCCAAATTCATTATCCCCTTACGCAGAAAATCCATAAGGGCGTATTGATTCGGAACTTGATCGGACTCCAGCATTACTTGGAGACAATCATTATCTCTTCCCACTTGGGCCGTGATGCCTTTCGGTTGAAGAGTACGATTGATTACAGACGCGATCACCGTCGGATCGCCCTGCCTAGCAAGTTCCCGCAGGTTCTGTTGTGTCATAGCTAAGGCTCTTAGGGGGGGATGGAGAGCAGGTTAATATCATTAACCAGTGAAATTAGGCTTGTTGATAAATCTTTATCTATCAGATTAGCCTGATAATTTTAACCCAGATAAGCCAAACCATTGGTTTCTGACTTATCCGAATTCTACCAGGATTAGCGTATTTTGGGAAAAATAGCTGTCAATGGCAACTACTCTCTGGAATTTTCTTATCATAGAAGCAAACTCAAGATCCGGTAAAGCTACCTGAGTAATAGTATTGTACTTTCAAAAGGATAGAGAAGATTTTATGAACGTTGATGAATTACTAAGATTATATGCAACAGGCGAAAGAAATTTCAGCGGGGTATACTTACCAGAAGTGTATCTCTACGAAGCAGAGCTAATTGGAGCTAATTTGTGTGAATCCGATATTACCGGAGCAAATCTTAGCAAAGCTAAACTCAATCGAGCCAACCTCAGCAAATCTAATCTCAGTAAAGCTAATCTCAGTAGTATTGATTTGGGAGGTGCGGATTTAACAGAAGCATTTTTAGCAGAAGCAAATCTTTATCGAGCTAACTTAATCAGTGCAAATCTGAGTAAAGCCGACTTGAGCAAAGCTGACCTCACTCAAGCAAATCTAATCGGGGCTAATATCTCCAGGGCAATATTGTCCGAGACAGATTTGCATGGAGTCAATCTCTACGGTGTAAATCTGCGTCGAGCAATTCTGACGGAAGCCGACTTAATTGGAGCAAATTTAACTAAGGTAGACCTCAGTGGAGCCGATTTAATGGGTGCTAATCTAATTAGGGCAGACTTGACTGAAGCGACGTTAAGTGCAGCAGATTTGACTGGTGCAAATTTACTTGGTGCAAACCTAACGGGAGTCAACTTAACGGGAGTTTATCTTAAGGGTGCAACAATGCCTGACGGGACAATTCACGATTAAGCGCAATCCCTGGCCGTACAAAAACAAGAATTTACTGCCCAAACATAATTTTTTAGGGCGAGAATGACTCGCCCTATTAATAGCAAAATAACTAATGATTCATATAAAATTTTAAGAAATTTGTCGTCATTGTTAACTGCCAAAGATATAAGTTTTTCTATATCATTTTGGGGAATTTCTTTTTGTGATTTTGGTGAAAGTTGCCTTGGATCAAAAATATTATGGTTTAGTTCTTCGAGAAAATAATCAATCCATCTTTTTCGTTGTGTTTGCGAAAGATTAATGAATTTATAGATATTAGCGAGGGTAAAAGCTGCTGGATTTATTTCTGTTCCGTAGGCTTCTATTCCTAATCTTCCAGCTTCATATAAAACTGTTCCACTACCTAAAAACGGGTCAAAAACCACGCTATTTTTATAGGCATACTTGTTAAGTATAGCTTCTATTAACTGGGGTGAAAATTGTCCTTTCCAGGGCATAGGATTAGTCCGTTTTTTATCTGCAATATCTAACAGTTCTTGAGGAATTTCTTGTCTATTGATAGGAGTTTCGATAAAAACATTAGAGATCATCATAATTCTGATTTTTCTTTGATCCTAATTTGTGAATAGATAGAAATTTAGAGCATTCCAGAAGGAAACCGGGTTTCTGCAAAAAAAATTCGTTGGTGATGAGATATCTAGGAAGAAACCCGGTTTGTGTACCTGTAATTATTTTACCGATTTTAATTCATCAAACTTAGCTTTCACAATCTGAATATCTTGCCACATTAACCATTTAGGACTACCCGGTTCGCGGGAGGGATTGCGTAATAAGTAAGAAGGGTGAAAAATTGCCATACATTGCCGATTTTCCCACTCAATCCACTGACCGCGAATTTTGCTAATAGCTTGTTTTTCTCCAGTTAAACCTTTAAGCGCTGTCGCCCCAGTTAAGAGGATAATTTGCGGGTTAACTAGGCGAATTTGTTCTAGTAAATAGGGTTTGCAAGCATCTCTTTCTTTGGGTGTGGGAGTGCGATTTTCCGGCGGTCGGCATTTATTAATGTTGCAGATAAATACATCATTTTCGGTATTTAAACCCACAGATTCTAAGATTTTATCTAATAGTTGTCCTGACCTACCAACAAAAGGCAATCCGGTTTCATCTTCATTTTGACCTGGTGCTTCTCCAATAATCATAATGGTAGCTTGTAAATTGCCACGCCCGATGACAGCTTTGTGCCGATTTTTGCCTAATTCACAGCGCTGGCAATGGTTACAATGTTCTCCTATTTGTTCCATATTTTCATAAGTTCCCGGAGGAATGGGAACTGTAGCATCTTTGGGAATTGCATCTCGCTGTAAAGATTTATCAAAGTTTGTGCCTTCAAAAAGGTTAAGTTGTTTATCGGTAGACATAAATTGTAGGGATGAAAATATTTTCTTAGTATATAATACCAAGTCTAAAAAATTTTGCAACAGCGTTGGTAGGGGCGGGTTCACCCAAATCCATGCTAGAAGCCAAAATATTAAATAACCCGCCCCGAATACTGTTGCACAACTTTAGAGAGAATGCTATTTACTCAACCGCTGATAAACTGTAGCTAAAGCATTGGCATCTCCCACGTTACCAGGAAATAGAACTACTGGTAAATTAGGAAATAAAGGATGATTTTCTCCGGTTTTTACCACTGAACAACCTGCTAAAATTTGACCTAATAACCGCGCCGTTGTCAAGGATAAACCGGTACTTAAAACATCATTGGAAGTAATACCGCCTTTGCTGATTAAGAACCCGATATCTGAAGGCAAACCGCGCACAATATCCATTAACAAAGCCGAAACCGCCGCCCCAAAATCTAAGCGCATTTGTGTACTATCAAAGGTTAATTCTTGGCGACTGGTATAAACTACTGGAGTTTTCCCCGCAGCGTGAGCCACTGCCACGTTTTCTAGTATATGATTAAGCAATGTATCCCTTTTCTGAGGCGCATCTGCTAATAAATCAGCAACATCAATTTCTATGCTGACAGTACCAGGAGTTTGCAACAATTTCTCTAATTGTTCGGTGGTTTTCTTCACATGAGAACCGACGATGATAGCGCCAGGTTTACCATCGCGTACATATTGGGCCATTGCTTCGGCGGGAATGGGTTGGGGGCCGAGGTTGGCGAGGGATGTTAAAATGCTGGCCCCGCTACGGAATAAAAAGTGTTTTCCTTGACTAGCGGCGGTGAGAATATCGGCAGCAAATTGGTTAAAATCTGCTTGATTTTCGCCGTCCACTACGCCACATTTATTATCAGTTAAATGCAGCAATCGGTCTAAACTGCCAGCGCGAATATCGGCGAGTAAAAATCTTTCTACATTTTCGGAAGTGATGCGATTTTGAGTTTTTTCTGCTACATAGTCTGGTAAATAACTATGTTTGTAGCCAAAGACAGAATCACGGGCAAATTCTGTTTTTTCTACGGATGTTTCTACGCCATTAATTATGAGATAATGTATGCTATCGCGGGTAATTCTGCCGCCTTCAAAGAAGGCGGGAACTAAGAAATGAGCGTCAAATGGGCCAAGTTCTTCGGCGATGACATCGGTTTCGACGGGATAGTGTCCCCGGAGGGTAGAATCGGAACGACTAACTATGAGGAAACTTCCCATTTCCGGGGTAGTTGCGATCGCATCTTTTAAGTTACGACAAACTTCACGAGTGACAGCGGCCGCTTGTTCAGCGGGGAGGGCTCTGGTGTTCGTGAGGATGAAGAAAATCGGGGATTTGTCCCCCAGCCCAATCTTGAGAGTATCTACGTCCCAGCGCGTTAATAGGAGGCAACTGTGAACTGTTTGGGAGCCGGTGGGATCGTCATCGAGGACGATGATTTTAGGTTGGGGGGTCATGGTGATTTTTGGTAGTAATTTTAATACTTTATCATGGAATTGCCGATTAGAAATGCGATTTTCATCAAGTACATTTTAGATAAGTCCGCGTTTTTTCAGCCTAGCAAGTGCGTCTTCTGCGGCTTGTTTTTCTGCCTCTTTTTTGCTACTACCTTTGCCTTCTCCGTATTGTTTTTCACCCACATAAACTTTAGCGAGATATTCTGGCTTGTGTGGCGCTCCTCCTGCTTGAATTGTCACATATTTAGGAGGAGTATTGTCACTGTTTGCTTGTACCCATTGCTGAAAGAGATTTTTAGAGTCTACATTAGAGCGGCGTTCGACAATGCTATTAGGCACCGAATCAAATAATCCGTTGACAAACTCGCGAACTGGGTCAATATTTTGGGTGTCTAAATAGTAAGCGCCGATGAAGGCTTCAAAGGTGCTACTGAGCAAATTGGGATTAGTAATTCCTCCCTGTCGATAGGCTCCTGTACCAAGTCGCATTTTTAAGTCTAAACCTATTTCTATTGCGAACCTTGATAGCTGCTTTTCATCTACGAGAGCAGAGCGCCTGCGAGTCATTTGATCTTCTCCCATTTCTGGGTGTCGTTGATAGAGATATTCGCCACTTAGAAATGTGAGTAAAGCATCCCCTAGAAATTCTAGGCGTTCGTTATCTTCCTCGCGAGTTCCGGGGTTTTCGCTGACATAAGACCTATGAGTAAGTGCTTGGCGTAGGAGTTTTTCATTCTTAAATTCTGGTCGCTTCATTTTTATCTCTCCTATTGTTGGGGTAATTAGTTGCATAAAATCTGTACAGATATCGTTGTTTTCGAGGTCGATTTTTGTTAGGTTGGGTGACATGAAAAAACCGCATATAGCGGTTGAATAGGAGGTATCTATTTTACCATGAAAACTGGATTATGGCTATCTGCGATGAAGAAAATCTGAAGGAATTTAGGCTACAAGTTTGTCTGCCTAAGTTAAAAACAATTCCTGATTTTCGATGCGGACTTTCCCATCTTTCTCAACAGCTTTAACAAATGTACTAAAGCGTGAAAATGCTTTTCCATCATGTTTACAGATAGAGGTAACTCCTTGATAGTTGGGGAAAAGCTTGCACATTTGGCGGTTAATAAAACCTAATCCCGCCCGCTTGCCTTGGTTTAAGCAAGTTTTAATGGTTTCAAGCAGATACTCGACAGCCTCAGTATAAGTGAGGTTACAGGGAGCGGAATCCATTTTAGATTCAGTATTGCCTGCAACTAAGCTAGGCAATTCGTCTGCATAGTGGAAGTTTTCATCACCAACCAGTTTAGCCAGCTTTTTTTGACTCGCACTATGGCGTTGTGCAAAAATTATTACTTTTTTACCCAAATTGACCAAAATGCTGATTAAACCTGCAAAGTCCCTGTCTCCTAAAACCAAGATAAATATGTCAGGAGATTGCTGGCACGCAACACGCTTAACAACATCAAAGCACAACCAACGATCTGCGCTATTTTTGCTGCCGTCGAGAACAGTAACAGCCTGAAAGCCCCAAAATTCTAGCTTTTTTGCAGCAGAAACCTGGTTTTTGTACTGCGGGTTGAAGTACAATTTTTGGCAATCCAAATTCCCTTGTATCTTGGCAAAATCAATCAGTAATTTTGGTTGTTTTTGGATGGAGGGAACGTTCTGAATATCGATGAAAATGTCAACTTTTAGTGGCTTTTGGCTTGTGTTTTTACCAATAGCGAGTAGTGGCTTTTGGCTTGTGTTTTTACCAATAGCGAGATGAGTGACTGTCATTTTAGGGACTCCTAAAAAATATGTTGGTCGACAGCACAGCATCGATCAATCACCCATTGGGCGCTAAACTTGCGCCAATGAAGTGTTGCTATGAACTCCTCTAAAAGAGGTTACTCATAGAAAAACCCACACTGCACTCTATCTCGTAGAGTGTTTACTTGTTTGGTTAACGTCTCAGCGTAAGCCTTGTATTGTCCCGTCA
>MBRE01000046.1:0-98707 GCA_001698425.1 Oscillatoriales cyanobacterium USR001 | reverse complement strand
TGACGGGACAATACAAGGCTTAGGCTGAGACGAGATGAAACCAACACTGAAAGTAAAACTTTGTAGATGTAGGTATTTATCTAATCTGTAGCTTTTCAGACTCTAACATCCCAACAATTCAGATGTCAAGAGGGTCGCCAGATTTATTTTTACAGTCGGACTTACCTAGACGCAGAACTAACTCTGCTATTAACTCGGAAATGCGATCGCAATTAAGTAGGGCTTGCTAAAGGAATTGATCGATCAACGTGCGATCGCCCTTTTTATTATTTTGGAAAAAAGGCGATCGCTATCAATTGTCACTCTCGAATCCGAATTCTGTAAACTTCTACGAGCAGTAATTTGCCTCGGTAATGCTCCTCACTATCGTACAATGATAAATATGCTGTTAGCCTTGCCATCAATTGAGGAATAATTTCCGGGTGATTTCTCAGTTGAATAGAAATAATTCCCTGATATGCACTTGGTGGATAAGTCACAATATCACTGAAATCTCCATTGAGAGAAACAAGTATGGCATTTAATTCCTGAGCTTTGGCAATGACAATAATATCTGGAGATTCAATTGGGATGTAATCTCCCAATACCAAAACTTCATGCTCGGTATCACGAAGGATTGAAATAATAGACTTGGGAACGCATTGATCGATGAACAATCTTAAACTCATTAGGCAACTGTTTCAAAATCTGACAAATCGCGAGCATAATCAAGACAAGCATCTATCTGTTCTTTGACTAGATCGGGAAACTCGGAAATAATCTGTTCGACAGTATTATTTGATGCTAAATAACCTAAAATGAGACTAACAGGAATTCTAGTTCCTTTGATTCTTGGTTTACCTCGCAGTACATCGGGGGTACTAACGATATGTTCTCTCCAGTTTAGAGGCATAATTTGTCCTTTATTAATCTGATAACTTATATTATCCGATCTGACAACTTATATTTTAACTTATATCAATTTTTTATGAAGCTGCATAGAATCAGATCCCCCCTAACCCCCCTTAATAAGGGGGGGACAAGATTCTTCTCAAAGTCCCCCTTAATAAGGGGGGGACAAGATTCTTCTCAAAGTCCCCCTTCTTAAGGGGGATTTAGGGGGATCGAAATATATGCAGCCTCATATTAAATTGGTATTAGGGGATTGACCGGAGCAAGAATGAAATTGCCCCCTCAATTACCAGCCTGTTTCTCCTGTAACTTCTTCATCTCCTCCTGCACCCCCACAGCCAACTGCAAAGCCTCATTCAATAACCGCCCTTGCTCGCTCGCCCGATCGCCAATTTGCAAAGCCGTTAAAGCCCGAAAATTAGTAGTAAACATTTCAGAATTAGTCGCCACAAACTTCCTATTTTCCCGTAGAATCCTCTCAGTCTTCAACGCCCTCACTAAATCATCTCTAATCAACTTTAAAGCCTCAATAACTTCAATGCGATTATTGATACTTACCTTCGAGTTCCCCGCCTCTTCTATTCGATCGTTAACTTCAATCGCCTTAATAATAGCATTATATCTATCCACATCATCAAAAAGATTCACCAAATGTTTATTTCTACTACTCAGCCAAATCTTACAAACATCATCAACGATTAAAATAATAATTATCGCCAAATGACCAGCAATTAATAACAAATAATCTCTGGGAAATATCAGCATTAATAACAAACAACTGATGGCAACTAAAATAATAATCGCCAAAGTTTTCAATCCTTCAGTCGCAAACTTGCCCAGTCCCGGTGGCCTGTAGGTACGACCTTGGTCAACACCACTGAGGCGTTTAAGTTCACCCTTAGTAATTTCTAATCCCTGGATATCAGGTCGCATAGATAGTTTTAGGTATTAATTATAGTTGCAAGTGCCAAATCTGGTATAGAATAATCTAACATTTTTATAAGCGATCGCTTTCACCAGTTGCCCAATTCTCTTCAATTATGTCTCAACGCCCTATCTACCTAGACAATCACGCGACTACCCCCCTTGATGAGCGGGTACTCGCTGCTATGATCCCCTACTTCTGCGAACACTTCGGCAACCCTGCCAGTATCAATCATACCTATGGTTGGGAAGCGGAAGCCGCAGTTAAACAGTCCCGACAAGCGATCGCCGATGCTATTAACGCCTCACCCGAAGAAATTGTTTTCACTTCTGGGGCAACCGAAGCAAACAATTTAGCTATTAAAGGGATTGCTGAAGCTTATTGTAACAAAGGTCGACACATTATTACGGTGGCAACGGAACATAATGCCGTACTCGATCCCTGTCATTATTTGGAAAATATGGGATTTGAAATTACGTTTCTCCCAGTGCAAAGTGACGGACTAATTGATTTAGGAAATCTCGCTAGATGTATTCGATCGGATACAATTTTAGTCTCAGTAATGGCGGCAAATAATGAAATTGGCGTAATTCAACCGATTGGAGAAATTGCGGCAATTTGTCGCGGTGCTGATGTCTTTTTCCACACCGATGCGGCGCAAGCGATCGGTAAAATTTCCCTTGATGTTGAGGCTTTGAAAATTGATTTAATGTCCTTAACAGCCCACAAAATTTATGGGCCAAAAGGCATCGGTGCTTTATACGTGCGTCGCCGCAATCCCAGAGTCCAAATTGCACCGCAAATGCACGGCGGCGGTCACGAACGGGGAATGCGATCGGGTACACTTTATACACCGCAAATTGTCGGTTTTGCCAAGGCTGTAGAAATATCTGTTGCTGAAATGTCCTCGGAAGTGGAACGGGTGACAAATTTACGTCACAGGTTATGGGATGCTTTGTCTTCCTTGGGTGGCATTACGATCAATGGTCATCCAATTCACCGATTACCGGGGAATCTAAATATTAGTGTCGATGGCGTGGATGGTCAAGCTTTACTGTTAGGATTACAGCCAGTGGTGGCACTTTCTTCCGGTTCGGCTTGTACTTCGGCAAAAGTAGCACCTTCTCATGTATTAGAAGCCATTGGACGATCGCAAAAATTGGCCTATGCTTCGTTGCGGTTTGGCATTGGCCGATTTACTACGACAGAAGAAGTTGATACGGTGGCTAAACATTGTGTGGCTACTATTAACTCTTTGAGAAAAGCGGCAGTTGTGGGAGTGTAAAAACTCGCGTTCCTATTTATTTTTAGGGAACCACAAAGACACAAAGACACGAAGGATGATTTGGTTTGTAGCAAGCGCTTTAGCGCTATGAGCGCTTACTACAGCCCACGCGATCGCTCTAAAATCTTTCTAAAATAGAATCATCTATAACTATACCAAATATTATGACAGTAACAACCCAACGCTTTACCCTAGAAGACTATTTGCGCTACGATGATGGTACAGATACTATTTACGAATTAGTTAACGGAGAATTAGTTTCTATGGCACTTGGAACCGGACAACATGGTGCGGTTACTAAATTATTGGTAGGCACATTTGATCGAGAAAACAATCGGTTAGATAGGGAATGGACAGCATTGCAAGGGGTTGTAGCAATTCAATCTCCTCGCGGCGATCGCTGGGATACAGTTCGCATTCCCGATGTAACAATAATTCCAAAAGCACAATGGCGAAATTTACAAAACCGCGAAGCTATTATTCCTCTTAATGAACCGCCTCCTCTTTTAGTAGTAGAAGTTACCAGCGAATCAACTAAAAGTATTGACTACCGCGCCAAACGTGCCGAATATTGCGTTTTAAATATTCCTGAATATTGGATTGTCGATCCCTTACAAGGGAAAATAACTATTTTTACTCTTTCCGAAGGATGGTATGATGAAGCTGTTTTTACAGACAGCGATCGCCTCATTTCTCCTACTTTTCCCGAACTTAATCTAACCGTTAATCAAATTTTACAAGGTGAGATTTAATTTATGACAGTAACAACCCAACGCTTTACCCTAGAAGAATATTTGCGCTACGATGATGGCACAGATACTATTTACGAATTAGTTAACGGAGAATTAATTTCTATGGCACTTGGAACCGGACAACATGGTGAAGTTATTGATTTTATTAATACTCAATTTCGGATAAATATTGCTCAAATGGGAAGGGATTGGGTATCGAAACAAATGGCGATCGCAATTCAATCTCCTCGCGGCGATCGCTGGGATACAGTTCGCATTCCCGATGTAACAATAATTCCAAAAGCACAATGGCGAAATTTACAAAACCGCGAAGCTATTATTCCCCTTAATGAACCGCCTCCTCTTTTAGTCGTAGAAGTTATCAGCGAATCAACTAAAAGTATTGACTACCGCGCCAAACGTGCCGAATATTGTGTTTTAAATATTCCTGAATATTGGATTGTCGATCCCTTACAAGGGAAAATAACTATTTTTACTCTTTCCGAAGGATGGTATGATGAAGCTGTTTTTACAGACAGCGATCGCCTCATTTCTCCTACTTTTGCCGAACTTAATCTAACCGTTAATCAAATTTTACAAGGTGAGATTTAAAAGTAACTCAAACCCGCGATCGACCAATAGAAAACCTTACCAACAACTAATCCGCTCTCTACCATAATCTTACTAAAAATAAATTCTACTTGATTTACACCACCCAACTGCGGTAAGATTAACTCACAATCACAGAATTACCTCAGTAATTCCGAAATCCTGACCGAACTTAATCACCAATGAAACCAGACCAAAAATTAACAGTTGTCATCACAGGCGCATCATCAGGAGTCGGTTTATACACCGCTTTAGCCTTTAGCAAAAGACCCCAATGGCACGTAGTAATGGCCTGTCGCAATTTACCCAAAGCCAAAAAAGCCGCCGAAGCGTTAGGAATCCCCAGCGATCGCTACACGCTCATGCAAATCGACTTAGGCTCATTATATAGC
The DNA here is from genome assembly GCA_001698425.1 of Oscillatoriales cyanobacterium USR001. Lineage (GTDB taxonomy): Bacteria > Cyanobacteriota > Cyanobacteriia > Cyanobacteriales > Microcoleaceae > Kamptonema. The sequence continues at coordinate 93,874 of MBRE01000046.1, read as the reverse complement.
GTGCGAGAATTTGTAAACAACTTTAGAGCCAGTGGCAAATCTTTAGATGCTTTAGTCTGTAACGCCGCCATTTATATGCCTCTATTAAAACAGCCATTACGCAGTCCAGATGGCTTTGAATTAAGCATGGCAACAAATCACCTCGGTCATTTTTTACTATGCAACTTGATGTTAGAAGATATGAAAAGATCCACTTATCCAGATCGGCGGCTAGTCATTTTAGGCACTGTCACTCATAACCCCGACGAATTAGGTGGAAAAATTCCCCCCCGACCAGATTTAGGGGATCTTCAGGGATTTAAAGAGGGTTTTAAAGCACCAATTTCGATGATTGATGGTAAGAGATTTGAACCAGTCAAAGCTTACAAAGATAGCAAAGTTTGTAACGTATTAACAATGCGAGAACTGCATCGCCGCTATCACGAATCTACTGGCATCACCTTCACATCTCTTTATCCCGGTTGTGTAGCAACAACGCCTTTATTCCGCAATCATTATCCATTATTTCAGAAACTATTTCCCTTATTTCAGAAGTATATCACCAAGGGATTTGTGTCTGAAGAATTATCCGGCGAGCGAGTAGCCGCAGTAGTAGCCGATCCTGAATATCGTCAATCTGGCGCTTATTGGAGTTGGGGAAACCGACAGAAAATCGATGGGAAATCTTTTGTCCAAACAGTTTCTCCTCAAGCTAGAGATGACGAAAAAGCCGATTTAATGTGGAATCTTAGCGCTAAACTGGTAGGCATTGTTTGATGCTACTTTTGGCTGAATTTTCCAGGCGATCGCAAGTAACAATAATCACTGACAACCCACATTGCCTCACCTCAAATATCTTATGGTATTTAGTGGGTTGTCTTTGCTCAAATTATTAAGATTCGATCGAATTGTAAACTTTTATTTTTTGTATTGACTTTTATCACCCTATTTATTAAGCTAAGGCGACTAGAAGCAAAATGCTGAACTACATCTACATATTAGCAAGGACAAAAATACTATGACCGTCAGCTTAAGTCCAGTAAATGCCTTCAAATATTCAGGCGCAGATGCCGTCGGCTTCGATCCGACAACTGGCAACGTCTTTCTTTCAAATATTAACGTAGCTTCTGTCACTCCAGAAGTGATTAACTGGAGAGTCGACCAATACACAGCATCTGGAGACTTTGTCTCAACATTTACCAACAGCGAACTTAAACTTGGTAGTGCTATTCCCGTCCTTCCCAATGGCAATCCATTAGTCCTTGACTTGCGTAGTACCCGCGTAGTTGAACTTACCAAAGATGGCAAATTCGTACCAGGAGGAATTGATTTCACTAATCCTTTCCTTTTTGCCGATCCTGAGAAGGGACCTGGAATGTTAGGTTTAGCTTACGATGCCAAAACTGACACCATTTTTACTTCAGACTTTTACGGTCCAAGAATTTATTCCTTCGATCGAAGAGGCAATCTTAAAACCGCGCAACCTCTTGACCTCACAGGAATATTACCCAAAGATACAGAATTTCGAGGACTAACGATCGATCCGGCTACAGGCAACTTTTTTGTAGTTACTGGTAAAGAACCATCTCCAACAGCAGGGACACCAACCAACAAGATTTTTGAAATCACACCCTCCGGTCAGTTATTACAAACTATTGATGCAGGAGAAAATCTAGGTTATAACGATCCAGAAGGCATAGATTTTAATGCAGCTTCTCGTACTTTGTACGTAGCATTTGATGATGATGATTCCAATGGGAACAAGTATGAATATCAACCCAGTAGAAATTCCATAGTATCCTTCAGGGTGAGCATTGAAACCTTAGCAAACGATTCTGGTATCAATGACAACATCTCAGGAACTCCCACCAATGATACTTACCTGGGTGGATTAGGGAATGATGTTATCTCAGGAGCCGGTGGTGACGACATCCTCGATGGAGGTATCGGGAATGATATCATCAACGGCGGTCAAGGTAATGACCAAGCGATCGGCGGTTCTGGTACTGACTTTATTAGAGGCGGTCAAGGTAATGACTATATCAGCGGCGGCGCTGGCATAGATACACTCCTGGGTGAAAGAGGTAACGATATCATCTTCGGTGATGACGGCAATGACAACTTATCTGGCGATGCTGGAGATGACCTGCTCTACGGTGGTGCTGGCAACGATAACGTCACAGGCGGAGCCGGAAAGGATGTATTTGCCTTGGCTGTAGGTAGTGGAACAGATACCATAAATGACTTTACAGTGGGCGATGATTCCTTCCAATTAAGAGGTGGTCTGACTTTTGAAGAGTTGACCTTCACCTTAGAACAAGGCGAAACAGGTCCTGTTTCCATCCGATTTGTCGATACGGGTGAAATATTAGCTAACGTGACGGGAGTGACAAGCAAACAGTTATTTACACGGAGTTTATTTTCAGTGCTGTAGGCTCTACTTTACCTAGTAAGGTGGGACGGTATGATTAACTTTCTTGCTCTTGATTAGAATTAATTATAGCGGTTCTCAATTAAATGAGGTACGCAACGACCCCCCCTAGCCCCCCCTTGCAAAGGGAGGAACCAGAAAAGCCCCCTCCTTTCCCCCTTGCAAAGGGGAGGAACCAGAAAAGCCCCCTTTCTAAGGGGGTTGGGGGTAGAAGCTCTTGTACCTCACCAGACAGAGAAATGCTATAAGATCCGCGCCCACCTTACTCAAACTCCGAAATAGTCAATAAGTGTTGAATTTGCTCAACATCGCTCAATTCACCCACAATCCGCCGTACTGGGCGCGGCCAGACTTGAATTAAAGTTGGTGTAGCAGAAATCTGATCGGCCTCTGCTTGCTCCGGGTGTTTGAAAACATCAATCACCTTCAAAGTATAAGGTTGGCGGAGAGTTTGGTCTAAAACTTGGTGCAACGTTTGTAGCGTGCGCTCAGTAGCAGCATTGTTACCAGAAACAAACAACCGCAAAACGTATCCTTGAGTTTCTGAGTGGCGAGAGGGTTCTATATTTGCTAAAAGCGATCGCCCCTCACCTCCACTAAACTTCCTCAGTCCCAATAAACTTGCCATTCCCCCATCGTTTTCCGATTCACCATTGGGAAACTGCACAATTAACTCGTGATTTTCCCAAAGTTGCGGGAATTGATTGTAATAAGTAGCAATCACCATCGGATTACAAACTTCATCTTGACGAACGTGCCAAACTAAATCCCCAGTCTCAAACACCACATTTAACAAATTTTGATAGCGCACAACTGAAGGATAAGCTTCCGCCGAAACTCGCACTTGTTGAGTCTTAGGATCGAGCCATCGATCGACCGTCGCCGTGTAGCAAGGAACTAAAAAATGGGGAGGTTCTGATAAACTTAGTATTTCCTGTAAAGCTGCACACAAATGCAAATGCCATCGACTTTTTTTGCTGGGGTCTATACAGTAAATCAAATCTCCCCCCGGCGTAAAAAGTGCAATGCCTTTAAAAAGTTGTGGTAATGGCAGGCGATCGAAATTCAAAGCTTAATACCAAAGAAATAGTTAACAATTAACTGTTAACAATTAACTGTTAACAGCTTTATTTGTAATTAAACTCTGCCTCGGAGCATCTGAGCCATTTCATTCGGAGAAGGTGACTGTTCAATACAAATCTCTTCAGTGATTCTACCTTCTTGATAGAGTCCATACAAAGACTTATTCATCGTCGTCATCCCCTCATAAGTATCCTTGATCATAATTTGGTTAATTTCTTCATTCTGACCCTTCATAATGTATTCCTTAACCACATCAGTATTGATCAAGATGTCATGGAAAGCAGCGCGTTTCCCATCCGTAGTTTTACACAGTAGTTGAGCAATGATCGCCACTAAAGATTCAGCCATTGAAACCCTCAGCGCTGGCTGCTCTTCCGAGCCAAACATATCAAGAATCCGGTTAAGAGTTTTAACAGCACTATTAGTGTGCAAGGTTCCCGCTACTAAGTGACCAGTTTGGGCAGCTTTCAGAGCAATTTCTACCGTCTCTCTATCCCGAATTTCTCCTACTAGCATCATGTCGGGGTCTTGTCGCAAAGCACCTTTCAAAGCGTTAACAAACTTCAAGGTGTGGCGACCGACTTCCCGGTGTTTGATCAAGGATTTGCGACTGGTATGTACAAATTCTACAGGGTCTTCAATAGTAATAATGTGGTGGGACTTGTTCTTATTAATGTAGTCAATCATTGCGGCCATTGTGGTGGATTTACCCGAACCCGTTGGCCCCGTCACCAAAATTAGACCCTTGTGATAGCCACATATTTTGATAAACACTTCCGGTAGCCTTAATTGCTCCATTGTCAAAATTTCAGCGGGAATCAAACGCAATACCATTGCAGGACCTGCTAAGGAGTCAAAGGCGCTAATCCGAATCCGCACGAAGCCAAAGTCAAAAGCACCGTCAAAGTCTAAGTTTTTCTGGAAATGTGCAATTTCTTCATCAGTCATGCACTCCCGCAGCCAACCCATAAAAGTATCTAAATCCGTCATCGGATAACCCGCATCCGTGATGTCACCGCGTTTGCGGAAGCGAGGGACTTCATTCACTCCTAAGTGCAAGTCAGATATACCCTCTGTTTTAGCCCGTTGAACCATCTCCCTCAAAGTGACGTTGCCGGTTTTGGGGGTAGGGTCTTGGCTGCTTGAGGCTGCTGGTGCGGGTGCTGGAGGAGCCGCTGGTGCTGGTGCGGGTGCTGGAGGAGCCGCTGGTGTAGCAGGTGGCGGTGGTGGAGCGCTGGCGGCTTTAGGTACGCCAGGAACAGGTGGCCGTCCTCCTGGGGGCGGTGGGGGGGGTGCGCCAGGAACAGGTGGGCGGGGTGCTGGGGGACGCTGTGATTGTGTCATAATGCACTACCTTGGTTGAGAGGGAAAGTTGCTTGGGCAGGGGATTTATCCAGGCTCAAGTTTAGGATGCTGTGCAGCTTAATGAATAGTTTAGCTATTTCAGGATCATAGAATAGATTTTCTATATTGTTGAAGTTTTGCTAAAAGCTGAGGAAGGAAGGAAGAGGGAAGAGGGAAGAGGGAAGAGGAAAACAGATGGCACTACCAAACCCATCAATAAAGCCCAAAATTTTTATCGATAGTTTGTCATTTTTAACAAAAAATTAAATAAACTTTAACTATAAAACATTGCCTTAAAGAGTTAATCTACAGTTAAATTAGGCGGTGCAGGCAATGATTAAATTCGATCGCATTTTACAGGGAATAATTTGTGGTTTGGCAGCTTTAATGCTAATGACATCCGTGAGTTTAGCTGAAATTAAAGAAACTCATTTCACTATTGATTCTAATGGTAGCGAATCATTTCCTAACTTAATTGAGGAAGCTGAAGATATTGCGAAAAAATCCATCGATCGCGAATTTAGAGAAAACCCGAATCTGACAGAAATTTCGATTGTGATTTTAGTAGCACGTCAAAGACAAGTAGTGCCTATTCTTAGATCGAGAGTAGAGCGATCGCAGTGGCAAAAAGACCCTCGGATCGACCAGTGGACAAGATATTTTGCTGATGCTAAGTTTCTTTTAGAACTTAAAAGTGGTAATTCCACCGAAACAAATGCTCCATCTCGCCCCACTAATTCACCCTTAAGCGAACGCCGACGCTTAATCGAAAACGATCCTGGGTTTCGAGATGATTGATAGAGTGTTTTAGGGGCTAGGGAAAGAAGGGGAAGAGAAGAAAATCAAGGTAAATAAGTTAAAAAATGGTAACTTTTAACGAAAAAATAGCCTGGAAAAGTTTAAATTCCGTGTAAAAAACATTGATTGGCAACGCTAAATATTAACCAGAAGATTAACCAACTTTAACTTTAGAGGAGTATATTCACTGGGAAAATACAGTTGTTCAGCGAATCAGGGATTAAAAAACCTCATGTCAAAAATTACTCGCAGACAGTTACTAATTTTCTTTGGGGGCAGTGCGGCTACGACCCTGTTAGCACCTCAACTAGACCAAAAATTATTTGGTGTTAGTGATGATGCGGCGATCGCTCAAGTGCCTGTGAGCTTTACGCCAGTGCGTTTACCTCACCCACTTCCTATTTACCAAAAACAATCAAGCTTTGTACCCACAGGACTTCAGCAGGGTTCGATCGCACCCGCATCAGCAGATACTAAATTGACCAGTTATACAGTCATGGATGACTTAATCGTACCGCCTGAGTACGAGCGGTATGTAATAGTACGCTGGGGCGATCGCGTCTTCCCCGATCAAGCAGACTACTTCGGCTATAACAACGACTTCACCGCTTTTGTTCCCATTAGCGGTAGCAACAGCGATGGCTACCTCTGGGTGAATCACGAATACGTCTCCTTTCCGATGTCCAAGATAGCGCCCAGCGAAGCTACAGACATCGCATCCTTCCCCACCGCCGATCGCATCGTACTCGGTTTGGACTTGTCCCAGAAAAATCGCGCCACCCTTGGCGAATTTATGTACAACTTAGGTGGTTCCATCCTCCGAATTACTAAAAATAGCAACGATCAATTCCAAGTTATTCCCCGTGATGCCAAAAACCGTCGCATACATGGTCTTTCCGGGTTAGCCATCAACAGCCAACGTTCCGACCAATACAAAAACGTCACATCTTGGGGCAACAAACAAGGAGACAATAACTTCTTGTATGCTACTGGTCCTGTTGCCAGTCAAGTTTTCGATCGCGTCAACTCAGACGGCCTCGGCAACCGCATCATTGGTACAGCTTACAACTGCTCCGGCGGTGTAACTCCTTGGGGAACCATCCTTTCCGGCGAAGAAAACTTCCAAGGTAGCGAACTATTCTTCGTTGGAGTTCAGGAAAATGTTTTGCCCAACGGCGCACAGACAGGCTACATCACCGGCACAACGGGCGCTGAATTCGGTTTAAACGGCGAAAAGTATGGCTGGATGGTTGAAGTCGATCCTGCCGAACCCAGTTTCCGTCCCCGCAAACACACCTGGTTAGGGCGCTTCCGCCACGAAAATGTCGCCATTCGCGCCGAAGTAGGCCAACGGCTAGTAGCTTACATGGGAGACGATCGCCGAGGCGGCCACACCTGGAAATTTGTCAGTAATGGCATTATCAGAAATGTCAACGACAAGAGTAACAGCGGCTTATTTGAAGATGGGACACTTTATGTAGCTCGTTACAACCGCGACTTTACAGGTGAGTGGATTCCCTTAACCATAACTGCTCGGACTAATCCGATCTCCCCTTCAGTATTGGCTGAGGCTGAATTATTAACCCTGGGTCAAGCTCAAAGAAATGCTCCCGTTCGCCTACCAAAGCGCAAAGGAATTGCCGGTCAAACTGAGGACGGCGGTTCTTTTGTAGTGGATACCACCAATGAAGCTAGAGTGCTGTCAGATTATCGCAATAAAACCCTAGCTGATTTTTACACCACTCAAGGTGCGGTTTTAGTCGATGCTTTTTTAGCCGCAAATCTCATAGGTGCTACTCCCACCGCACGGCCAGAGGATTTGGAAATCCATCCCCTCACCAAAGAAGTCTTTATTGCCTACACAGACGGCGCACCCGGAAGCGACGGTTATCCTGACTCTCGGATTTTTGTCGTTGCCAAGTACAACCGCACTGTCAACGCCATCCAGCAATCGGGCGGACTGTACAAGATTATTGAAAACAGTGCTGATGGTGCTGGTACGACTTTCCGCTGGCAACGGTTTGCCCAAGGTGGAGAAGCCGGGGCGAAAGAAGGCGCTGGTTTTGCCAGTGTAGACAATTTGTTATTTGATAGCGACGGCAACATTTGGGGAGTAACGGATATGTCCACTAGCACCCACAACGGTTTTGAAGTTGGTGCGGCTGGCAAACAAACTCCCATCGATCACGCCAGATCGGGTAATGTGGCTGAGTTTACCGGAGTTTTCGGTAACAACTGGATGTTTATGATTCCCACTGCTGGACCGAATGCAGGACAGGTGATTCCTTTTGCTTGCGGGCCAAACCGTTGCGAGATGACTGGACCGACTTTAGTTGGTAATACGATGATCGTTTCAGTGCAACATCCGGGAGAAGATTGCCCGATCGATGATGGAACTGTTTTACGACGCTCGATCGAGATGCTAGATTTGAATGGCAACTTGTTTACTCAGACGCGGATTGTAGGGCGCGGTAGCCTTTGGCCGAGCAATATTGAGAACAATCCTCAGCGCGTACCAAAGCCATCTGTCGTTGGGATTCGCCGCTTGAATTCTACTAATAACAGGTTTGTTTAATGATTTATTGACGGGGGTTTTCCCCGTCAGTAAATCACTCTAAACAGTTACAAAATAGTTAGCGCTGAGATTGAGATTGGTGGAGCTTTGAACGATCGCAATTAGTTCGGGACGACTTTCATTCAGGAAGATAGCTGTACCCGTAGCTAAACCCGTTGGTGACGCTCCCAGACTATATCTTGACTTGGAGCCAGACAGTTGGATCGAGTCCTCCAAGGCATTGAAGTCAGTAATTAAAGCATAATCGCTGATGCCGGAGGTGCTGATGTTACCATCGTTGTAGAAGACTCCCTGAGTATTGCCTAGCACAAAGCGATCGCGCCCAACACCACCAGTAAAGCGATCGATTTCGCCAAAACCTTTTCCTGTTGCTGCATCTGCGCCTGTCAGCACATCGTCACCATCATCTCCAAATACGCGATCGCTACCAATACCACCAAAGACAGAATCATTACCGCGTCCACCATAAAGGGTATCGTTACTGCTATCTCCAAAGAGAGCATCGTTACCGTCGCCACCCGTAATGTAGTCATTGCCTGCACCGCCACGAATGTTGTCATTGGTTGCGCCACCGGCTAAGTTATCGTTGCTGGCATTACCTAATAGGTTTAGGGCGACAACACCTTTATTATTTTTGGTGCTGACATCATTTTCTCCAGTAAATCCCGCGTTGACTACTGTGTTTAGGTTGAAAAGAGAGCCGTTAGACTGGGTAAAACTGTTACCTTGAAGCAATTCTGTAAAGAGAGTAGCACCATAGGTATGATCGCCACCTAAAAAGTTTCTAGGAATGATTGAGTTTCCAGGCTGAAACCAGTCATTTTTGTTAGCGTAAATATCCTGAGTACCTAAGCGATCGTTGTAACCCAAAACGATACTGGTATGAATTGCCACAACCCGATTCGCATCAGTTGGATCGAGGCGATCGTTTGCACCTTTACCTTCAAATGCAGGGCCAGCAGCATCTAATCCCACAATTTGGTTAATCGCTTTTCCAGTAAATTGACGATAGGCAGAGCCAGCAAATCCAGAAATCTGCGCCCCCAAGCTGTGTCCAATCAGAGTGGTATTGTTAGGATCTACACCGCTATTTCTCAAATAGGTAGCTAGTTGATTGCCTACATCGCGTGTTTTGTCGGCAGAAGGGAAATACAACAAGTTCCCAGCATCTTTTTCCCAGTCCACCAGAATAATATTAGCGTTAGACTCACGCTGCCGAATAGCCTGAGCTTGGTCTGCCAGCCAGTCGCCTGGTTTGTAGCCGTTGCTTGCGTTACCACCAGTATTCCGCCAGCCATGTGTGATGACATAAGTTGGTGCATCAGGATTGATGCGCCCCGAAGGGTTGATGGAACCGTTACCCCAAATATTAAAACTAACTCCTGAAGCGCCATTAGGATTAGAAGACATTGACCCAAAAGCGTTCATTGTTGTGGTCATGTTCATGTTTCCCATGCCCATATTGGAAAACATATCAAGGGATAAACTGCCATCCATCCCTGGCAAACTCGAAAAGGTATTGAGGGATAGATTGCTATTCAGGCTTCCCATATTAGAAATAATGGAACTAGGCATAGATTTCTCCTTTTTTTGATGTGAAAAAAAATGGCTTGAAGCTATATATGGTGGGCGAATGCCATTCGCCCATATCCAGAGGTGTAGAGAAAATCTCTACATCAAGGCAAGGTCGTGAGAACATGATTGCTGAATCCAGGCTAAGATTACAATCAAATATTCAGATTCAACAGAAAGTAAAACGTCGTCACCTGCACCGTCAAATGAACAGTCATTATCAGAAAAATTTGTGAGAAAGTCGTTAGCTTCTTCAACAGCTAAATCATCATTAACACCAGTAGAAATAGTTGAAGAAGAACCATTGACAATGGTTGTATTTGATGAATTTCTGCTCAAATTACTGTTCATCACCATGTTTCCCATAGTCAGTGTAGGCATAATTTTCTCCTGATTAACTGAATATATTTGATTGTTTTTCGGCTTGTTAGCTCTGACATTTATCAGGATAATCTCGATCGCTTAACTCTGTCAGTCATAAAAGTAGGAATTTTAATACCCGGATTAGTCACAAAAGTCACATTGCGGTAAACTAGAAGGTAATACCTAACTCTTCTATAAGCCATGAACCTTGAGGAAGCCCTAAAAATCACTGACGATTTAGTTTTTGCCAAAAGAGGAGAACATCTTAGTGACCTACAAAGGGCAATACTTCAGGCATCTTGGGACAACCACACATACATTAAGGTACTTGAAAAATACAAGACATACGATGAGGGGTATGTAAAAAATGGAGCATCCGCCTTGTGGAAGCGACTTTCAGAAGTTTTAGGCGTTCCCGTTACCAAAAAAACTTTCCGAGGAAAACTGGAGGAGCGTTTCCAGTCACAGGAAGTTACACAGTCTCAAGTTCAAGAACGGTCTGAACAGGTAGTGGCTACCTCTTACCAAGATTGGGGAGCCGCGCCACCCGTCTCGCATTTCTACGGGCGCACTCAGGCATTAAATACACTAAAAGAATGGATTTTGCAGGACAAACGGAACTTAATTCTGTTACTAGGTCAAGGAGGGATAGGGAAAACTACTCTATCAATCAAATTAGGACAAGAAATTCAGAATCATTTTGAATACATAATTTGGCGAAGTCTTGAAGCATCTCCACCAGTAGAAAAAGTTATAGCCGATGCTATCAAATTATTGTCTAATCAGCAAGAAACTATACTACCAGAAACTTTAGAGGAAAAAATAACAAGATTGATTCATTATTTAGAATCTTCACGCTGTTTGCTGATACTAGATAATGCAGAGTCAATTCTTCAAAGTAGTAATCATATAGGTGAATATCGAGAAGGATATCAAGGGTATGGTGATTTGCTAAGACGAATAGCTCAATCATCTCATCAAAGCTGTTTAGTAATCACCAGTCGAGAGAAACCCGAAGGCATTGACCGGATTTCCAGACAAATTCAAACTATCCGATCGCTGGATTTAGATGGTTTAAACGTAGAAGATGGTCAAAAAATATTTACAGAAAAGCATGGAATTTTTTTCGGTTCGGAAGATGAATGGAAATTAGTGATTGAAAACTATGCAGGTACTCCTTTTGCCTTAGAAGTAGTGGCGGTAGAAATACAAGATTCCTTAGGAGGAAATTTATCTCGATTTGTAAAAGAATACTTGGGGAAAGCAAAATTCACTCAAATCAACAATTTATTAGAACGTCAGTTTGGTCGTCTATCTTCCTCGGAAAAGCAGATCGTGTACTGGTTAGCTATTAACTATGAACCAATTTCAGACTTAGAACTAAAAGAGGATATTATTTCCTGGGAAGCTAAACAAGAATTGCTCGAATCTTTAGCATCTTTGAAAAGGCGATCGCTGATCAAAAATACTCAATTTGGATACACACAGATCGCCGCTTTAAGAGAATACATTATCAATCAATTAATAAACGAAGTCTGCCAAGAAATTAAAACAGGAAAAATAGAACTTTTGAACAGCTATTCTATTAGCAAAGCAACAGCGAAAGATTATATCAGAGAGACTCAAGTTCGCAGCATCCTCCAACCATTACTAGAAAGATTGATTCAGGAACTTGGCGGGAAAAGAAATGTCGAAAATAAGCTTAAACAAATTCTCTCAAATTGCCAACAACAATCTCCTCAAACACCAGGGTATTTAGCCGGTAATATTCTCAACATCTTGTGCCAGCTAGATACCGATTTAAGCAACTATGATTTTTCCCGTTTAACTATTTGCCAAGCTTATCTTCATGGAGTTGATTTACATCAAGTTAATTTTGCCTATTCTAATTTATCTAAATCAATTTTTTCTGAACCATTGGGTAGTGTTCTTTCAGTAGCATTTAGTTCTGATGGCAAATTATGGGCAACAGGTGATGCGGATAAAAATATTTATATTTGGCGAGTAGCCGATGGTCAAATCATCACTACTTGTGTCGGTCATACCAATTGGGTAAGATCGGTTGTCTTTCATCCCAAAAAACCAATTTTAGTTAGTAGTAGTAACGATTGCACCATCAAAATTTGGAATAGTAATACTGGTGAATGTCTTGCTACATTGGAGGGACACACCGATCAAGTTTGGTCAGTTGCTTTTAGTCCTGATGGTAATAATTTAGCGAGTGCTAGTGCTGATAAGACAGTAAGATTGTGGGATGTGAATGATGTTGATTCTCCTCAATTATGTCACATTTTAAAGGATCATAGTTACTGGGTAGTTGCAGTTGCTTTCGATCCTCAAGGAACAACTCTAGCCAGTGCTAGTGCCGATCAAACTGTGAAATTATGGGATGTTCAGACAGGTAAATGTGAGAAATCTTGGCAGCAAGTCAATCATCCTGTTCGCTCAATAGCCTTTAGTCCAGATGGTAAAACTTTAGCGACCGGTGGCGATGATAGACTGGTCAGATTGTTGGATATTCATAATGGTGAATGTCTCAAAACTTTTCCGGGACATGATGGACGAGTTTGGTCAGTTATTTTTAGTCCAGATGGTAAAATTCTGGCTAGTGGTAGTGTCGATCAAACTGTGAAGTTATGGAAGATTGAAACAGGTGAATTATTATTTACTTTACCGGAACCAGATCGCCGAGTTAGAGTTATAGCCTTTAGTCCAGATAGTAAAACTCTAATTAGTGGTAGTGACGATCAAAGTGTCAGATTGTGGGATGTCTGCAAAGGTGAATCTTGGAAAACTATCTATGGCTATACTCAACGAATTTGGTCAGTTGCCTTTTCTCCTGATGGGAAAACTCTGGTTAGTGGCAGTGACGATCGCACAGTAAAGCTGTGGGATATTGAGACAGGTAACTGCAAAATTTTGGGTATAGCTAAAAAGCGCGTACAGTCGGTTGCATTCCATCCTCAAGGCACAAAAATAGCCAGTGGTGGTAATGATGGTAGGGTGCAATTATGGGATGTCGGCACTGGTGAATGTTTAATCTTACCAGGGAAACACAGAGATTGGATTTGTTTAGTAGCTTTCAATACCGAAGGAACAAAACTGATTAGCACTGGGGACGATCGCAGTATCAAATTATGGGACGTTAAGACAGGTAAATGCTTGAAAAATTACGATTATTTGCATTGGATTCGATCTCTTGCTATCAGTCCTGATGGTGAGAATATAGCGATCGGCAGTGATGCTACAATTTTACAAATATGGAATATTAAAACAGGACAACTAACGAATCTAGGAGAACATCAAAATCGAGTATATTCAGTTGCCTGGAGTCCTGATGGTAAAATTATTGCCAGTGGTAGTGATGACCTTACAATCAAACTCTGGGATGTTAGCACAGGTCAATGTCTGCATAGTTTAGCAGAACATACCGATCAAATTAGATCGGTTGCCTTTAGTCCTAATAGCCAAATTCTAGCTAGTGGCAGTGATGATTTTACAATCAAACTATGGGATATGCCAAGTGGGAATTGTATCTACACTTTTACAGGACATACAAATCGAGTTCGAGCGGTTGCTTTTAGTCCTGATGGATTAATGCTTGCAAGTGGGAGTGAAGATGAAACAATTAAACTGTGGCATATTGAAACAGGTGTTTGCATTAAAACGCTAAAAGCCAAACGCCTCTATGAAGGAATGAATATTACAAGCGCGACGGGGATTACTGATACTCAAAAAGTAATGCTCAAAGTATTAGGCGCAGTGGAAGATGAGGAATAAAATCCTAGCTAATTTTATTCCCTTCTTCCCCTCTCCTTAATAAACCGGCAGCAGTTAATCCTGCGGCCTCTACTGATGCCTAACGTGGGGTGTGACGTAATTTTGTGGTAGGGAAAAGTTGGCTCCAAAAGTCAGAAAGATCGAACTCACGTTGAGTAAGTTCAGAAATCTTTGTAGTTTACAACCCCGACTTTCAGTTATAATTTGGATAGGGAAGTGCTATCATAGCAGTTTTCAAGTCAATGAGGTATGCACCTACCAATTACCCATGCTAGAAACAGAAGCAGAGCCAGACAATCTTAAACCAGAAACTTGCTCCATATTAGTTTGCCAATACCAATCTTGCCTAAGAAACGGTGCAGCAGAAGTGCTCGCAGCCTTTGAAACGGCGGAAATTCCTGATATTCTGCTACAAGCTAGTGGTTGCCAAGGACAATGCAGCATCGGGCCGACAGTCCGAATTATACCTGAAGAAATTTGGTATGCCAGAGTTAAACCTGCGGATGTTCCATTAATAGTTAAACAGCATATTCAAGGTGGCAAACCCGTAGAATCTCTGCTTAACCCTAGAATTCACATCCGTTTTTATCATTGAATATTTAAACATTTACATTGAAAAAATTTTTGAGCTTTGAATTGACTAATAACTCAAAACTCAAAACTCAAAAATCTCTTTCCCAAATCCTACTTAAAGGTTTTCATCTGACGAGCCATATCTCGAAAGCTATTCATGTTAGGGCCAGGAAGACGACGGTTGGTAGTTGGTGTCGGCATTAAAAAATTAGGTGCAAAAGTTGTTAAAGTTACAACTTGAGTAGCAACCTTTCCATTAGTCGAAGCAACAGGTGCTTTAACTGGTTCTGATTTAATAGGTTTAGCTGCCGCCTCTGGTTTCTTTGCGGCTTCAGGTTTTTTAGCAGTAGTTTCCTTTACAACTTCAGGTTTCTTAGCCGCTGCTGGCGCAGTTTTGGCCGCACCATTACTCGAAGTATCATCCAAATTCAAGAAATACTCAGATTTCTTTTTCATAAATCCAAACATTGCATTTTCTCCTTGTTCTTTTAAAGAAATGTGCTAAATTTTACGGGACACATTTCAGAAAATTAAGTATAAACCTAATATCTGAAAGTACCTCGAAAATCAGACTATCGGCAAACGTAACCTTTGTCTATATTTCTTCATTAAACTTTACATTGCGTTCTCAGTAAGTATTAATGCTTAGGTAGCTTGCCTTAGCGAAAATAGTCTCTCTTTGTTTAAGCCACTTGATAAGCTGTCCTATTTTACCTGATATGAACTATGGCAAAATATAAACTTTAATGAATCAAGAAACTAACAACTAAAATGAATAACTTAACAAAGCGTAACCCAGTTCTGCTCATACATGGCATTTGGGACACTAGCGCCGTATTTAACCCGATGACAGCTTACTTAAGTCAGCGAGGTTTGCAGGTTTATAGCTTCGACCTCATCCCTAATGATGGCACAATTGGTCTTGACATTTTAGCGCGGCAAATAGCAGAATTTATCGATCGAACTTTTACACCAGAGCAACATTTTGATTTGGTCGGTTTTAGTATGGGTGGAATCGTTAGTCGCTACTATGTTCAACGACTGGGAGGAATCGATCGAGTGCAACGTTTCATCACTATTTCTTCTCCTCATTATGGAACATTAACTGCTTACTCCCGGATGTTACCTGGCTATGTACAAATGCGACCTGGTAGTAGTTTTCTCCAAGATTTGAATGATGATGTTACTATGCTCGAAAAGATTAATTTTACATCAATTTGGATGTCTTATGATGCGATGATTCTGCCGGCGCATAATTCCCAAATGCCTGTAGGTAAAGAAATTAAGAAAAATGTTTTATTTCATCATCAAATGGTGAAAGATATGAAAGTAATTCAGGTAATAGCTGAGGAGTTAGAGGCTCCTATAGGAAATAGGGGTTAGAGCGTGTTTTCAAACCCGCTTGATGGGGAAGTTTTCGGAGGTAAAGCCTTGGTTTATCGGGGTAATTTATTGCCCGAATGCTTCGTTGCTACAGCAAAAGAAATATTTTGCCTAGTTGGTTGTCGATCGCTCGTTGTACTTGTGGTATAGTTCGGAAATTGAGAAAGGTGCGATCGCCATCAAACAGCCTTGCTATCCCCTAGACCCTATTTATACTCCAGTTTGTTTACAATTGAGCTTTTTTAAATGGAAACTAAGGTTAAAAAATTAGACTTTGTACTGTCTCCCTACATGAAGAGTAACGACTTACGAGGGACTTATCAAGTCCTCAATACAGTTATTCCTTATGTTCTTTTATGGTTTTTGGCAGTAAAAGTAACATCTATTTCTTTTTGGTTGCTACCGCCAATTATAGTTTTAATATCACTCTTTTCAGTGCGTTGTTTTTCTTTAATGCACGATTGCGGTCACTATTCACTCTTTAGTTCAAAAAAAGTTAATCGCGTTATCGGTTTTATTTTAGGTGTGATTAATGCCATCCCTCAATACCCTTGGTCAAGAGGACACGCCTATCACCACAAAACTAACGGCGATTGGGAAAAGTATCGCGGTCCTTCTGCTTTAATCTCGACTGAGGAATTTGCTAAACTTAGTCCATCTGGTCAATGGTGGTATGAATTTCTCAGACACCCATTGATGATTTTTCCCGGCGGTTTTTTCTATCTGGCGATTAAGCCAAGACTAGCTTTAATCAAAGGAACTTATGGTTTTATTGTTCATTTACTAACTTGTCTGAAGGAAGAGCCGAGTATGGGTTTAACTGCCATTATTTCTTCTTATAAGTCTAAGAATTGGTACACGGCGGGGGAGTTTTGGGATCTGCTTTTTAATAATATTTGTGTGATCGGTAGTTGGATTTTTCTAGGCTATTTAATGGGATTTGGGTTTTTCTTCAGTGTTTACTCAATTACGCTAACTTGTTCGGCGGCGCTGTTTATTTGCGTGTTTTTTGTACAACATAATTTTGAGGGTTCTTATGCCCATAAAACGGAGGGTTGGGATTATTTTTTAGGTGCTATTGAGGGGAGTAGTTATCTGGAGTTACCGACGGTGATTAAGTGGTTTTCCGCAGATATTGGCTACCATAATATTCATCATCTTTCTGAAAGAATCCCTAATTACTATCTGGAAGCTTGCCACAATGAGAATAGTCATTTGCTGGCTCAGGTAAAAACTTTACGATTAAGAGATATTCCTAATTGTTTCAAATTCATTTTGTGGGATTCTAATTCAAATTGTCTTGTCTCGATCGCATCGTTTCGTCAATCGGTTTAATAAAAGATAAGTTAGAAGGAAAATGGCTATGCCAACAACTGCTATCAACCTGCGCTTGGAACCGGGTCAAAAAGTAACTTTACAACCTGTTTCTTGGCAAGGGTTTGAAGGGATTCTTACGGAATTAGGAGAACACCGCAAATCCAGAATTGCTTATGCCTTGGGAATTTTAGAAATTATAGTCCCCCTGCCAGAACACGAACGATCGAAAGTTTTAATTGCTGATTTAGTGAAAGCGCTGTTGAAGGTGCAGAAGCGATCGTGGGAACCTCTGGGTTCAACAACATTTAAGCGGGTGGGAATGGCAGCAGGAATTGAACCGGATGATTGTTTTTATATCCAGAATTATCAAGCGGTTATTGGCAAAGAGCGATTAGATTTAAGTGTCGATCCACCCCCTGATTTAGCGATTGAAACGGATCTTACTTCTAAAACGGAAGTCGATGCTTATCTAGCTTTAGGAGTGCCTGAGTTATGGGTTTATGCAGAAGGAAAACTGACTGTTAATGTACTGCATGAAGGGGAGTATGTGGTATCGGAAACTAGCACAATTTTCCCTAGTATAGCTGTAACAGAGATTATCCCTAGATTTGCACGACGGGCTAAAGAAGTAGGCGTGAGTCAGGCTTTGGGAGAGTTTGAAGAAATTATCCGAAGTAGTTGGACACAATAGAATTGTCAGAATTATTATAAATTTCATGGCATTTACTTTTGTTTCAAAACTACCAAAGTAATATCATCAAAAACCTTTTGCTTACCAATATGCCTCCGCACATCATCAATTACCGCTTGCCGGATTTGTTGCGCTGATTGTTGGCGACAATCTCGCACAATTTTGGCAATTCTTTCTAATCCATAAAGCTTTTGATTGGTATCTTCCGCCTCTGTAATGCCATCGGTATAAAGCACCGCTACATCTGCTGAATTTAATTGGACTATTTTCTGAGCAATAAAATCTGTAATATTTTCTTCTAAACCCAAGGGAAATCCTAAATCTATTGTATCAATTAACTCAACTTCTCCATTAACTCTCACCACAATTAAATATTCATGTTGTCCGCTCAAAAATAGCATTCCATCTCTATAGTCTAATAAGCTTAACGTCATAGTTTTATCACTCTTCATCCGCTGAAGATTGCGATAAAGTGTACGATTTAGGACATTCAATAAAGTGACGGGATTCGTTTCATTCACTTCCTGTAAAGTTCTGATTGCTGTTTGTGCCATAATCATTAATACACCACTTTCTAAACCATGTCCAGTTACATCACCGATGCTAATTTTAACGTTTCCATTATATTTAAGAATATCATAGTAGTCACCACCAACTTCATCCGCAGGTTCCATAAATGCAGCTATTTCTAAACCTTCAACTGCTTCTAATTCCGATTGCATTGGTAAAATCATTTGTTGCAGTCTTTTCGTCACCTCTAACTCAGCACTCATCCGCAAATTTTCAGCTTTTAGACGAGAGTTAAGATCCATAATTTCTTGGTTAGCTTGCGCGAGTTGAGCAGTGCGTATATTTACTTTATCTTCTAAACTTTTATAAAGTCGGGCATTTTCAATAGAAATAGCTGCTTGAGAAGACAAAATGTTTAAAACTTCTAACCTCTCTGGAGTAAAAGCGCCTGTAGCTAAATTGTTTTCTAAATAGAGGATACCAAATAGTTTTCCTTGATTAATGATTGGGGTACACAATACAGATTGTGGTTGGTATTGTAGTAGGTAAGGATCGTTAAGAGTTGAGAGTTGAGCTTGAGAATTTGAATTTTCATTTTGCCAATCATTCATAATTGTACTGATTTGAGTACGAGCAACATAATTAATTACTGTTTTTGGTAAATCATCGCTAGTTTCGAGGGGAATTGATTGCAGCACTACTATTTCAGAATAGTCACTAATTCCTGTTGCTTCAATGACAAATTCTCCAGATTCTTCTAAAATCAGCGCGCCTTTTGATGCTCCCGCATTCTCCATCAATAATCGCATAAAAGTGGACAGCAATTGTGCAAGATTAATTTCTACAGAGAGGGCGTGAGATGCTTTAATAACTGCTGTTAAATCTAAAAATCCTGAACTACTTGTATTGTGACTAATCAGGGTTCTTTGAGTAATATTTTCGGTGATTTCTCGTTGTTCTTGAGTAACTTTATTAATAATAATATCTAAAAAATTGGGATAACGTTTTTCCAAATCATCAGTTTTTGCACTGGCTCCCCAACGGGTATAAGCACCGTAAGCATCATTAAAGTAAACATTGGCAATTTTCTCTTTACCCCAAGCTAAATAAAATTTAGCGGTAAGTTCATAAGCGAGGGCTTCTTCTTGTAAAAATTGACTGGATTTAGCTTCAGCAATGGCGCGATCGTAAGCTTCTATTGCTTCGAGATTTTTTCCCAGTACCCGATATTTTTCTGCTTCAACTAAATCAAATTTATGTTGGTGATTTATCGGAGCATAAACTGCCCAATTCTGTATTTTTATTTGATAACTTTCAACTTTTTGTATAATGATTTGTTGTTCTGCCGCATTAGCATTATTAAAGAGTGATAGCTCGATTAAAGAAGCATAAAAATATAAAACTGGGACGCTAAACATTGCTGTCGCACCTTCTAAATATTCGATGGCTAAATTGATATTTGCGGCGGCTTGATGATAATCATAAAATAGGTAACATAAAATAGACTTGTTTAAATAAAGATGATAAATTCCTAATTTATCATTGACTTTTTTAAAGGCTATTAACGCTTCTTCTTCATTATAGTTGGAACTAGATAAAACACAAGGATTTTCTACTTTTCCCTGTAAATTGGCAATAACTTGTTGAAAAATTTGATAGTAACTTAAAGCTCTTTTTTGTTTGAATTTAAAAAATATTGGCTGGTAATTTGTCATTTCAGTATCTAGTTCATTGAGTTCCAGACCGCTGAAATAGGAGTACATTGATTTAAAGAAAATGCTATAGCCTGTCTGATCGATATCCCCAGTTTCTAGGGCATTTTTATAAGCATCTTGTAAAAGTGATAAACTCTGCCTGAGTGGATATTTCCAATGTTGGGTAAAAACGGCTATTTTCAATAAAGCCCTACTTTTAAAATTTTTAGCATTTAATAATTCTAGTAAATCTAAAGCGAGATTACCCAACTCAAAGGCTGATTGAACATCTTCAAATAAACTAATTACAATTTTACCAAAATCACCATAAGCACAAGCAGATAAAACAGTATTGCCATACTGTAATGACAAATCAAATTCTTTACAAGCCAATAATAAAAATAGCGATCGATTAGCGACATAGCTGGTAGGAATGATGCGATTAATAATAGAAATAGCGGCTAATTTTTCTGCGTCAACCATTATTGGTAGCTTAATAAAATCTCCTATATTTGAATTAGATAATAAAGCCTTTTTTTGCTGAAGTTCTTGCTCAATATCCAAAGGAGTTGGTGATTTAGGTAAGTTAATTCCCAATAAGGCTAATCCTTCTAATCCAATATTGACCGTTTCTTGAAAGTTGCCTTTTATGTCAGCAACAACAATTTTAATATCATAGATTTTAATTTTGTCTAAAGGAGTCTTAGCTTGCTGCATAACTACTTCAGATAATTGCTCTATTTCTTCAAATTTACCACAAAGAAATGCTGCCTCAACAGCTTGTTCGTAGAGGCCTAAAGTAAGTTGATAATGAGTCTCCCAGCTAAAATTATCTAAAAGTGCTATTCCAGCAGTTAAATACTCAAAAGCCGCAGCATAAGCGGTTGAATTTTTAGCCTTACGCCCTGCGATCGAATGTAAATTAGCTAATTCATCTCGTTCTGATTGTGTAGTAATTAACTCTACACCATAACTCAATTGATTAACAATATCAAAAATTTTCTCTTCGAGTTCTGCGGTTTTCAGAATATTACTACTTTGTCTACATTTTCTCAACAGCAATCGCCCAATTTTTAAATGGGTTTCTGGTTTTTCATTTTCAGGAATTAAAAAGTTTGCGGCTTGCTGTACTCGGTCATGTAAAAATTTATAAGGAATCGATATTTCTAAGCTTTTAACTACCTCTTCTGATTCTGAGTCCTGAAATAGTTTGTAAACTTCATTGGTGGGAATTACTAGACCTTCTTGC
The DNA here is from genome assembly GCA_001698425.1 of Oscillatoriales cyanobacterium USR001. GTDB lineage: Bacteria > Cyanobacteriota > Cyanobacteriia > Cyanobacteriales > Microcoleaceae > Kamptonema. The sequence continues at coordinate 72,532 of MBRE01000046.1, read as the reverse complement.
AAGGCTTTCCATAGGTCAGTAGCGGTTTCAGTGAGAGATTTTTCATAGGCAATAGAAAGCGTTGATAAATCAAAAGAGTGACCAATGCAAGCTGCTAATTTTAATACATTTTGAGTATTTACTGGTAGTTTCTGTAATTGAGATGCCATAAACTCAACGACATCATCGCTCACAGAAAAAGCTCGAATTTTCACTAAGTCATATTGCCAATAGTTGCGAATAAAATCAAAAAATATTAGTCCTTCATCATGCAAAGTTTTGATAAACTGATTGCTAAAGAAAGGATTACCTTGAGTTTTAATAAAAACCAGTTCTGTTAAAGCCAAAGCTTGGGAATCTGGACAAGATAAAGTATCGGCAATTAATCGGTTAAGGGAATCTTCATTCAGGGGATTTAAAGTAATTTGATTGATGATAATCTCGGTATCTTTGTCTTTGCGATCGCTGTTATCCTGAGAAATTTCATCTATTGTTAACATTAATGGATGGATCGGAGATACTTCGTTATTTCGATAAGCTCCAATTAATAATAAATAGTGAGTATTAATATCGCTAAGCAACAATTTCATCAGTTGCAAAGATGCTCCATCTGCCCACTGTAAATCGTCTAAAAAGATCGTGAGGGGATGTTCTTTAGTTGCAAATACTCTGATAAATTTTCCAAATAGTAAATTAAAGCGATTTTGGGCTGCATTTCCCTCTAATTCTGGAACAGGTTGCTGTTTTCCCACGATTCGTTCTAGTTCGGGAATCACATCAATAATTACTTGACTATTTTCCTCTAACGCTTCTAAGATTTTATCTCGCCAAATTTCTACAGATATTTTGCTTTCAGTTAAGATTTGTCGCATTAAATTTTGAAATGCTTGTACCCAAGCAGAAAAGGGAATATCGCGATTAAATTGATCGTATTTTCCCTTAATAAAATAACCCCGTTGCCGGACAATTGGTTTGTTAACTTCATTAACAACTGCGGTTTTTCCAATGCCAGAAAATCCCGCGATTAACATAATTTCTGTAGCGCCTCTGCTGACTCGATTAAAAGCAGTTAATAGTGCTTCGACTTCTGGTTCTCTTCCATAAAGTTTTTCGGGAATTGCAAAGTCTTGAGAAATATCTCTGGTTCCCAATGGAAATGGTAAGATCCGAATATTATTTGTGTATTGCTCTAAACATTTTTCCAGATCGTATTTAATACCAAAAGCTGTTTGATAACGGTTTTCTGCATTTTTTTCACTTAATTTTAAGATGATATCGCTTAATATTTCTGGAATTTCAGGATTGATTTTTACTGGTGGAATTGGTTGGCGGGCAATGTGACAATGAATTAATTCCATCACGTCATTAGATTGAAAGGGTTGCTGTCCAGTTAATAGTTCATAAAAAGTAATTCCTAGAGAGTAAAAGTCGGTGCGGTAGTCAATTCCTCGATTCATCCTTCCTGTTTGTTCTGGAGATATATAGGCGATAGTTCCTTCTAAGCGATTTGGGTTTTGAAGCTCTTGATTTTCTCTGGGTAAGAGGGAAGAAATACTGAAATCTATTATTTTTACTTGCTTGGTTTCTGGGTTAATTAAGATATTTTGAGGCTTAATATCTTTATGAATAATTCTGTTTTGGTGAAGTTGTACTAAAATTTCGGCGATCTGAATGGCTATTTGGAAAAATTCGGTCATGTTACTGGTCATTTTTCGGCGCATATTTCCCTCAGTAGTCAAATACTGAAGCAGGGAAATTCCCCCAAAATCTTCCATGATTAAGGCGAAAGTATGACGATATTTTTCCAGGTTGTAATGTTTAACTATTCCTGATAAGTTTAAATTTTTGGCAATAGTGTATTGATTGCGAAAATATATGGTTTCATTGACGGTTGGATGCTCTGATTTGAGCATTTTGATTACGACTGATTTTTGATCTGCTTCGGCAATTCCTCTCCATACCTGGGTTTTAGCTCCAGAGTAGATTTGTTCGGTAATGCGATAGCCAGGAATGACGATCATAAGCGAAAATCTCTATTGTTTTGATACTATTTGACTCAACAAGTCTAACCCTAAAAAAATTGCGGCTACGGTTCCAGAGACACAAATTTCTCCTTTGAATATTTTTTCTTTGACTTTTACTATTGGGACTAATACTACTTCGATGTCTTCTGTCAGGTCCAGTTGCCTTTTTCCAATAAGTTTAACATTTTTAGCGAAAAATAAGTGAATATGATTTGTATCTTTTACGGGATTGTCATAAAATGTTGCCATTAAAGTTAGTTGCTCTGCGACATAACCAGTTTCTTCGGTGAGTTCTCTACTTGCGGCAGAGATGGCGGTTTCTTCTTGGGGATTAAATCGGCCGGCGGGAAGTTCGAGGAGGATTTCGCCGATGCCATGTCTGTATTGACGGACAAAGACGATTTCTCCAAGGGGTGTGACGGGAAAGATTAGGGCGATATCTGGTCTGATATTTACAAAAAAGTCGTCAATTATTGTGCCGTTGGGTAGTTCGATCGTATCTTGTCTAATCTGACACCAGTGATGGTTTAAAACGAGTTGCGATCGCACTAATTTCCACTTTTTCAATTCGGTCATATTTGGGGGTGGCGAATGGCTAATATATTAGCTAAAAATTTTAAATTACTCTTCCCTTGCCGATCGGGTAGTGCTACACTTTTAGAGTCCAGGGTAAGGGAAAAGGGTATTGCCGATCGCGGTGATGCTCAAACCTAGTTTTAATCACAATTTTTTCTTTAATTGCTATGCAGTACAAAAAACCAGTAAAGGAATTTTGGTCAATTAGACAAAAGCTTACTCTGGCGATCGCCACACCTATACTATTTGTTTGTCGATCGCTTACTCTCAGTTTAACAGTTGCTGCTGCTTTTGTCGTCTTACCGATCGCACAGCAGGAGGTAGCTGCGGCACTACTAACTGATTGGCAATTCGATCCGGGGACAAATCAGTTAGAAGTAACCCTTCCAGAAGGAATAACCCCTAAATTTTCTCTGTTAAACCAACCAACCCGGATAATAGTTGATTTGCCCGATACGGAGGTAGGAACTGATACTACTCAATTATACTTAGAAGGCCCCGTGCGTTCTGTAAGTTTGATGCAGTTTCAGCCGGGAATGGCAAGAATTGCCATTGATTTTGCCCCCGGAATAACTTTAACTACAGAACAAGTCCAGTTACAACGCATGGGTTTAGAAAATCGTTGGGTTTTGCGCCCCATGCTGCCAGGGACAGAAATGTTAAATCGCGATAATACCGCTACGGGCTCGCAAGTCTCACCTGCGCCAATGGCGATACCACCAAGTAATAATAATGATAGCATTCCTATCAGCGTTCAAACACCCATTGCACCTCTAGCTAGTCGGCCAGAAAGTCGCCCGATGCCTTTAGAAAATCCTAATTCTCAGATTCAACCTTTGAATGTACCAATAATTAACGTGCCGGTACGTCAGAAGCAAGGAAATTCTGTGCAGGGTTCTAATGTGCCGCCGCGATCGCTTCCTGTTCCCGCACTTCCTAATTATGCCAATCCTCCAAGGCCTTTAAATTGGAATCCAAACCTACCTGCAAGAGCGAATATTCCCCTTCCTAGCAGTAATTTTAATAATTTTCCACCACTACCACCGTCAGTACCAACTGCGATCGCACCTAATGGATTGCCACCTAATAACATATTATTGCCCGCCGGTTCTAGGCTAAGTTTGCTTTATCCTGGTTACGAAACCATCGCTTTAGATCCTAAACATTCTCGGCAAGAAGTTTTGCTATTGCAAGGAGGGATTCTTGATGCTAATGGTAATATGATTGTCCCACCAAATACCCCTGTTATTGGCAGATTTGAAACTAATAGCGAGGGCAGTAGATTCGTTGTCCAGGCAATTTATTTCAATGGAGTTAGTGTTCCTTTGGAAGCGCGATCGGATCGATTAGGCGGCGAACGTAAAGCTTCTCAAAGGAGTTTTTTACGTAATTCTGGGATTGGCGGATTAGCTTTATTTGTGTTAACTGGTTTTACTGGTATTGGCTTATTAGCCGGTGCCGCTGTAGGTGCGGCGGGAACCTATGCTACAGCCCCTAAACCTGCTACTATTGCACCCGCTCAAATTGTGCAAGTTCGTTTAACTGATGATTTGAGATATTAGTTAGAAATAAAAATTAAATAATTAACTTGTTCGTAGTAAGCGCTTTAGCGCTAAAGCGCTTACTACGAACCATTAACAGTTAACAGTTAACAATTAACAATTAACAATTAACAACCTCGCTTTCAGTGCTTCTCTTGCTTGTTCTCTATCATCAAAGTGGACTTTTTCAGTGCCTAAAATCTGATAATCTTCGTGACCTTTTCCGGCAATTAATACACCATCTCCCGGTTGGGCTTCGAGAATAGCTGTGAGAATAGCTTGGGCGCGATCGCCTAAAACTATAGGCTTGACTTCTGGACTAATTCCTGTTAGAATATCCTGCAAAATCCGCTCTGGATCTTCAGTACGTGGATTGTCAGAAGTGACAATCGTTACATCGGCCAATTCTGCCACAATTTTACCCATTTTCGGGCGCTTAGTTCGATCGCGATCGCCCCCACAACCAAACACGCAAATCATCCGCCCCGGAATAAAAGGCCGCGCCGCTTTCAATAAATTTTCTAAACTATCAGGAGTATGAGCATAATCCACAATCACGCTAATATCTTGATCGGGGCTAATTTGCACTTTTTCCACTCGCCCCGGCACTCCAGAAAATTCTGGTAAACTCAGCGCAATTGCCTGCAAATCTAAACCAAATTGTAAACCCACACCCACAGCCGCCAATAAATTTGATAAATTATACTGTCCAACTAAAGGCAAATAGAAAGCAGTTTCACCCTTGGGAGTATGTAAAATTCCCTTCACACCATTAGGCTGATATTCTAAATCTGAAGCCCATAAATCGGCGGCGCGATCGCTCGTACTATAACTCCAAACTTGCTCCGAATTTAAAGTCTCAATAATTCGCCGTCCATAAGCATCGTCAAGATTAATAATAGCACGACCTTGAAGATAATCAGGACTAAATAAAAGCGCCTTAGCATTAAAATAATCTTCCAAATCCCGGTGATAATCAAGATGATCTTGAGTCAAATTTGTAAACACCGCCACATCAAAATTACAACCAAGAACTCGCCTTTGTGCTAAAGCATGAGAACTCACTTCCATAATCCCAAAATTACAGCCAGCTTTCACTGATTCCGCTAATTGTTTTTGCAGATCGACAGCAAAAGGAGTAGTATGTATTGCTGTTTCTTGAAATCCCTGCCAACGAGTATAAAGCGTACCAAAAAGAGCCGTATTTAATGCAGCTTTAGTCAACAAAAACTCAATTAAATGGGTAGTTGTAGTTTTGCCATTTGTCCCCGTAACGCCAACAAGTTTGAGTTTTTTTGCCGGATAGTCATAAAAAGCCGTAGCAATCTGAGCGCAAACTTGAGTCATATCATCAACTGCGATCATACAAGGAATTTCGCCTTGTTGACTCATTTCTTTACTCAAAATTGCCGCTGCTTTTTCTGCTGCTTGAGGAGAAACGATCGCCGCAATTGCCCCAGATGCGATCGCACCTTGCCAAAAATCTCCTCCATCTACCCTTGTTCCCAACATTCCTAAAAATAAATCCCCCATTTTGACAGCATGGGAATTAGTTGCTAAACCTGTTACTTCACAGTCAAGAGCCGGATGGGAAACTGGAATAGAAATCTGGGGAACTTTTGCTAATAAATCTCTAAGTTTCATAGTTAGTTGTTAGTGGTTATTTGTTAGTGGTTATTTGATGCGGGAGCATCCCAATTTTGTAGCAGGGGCGAAGCATTCCGGCAGATAATTTATTGCTTAAAACCAGAGATTAACTACCGGAAGGCTTCGCCCGTAATGATTTTAACCAATATCTAAATACTTTTGTAACATTTGTTCCAATTTTGCCACAGTACAACGGGGAGAAAGCCGAGGTAAAAGTTCCTCCGAATTGGCGATCGCCTCACCTGAGTTATTTATACCACCAACTTGTACTCTAAACAGGAGTGGAATTTCATACTGATAAGCTTGAAACCAATCTTCGCGAGTAGTGATATCCCGTACTTCTAATTGAAATTTGATATTTTGAATCTGTGCGAGTTTTTCTTGTAAGCCTTCACACAAATGGCAACCAGGTTTGCTATATAAAATTAACCGCATGGTATTTACTAAAATTGTTTCACACAATCGATCGTTTTTACAACTAACAACTAACAGTTAACAGTTAACAACTAACAGTTAACAACTAACAGTTAACAACTAACAGTTAACAACTAACAATTAACAATTAACAAATTAATTTGACGAAGGTTCTGGAAAAGGAACATCAGGTTCTATACCTGAAGGTGATGGCGATCGCACAGCACTTTCTACACTACTATCATTAAAATTTGGAACCAAAGGTTCAACTTCTGGTATCGATGCTGATTTTGGCACACTTTCAGAAAACGGCGACACCTCAACCCTTGCAGCGGAAGGCACAGGGGCCGGAGTTGGCGGATCGATCGGTTCCAGGGGCAACGGTAAAACTGGTGGAACCTTAACAGGTTCAGGAGCGATCGCCTCTTCTGATGGTAACTTAGCTTTAGGTTCAGAATAGTAAGATTGTGGCTCCTGAAACACCGGTTCAGGAGTGTATAATTTTGCCTCTTGAGACGCAGATTCAGGAATATCAGATTGCACTTTCTCCACTTCAGGAGTTGGCGATTGATTTACATCTGTAGGTGATGGCGAAGATGTGACAGTAGTAGAGTTGCTATCTTTCTCAGCCTCAGAATTGTTCAAATTTGCTTCAGGAAACTTATTTTCTTCCCGATATAAAGTAGTAGAATCGCTCTCCACAGAAGGGTTACTAAATAGAGGTTTAGAAGGATTTTGTTTGCCTAATTCTGGGTATTGCCAATATTCTTTTGGCATTAAAGATCGATCCCTAGTTAAACCATTATCGATCGTCGCCACAGTAATAGAACGCCGTGTAAAATCAAAACCGAGCCAACCAGACATTCCCGACGTAAAGAAAAACAGAAACAGCATAAAAATTGAAGAAGGAAACAGCGATAATTCAATACTTTCCGCCTCCTCTTTTTGTCTTTCCAACAATTGCTGCTCATCTAAAAAAGTTAGCCAATTTTCCACAGTCTGAGGGCGATGTTTAGCTTCCATTTCCAGCCCCCAAAGAATAGCTCTTTCAATACCCGGACAGATTAGAGGTTGAGCTTGCCGCAGCGAAAACAGAGGAATTTGAGCCCGCAGGGGAGCCGCCACAGGTTTTTCACCCGTCAGCAAATAGTAGAAAGTGGCTGCTAAACCGTAAATATCAGTCGCAGGAGTCAATTGATAAAGGTTTTTAGCCAATCCCAAACCAGAGCGAGAAGATCGCGCTCCAGCGAAGCCAGCGGTCGGCATCGCCAACGCATCCTGCTTTTTCTCCTCTATTTCTGGCAAATACTGCTCAATAGCCGCATATCCAGCCGACAGCAAACCGTTATAAGTTTGTCTCATATTCGCCGGAAAATCAAAAGTCAGACCAAAATCAGTCAGCATCACCAAATTAGTCCCCGTGCGCTGGATAATATTTTCCGGCTTAATATTTCGATGAACTAACCCGCTATGGTGAAGCGTTTTCAGCGCTGAAGCAATTTGCCGAATATAGTTTAGCGCTTCCATCTCCGATAATCGCTGACCTGATTCGATCGCAGTAGCAAGACTTTTCCCAGCAATGTACTCCATAACCACAAAACACAACCCAGCCTCCTCAAAAAAATCCAGCACCCGCACAATATTTGGGTGCTGACACCAAGAAAACCGATGCGCTTGGGCAATAAATTGCTGCTGAAATTTAGCAAAATTAGGGTGTTGGCGCAGGGTGTCATTGAGAGTTTTAAGTATGACAGTTTGAGCAAGATAGATGTGGGTAGCTCGGTAAGTAACTCCGAACCCCCCTACCCCTAAAACCTTGTCAATTCTATACTTACCTTTTTGAAGGACTGTTCCTGACGTTAAGTTCATTTTTTCTTTAAATGCCCATTTTCCAATTTATGCTACAGTATCATTAACATTTCTTCGCTAGAGGGTCAAGTCTAATTGACACGCCGATCGCTCCCAAATAATACAGCCGCCACACACCCTTGACGACATGAGGTATAATTGTTAAGAAATCTTTAGTTAACGCTCAAAACGTCCCAGACGCAATTTATGAGTCTTCCCATTCGCAACATAGCTATCATCGCCCACGTAGATCACGGCAAAACTACCCTTGTAGACGCTCTGCTCCGACAATCCGGCATCTTCCGTGAAGGGGAAGAAATTCCAGATTGCGTGATGGACTCCAATGACATCGAGCGGGAACGTGGTATTACTATCCTTTCCAAAAATACGGCTGTTACTTACAAAGAAACCCTAATCAATATCGTTGATACCCCCGGACACGCTGACTTCGGTGGTGAAGTTGAGCGAGTGCTCGGTATGGTTGACGGTTGTTTATTGATTGTCGATGCTAATGAAGGGCCGATGCCACAAACTCGATTTGTGCTGAAAAAAGCCTTAGAAAAAGGTCTGCGACCAATTGTTTTTATCAACAAAATTGACCGCGAACGAGCTAACCCTCACAAAGCAGTTGATAAAGTTTTAGATTTATTTCTTGAACTCGGTGCTGATGACGATCAGTGCGAATTTCCCTATTTATTTGGTTCTGGTTTAGGGGGTTATGCCAAAAAACACCTTGAAGATGAAGGTGTGGACATGAAACCTCTATTTGAAGAAATTTTAGACCACGTTCCGCCACCAGTGGGCGACCCAGAAAAGCCGCTACAATTGCAAGTTACGACTTTAGATTATTCCGAATATGTAGGAAGAATTGTGATCGGTCGCATTCATAATGGCACGATTAGAATGGGTCAACAAGCTGCTTTAATTACAGAAAGTGGCGCAATTATCAAGTCCAAAATTACAAAATTAATGGGATTTGACGGTCTGAAGCGAATTGATATCCCGGAATCTTCTGCTGGTAATATTGTCGCCGTTGCGGGTTTTGCTGAGGCAAATATTGGTGAGACAATTACTTGTCCGAACGATCCGCAAGCTTTACCGTTAATTAAGGTTGATGAACCAACTTTACAGATGACGTTTTCGGTGAATGATTCGCCGTTTGCGGGTCAAGAAGGGAAGTTGGTGACATCTCGCCAAGTGCGCGATCGCTTGTTACGAGAATTAGAAACAAATGTAGCTTTGCGCGTAGAAGAAACTGACTCTCCCGATAAGTTTTTAGTATCGGGACGGGGTGAATTACACCTGGGTATTTTGATTGAAAATATGCGCCGGGAAGGTTACGAGTTTCAAGTTTCTCAACCACAAGTTATCTATCGTGAAGTTGCGGGCAAAATCTGCGAACCTTTTGAGTGTTTGGTATTAGACGTACCCGAAGAAGCTGTCGGTGGTTGTATCGAACGTCTCGGCCAACGCAAGGGAGAAATGCAGGATATGCACGTTGGAGGAAATGGCCGGACTCAGATAGAATTTTCGATTCCTGCACGGGGTTTGATTGGTTTCCGAGGGGAGTTTATGCGCTTAACTCGCGGTGCGGGAATTATGAATCATAGTTTCCTTGATTATCGCCCCCTTGGTGGTGAAATTGCGGCTCGTCGGAATGGGGTTTTGATTTCTTTTGAGGAGGGAATTGCGACCTATTATTCATTGCAAAATGCTGAAGATCGCGGCGTATTTTTCATTACTCCGGGAACTAAGGTTTATCGGGGAATGATTATTGGTGAAAATAATCGCGGTGAAGATTTGGAACTCAATATTTGCAAGTCGAAGCAGTTAACTAACCACCGCGCCTCTGGCGGTGAGGAATTAGTGCAATTGCAAGCACCTGTAGATATGAGTTTGGAGCGGGCTTTGGAGTATATTGGACCTGATGAATTGGTGGAGGTAACGCCTCAATCGATTCGCTTGCGGAAGGTGAGTAGGAAGTTAGTGAAGCGTTAAAAGCTTTAAAATTTGAGGGTGGGAATTTCCCACCCTAGCTTGTTGGTAGTAAGCGCTTTAGCGCTCTTTGCGCTTACTACAAACTAATCATCAAGTTATTTAATTTTTATTCCTTAGATCCGGGTACGACCCTTGAGGAATATAATATAATTATCAGTTCTATTGTCATTGCCAAGTCAGTCACAGTCTAATTATCAGATCGCTCAAGCATCACCGCCGAGATGAGTAAGTGTTCACCAAACCCGGTTTCTCACCCCCACGCGATCGCATCTACAACTCCCAAAATGTGCGATGTTTGTACGGATAGCGATCGCCTTACTCAAAGAAAGAGCGATCGCTTATACTCCTCTTTATTGAGAAGCAGAACCCCTATCCTATTTTTAGGATAACTATGAAATATTGACATCGATCACAAATCAAAATTGATATAAATCACTAGCCCAAACAGAGATTATCACATTTATGGCAGAGTTCAATCACATTAATTAACAGAAAGATCGATAAAAATATAGAAAGTGAGTTCAAGAAAATCTAATGATTATCCAATCTATTTTCCCTCAATTTACAATTGCCGAGCTAATTTTTCAAGTATACCACTCTGGTTTATTAACTTTCAATCACAGACAACAGCTGAAAGTTGCAATTTTAGAACAAAACCTCACAGAAGAAGATCAAACAGCCATTAACCGCTTACTCCATGCTGTTCGCCGAGGCTGGTTGAAAGTTGTCGATTAATTGAATAATAAATACCCTATCTCTACCTTTTCAATAATATCGGGAATGAGCGACCTTTACGTTTCTTGGCCAGAGTACCACCAAAAAATAGAACAACTAGGGGCAAAAGTCTATCAGTCTCAATGGGAATTTAATCAAATTGTCTGCCTTGCTAGGGGAGGAATGCGGATTGGAGATATTCTATCGCGGATTTACAATCTGCCATTGGCAATTTTAGCTACGGCATCTTACAGTGGTCCAGGAGGGCAAGTGCGGGGAAATCTCAAATTTTCCCGCGATTTAACTATGACTACCGATAAATTAGGTAGCCATATTTTGTTAGTTGATGATTTAGTGGATTCAGGTATCAGTTTAGAACAAAGTATTATCTGGCTAAATACTCACTATAGTTCAGATATTCAAGAAATCCGCACGGCGGTTCTCTGGTACAAAGCTTGCTCGCAGTTGCAGCCTGATTACTATGTAGATTATTTAGCAGATAATCCCTGGATTCATCAACCTTTTGAGCATTATGAGAAGATGAATCCGGCTGATTTAAGCTACGTCTAATTAGGGGTTTAATTATACCTCTTGATATTTCCTTAGTGTCTTAGTGTCTTAGTGTCAAGCGTGTTTTCCTCAAAAAAAGTGAAAGAAAAGCTAATCATTTTCACCCGTTATCCAGAAGCGGGAAAAACCAAAACCCGACTGATTCCCGTGTTGGGAAAAGAAGGTGCGGTAACTCTTCATCGACAATTAACTGAAGGGGTAATTTTACAAGCTAAAGAACTCCAAAATCTGGATATTTCTCTTGAAGTCCACTTTACAGGTGGAACCAAGAAACTTATGGAAGAATGGCTAGGAGGCGAGATTTTTTACGCGGAGCAGGCGATGGGTGATTTGGGAATAAAAATGTCAGCAGCGTTTGAGAATTCTTTTAATAGTGGTATGGAGAAAGTTGTGATTGTAGGTTCAGATTGTCCAGATTTAAACTCTCAATTAATGGGATTAGCTTTTGCTGAACTTGAGGGGTGCGATTTGGTATTTGGTCCGGCTTTAGATGGGGGATATTATCTGATTGGAATGCGAAAATTTGTGCCGGAAATTTTGAGGGGAATTAATTGGGGAAGTGGGGAAGTTTTTGCTCAGACGATCGCGATCGCGGAGGAGCTTAATTTGACTTTTGCTAATCTTCTCCCATTAGCTGATATCGATCGCCCGGAGGATCTTTCGATCTTAGATTTTAAATATTAAGTAGAGGCGAAGCATTCGGGCAGATAATCTATGGCTTTTATCAAAGATTTTTCGCCCAAATACTTCCCCTGCTGTCAAAAATCGCCTTGGTGGTTGCTATAAATCTTACACCAACCTTACACCAACAACTAACAACTAATCAACTCATCCTGGGATTCAGTATGATATAAACCCGCACCAACCTGACAGCCGCGATAAGCCAAAACATATAACTCTTTCAAATCGCGAATTAAGGGATAACGAGGATTTGCTCCCGTACATTGGTCATCAAAAGCCTGTTCCGCCATCTCCTCAACTTCCTCATAAAAAGCTCTTTCCTTAGCAGGTAAAGCCTCCTTAATTGTCAGTGGAATATCCAACTCCTGCTTGAGATTTTCAATCGCCTCTACTAACTTCTCAACCTTCTCATCCTCCGAATTTCCTTCTAATCCCAAATAATCGGCAATCCGCGCATAACGCCACTTGGCATTCGGGTATTTATACTGTGGGAAAATCGTTTGTTTAAACGGTACATCCGTTGCATTGTAACGAATTACATGGGAAATCATCAGGGCATTTGCTAACCCGTGCGGGACATGAAAAGTCGAGCCCAATTTATGCGCCATTGAGTGACAAATCCCCAAGAAAGCATTAGCAAAAGCTAAACCGGCAATGGTCGCCGCATAATGCACTTTTTCCCGTGCTTTCGGATCGTTTGCACCATTTTTATAGGCACTTGGCAAATACTTAAATAGTAACCGAATCGCCTCTAAAGCTAATCCATTGGTAAACTCGGAAGCTAACACAGAAACGTAAGCTTCTAAAGCGTGGGTTAACGCATCAATTCCCCCAAAAGCTGTTAACTTTTTCGGCATATTCAACACTAATTCTGGGTCTACAATTGCGATATTTGGTGTTAACGCATAATCGGCTAAAGGATATTTAATTCCCGTGCGATCGTCTGTTACTACTGCAAAAGGAGTCACCTCAGAACCCGTGCCAGAAGTAGTAGGAATTGAGACCATCATTGCTTTAGTACCCAGCGGCGACAACTCATAAACGCGCTTGCGGATATCCATAAACCGCATTGCTAAACCTTCAAATTCCGTATCAGGATGCTCATACATTAACCACATAACTTTAGCCGCATCCATCGGGGAACCGCCACCAATGGCAATGATGACATCAGGGTTAAAATTGTTCATCTGCGCCAAACCTTTATTAACTGTCGTTAATGAAGGATCGGGTTCTACATCAAAAAAGACTTGATGTTTAATGTCAATTTCATCCAAAAGATTCGTAACTTTATCTGCAACTCCCAAATCAAAAAGCGGTTTATCAGTAATTACAAATGCTCGTTTTTTCCCGACTAAATCTCGCAAGGCTACGGGTAAACAGCCATATTTGAAATAAATTTTAGGCGGGATACGAAACCAGAGCATATTTTCCCGACGTTCCGTGACTGTTTTAATATTTAGCAAGTGATGAGGTGCGACATTTTCACTTACTGAATTGTCTCCCCAACTTCCACAACCGAGAGTTAAGGAAGGATCGAGACGGAAATTATATAAATCTCCGATCGCACCTTGGGAAGCCGGTGTATTAATCAAAATTCGAGCCGTTTCTGCCTTCGATTCAAAGTATTTGATATGCTCAGAATTAGCAGGAGAGGTGTATAATACTGAAGTGTGACCATGCCCGCCAAAATTAATCAGTTTGACAGCTTTATTCACAGCATCTAAGAAATCTGTAGCCCGATACATTGCTAAAATTGGTGACAATTTTTCGTAAGCAAAAGGTTCATTTACGCCAATTTCTTCAACTTCTGCAATCAAAACCCTAGCACGATCTGGAATTTTAATCTCAGCTAATTTAGCTATATTTTCCACTGATTGTCCCACGATATCGGCATTTAAGCGACCGTTGATAATAACTTTTGCTCCCAGTTTTTCCCGTTCCTCTGGTGTTAGAAAATAAGCTCCGCGATCGCACAATTCTGTTTTGACAACATCATAGACTTCATCAACTACAATCACCGATTGCTCGGAGGCACAAATCATGCCATTATCAAAAGTTTTACTCAATAAAATTGAGCTAACTGCCATCTTAATATGAGCCGTTGCATCAATCACTGCCGGCGTATTTCCTGCACCCACACCGAGAGAAGCGTGTCCCGAAGAATAAGCAGCTTTCACCATTGCCGGACCGCCAGTTGCCAAAATTAATTTAATTTCTTTATGCTGCATTAATTGTTGAGAAAGTGGTACGGTAGGTTCATCAATCCAACCAATAATATCGGTTGGCGCTCCGGCTTCTATGGCGGCTTCTAAGACAATTTTCGCAGCCGCGATCGTGCATTCTTTGGCTCTAGGGTGAGGAGAGAAAATAATCGCATTGCGAGTTTTTAGCGCAATTAAAGATTTAAAAATTGCTGTTGAAGTTGGGTTGGTTGTCGGCACAATTCCTGCCAATATTCCCACAGGTTCGGCAATTTTTTGGTAGCCAAAGGTTTTATCTTCTTCGAGAATACCTGCCGTTTTTTCGTGCTTGTATTTGTTGTAAATAAATTCCGAAGCAAAGTGATTTTTAATCACTTTATCTTCAATAATTCCCATGCCAGTTTCTGAAACCGCCATTTTCGCTAAGGGAATGCGTTGTGTATTAGCAGCTAATGCGGCTTTTTTGAAGATAGTATCCACCTGTTCTTGGGTGTAGGTGGTATATTTTGTTTGAGCAGCTTTAACGCGGCTAATTAGTTCTTCAAGTTCTTGGGTGTTTGTTACTTTCATGTGTTTAACCTGGGTTGTAGTGATTGTTGAGCTAACCCACTATTGGGGTTGAGTATCAAATCTGGTTAATTTAGGTATAATTCCACTCCAATCAATGATTAACTAAAATGTCTCACGGTAATCGCGATCGATGTTAGAAATGCAGGATTTCTTTATAATTCTATGTTTAAGTGATCTGTTATACAAAAAAACCTTTAATAAGTTATAATCTTTGTAACGTAAGCAGAAAATAAATTAATGAGCAGAATAATCATTATTGGCTGTGGTATAATTGGGGCAACAATTGCATATCAACTCAGCCAAGTTCCCGAACTAAAAATTACTGTTTTGGACAAAGAAACACCTGCAAAAGCTTCTACTGGGGCTGCCCTTGGTGTGTTGATGGGTGTTGTTAGTCAGAAAGTTAAGGGTAGAAATTGGCAATTAAGGGAAAATAGTATCAAGCGTTATGAAACTTTGCTCCCGGAGTTAGAGATAATTACTGGTAGGAAAATTCCGGTTAATCGAGATGGAATTTTGCTGCTTTGTCTCGAAGGAGAGGATTTAAGTAATTGGGAGAAATTGGCTATAACTCGTAAGTCTCAAGGTTGGGAGTTGGAAATTTGGGATGTAGAAAAAGTGCGCGATCGCACTCCTCAAATAAAATTAGATAATATTATAGCTGCTATTTATTCCCCTCAAGATAGACAATTAGATCCCACTTTGTTAACTTGGGCTTTAGTTGATGCTGCTAGGCAAAAAGGAGTTAATTTTCAATTTGATGTCAGCGTGTTAAATGTCGAGGTTTCTCCTGGTTGTTATCAGATTGAAACAACGGCGGGAAGTTTAGAATGTGATTGGTTAATTATCGCGGCGGGGTTGGGATCGACTCCTTTAACAGCATCTTTAAAACAGTCTATTGATATTCGCCCAGTGTTAGGTCAAGCCTTACATTTACACTTAGAAAATAGTTGGGGCGATGCCAACTTTCAGCCAGTAATTACTGGCGATGATGTTCATATTGTGCCTTTGGGAAAAGGAGAATTTTGGGTTGGTGCGACGGTTGAATTTCCCGTAGGTGAGGGAGAAATTCTGGCTGATGATGTTAAGTTAGATGAGGTAATGGCAAAAGCAATTGCATTTTGTCCGGTTTTAGCTGAGGCTAAAATTATTAGAAAATGGTCGGGTTTGCGGCCGCGTCCAGAACGTCAAGTTGCCCCAATTATTGATAGACTTTCTGGTTGCGATCGCGTGATTATTGCTTCTGGTCATTATCGAAATGGAGTGTTATTAGCTCCGGCAACTGCTGAATTAGTCGCTCAAATAATTATGGGGTAAATGCTTGTGTTTCTATGCACCCAGATTTTTTAAGATATTAGGTAAATTGGCTATAATTTGTTTAAGTTCTGGTTCGTCAACTCGCTTTACTGCTTTATGAATGCTTACCCATTCTCGTTTTCTCTTGTCATCTTCCGGCCAAACTTCTAGCACCATTTCTACTTGTAACAAAAATACTTCTACTCGGCAAATGCTTTCCAATTTCTTATACTCATAGGTTCCCAATAAATAAGGGAAAACATTGCCAATTAGTCCCGCTTCTTCCCAAGCTTCTTTGGCGGCTGAATTTTGTGCTGTCATTCTAGGTTCAACCGATCCTTTCGGAATTACCCAACGTTTTCCTGTGGAAGAAGTAATTACCATAATTTCAATTTCTCCATCTACAATTCGATAGGGAATTACGGCTGATTGTTCAATAAATAGGGGTGAATTTTGGTTCATATTTAATAAATTAGGACTTATGTAATCGACTTGTAGGGTGCGTCAGATGAAGTTTGATAATGAATATTGATGGTTTTAGCTTCTGACGCACCCTACGGTTTCAACCGTCGGCTGTAAAAACCTAAATTATGTGGTACAATTCCAGTCAAGTGATATTCAATAAAATTACAGGCTTACAAAAGTTCGATCGCGAGCCTAGATACTGTCAACCGCGATCGCCTTACCACCTCCAACTTACCAGGAAATTTACCATGTTCCTCAAACCTCTATCCCTCGTTCTCTCGTTGGCCGGCTTCGCTACGGCCATGACGATTCTCCCGCAATCTAGTATTGCTCAATCTGCCAATCAACTCACATTTTTCTGCGGGACAAGTAGTGGCAGACCCGCTACTATGGTTCGTAATAACCGGAAAAAAACAGCGGAAGTTATTATTAGCTGGACTGACAATTCTTTCCCGCCGCCTTGGACTCCTCAAGAGCGCTGTGAAAAAGTATCGGCAAGATTTCAACAGTTTTATGACCAAAAAACATTAGAATACCTAAAAGCTGGAAAGCTTAATGGTCAAAATGTGCTCTGCGTTGCTACAACTATCGGTGGCCCTTGTCTCCCCAATGGCGTGTTAGTAACTCTAAAACCGGACACCGATCCTCAAAGGACGATGCAACGCCTACGTAATTCGCAAGGTCGCGCTGATGGTCGGCCAGTGGAACTCAGTGGCGGTAATGATGGTATTGTCTATAAAAATGGCGAAGCTTATCTGGATATGAGACAGTTTTTTCCAGATGAAGATAATGGCCGCCGCTGGTAAATATCAAGGGTTAAAACTGATGGGAATGCGATCGCTATTCTTAATAGTTTCTTTGGGTGTAATTCTGGTGGGAGAACCCGCTATTACACCGGAGGCTAATATGTCTGTGCGACAGGGTTCCCATCAGTTGGAAGCCGCCGATCTGGAAAAATTGGCAAGATCGATCGCGGTGAAAGTGCGATCGCATCAAGGTTTTTTAGGGTCAGGAATTTTGATCCGCAAACAAGGGAAAATTTATACTGTAGTGACTAACGATCATGTCCTAATTGCCGGCGATCCTCCCTATCAAATTGAAACGCCGGATGGCAAAATTTATCCGGCGCAACAAATTCAGGAGACTAAAAAAGTGCAGCCGACTGAGAGGGTAAATGATTTAGGTTTATTACAGTTTCGGAGTTTGGCAAATTATACGATCGCCACTCTCGGATCGGCATCGACTTTGGCGGTGGGAGAATCGGTTTTAGCTGCGGGATTTCCTTTGATGAATGGAGGGACAAATCCTGCTCCCAATTTACGGGGTTTTGTGTCTAATCGCGGTGAAATTTCCTGGGTTTTAGATAAAGCTTTGGAGGGAGGATATCGGATTGGCTACACGAATGGGATTCAAAAAGGGATGAGTGGCGGGCCATTACTTAATGTTAGGGGGGAAGTAGTTGCTATTAATGGAATGCACGCGGAACCGCTTTGGGGTAATCCTTATATTTATCAAGATGGGTCAACACCGAGTTTATCTTTGCGGGAAAAAATGAGTCAATATAGTTGGGGAATCCCGGTGGAAACGGTTGTGCAAATAACAAATAACAAATAACAAATAACAAATGAAACTCTTTGGTTGCGAATGTTGGGAAAAGGAAATGTGCAAAAAACCGCGATCGCAGAGTTCAAATCCCTACCAGGCACAACCCGATTTAAAGACAAAGTTCTCGAACTTTTATCTAATTTGTTTGCAATGTTAGATGTTGGTCAAAACCTAGATTCAGAAGAAAGGGAGTTAATTATGGAACTATCATCATTATACCTAGAACGAATTAAAGATGCGACAGAGCGAGGAATTGAGCAAGGAATTGAGCAAGGAATTGAGCAAGGAATTGAGCGAGAAGCTGTTTCCTTTGTGATGCGATTGCTGAATCGTAGATTTGGGTCGATCGCGCCTGATGTTGAGCAAAAAATCCGCAATTTACCAGTGAATCGCATTGAAGATTTGGGAGAAGCACTACTCGATTTTCAAAGCGCAACTGATTTAAGAAATTGGCTTGAACAAGCTAATTAATTTATTCAGTAAACCTCTAGTCCGTCTAGTCCGTCAGGGGTTAAAACCCCTGCCTCACAGCTTAAGTCCTCTAAAGAGGACTAATAAGTTTAACAATTTTCTTCTCAGTCCTCTTTAGAGGACTTAAACTATTAGACAGGGGTTTTAACCCCTGGCAGCCCTTCGGTTTAAGTTGACAACTATAGGTATTTAACGTATTTAACCATGAATCAACCCCATAAACTCTTAACAATTCTCCTCGGCAGTGCCACCATTGCCATCATCCAACCCCAAATCGCCATCGCGCAATTATCCCCCCAACAAGTAGACAGCATCGCCAAAGAAGTTACCGTCCGCATTGATGGCAGTGGTGGCGGTTCGGGAGTGATTATTGAACGCCAAGGTGATACTTATTTTGTGCTCACAAATCATCATGTCGTGAGACAACCGGATCGCTATGAAATTCAAACTCCCGACGGCCAACGCTATCCTTTTTATTATGGTAAAGAATTGCCGGGATTTGATTTAGCATTAATCGAGTTTAAAAGTAATAAAAATTATCGAGTCGCACAGTTAGGAAATTCTGACCAATTGAGAGCCGAAGCGAGTGTTTATGCTACGGGTTTTCCAGTGCCTCAACCGGGGTTAGAAAAACGTCTCTATCGGTTTACGGCGGGGAAGTTTCTGCGCGATCAAGCAGGGGGAGATAATGGTTATACGATGGTTTATAACAATGAGGTAATTCCTGGGATGAGTGGCGGGCCAATACTGGATGGAATGGGGCGAGTTGTAGGGGTGAATGGGCGGTCTTGCAAGTTTAGGTTAGGGATTCCCATTAATCGTTTTTTGGCAAATAAGACGAAGTTGCGGCAATTACGGGATGCTTCAGCGGATGAAACGCGACCGCCTTCTGCGGAGGATTGGCTGAGTTCAGGCCGGGGGAAAGCTAATAAGGGAGATTATCAAGGTGCTATTTCTGATTATAACAAAGCTTTGCAGATTTGTCCAGATGCCGATTACAATCAGGCAATTCGACTCGATCCTAACTATGTTTATAACTACAAGTTTCGCGGTGTTGCCTACAGTAACTTAGAAGAATATCAGAAAGCGATCGCCGATTTTAATCAGGCAATTCGACTCGATCCTAACGATGCTTTGGCCTACAACCGCCGAGGTATTGCCTACCGTAACCTGAAAGAATATGAGAAAGCGATCGCGGATTACAATCAGGCAATTCGCCTCGATCCTAACAATGCTACTGCCTACAACAACCGGGGTTTTGCCTACAATAAGCTGAAAGAATATCAGAAAGCGATCGCGGATTACAATCAGGCAATTCGCCTCGATCCTAACGATGCTACTGCCTACAACAACCGGGGTCTTACCTACCGTAACCTGAAAGAATATGAGAAAGCGATCGCGGATTACAATCAGGCAATTCGCCTCGATCCTAACAATGCTGATGCCTACAAGCTTCGGGGTACTATCTACCGTGAACTTAAAGAATATCAGAAAGCGATCGCGGATTTTAATCAGGTTATTCGCCTCAACCCTAACGATGCTTCTGCCTACAAGCTTCGGGGTACTATCTACCGTGAACTTAAAGAATATCAGAAAGCGATCGCGGATTTTAATCAGGTTATTCGCCTCAACCCTAACGATGCTTCTGCCTACTTCTTCCGGGGTTATGCCTACTTTGACCTGAAAGAATATGAGAAAGCGATCGCCGATTTCACTCAGGCTATTCGCCTCGATCCTAACGATGCTTCTGCCTACAACGGTCGGGGTAATGCCTACAATGAACTGAAAGAATATGAGAAAGCGATCGTCGATTACACTCAGGCTATTCGCCTCGATCCTAACGATGCTTCTGCCTACGGCAACCGGGGTATTATCTATACAATATTGGGAAATAAACAGCAAGCAATTAAAGATTTTCAGCAAGCAGCCAACTTATTTCAACAACAAGGAAACCAGAAAGGTTATAAACATACACTGGATTGGATAAAAAAACTTCAGCAGTAGCTAAACCCCTTCTCGATCCATTTCATTTGTAGGGTGCGTCAGTTCCAGCTTTTTCCTTAAATTGCACTTAAACAGGACTTACGCACCCAACCAAAGAAACCGGGTTTTTTACGAAAATACTTCGTTGTTACCCGCAGATTCTCTAAAAAACCCGGTTTCTGGGTCCATATCCGTAAGTCCTGTTTAATGAATGAAAATTAAATAACTTGATGATTTGGTTCGTAGTAAGCGCTTTAGCGCTAAAGCGCTTACTACAAACAAGCTAATCCTAAGTAACCGCAAACTCAGTATGCTGTCTGATTTCTGCCGGGTGAAAGGCGAGAACAATTTGGTCTTTTGGAATCCCAGCCATTACCAGTTCAATCGCAATTCCATCTTCGGTTCCGTCTCGCTGAATCCAGATTTTTCCGTCGATAATATCTATGTGTAATAGGCAGTAATGAACCCGCTTTTGATTAGACCATCCCACTGTCATTAGTAAGTAGCTATCGCTGTCTCTGTTAATAATCACCTGGTTTTTCAGATCGCCATAGCGGTAGGAAATTTGGGCATAATCCCGGAAAATATTTTCGATTATTTGACGTTTTTCTTCTAGTGAATCCATTGAATAATTTCCTCCTTTGTTGTGCATATATTTCGATCCCCCTAAATCCCCCTTAAGAAGGGGGACTTTGAGAAGAATCTTGTCCCCCCCTTATTAAGGGGGGTTAGGGGGGATCTGATTCTATGCAGCTTCATAAAAAATTGGTATTAATCCATTTCAAAAGAATCAACCATCATTTGAAAATTCAACAATAACTCCTCATCATTCCCACTTTCTCCCTCATAAGTCATAATATAAGCCTGATTACTTTTCAAAGCCCAAACCTCCATTCTTTTAACTATCTTCCCACCGTCCTTCACAGTATAGGCCACACTCACCGCCGGCCGCTTCGCCAAAGTCGCATCTTTTCGCTCAATTTGCTTAGGATCGATCGCAATTTTCTCAATTTCCCCAATCGTTCTAGTAGTATAATCAGCAAAAGATAAAGGTCGATCCAAACTTTCCACCGTAATCAACACCGTCGCCACCTGATGGCGAGACACCAACTTAACCACTTCTCCCGTAATAAAATTAGGAGTATCTTGTAAATCCCAAGATTGACGCGGATACTTAAATTTAATCCCCACCTTCGCATTTTCATAAGGCGATAATTCCACTGGAACCCTGGGAGAAAAACCACCGATAAACCTCACTCCCACCGTCACACCAATAGTAACAGCAATTATCCCCAAAATTCCCCCCACCCACATCAAATTTCGACGCGGTGGCGACTGGATTTCCGTTGTTGGAAGTGGTGAATTAAACGCTTGCAAAGCCTGAACCGCAGAATGATAACGATCTCTATAATTATTCTCTACCATCTTATTTAAAATATTAGCAAAATCATCGCTAACTGGAGCGCAAAACCGTCGCCAAATCACTTGACCGCGATCGTCTCTGTCTAAATCTTTAGGCGATATTCCCGTCAAAGCCTCAATCCCCATCATCCCCACAGCATAAACATCACTAGCCAAATTAGGTTTTCCCTCTAATTGTTCGGGAGGTAGATAACCAATAGTACCAATAGCTATTGTTTTTTGTATATTTGACTCAGATAAATGGGTAACTTGAGTGCCAATTTCCTTAACTGCGCCAAAATCAATGATAAATATTTTACCATCATCTCGACGCATTAAATTAGCTGGTTTAAGGTCGCGATGAATCACTTTTTGCTGATGGACAAAGGCTAAAACTGTGAGAATTTCCCGTAAAAGTTTTTTAACTTCTGGCTCACTTAACTGCTTACCTGGAGTAATTTCTTCTGTGTTTAAAGTTTTACCGGGAACAAATTGTTGAACCAAATAAAACTCATTATTTTGCTCAAAATTTTCATCAAAATAGTCAAATAATTCTGGAATTTGGTCATGCTTTCCTAACCTTTCTAATGTTTTAGCTTCGCTGTCAAAAAGACGTTTAGCGAGTTTCAACCTATCTGGATTATCTGGGAAAGATTTGAGTCGTTTAATCGCACATTTACGCACATTTTGGACATCTTCAGCGAGATAGGTTTCACCGAAAGTACCGCCTCCCAAAAATTGCAGAATGCGGTAGTTTCCTTTAAGAACGTTATTTGGTTGAAGCATGAGATTTACCCATTGTAGAAGTTTGTCATATTTTACCTTGTAAGCGTCTCTATTCTCAGTTAACAGTTAACAGTTAACAGTTAACAGTTAACCGTTAACAGTTAACCATTAACTGTAATTTTATGGCGATCGCATTACTGAAGATTCTACCTCCCGATTTAGTAGAAAATCCCGCTCTTTGAGAATAGCCCAAAGATCAACATCGGTTTCTAGCAAACAAGCGTGTCCGCTTGTTGGTAAAACAACCATCTGAGTGTTGGGAATTTCCTTAACTAAATATTTAGCTTCTAATACTGAGGGTAAAAGTCGATCGGCTTTACTCGCAATTATCAGTGTTGGTTGTTGAATCGTGCGTAATTGTTCTGAGCTTACATCAAACGATCGCAGTAAGCCTAGTCGCCAAATAGACGTAACTTGTGGTACTGCTTGCATTGCTGCTAATAAAGCTTGGCGATCGCTCTTTTCAATCTTACCTAAAGAAGCTAAAAATGGTAATAGACCTAGAACCGATAAAGGATAAAAACTTCTCGGCAACCAATTAGTTAAATACGATCCCCACTCAATTAAAGGCTGTCTTTTCAACGAAGAAGCCGGATTAACTAAAATTAGTCGATCGAATAATTGAGGTGCTTTTAATATTACTTTCATCGCTAAACAGCCACCATAAGATTCACCACAAAGATAAACAGAGCGGTATCCTCCTTTTACCTTTTCTGCGGTAATTAAACTGATTGTTTCATCTACCAATACATCCCAATTTGCCAAATCGTCCGTAGGTATCGATAGACATCGAATATCGAATCCTTGGGATAATTCAGGAATCTGCGATCGCAATAATTCGCCACTAGCATCCATTCCCGGTAAAAATACAAATAGAGGATAATCAAGCCTCGGCAAATTCGGTTTCAGAAGACAAATTTGATTCTTATCTCGCATAATTAAACTCAGTTAGCTATTAACCGTTAACGGTAATTTTATTGATTCATTCTTAGTACAATTTAAACACAACCTCTACTTAGTAAGTGTGCGATTTCGCCGTGACAATATTCTGTTAACTCAGTTACTACTTTTTTCGCCTCTTTTCCCTGATATCTTTGCTGCATAGTAGGGGTAATCCAAAAAGGACGACCAATCAGTACATTAGTTCGCTGGTAAATAATTAAAGGATGGGAACCTGTTTGATTAAATAGGGGTTCAGAAGGATCGAAAAGACTCAAAAGTTTTAAAGGTACTCTTGACCGAATTGATTGCTCTTGATAAGATGCGATCGCCACCGGCAAAACCACCAAATCCTCCACAGGAGCGCGCATTGCCAAATGAGCAAAACCTCGCTCAAACTTCCCCATTTTACTCGCAGCAGTAGATTTTAACATCGGTTCTGCGCCCTCCGGGAAAACCCCCACCATCTCTCTAGCTTGCAGCAATGCCGTCGCTTGTGCAAAAAAATGCTGTTGGCGGTGTTTCGGTTCCGAAAGAGGGAAAGCACCAAAAGTCGTCACCATCTCTCGCATTAGCGGCACTTGACCCATGTAATGATGGCACGCAAAGCGAATCGGACGACCAATAGTAGCCGTTAATAACACTGGATCGAGGAAACTGCGATGGTTACTCACCACTAATACTGCACTCGATCGCGGAATGCGGTCTTCGTGGTACAAAAATATCTGGGTTCCCAACACAGCTAAAAAGCAACGCGAAATCTGCAAGGTATTCTCTGAAAACATTGGTAAAAGTCAAGTTAGTCAGGGTTATGAGGATCGATCTGAAATCTCTCATCTAGCTTAACATTACTTTACTAAAACTTATGCCAACGATTAACAAAAAATATGTTTCCTCTCAACTGTTACAGAGAGGCGAAAGACAAGAATATTAAAACTTCTTTGAGAATTAGCCAAAAATATTAAACAAACATTACATTGGAAATTAGACATAATTTATCTTTTTGTAAAAAACAGGGTTTGTGAATTTTTTGTAAATACCACCAAATCTGATAAAAAACCAAAAATAAACAGAATAGGTGTAAATACTGAGTTAGAATCGACCAAGATATTTAGGGACATTTTTTTACGACTCAATGAAATCGCCAGATACAACAAAAAACACCTTTGCTTTAACAACACCTCTTTACTATGTAAACGATTTACCCCATGTCGGCAGCGCTTACACAACTATGGCAGCAGATGCAGTAGCTAGATTTGAGCGACTGCGGGGGAAATCAGTTTTGCTGATTACGGGGACCGACGAACATGGGCAGAAGATTCAGCGCACGGCGGAGAGTTTGGGGCGATCGCCTCAAATTCACTGCGACTTAATTGCCGCTGGTTTTCAATCCCTTTGGCAGCAGCTAAATATCCAGTACGATCGCTTTAGCCGCACCACCGCCCCCCGCCATCAGAGCATAGTTAAAGAATTTTTCCAGCGGGTGTGGGCAACCGGTGACATCTACTTGAGTCAGCAAAAAGGATGGTACTGCGTCTCTTGCGAAGAGTTCAAAGAAGAACGCGATCTCCTTCCCGGTAAAAAGTGTCCTACCCACACCAGCAAAGAAGTTGAGTGGCGCGACGAGGAAAACTACTTTTTTCGTCTCTCCCGCTATCAAAATCAACTTCAAGAGCTTTACGAGCAAAGACCTGACTTTATTCAACCCAAAAGTCGACGCAATGAAGTGCTGAGTTTTGTCAGTACGGGATTGCAAGATTTTTCAATTTCTAGGGTAAATCTTGATTGGGGGCTACCGTTTCCTACTGACGATCGCCATACCATATATGTCTGGTTTGATGCTCTTTTAGGATATATCACCGCTCTACTCGATCCTGATGTTGAACCTACTTTAGAGAATGCTCTATCAAAATGGTGGCCAATTAATTTGCACTTAATTGGAAAAGATATTCTGCGCTTTCACGCAGTTTATTGGCCGGCCATGCTGATGTCCGCAGATTTACCAATGCCTGGTCGTATATTCGGACACGGATTTTTAACTAAAGATGGTAAAAAAATGGGGAAAACTGAGGGTAACGTCATCGATCCTGTTGAATTAGTTAAACAGTACGGTGCCGATGCTGTGCGCTATTACTTCCTGAAAGAAATTGAATTTGGACAGGATGGTGATTTTAACGAAACTCGGTTTATCGATACTGTGAATGCAGATTTAGCTAACGATTTGGGTAATTTAGTTAACCGCACATTGAGCATGGCTCATAAATATTGTGGTGGCATAATTCCCATTAATGGTGAGGATATTCCCACAGATAATCCGTTGAAGGTAATGGGTTTAACTTTGAGCGATCGCGCCATTGACGCTTACGAAAATCTGGCTTTTAGTCAAGTTTGCGAAGCTGTGCTAACTTTAGTGCGAAGCGGTAATAAATTTATTGACGATCGCGCACCTTGGAGTTTGTACAAACAAGGACAACTTGAAGCCGTGAGAGAAGTCCTGTATTCGGTGTTGGAATCTGTAAGATTAGCCGCTTATCTTTTATCACCGATTATTCCCAATATCAGCACTGCTATTTATCAGCAGCTAGGTTTTTCAATTGACTTTAATGACCAGGTAGCGATTAATAATATCGACATCTTGTCAACTGGTGCTATTTGGGGTAATCTGCCGGCTAACCAAGCTTTAAGAAAACCAGAACCAGTTTTTAAACGAATTGAAGTCTTACAATCAGTTTCTCGATCTTTGGTGATATAATGATATTTTTACTTCAGATTATCACCAATTTTTTGTTTAGCTAACTTTCTTTCATAAAAAAAGAGGCATAGTAACCATGTTGAATAATAAATTAGATAGCAACGACTTGTTCACGCCTGAACAAGTGCTAGAAAATAGAGGTAGAGTAGCAATTTTTATAGATGGCTCTAATCTATTTTATGCTGCATTACAGTTAGGAATTGAAATTGACTACACTAAGTTACTTTGTCGTTTAACAGCAGGTTCGCGGCTGTTGCGTTCTTTTTTCTATACTGGAGTAGATCGCACTAATGAGAAACAACAGGGGTTTTTGTTGTGGATGCGTCGCAATGGCTATCGCGTGATTTCTAAGGATTTGGTGCAACTTCCTGATGGTTCTAAAAAGGCTAATTTGGATGTAGAAATTGCTGTGGATATGATGGCTTTGGTGGGTGCTTATGATACAGCGGTTTTAGTTAGCGGTGATGGG
This sequence comes from Oscillatoriales cyanobacterium USR001, assembly GCA_001698425.1. Taxonomy (GTDB): domain Bacteria; phylum Cyanobacteriota; class Cyanobacteriia; order Cyanobacteriales; family Microcoleaceae; genus Kamptonema. Next base: position 45,602 of record MBRE01000046.1, on the reverse strand, counting down.
GATCTTGCTTATGCTGTGGATGCTGTAAGTTATCGCGGTGTAAGGGTTGAGGTGGTGAGTTTGCGATCGATGACCAGTGATAGTTTAATTAATGTAGCCGATCGCTATATCGATCTGGAAGCGATTAAAGAAGACATCCAAAAAACCAATCGTCCCAATTACGCTTATCGCCCTTTATCTGGCATTAGTTTGATGGACGATCACGAAGATAGATAATTGTTAGTTGTTAGTTGTTAGTTGTTAGTTGTTAGTGGGGTGGGGTAGGTTTATTTAACCTGTCTGCACCCTTTCAAATTCTTGGTGAACCCGCCCCTTGTATCTACAGTATTTGGGATTATATAGTAACCATCAAGGCGATGAGGACAGATTTTGTAGGGGCGGGTTCGCCTAAATCTAAATGCGCCCAACCCAGATATCTATAAACCCGCCCTCCCCACTCTTTCATAGCCTAAGAGCGCTGAAGCGCAACTACATACTTATAACAGATAACAAATAACAATGAAGTATCTAAATTTCACAATTCACAAGATTAAATTATCAAGAATAGTGCGACTAGGTTTAGTTACGCTGTTGTTGGGAATAGTGGCTTGCGGAAATCAATCAGAGGATAGTCAGGCCAATAAGTTAGCTGAAGATATTAATACGGCTCAAAAGTCAAATAGTAGCTTAACTTTAAGCGATGTGACAATGGAACAAGCTAATGAAAAAGGGGAAAAACTATGGACTGTTAAATCCGAGAAAGCTACTTACAGCAAAGATAAAAAAATAGTTAATGTTAAAAATCCTAAAGGTGTACTTTTTCAAGATGGGAAAGAGGTTTATCAAATTCAATCTGAGACAGGTGAGGTACACCAAGATGGCAATCAAGTAATACTTAAAGGTAAGATTATTGCTACCGATCCCCTTAATGGTATCGTATTGCGAGGGAATGAGTTAGAGTGGCGACCCAAGGAAGATTTGCTGATAGTTCGGAACAATTTAACTGGAGATCATAAACAAGCAATAGCTTCAGCGAAGGAGGCGCGAGTTTTTAGCCGGGCTAAACGAATGGAGTTATTTGGTCAGGTGGTTGCTAATGTTAAAGATCCTGTTTTGCAGTTACGAACTGAACACTTAATTTGGATGTTAGATCGGCAAAAAATGATTGGCGATTTGCCTGTTCAAATTGACCGTTATCAGGGTAAAGTAATTAGCGATCGCGCATATTCTGACCAAGCAGATGTTGATTTGAAATTAAAAATTGCAAATTTAACAAAAAATGCTCAATTAATGCCTTCCGATCCGCCTTTGCAAATATCTAGTAATATGATGAGTTGGAATTTTCCGGCGGAATTGGTGGTTTCTCCTGGCCCGGTAACGGTGATTCAACTGAAAGAAAAAGTGACAATGAGGGGAAATCAAGGCCGGGGAGATTTGGAGAGAGATATTTTTTATTTGACAGGAAATGTGGTAGGAATTGGTCAGAAACGTAATTCTCAATTGAATACTGATAATTTGATTTGGTATTTTAAGAATCAGACGTTTGATGCAGTGGGGAATGTGGTTTATCGTCAAATAGATCCTGAGTTTAATTCGACGGGACCCAAGGCGGCGGGACAACTTAAAGATGAAACTGTGACTGTGACAGGGGATGTAAATGGTGGCCAGGTGGTGACTGAGATTATTACTAAGGAATGAAAATTAAATAACTTGATGATTTGGTTCGTAGTAAGCGCTTTAGCGCTCCCATTCGATCGCCTCCAACTCATGTTGAGCCAGCTTAATTGACGATCGATCCCCTTTTCCCTGGATATGCGATCGCAGGCTTAAATGCTGAAGAAAATTCTACTAATTGATGGTTGATGTTATTGTTTGACAGGAATCGCCTGCTTTTTTTGTGAATAATTAAAGCAGGTGATCGCGCTTCTTTGGGAAGGGCGATTTCACTTCCCCATTTTCTCAAAAATAGGGGTCATGTTATAAACTGAGTGAGGCGGGTTGTTTGGCTAATTGTTCGATAACGAGCGATCGACAAAGAGCTTCAATTTTATTATTTCCACCAATTTCAAAGAACAGATGCAGCCACTCATTAGGAGAAAGAGATAGATTTTCTAACCAGGGAGAGGGAGTGACTTTCCCCCATCCTACAATTGTGCCGAGGTTCGCAGGCTTTTGATTTAACTCATCTGGATTTGGGTTGAGTTGTACATCAAGCCGAATGCAGGTTTTGAGTATAATGTTTAAATTTTGGTCAGTGGTAGCAACTAGAGAAGTGGAATTAGTTGGATCGATCTGCCAATAGTAGTTGAGATTTAGGACATAATTATATGGAAATTTCCACCCCATTGATAGCAATTCTGATTCAGTAAAATCGTATTGTTGCCAGGTTTCTTGAAAGTTCATAGTCCAACGAATAAATGGGGTTAATGGAGAAGAATAAAGTGGGTATCCCCACGACTTCCGGGTTTACCTGATGGGTTTAGAGGTTGTTCTGCGGGTGCGCCACCTCCGGGACCATTGTAAACACGAGCGTAGGATGAACCATCAGGTTGAGTCATAATTCTGACACTGTATTGAGTGTCTAGGCTTGTCCAAATTGTACCCGCACCGCTTTTTGAGCCACCTCTAGCTTGAGTAGATATCCAACCTGAAGCAGTAAGTTCTGTTTCCAGGGTAGTTTTCTCGATTCCACTGATAAGCAAATTGAGAACATCTGTGACTGTTAGGATGCTACCTGATGACATAGTTCAGGGAAGTTGGGTTTTCGGTGGGGATGCGTGAAGTGGAGCTATCCTGTAGGGAATCGCTATTTTCACGATTATAATGGCTAGGAGCGATCACGCTGCTGAATTGACTTCAGAGAAAAAGCGATCGCCAATCCCTCAGTTAGTTGTTTATTAAATTAATGAGTAAGTCTTCAAGTCGGCGCTTATTAATTTTATCTTGTTCTCAAGCGAAGCGATCACAGAAGGATGACTTACCTGCCATTGAACGCTACGATGGGCCATCATTTCGGCTGTTACGGCGTTTCTTAAGGCAACAACCTGATACACTTCTGGATATATATGTATTGTCGGCAAAGTTTGGATTAATTCGTGGCGATCTGGTTATTCCCAATTACGATCAAAAGATGAGTAAAGCCCTGGCTTCTGAGTTAAGTTTATCTGTTGTTACAAATTTAGAAGCGATCGTGAGTCAGGGGACATACCAGAAATTATTGATTTGTGTTACAAAGATGTATTTTAATGCACTAAGTGGATACTCTGGTATAATGCCTGATTCTCTTGAAGTAACTGTTGGTACTGGTACATTAGGCAGAAAATTATCAATTTTACATCAGTGGTTATACGGTAATTCATGGAAATTTTCAGAACCAATAACTAATGGTCAGCGTCCTGATAAAATCTTATTTAAAGGAATTGAGTTTAACTTAACGGATGTAAATTTTGATGAAGTTGCGCGTCAAGCCTTAGCACAGGGTAAGGGAAAACCGTATAATTATCAAACGTGGTATATTTTGATTGATCACCAAAAAATTTCCCCGAAATGGTTGGTAAGTCAATTAACTGGGTTGCCTGTGAGTTCGTTTCACTCCCAAGCTGCGAGGCAACTTTTACAGCGACTTGGTATCCAAGTCTATTCTGATTTATAAAAATAGGAATTTTTTAATGAATAATAAGTCTTATCCTATAGGAACTGTAATTTCCGATCAAGAAACCCCAACTTTTGAAACAGTACGCATTAAATTAAAAGCTGGAAAAGATGTCAAACCGGGTACATTGGTAAAAATGAATGTGTCCAGAGAAGGTGAAAAAACGCTTTTGATTGGACGTATTCGTAGTGGTTATGAAAAGAACCCAAATGCAAGTGTAGCTGGCGTAACAGTTAGTGATAATTTACGTCTTCCTCTTCCCTCGATGCCAGAAGAACATAGTACAGACATTTCTCGTGTGGTTGAAGCTGATTTGATAGAAGAAATTATCGGCAAAGAAATTAGATCGCCTCAAAATTTACCTAATTCTCTGGCAGAGGTTTTTATTGCTGATTCTAGTGAAGTAGTCCGTGTTTTAGGAATAGAGGAAAAGCAAGATAAAGGTTTATATTTGGGTGAAACAGTAGGAGGAGTTAAAACAGATATTATTCTTAATAAACAAGCAATTCAAAGACATTTCTTTATTTGTGGAACTACAGGAAGTGGTAAAAGTTATGCAATGGGGGTTGTGGCGGAAGAACTAATTAAACATAAGTTACCAGTTGTTTTTATTGATACTCAAGATGAATATTCACAATTTGTTATTAAAAATGGTGGGCAAGTAGTTGAACCAGGGAAAGATTTTAGTATTCGTATCTCATCATTAACTGAATCCGAGCTTTTAGATTTACTACCATCTGCTATGCAGAAAAGTGATTTACAGCGTGATATCGTCAGTAAAGTTTTCGGGGACTTACAAACTAATTTACAAAATGATGATATTGCAAAATTCAGACTGAAAGATATGATTGATAAAGTTCCAGAAACAGCGGAAAAATATGTAGCAAAAAAAGCAGAATTACCAAGAGTAATTGATACAGTTACAAGAAGATTGCAAGGTAGTATAAATGGTTATAAAATCTTTGGAGATGGTGTTGCAGATTGGCGAAAACTAATGTACCCCTGTTTATCTATTAACTGTAAAAATTTAACTTCAAAACAACTTCAATCTATAGCAACAGCAGTTTTGAGAGAACTACAAAATTTGAGATTAAAAGGGCATATACCTCCTTATGTAGCAGTAGTTGATGAAGCACATTTATTTGTTCCCCAGGGAGAAGGTAGTCCTTGTAAACAAATTATTCGGGAAGGAGTAAGAATAGGAAGACATCATGGAATTTGCATGGTTTTAATGACACAAAGCCCTGTTGATATTGATAAAAGTGTAATTCGTCAATGTAATACTAGATTAGTCTTTGCTTTAGAACCAGATCAACTAGATGCTATTAAAGGAGTCAAAGCAGATGCTACGGATGAAATGTTACGAGCATTACCCAAAATGCCACAGGGAACTTGTTTAATTTCTGGAACTTATGAAAGTATTAAACATACAATTCCGGTCAAAATTAGAACCCGCACAACTGAAGATTCAGAAGGTGGTAAAACTCCTGATATTTTCAAAAAAATGCAGGATAAGTGGATTGCTGAAATTAACGAATTAAAAGAAAAGGATAAGTAAAATGCCTCGCAAGAAAAAATCCAGCAATATTCAATCACCCTATATACAGTTAGAGATAGACTTTGATCAAATTTTAAATCAGGATAATGAAGGATATGAAATTTTGGATCGTGAGCAAGTTAATAGTTATGATCCTCTAAAAAATCACGATCCATTTGAAAAAACTCTTGAGTATATGAGTCAATTGGTTAAAGCTCAAGATCAGTGGGAAACCACCATTAAAACTGCAAGAGAACATTTGTCCCAAAAAGATCCTAGAGAATTGTATTTTGAGTTTTTCAAGGACTTAAGAGAACAAATAAAACAAAATTCAACCCAATCGGAACGTTTAGCAAAACTTCTCAAACAAGTTGCTATTCGTGGTTTTGGAATGACAAAAGAACAAGTTAACATTATTCCTCCACCCAAAGGAAATCGCAACTGGAAAGTTGAATTAAATGAAGAATTAATTAAACAACATCTTGCCACTCATATTGTTGGAAAATATTTTCTTAATTCAATTGAAAGTGATGATAGCTTATGGAATAATGGCAACTTTTTAATAGGTTCTTCAGATGTAAGTCAACATCGTAGTTCAGTTCCCACTCCTGCCCGTTTTTTTAATCGTACTGTTCCTTTTTTGTTAAATAATGCTGCTGGTGCAATTGTTAGAGTAGAAAACGGTAACGCTATTTTTGATAAGGGTAGATTTAATCCAGAACCTACTCAAGATTTACTGCAATGGATGTTAATTGATCCATCTTATCAAGATGAATTAGATGCAGAAGATTTTCATCGTTGTACTGCTTCAGCGATGGATATAGGTCAATATATTTTCGATCATGAATATTTATTAAATGCTGGTAGAGATTGTCCTAATATTATTCTTAGAGATGGTAGTTTATTTCCACAAGATGCTTATTTAGATAATTATCTAATTAATAATAAACGAGGACTATTTACACAAAAAGCTATTCAAGAATTATTAAAATGTCTCAATTCTGCAAGAGATTTTAATCGAATCTATTGCGGAGTTTCTAAAAATGTTCGTTTAAAGGTATATAGTGCTGTTGTAGAATGGTATATTGCTAAATATATAGATAGTAATTGGGAAACTGGAAATTATACTTTAACAGATGGACAAGCCATGACTTTGTTACTATCTTCTCCAGAGTTTTTTGAAAATGGGCTTAAAAGAACTATTTGTACTTGTTTAATTCGTAGATCATTTACCACTAGGGCTACTCTCAATGAAAAAGCCAATTTGAATGACTTAGAACCATATTTTGAACGCTACCGCAACAAAATCAAAGAAGATGGTAGTCGTATTGACATAGAACCTTATAGGCAATTATGTAAAATATTTCATACTTATATGTTCTTTGTTGGTCATTCAAATACTCCTACAAAATTACTCCCACGTTATGAATTTTTCTCAGAAAATAATGATAGTATTGAAACAATATCTGCTAAAATATTAACAGCAATAAAATACTGTGGTTTTGAAGTTGATGAAGATCATTCGTTTATGAGTGACGACCCAATTACTTACTTAATACCATCTGTTACGCAACAATCTCATAAATATTCTAAGAATGTAGGTGAAAGTTTAACTCGAAATGTTAAACAAAAACTTTTGTCTAAATATCAATCTTTTCTTAAACAAATAGTTTAAAAAATAGTGCAAATAGTCGCTGGTTTTGGATTAAAAGGAATAAAACCCCGTGTGTGGGATTCCACATCGCTCTATCACTTAAAAGAGTTACAAGCGGTGATGATTTCTTATGCTGATTTTCATAAAATGCCTAGTCAAAGAAAAAAAGCAATGGAAAAAGGCTTACATGAACATTTAGGTATTCCTAAAAATGTTAAATTGTATCTTGACAATGGTGCTTTCTCGTTTATTAAAAATAATCAAGAAGTGCCTGTTAAAGAATATGCAGAATTTGTGAGAGAAGCCAAACCAGACTGGTTTCCTATCCCTCAAGATTTTATACCTATTCCTAAAATGAGTTTAGAGGAACAAGAAGAATGTTTTAAAAAAACTATGAATATGAACTTTCGTTATTATCAAGGGGATTATGTTCCAGTAGTTCATATCAGTAATTTTTTAGAAAAATATATAGAACAAATAGTTAACAGTAAAGGTTTATCAAAAAAGCCTTGCATTGCTTTAGGTGGTATTGTTCCTAATTTATTGCGTGCCTCTAAAGCCATTACCTATAAAAAAATCATAGATAATCTAATTCATTTTCGCCAACAATTTCCAGATAAAAAACTGCATATTTTTGGAATTGGAGGAACAGCAACTTTACATATCGCAGCCCTACTAGGTATTAATTCTGTTGATTCTAGTGGGTGGCGAAATCGTGCAGCAAGAGGATTAATTCAATTACCAGGAACAGGAGATCGTATTGTTACTGAGTTAGGCAACTGGAGAGGTCGATATTTAAGCTCAGAAGAAGAACAGAAATTGAAACTCTGCCCATGTCCTGGTTGTCAACAACATGGGTTAGAAGGATTAAAAGCAAGTGGAGGCTATGGATTTTATAATCGAGCCACCCATAACTTATGGGTTCTTTTAGAAGAAGCAAGACAAATTGAAGAACATCTAAATATAATTGGCGATTATGAAACCTGGTATTTAGAACACCTAGATAATACCATTTATCGACCCTTAATTCATAAACTTCTGCAAGAAGTTAGTCAAATGGCAAAAAATTACATAAACTCTACCTGATCGCCTTAAACTCACCTTCAGCCAGCTTAAAGCCCCTCAACCCTTCACCCATCAAGCTTCCCGCACCATTGTCACCCCCTCACCATCCCACCATCGGTAAAACACGCCCCTCCCTTTTCCCTGGATATGCGATCGCAGGCTTAAATTCTGTAATAATCTTTAATAGCTATTCTAAGATTGGCTTACACACTCTTTCTTGAGCTATGAGCGATTCAGCCAACCAGTTCAAAACCCTAGATCGACACGAATGCCGCGCCTGCGGCTACGTTTACGAACCTAGAAAGGGTGATGCCCAAACTCATATTCCTCGCGGGATGGCGTTTGAGGATTTACCCGAAATTTGGCGCTGTCCGACTTGCGGTGCGCCTAAGTCCCGATTTCAAAATATTGGCCAAGCTGATGGCGTTTCTGGATTTAAGGCAAATCGACGCTACGGTATTGGTGTCAATACGATGAGTGAATCCCAGAAAAGTTTGCTGATTTTTGGCGGTTTGGCCGCTGGCTTTTTGTTGTTGCTTAGTTTATATGGTTTGCAGTAGGAAAATTGTGAGAGTTTGGCAAAGAATTGTAATCTTATTGGTGGCTGTGCTAATCTGTGCCGGTTGTAGCACGATTCCGTCTGTGAGTTACAACCCTTGGAAGGTAGTTCCTCTGCCAACAAAGGCGAATTTACAGGATATTGCTTTTACTGGCAATCCCGATCATGGCTGGATTGTGGGTTCTGACACAACTCTGCTGGAAACGAAGGATGGTGGGGAAACTTGGAGCGCGATCGCTCTAAATTTAGAAGATGCCAAATCTCGCTTTTCCTCAGTGAGTTTTTCAGGTGCAGAAGGTTGGATTGTCGGACAACCTTCAGTTTTACTGCACACTGAAGATGAAGGTAAATCTTGGACTCGCATTGCTTTGAGCAGTCAGCTTCCCGGTTCTCCAAATACAATTGTAGCTTTGGGACCACAATCTGCTGAGATGACAACAGATGTGGGCGCAATTTATCAGACGAATGATGGCGGTAAAACTTGGAAAGCTTTGGTACAAGAAGCTTTTGGGGTAGTTCGTAATATCAGCCGTTCTGTTGATGGCGCTTATGTGGCGGTTTCGTCAAAGGGTAATTTTTACTCAACTTGGGAACCAGGACAAACTGCTTGGACTCCCCACAATCGCAATAGTTCTCGCCGTCTCCAAAGCATGGGATTTGGCAAGGATGGGCGTTTGTGGATGTTAGAAAGAGGCGGTCAAATTCAATTTAGCGCTCCTGACAATTGGGATGAATGGGGAGAACCTTTTAGTCCCGATCGCAGGGCAAGTTGGGGTTTGCTAGATTTAGCGTACCGGACAAACGATGAAATTTGGTTAGCCGGCGGCGGCGGTAATTTGCTTTGCAGTTTTGATGGCGGGAAAACTTGGCAAAAAGACCGTGCAGTTGAGGATGTTCCTGCTAATTTTTACAAGGTGATCTTTATGACTCCTGAAAAGGGGTTTATTATTGGCGCAACCGGAACTCTTCTGAAATATGAAGGATCGGCGCAACCTGCTTAATAGTAAAATGTCATAAAGATTTTGTGTTGAGATGTTTTCTTAGGAGGTATCTAAATGGCTGGTGGTTCAACAGGTGAGCGTCCGTTTGGGGACATTATTACAAGCGTGCGCTATTGGGTGATTCACAGTATCACTATTCCAGCGCTGTTTATTGCAGGTTGGTTGTTTGTACAAACTGGTTTGGCTTATGATGTGTTCGGTACTCCTCGCCCGAATGAGTATTTTACTCAAACTCGCCAAGAAGTACCGATCGTGTCTGACCGGTTTGAAGCTAAAAAACAAGTCGATCAGTTTGTTGCTAAGTAGTTTGAAAAGGAGTTTGAGATTATGACTAGCAGAGTTCCTAATAATGAGCCTGTTTCTTATCCGATTTTTACAGTGCGGTGGTTGGCGGTTCATACCCTGGCTGTGCCCACGATTTTCTTTTTAGGTGCGATCGCATCTATGCAGTTTATTCAAAGATAGGAGTTAATCATGCCTGAACGTAGTCCAAATCCCAATGAGCAGCCTGTTGAGTTAAACCGGACTTCTCTTTATTTGGGTTTGTTGTTGATTTTTGTCTTAGGTATCCTGTTTTCCAGTTATTTCTTTAACTAATTGGGATTTGCGTAGGATTTCGAGAGTCGAATTTACTTAGTTTTGATTTAAGAGGTGATTGCTGTGCTTCAATCTGGTCGTATTCCTTTGTGGCTTGTCGCAACTGTTGCTGGCATCGGCGTGCTTACGATTTTGGGTCTTTTCTTTTACGGTGCTTACTCCGGTTTAGGTTCTTCTATGTAAGGAAGAATTTGGGGTTTAATTACCCCAATTAACCCTTTTTTAAGGGTAAAAGTAATTGAAAATCTTTACTTTTTTGTTAATTTGTGATATGATCCTGCTCTTTTACGAGCGGGATTTTTTGTATTTTGTTATAGTAGGATGTATAGGAATTATATCTTTGACCGTTGCATCGGAATGATTTAACCACAGAGAACGCAGAGAACACAGAGGGAGATATTAGGTGAATATGACTACTGTTACTGTTAAACGTTTTACATTGGCTGAATATCACCGTCTCGGAGAATTGGGGTTTTTTGGGCCGGATGAGCGGGTTGAGTTGATTCGTGGAGAGATTATTGAAATGCCGACTAAAAAGACACCACACTCTGTTTGCAACTCAGTTCTAGTTGAGGAGTTAATTCTGCTGTTGGGGAAACGCGCCCGCGTGCGGGGACAGGAACCGATTATTTTACCTGCTGATAGTGAACCTCAACCAGATGTAGTTATTGTCAGAAATCGTCCTGATAATTATTTGTCTTCTCACCCGCAACCTGCGGATATTTTGTTAGTAGTTGAAATTTCTGATTCGACTTTAAGTTATGACCAAAAAAGAAAGTTATCTATCTATGCTGAAGATGGAATTTCTGATTACTGGATTTTTAATTTAGTTGATAATTGGTTGGAAGTTTATAATGAGCCTTATCGGGAAGGTCGAGATAAGTTTGGTTATCGGTTGAAGCGAATTATTTTGCCTAATGAGTCGGTAGTAATTCCTGGTTTTCCTGATTTGTCTCTGGATTTGTCGGGGGTGTTTCCAACTAATCAGTGAGCCGTGAAAAAATGCTAAATGCTGATTATTTTACTGGTCATTTTTTCCGAAGGTTGTTATAGTAGGATGTAGTAACCCCATAATAGTTAGGTGAAATATGACTACTGTTACTGTAAAACGTTTTACTCTAAGTGAATATCACCGTCTGGGAGAATTGGGTTTTTTTGAACCGGATGAAAGGTTAGAGTTGATTCGCGGAGAGATTATTAAAATGCCGAAGAAGCAAACGCCTCATTCTGTATGTAATACCAATTTGCTTAGCGTTTTAATCACAATTTTAGTTGAAAGAGCGACTATTCGGGGACAAGAACCAATTATTTTACCTGCTGACAGTGAACCTCAACCAGATGTAGTTATTGCCAGAAATCGTGCTGATGATTATTTGTCTTCTCACCCGCAACCTGCTGATATTTTGTTAGTAATTGAGATTTCTGATTCGACTTTAAGTTATGACCAAAAAAGAAAGTTATCTATCTATGCTGAAGATGGAATTTCTGATTACTGGATTTTTAATTTGGTAGATAATTGGTTAGAAGTTTATAATGAGCCTTATCGGGAAAGTCGAGATAAGTTTGGTTATCGGTTGAAGCGAATTATTTTGCCTAATGAGTCGGTAGTAATTCCTGGTTTTCCTGATTTGTCTCTGGATTTGTCGGGGGTGTTTCCGGTGCAGAATGAAAATGAGATTTGAGAATTAAAATAGCAGTTTTAAGGTTTAAATTACGCGATGCAGATATCACAAACTGAACAAGAAATAGAAAATGTGGCGCTAAGTCTTTATGAGACTGATTTTTATGCGTGGACTCAGGAACAAGCGGAATTTTTACGGAATAGTAAATGGAGTCAGCTTGATTTAGTTAATTTAATTGAGGAAATTGAATCTTTGGGAAAACAGCAACGTTCTGAATTGCGAAATCGTTTGAGTATTTTGATTGGACATTTATTAAAATGGGAATATCAATCTAATCGGCGGAGTCGTAGTTGGTTAAATATGATTCGCGTGCAACGTCGCGATACTCAGGAACTACTGAAGGAAAATCCGAGCCTCAAGCCATATCTTAACGAAGCTTTGCAAAAGATATACCAAAATGGTAGGGATTTTGCAGCAGGAGAAACGAATTTACCGATTAAAACTTTTCCGCCAGAGTGTCTTTATTCATTGGAGGAGATTTTGAGCGATCGCTTTTATCCAGGTGAATTGGCGGCAGATGATTTAATGGAATAGTACATAAATTTTAGTTTGGCGATGCTTGGGTAAAATCTTTCCTGAAAAACCATCAAGATTGAGGTAAGTCAGTATAATCGTCAAGGATGAGTTAAGCGCGATCGCGCTTTCCCATTCCCTTTATCACTTTACCCCGTTCTTAATCATACTATGGACCCAATCACACTTTTAGGACTAACCGCTGCTTCCTTAACCACCGGCGCATTTTTGCCTCAAGTAATTAAAACCTGGAAAACCCGATCCGCTAAAGATGTCTCTGTCTCAATGGTAATTCTTTTCTGTGTAGGAATTTTCCTCTGGTTAGTATACGGGATTCTGCGTAATGATTTAGCTTTGATTCTTGCCAATACAATTACTTTGGCTCTTAATCTGCTAATTTTAGGGATGAAACTTAAATATAAATAAAATCCCAACTATTTTACAGGGGCGAAGTATGACCGCAAAGAAATTATTAGTTAAAAGCAGAAATTAATGCAGTTATGCTTCGTTCCTGAGATACATTTCACCCATCAGGATGCTCCCATTTAACCCTCTTAATATGAACTCTGATTTATTTTCTTATGAACGCCTTTTATTTACGCCAGCAACCCCTAACGCTGACGCTATTCCGACAATTTTTGCTTTTCCCAATGAGTACACTGTTGGCATCACTAGCCTTGGCTATCAAGTGGTTTGGGCAACTTTAGTCGCACGAATCGATCTTGAAGTTAGCCGTTTATTTACTGATATTCACGAACCATTACCAAGACAACCAGAATTAGTTGGTTTTTCTTTATCTTGGGAACTTGATTATGTGAATATTCTGAATTTATTAGAATTTTTAGAATTACCTATTTGGGCAATAAAACGCACAGATGGTCAACCAATTATATTTGGCGGCGGTCCAGTTTTTACTGCTAATCCTGAACCATTTGCTGATTTTTTTGATGCGATATTGCTAGGCGATGGTGAAAATTTATTAGGTGATTTTATTGAGGCTTATAAAGAAGTTAGAACTGCGGATAAACAAACTAAACTTAGGCATTTAGCAAAAGTACCAGGTGTTTATGTTCCCAGTTTATATGAAGTAACTTATTACGACCCGACTGGTAATATCAAGTCTATTTTACCAGTAGATTTAGAAGTTCCTCCACAGGTGGAAAAACAGACTTATCGCGGTAATGTTTTATCTGCTTCAACTGTGGTGACAGAAAAAGCAGCTTGGGAAAATATTTACATGGTAGAGGTAGTTCGCAGTTGTCCAGAAATGTGCCGTTTCTGTTTAGCAAGTTATCTAACTTTACCCTTTAGAACTGCTAGTTTAGAAGAGTCTTTAATCCCAGCAATTGAAAAGGGTTTAGCCGTGACAAATCGTTTGGGTTTGTTAGGTGCTTCTGTAACTCAGCATCCAGAATTTGAGCAATTATTAGATTATTTGAGTCAACCCAAATATGATGATATTCGGTTGAGTATTTCTTCGGTAAGAACGAATACGGTGACAGTAAAGTTAGCAGAAACTTTGGCTAAACGCGATACTCGATCGATTACTATTGCGGTAGAAAGTGGGAGCGAGAAAGTTCGTAGAATTGTCAATAAAAAACTGAGCAATGATGAAATTATTCAGACTGCTATTAATGCTAAACTTGGGGGATTAAAAGGGATTAAACTTTATGGGATGGTGGGAATTCCTGGAGAAGAATTGGCAGATTTAAGTGAGACGGTGGGGATGATGCGGGATATTAAAAAAGCGGCTCCCGGTTTGCGTTTAACTTTAGGTTGTAGCACTTTTGTTCCGAAATCTCACACGCCGTTTCAGTGGTTTGGGGTGAATAAAGATGCTGAGAAAAGGTTGAAATTGTTAGATAAAGATTTAGGGAAATTGGGGTTAGAATTTCGTCCAGAAAGTTATAATTGGTCGGTGATTCAGGCTTTGTTATCGCGGGGCGATCGACGGTTATCAAAATTGTTAGAATTAGTCCGACATTATGGGGATTCTTTGGGTAGTTATCGCCGTGCTTTTAAGGAGTTGCGGGGACAATTGCCGGAGATGGATTTTTATGTTTATACTGAGTGGGAATTGGATTTAATTTTGCCTTGGAGTCACTTAAAAGGACCCTTACCTGTGGAGACTTTAAAGAAGCATTTAGAGATGGCGCGATCGCCCACAACTCCTTAAATAATTCCCAAACGTACCGAACGATTTGCCAAAGCTGAACCTTACGCGATCGCATAAAGTAGCGATCGATACCGGTGAAATGACTATTTTGCCGATCCGCGATCGCTATTTGCTTAATTTATTACGGATTTTGTCCAAACTTTCCTGCGATCGGCTAATATTAGTTGTGTCAGCGGACGGGCATTAATACCGTCTCAACCATATAAACAGCCGACTTTTTGAGCAAGTAAAATGCTCAGGAGAAGTAACAAATGCTACAGCGCAAAATCTATCAACTCTGTTGTGATGGTCGTGAGGTTTCTATTTTCTTGCGGGATCAGCAGCGTTGGATTGAGCGCGTTCGGATCTTGGACATAGAAGGAGATTTGGTGACTCTCCGCTATGAAACAGAAGAAGAAGACGAAGTTTGCTCATGGGAAGAAATGGTACGCCTGGAAAGTATTGGGGCTGTTACTCAAAAATTAGCTTCAGTGCCGCGAGGTAACTATGAACCCTTAGTTTCGGATGATTGTCCAGAAGCCGAACAAATTCGACACCACTATCCTGACTCTAGTGGGGATTAGAGGTTAGGGATAGGGAATATGGGGTAAAAACAGGAAAATGAGTAATTCTTGAGAACTTGAATAGAAACCGGGTTTCTGAACTAATGTTCATGCTTCACGGGTTTGCTCTTAAAGCTACAACCCGGTTTCTCTCAAATCTCCTTTGGAGTTTTGAATTAATTATTTCATGTAAGTTTTGCCGAGAAAACCGCCCCACATTATGCCATACAGTCAATTCACCACCATCACAAAGGTTAAAGAAGCTTTCAATTTAACCACAATAGAAGGAATCAGGTTTCTCCCTGAAATTGTCCCCATCCAACCCAGCAATACTCTGGCTGCAACTCTTGAAGAAACTTTACCACTTGCGGTAGCGACAGGCAGCGAAAAAGCCAGATCGGAACTAATTATTAGCCCAGTCCTTGTAGAAGTTCGCCGCCTTCTCAACCGTCAAATTAGTATATTTTCCGGGGAAGATTTCAACGTGGATGAATCTCTGGGATTGAATGGGCGCTGCGACTTTCTGATCAGTCTTTCTACGGAACAATTAGCAATTGAAGCACCAGCCATTGTCATTGTCGAGGCAAAACAGGCTGATTTGAAAACAGGAATCAGTCAGTGTGTTGCGGAAATGGTAGCAGCACAGAAATTTAATGAAGCTAAACAAAAACCATTACCTATCCTCTATGGTTCTGTTAGTAATGGTCTTCAATGGCAATTTCTCAAACTTTCTGGATTTGAAGTGACTATCGACTTGAATATTTATTCTTTACCACCGGTAGAACAAATTTTAGGATTTTTGGTTTGGATGGTAGGATTAAATTAGTTCCCAATACTTTTTAGTTTATTTGGATATAGCAGTCCTAAATGAGTTGTAAAAAAACTAGAACCCCTCCCAACCCTCCCCTTGCTAAGGGGAGGGCAAGGGTGGGGTCAAGAGGACTAAAAATTTTACAATTGATTTAGGATTGCTATATAGCAATCAACCCTAATCAATCCTTAGTCTTGTAAGCGATCGACACTATGAATAGACTCAAATACAGGACAATAGCCGTCAGGTGTCACCTTAAAACCAAACAAAGGGGATAGCTGACTCCAGCAACGCTGTCCGCGAAAGTGTTGGCAGTTTCCACAACATTCTAGCTCTACTGGCAAAGGGCGATCGCTACCAACACCAATTATTTCTCGCTGCGACAACCCCCGCAATACCAATTCATCACCCTGCCAACGAGCCTCCACCAACCCCGTATCCGCAAAATTTGACCAGCGCGGATCGGCGGTGACATTATTCGGTAAACTAATTGCTACTTCTGCTCCCATTTCTGCTAACTCTCCCTGATAATGAGTTTCAGGCATCGCCGGTTGCAAAAATGTCTCGCCAATAGGTAATTCTACCAGCATTCCGCTGGCTGGGGTATGTAGTTGATAACGGTTTCGCAACTCATCTAAGTTAGCCAAATCAGCTAAATAAGTCGGGGAACCGTGAACAAAAATTATATGCTGAGGACGCAAATTGTGGATTAATTGCGTAGTACCGGGGCCATCAGAATGCTCCGCCAGTAAGTAAGTTTCAACACCGCGAAGTCCCAATAACTGTAAATTTTCTGGCCACATCTTAGGTGGATATCCCGGTTTTTGAGGCAAAAGCAAAATCCAAGCCCCGCTTTTTTCGGTGATGTAGAGACTTAAATCTGCCGTTTGGTCAGCGATCAAAATGCACGGTGTTTTCCCTAAATTATCGCGCTGTTCCGGTGATAGGCGGCGCAAACGAGGCCGGACTCGTTCATCCCAAAATAAGGGCTGGTGTTGGGCAAAATTCTGGACTGCTGCTGGAAAATGGGGTAATAGCTCCAGATAAGCGTCACAACCATTGGCAACAATACCATCAACCCAAATATCTAAATCTCGACCGGTGAAATAGTGGTGACTTCGCAATAACATCAGTAATTCTTGACCTAAACCGAGAGCCGATGTTGGTAATAAGATTGAGTAACCATCGGCGATCGCTCGATGAATCCGCTCTGCTAATTGATTTTCTAATTGGCGGCGATGGGGATGGCGCGATGTTCCATAACTACCTTCAACAATTAACACATCTGGCTTCAGCCCTTTAATATCTCCCAAGGGTAAACCTTCCACTAACCGAGAATTAGATAGAAAAAAATCTCCCGTATACACCAGCGAGTAGGTACGATTGGGTGCAGCCCAAGTTAGCAGTATAGATGAGGCTCCCGGCAAGTGTCCAGAGGGGAATAATTGCACGCCTAAGCCTTTACGAATTTCTATTGGCTTTTGCCAAGGAAATGTCTGACAAAATTGGGGTTGTTCGCTAGGGGTTAAAGTTGGCCAATTGAGGGGTAGCAGTTGGGTTGTTACCGTGCTGGCATAAATGGGCAATTTTGGGAAAGACTGATGCAGAGCTAACAAGCCTCTAGCATGATCGGCGTGGGCGTGACTGCAAATTACAAAGTCTGCTGGTAAGGAATTTTGTGAGGCGGGAAGTCGTGAAATGTCTTCTAGGCCGCAGTCTAGTAAAATCCGATGCGGTCCCATCCGCACTAACAAGCAAAGGCCTTCCTCTCCATGACCTGCGCCGTAAGCTAAACATTCCAGATCTATCACAATTGGTTGGCCCCCCTGCAATCTTAAGAAACAATTGTTAACTGTTAACTATTAATTGTTAACTGTTAAATCTCTAAAATTAAGCCCCTACAAGGATAGTATAATAGCGGGGTAGTAAGTAGTTGAACATAAATAAATGTAACTATGTTATTGTCGGTCATTGGCGAAAGTGTTGATTTTTCGTGAAATACTTTAATATTTGACTTGTACGCTTTGAATGTCTTTGTCAGAAATACCTAAACTCCGCAAAATTGTATAGGCAATAATCCGATTTCCTGCTTGATTAGGGTGTACGCCATCTGCTGCTAGGAGATTAAACGATCGCCCTCCATGTTTCTGAAATGCGATCAATACTTCGCGAAATGGGGAATTAAGGTCAATATAGAGGCATTTGTTATCGATCGCTACTTGACGCATAGTAGCAATGTACTGCGGTAGGCGGAGGTTTTCTGGCCCGTCGAGCACTTCCCGAATTGGTGTAGGAGAAAGGAGTGCAACTTTAATTCCTGCTGCTTGAGCGGCTTTTACCATTTCTGTGAGTTTCTGGCGATAAATTGCTAGAGGTACGCCTTTCGGGACTTTACCTTCGGGGTCGAATTGTTGAGTGTTGAAGTCAAAAAATGCGTGCCAAACATCATTTACACCGACATTAATCGTGACTAAATCTGGCTTTTTGTCGATCACATCTTGTTGAAATCGCTGCTGCATATCTGTGGATTTATTGCCAGAAATTCCAGCATTAATTATTTCAATTTTTTGGTTGGGGTAAAGAGCGTTTAAATAGCGTTGCATTAACCAGACATAACCTCCAGTGTACTTGCCAGCGGCGGTAATACTATCCCCAAGGGTGACTATTTTGCGCTTGCCATTGAGTATATTTTGTATTTCTGGCGGCGGTGATGCGATCGATATGGGTGTTTGAAACAAGGTAGTTAAATGTGGTGAGAAATGGACGGTGACAATAGTGGTAATTGCTGCTAAGGCGAGAGGGATTAAAATTTTAAGTAGTGGACGGTTGGAATGGGGCGATCGCGCATTTACTGGCATTTGTTAGAGTCTTAAGTGAAAAGTCGAACTATTTTTTACTGGAGTAATTATAACTACTTCTTTGCTCGGCGGTTACTTGGCAGTCAATGTGATCTTGGTCACATTGATTTATGTTTAGCATCACTCATACTCAGATATTAGCTCATATTAAAAGTATTTTTTGATCACAAAAAAGCTAGAAAAAAATCACAGATTTTTGGGGCTACAAAACTCTAAAGTATAGGGATTATAAATTATCATATAAGAATAAAGTAAAAGTTGATTTAAAAGGTGGTTTTAAGTATGCTGAACAATTCCAATTTTTTATATCCCAAAAGCCGATACTATGGCGAGGTTAAACCTGAGAATTTAGTTTTTGATGCTAATTTGCAGGAGTTTACTCAACGGGTGGGTTATATTAGCGCTTTGGCAAGTAATGGGAAGATGCCTTTAGAGCAAGCAATTGTTGAAATTGAGTTGCTTTGGGAAAAATTGGAAAACTCAAAAAATCAGTTGGGAATAGGCGAAAATCCGTTTATTGCGTGAAAGTAATCTTCAATCTATCTAATGTTTATAATTAGTGAAGATGCAGAAAAACAGGAACCGATAATTATTTGTTCTCTGGGATTTTTTAAGGAGGAATAATTTATGGCGCTTTCCGTTGAGTCCACAGCTACAATCTCTTTAGAAGAATTTTTGGAGTTACCAGAAACGAAGCCGCCCAGTGAATATATTGATGGAAAAATTTATCAGAAACCTATGGGACAAGGAGAACACAGCATTCTGCAAGGGCGTTTATTGCCTGCAATTAATCAAGTTGCCGAACCCCAAAAACTAGCTTTGGCTTTACCAGAGTTGCGTTGCATATTTGGCGACGGTGCAGTCTTACCAGATATTGCAGTATTGGAATGGTCGCGTATCCCTCGCAAAGCCAATGGTAGAATAGAAAATAGGTTTAATCTTGCCCCCGATTGGACGATTGAAATTTTGTCTCCTGAACAATCTGCTAGTCGCGTGATTCAGAAAATTGTTTTTTGTTTAAATCATGGGACAAAACTAGGTTGGTTAGTTGATACTGAAGATGAATCTGTGATGATTTTTCAACCCAATCAAACCCCAGAAGTGAAATATAATGATGATGAAATTTTACCAGTTTTGAATGTGTTAGGTGATTGGCAATTATCCGTAGCAGATTTATTTAGTTGGTTAGTTGTTTAATTTGATTTACGGCACATTAATTTACAGCATGGAGAATAATAATGATTACTTCTATTAAGTCACCTACTCAAATCTCTTTAGAAGAGTTTTTGGCCTTACCAGAAACTCAACCAGCTAGTGAGTACATTGATGGTCAAATTTACCAAAAACTGATGGGACAAGGAGAACACAGTACACTGCAAATTGAGTTAGCATCTGCTATCAATCAAATTGGCAAGCCACAGAAGTTAGCTTATGCTTTACCAGAGTTGCGTTGCATATTTGGCGGCGGTGCAATTGTACCAGATATTGCAGTATTGGAATGGTCGCGTATCCCTCGCAAAGCCAATGGTAGAATAGAAAATAAGTTTAATCTTGCCCCCGATTGGACGATTGAAATTTTGTCTCCCGAACAATCTGCTAATCGGGTAATTCAGAAAATTACTTTTTGTTTAAAGCATGGGACAAAATTAGGTTGGTTAGTTGATGCTAAAGATGAATCTGTGATGATTTTTCAACCCAATCAAACCCCAGAAGTGAAATATAGTGATGAGATTTTACCTGTTTTAAATGTATTGGGTGATTGGCAATTATCCGTAGCAGATTTATTTAGTTGGTTAGTTGTTTAATTTGATTTACGGCACATTAATTTACAGCATGGAGAATAATCAATGATAACTTCTATTAAGTCACCTACTCAACTTTCTTTGGAAGAGTTTTTGCAGTTACCAGAAACTAAGCCGGCTAGTGAATATATTAATGGGAAAATTTATCAAAAACCGATGGGACAGGGAAAACACAGTACACTACAAATTGAGTTAGCATCTGCTATCAATCAAGTTGGCAAACCACAAAAGTTAGCTTATGCTTTTCCTGAGTTACGAGTGACTTTTGGGCAACGTTCAATAGTACCAGATATCTCCGTTTTTGAGTGGTCGCGTATTCCCTTAGATGCCAATGGAGAAGTTGAAAATAAGATTAAAATTGCCCCGGATTGGGTAATAGAAATTCTGTCTCCCGAACAAGGTTCTGGTTTAGTTTTAGATAAGATTATTTTTTGTTTAGAAAATGGCACTAAATTGGGTTGGTTTATCGAACCAGAAGAACGATTAATTATGGTATTTACTCCCAATCAGTTACCGGCCATGAGGAGAGGAGAGGATAGTTTACCTGTTTTGAGTGTATTGGGTGATTGGCAATTATCCGTAGCAGATGTATTTGGATTATTAAGTTTTAGAGGAAATCAGTGATGACTATAGAAACAACTAAATCCGATGAGCCAGTCTCAGTTCGATCGATCGCTATCGGAATTAGCTGTATGTCCTGAAGAACCCAAAATATCAGAAGTTTCCCTGCTGCTTAGTAGGTAAAATTGTATTAACTAATTTAGGTCTTTTCTTGACCACTTTCTGCCGCCAATTTCAGTTTATCCTGCTGCCGTTTCTTAGCATAAAGTTGAATTGTCACCACCATCGCAATAATCAATCCAGCTACAGCAAAAACCGTAGCATTTAGCGGTAAACTTCCCTTAAACACTGCCAACAAAACAATCAAAACTAAAAGCACAGTCGGCGCTTCATTTAAAGCCCTAAACTGTTGGCCAGTCCATTTACACTCATTAGCTGCTAATTTTTTCATCAGTCGACCGCAGTAAAAATGATAACCAATTAAAATCGCCACTAACAACAGTTTGAAGTGTAACCAACCATCTTTTAAAACATCAGTTTCCGTTGAGATCAAACCAATTGCCATTACTGCTGTAACGATCATTCCCGGCGTAGTAATCAAATTATAAAGGCGTTTCTCCATAATTTCATACTGTTTTTTGAGAATTGTCTGAGCCGGTTCTGGCTCTTGGGTAGCTTCTGCGTGGTAAACAAAGAGTCGAACTAGATAGAACAGACCTGCAAACCAGACGACAACGCCAATTAAATGAAATGCTTTATACCAAAGATAAGCCATGACTTGTTCTCCATAAAAAATATTATTATCTCATATTCCGTGAATCAAAAACAAAAAACCCCGTCCGAAGACGGGGATGGCTAAAGGAGTACGAGTTAGAAATTACGCTGCATCTACCGCTTTTCGGAGTTAGGTTTAGTAGAACGCTGTTGATGCTGTTGCTTATCTTTAGAGGAATGCTGTTCTTGAACCTTTTGTTGTTGCTCAGGCGTTAAAATTGATTGAATTTGACGTTTAGCGTCTTCTTGAATGGTTTTGATTTTGGCTTTTTGGTCGGCACTTAGTTTTAAATCAACTCTTTGACGTGATTTAGCTGTGCGGATTTTTTCTCGTTGTTCAGCGGTATAAATTGCACTGATTTTTTGGCGAGTTTCTTCCTGAATTTGCTTAATTTGTGCTTTTTGAGCATCAGTGAGATTTAGCTGATTTTCTTGACTTGATTGGTTGGGATTAGGCTTTGTTTGATGGTTTTCTTTCTGATGCTGTTGGCGTGTTTGAGCCGGAGTTTTTCCTGATTGTTGCTGGTCTTGAGCAGGGGGTTTTTCAGCTTGAGCAGGTTTTAAGCCCGCATAATTCATGTTGGTCAAACCTACTAAAGAAAGGGTTAAAATTAATGCTTGTTTGTGAAGGTTCATTTTGTTTAAGTCCGTCTGTGTTGATATCTAAACAGTACGGGGGATTAATTTGAAATTCATTAAGGATTGTGAAACTTTGATTTTATGGCTACTGTTTTGGATAAATTTGAGGCTATTTCTAGGGTTTGGGGGTGTTTGAGAATGGACGGTTGATGAATTGGTAGGTTTGCGATCGCTTGTTGGGAGTATAGGGAAGTTTAAAGTGCGATCGCTTTTACCAATTACCAATTACCAATTACCAATTACCAATTACCAATTCAATCCGATCGCACCGTCAAAACCTGCGGCGGAGTCGCATCCGGCGGATAAAGAAACTCCACCTGCACATCCCGACGCTCACCCGGCTTCAAATTCAGAGACACCAAAGCCTCCCCCTTTTGACCCCGCCGTTGCACAAGATGAACATAACGTCTTTGTTCCGCACCATCATCATCCTTATAAACCACCCCAACAGTACCCCGGAAAAACACCCGATTATCCGGCGGATCGTAAAACATCAAACCCTCCGCCGACTTATTCGCCTTCACAGGAGTTTGCATCTGAATACTAATCTCCCTAACCTGCTTATCCCCATTGAAAAGCGGAAAAGTCAAACTATAGTGCACGCCATAATTACCATGAGCAAAATAAGCCGTATCAGGATAACGAGCCAACATCTTCGCACTTTGAATTTGACCAGTCCCAAAAGTCCCCGTATGAGTAGTGCTCAAAATATATGAAAAAGCTTTACCCCGCTGAGGTATACTCAAATAATCCACCTGCGGTTGGTCTGTAAGCCGCGCCAACCACTGGGAACCTTCAGCCACCCCCGCCACACGACCATAAATCACTCGCGGCACTTTATCCCCCGGCAAAGTTGGAGCTAAATCTCGCGGCCCGGCTAAACTTCCAGTTTTTAACAGCTTTTCCCACTTTTCTAAAGTCGGAACTTGCTCCTTACCCTTAGCATCCTTCGGCGCAAACATCGCTAAAGTGGCAACATAAACGGCATTACTACTTGATAAACGGATCAAAGTAGTGCGACCATTCGATGAAGGAGTCATCTTCGCCACCGGAATTGGCAAATTCATTAATAACCGACTTTTACCAGCCGGAATTTCCATTACCGCAGGAAAACTATCTTGTCTTCGGCCTCGGAGAACATCATTTGTCGCCCGACTTCCTGGCCCTGCAAACACAGTCCCCAAAGGATTTTCTAAATAAGGAGGCAAATTAACAAATAGCGCATCTTGAGTCAAGTAACTAACTCCCTGCAATATCTCCAAACTCACAGGTTGAGAATTAGGATTATAGACAATAATCCCCTGAAACATTGTGTTAGTTTGTTGACGAGTTTTGGCTTTAATAATGTGGTGACTAAATATATCAAAACGACCTTTGAAAGCAAAATTTAAGTGTGCAGAAGGTGTTTGTTTGCCTTGCGGCGGGAAAGTAGAGAGTAAAATACCTTCTTTTTGCACCCATTCAGGACTGTTGCTATTAAAAACAGGAATACTATCTAATTTTCCCGGTAAAGGTCGAACCTCCTGAGTTTCCATCACCATTCTGGGTGGAACTAGCGGAGGTGACGGTTCCAGCAGTTCATCCGGGGATTCGGGAACTTCTGGCGGGAGAATAACTTGTTGAGCCGGTGGTGCTGTGATTGCTTGAGCGAGGGTGAAAACTGGTGCAAACATTACCATAAGAGCGTTTAACTGACCTTAACAGAGGATTGTGTTCTTACTGGATTCGATTTGATACAAAACTTTACCACAATCTGGTTAATTTTTGCTTGACTATGCCAAATTTTCGGGAAAATTTGGGTTACAGCGGTTCCCGCTGTAATGAAACAAGGACGGCAATGCCGTGTCCCTACGAGGATTGAACGATAAGTGGGTGTACCTCATAACAGCGGGAACCGCTGCATGGTGAGGGCTGGGGTTAGAAACTAAAGACTATACACCCAATTGGTTAATTTTAAAAGACTGGTAAATTATGCTCAGTAACGCTAGAATAACCCCCATTGTCATCCTCATCATTAAAGAATCGTGTCATTGAATACCGCTCAGTTAAACGCTAATCTTTCAGAAGAATCGCTAAAAGGTAGTTCTGAACTCCCATTTACCTTACAGGAATTGAAGGCAGCCATTCCCGCAGAATGTTTTGTACCTTCTACCTGGAAATCCCTGTCTTATTTCTTTCTTGACATTGCTATTATCGGCGTTCTTTATGCAGTTGCCCATGCCCTAGATTCGTGGTTTTTTTGGCCAATATTCTGGTTAATGCAAGGTACAATGTTTTGGGCATTATTCGTTGTCGGTCACGACTGCGGGCATGGTTCTTTTTCCAAATATAAATGGTTAAATAATCTCATCGGCCACCTTTCCCACACTCCTATTCTCGTGCCTTTTCACGGTTGGCGAATTAGCCATCGAACTCACCACCAAAATACTGGCAATCTTGATACTGATGAAAGTTGGTATCCCATTACAGAAACAACCTATCGCAAGATGAATGCTTTGGAGAAGTTTTTGCGCTTTGAGTTTTTAATGCTGTTTGCTTATCCAATATATCTGTTTAAACGTTCGCCGGAAAGACCAGCAAGTTCTCATTTTCATCCTGATAGTGATTTGTTTAAACCTTCGGAAAAGTGGGATGTGATTACGAGTACGATTTGTTTTAGCTTAATGCTAGTTTTACTGGCATTATTAACATTTCAGTGGGGTTTTGTGTGGTTTTTCAAATACTATTTGATGCCCTACTTGGTGTTTATTGTGTGGTTGGATTTGGTGACTTATTTACATCACACGGAAGCTGATATTCCTTGGTATCGCGGGAAAGATTGGTATTTTCTGAAAGGTGCTTTATCGACGATCGACCGGGATTATGGTTTCATTAATAATATCCACCATAATATCGGGACTCATGTGGTTCACCACATTTTTTTGAGTATTCCTCATTATCATTTGTTAACTGCTAATGAAGCGGTTAAACCAATTTTGGGTGACTATTATCGCAAGTCGCAGGGGTCAATTTTAGGAGATTTTTGGCGTTCTTCTAGGCTTTGTCATTTCGTTCCCGATCGCGGTAGTCCGGTTTACCACAAGTCTAAAACTGAACTAGAAAGTTAATGGTTAACTGTTAACTGTTAACTGTTAACCGTTAACCGTTAACAGTTAGGAATGAAAATTAAATAACTTGATGATTTGGTTTGTAGTAAGCGCAAAGAGCGCGCTTGGCGCTTACTACAAACAAGCTAATTATTTAATTTCATAATACAGTTAACAAATAACAAATAACAAATAACAAATAACAAATAACAAATGACTTTTATTTTGACTAATGACGATGGTATAGATGGTCCTGGTATTAAAGCACTTTTGCGGGCGGTAAATGAAAAAGCTATTATCGTTGCTCCTCAAGGACAATTATCAGGTTGCGGTCATCAAGTGACAACTCATGTTCCTATTCATGTCGATCGCCGTTCAGAATTTGAGTATGCTATTGATGGTACGCCTGTAGACTGTGTAAGAATTGCTTTGACTCATATTTTTCCCAAAGCGAAATTCGTTCTTTCTGGAATTAATCCAGGGGGTAATTTAGGCGCAGATGTTTATATTTCTGGTACTGTGGCTGCTGTGCGCGAAGCGGCGATGTTAGGTGTACCCGCGATCGCATTTTCTCACTGGATTAAAAAGCCTTTAACAATTGACTGGAATATAGCAACTAATTGGACTTCCCGCGTCTTAGCAGAATTACTTAATCTTCCCTCAAAACCGGGTACTTATTGGAATGTTAATTTCCCTCATCTGGAACCCGGTACACCCGATCCAGAAATTGTATTTTGTCCCCTTTCTACCCAACCTTTACCTGTTAAATATCGGATAGAAGGGGATTATTTTCATTATGTTGGAGAGTATGGGAAACGCGATCGCGCCCCCGGTACTGATGTCGATGTTTGTTTCTCCGGTAATATCGCTGTCACCGAAATTCGACTGTAATATCCCAGGATTTACGCAACTGGAACCCTTATTTTCTCGATCGAATTAAACAACTAACAACTAACAACTAACAGTTAACAACTAACAACTAACAACTAACAAGAGGACGAATTAATTCCGATCGGAAATTTTGTCGAATTTCAGTTGTCAGATAACGCCGCTGTAAAAGTTGCCACTTTTGCCAAGACTCAAAACGATTTTGCGCCATAAGTTCCGACAGGTTAGGGAGACGTTTTTTCAAATCAAAATCAAACATAGTGTTCAAAAACTCTCCCAAAACCGCACTATCTTGAATGTCCCCTAAAAATTCTTGAATGCCTTTAACATCTTCCAAATAAGCTTCGTAAGACTGACCGTAAAATTCAGTAAATAAACTCATTAGATACCGCACTCGTTTAGCTTGTTTGCGAAGATCGTGAATAATTTCGCCTCGTTCTGCTAATTCTTGTTCTAAACTTGCAGAAGTCATATCCTCACGAACTGTAATCCCTCCTTCTCGATCGATTACGCCAATTAACCAACCCGGATGCAAAAACATTTCACTAACTTGAGGAAGAAGTAAATCTGGCAATACTTCCTCAACTGGTAACTGCGCGATCGCCTGATAAGATGGATTTCCCAGCCAATCTTGCAGAGATTCTTTAAACACTTGATAACTCTTATGTTCTAAAATTCCCCGTACTCCTTTTAAAGCACGATGGCGCTGTTTCAACAAATTAAGCAAAGCTTTATCCAAAATTTCTTGCTCTTGGGATGGCAAAGTTGGATAATACTTATTCTGAAGACTTTCGAGCATGACATCTAAATCTCGCAACGTCCCTAAAATACGCGCAATCTTACCAATTTTTTGCTCGTCTGCTGCTTTTGGTAAATTGATTACAGGCGCAAAACCCGTCGCCGCAGAACGCAAACGCCGCATTCCCACACGCATTTGATGGAGTTCTTCCGGGTCTTTATCTTTGAGAACTTCCGCTTCGTGAATTAAAATCTTCTGGAAATATTTCTCAACTGCTTGAGAAGCGGCGGTTCCCAGGTTTGTTAGTTTTGGTGATACTTGTACTTTCATGGCAAATTTTAGGATTCCAATCCTCTGTCTTTAGAGCGATCGGCCGTCTAAGCTTGGAGGGATTAATTGATGACAAATTTCATTATAACACTTTTTTCTCAAATTAGAAAGGTAATGCAGGCGGATTAAGGCGATTGTCGCAGAGCAGTCCTGACAGTTTGAATATCAAGTTCTAACCGTCTAGCTATTTCTTCAGCATTTAATCCTAATTCTCGAAACATGGGGATCATTTTTAACTTAGTTTCTAGCTGTCCCCTTTCGATACCTTGCTCGATACCTTGCTCGATACCTTGCTCGATACCTTGTTTGATACCCTCTTCAAAAACTTCTTGATAGACCTTGGTTTGTTTGATATCAATCAGTTCTAACATAGCTTCTATTTCCTTACGACTAAGATTAGGGAATTTGTACAACACGATTGTCTGTATCAAATCTATCACTTTTTTCTGGCTTAATGGTTCGCCTAATTCCTCCTTCGCTTTATTAATTAACACTTTGGCTGATTCAGCAGTTTTTCTGGGATTTTCTACCAACAACTTGACAATCCCTGTACCCAGAGATAGCTTGGTAGCTTCTGCCAATTCATTGATGAAAATCCGCTGTACTCGCCGCTCCATTAACTCATTATAACGCAGGTTGGCGGGAAATTCGCTGCTGCGATTGTCGTAGATAACGATCGCATACCAATCTTCATTTGGCGGTTGATATTGCCGAAAGTATAGGAATATTTGGGAAAACAGCCGCTCGTAAAAGTTGTCTTCTTTGTAAAACTGAACTTCTACAAAATAAAGGGGTTCCTGGGGAAATTCCGGTCGAGGGGCAAATAAACCATCTAACCGAAACGCTTGCTGTTTGATTTCCGGTGCAATAAACTCATAGGCGTTGGTGTTGGTGTCGGGTTTGCCAATCAGTTCAAAGAAGAATCTGGGAAAGTCCTTAAAGAATTGGTAGAAAAGTGTATCTGTTTTCACATTAATAGAGTAAAATAAGTGGCGAAAAAGTCAGTACATTCAAGAGAGGTTGAGTTTGCCGACACTTGGCGTAAATATAGATCACGTTGCCACGATTCGGCAAGCCCGCCGGACGGTGGAACCCGATCCCGTAGCGGCGGCGGCTTTAGCTGAACTAGCCGGTGCTGATGGCATTACTGTACATCTGCGGGAAGACAGGCGACACATTCAAGACCGCGATGTGCGTAATTTGCGGCAAACGGTGATGACTCATCTAAATTTGGAAATGGCTCCGACTGATGAGATGGTAGCGATCGCTCTTGATATCAAACCTGATTACATTACTCTCGTACCAGAACGCCGTGAAGAGGTGACGACGGAAGGAGGGCTTGATGTAGCGGGGAATCTTCAGCGGTTGAGTGAAGTTGTGGCTCGGTTGCAGGGTGCTGGTATTCCCGTTAGTATGTTCATTAATGCTGACCCCAGACAAATTGAGGCTTCGGCAACTATCAAAGCACAATTTGTGGAATTGCACACGGGGGTTTATGCTGAATCTAGTGCTGAAGCAAATCGCGAAAAGGAATTAGCTGTGTTGGCCCAAGGTTGTCGATTGGCGATCGCAAATGGCCTCCGAGTTAATGCCGGACACGGCCTCACTTACTCCAATGTTTACCCAGTCGCCTCTATTGAAGGCATGGAAGAACTCAACATTGGTCATACAATTATTAGTCGGGCTGTTCTCGTTGGTTTAGAACGGGCTGTCCATGAAATGAAACAAGCAATGGGAATTTGACAGTTAACAGTTAACAGTTAACAGTTAACTGATAACAAATAACAAATAACAAATAACAAGCGTCAAAATGCAAACCTACTATTACGTTTTAGCAAGTCAAAAGTTTTTATTGGAAGAAGAACCTTTTGCCGAGGTTCTTAAGGAACGTCATCGTCATTACCAAGAACAGGAAAAAACTATTGATTTTTGGATGGTTAAACAGCCAGCTTTCCTAGAAGCTCCTACAATGGCGGAAATTAAGGCAAAATGCCCTCAGCCATCGGTGGCAGTAATTTCTACTGACTCCACGTTTATTACTTGGTTGAAACTGCGGTTAGAATATGTAATCACAGGGGAATTTCAGGCTCCAACGACAACTATTCCTGATGCTTTAGCTTCTCAGGAATGATATCAAATCCATGATTCATCGGAATTATTCATCTCTCTTATCTCCCTCTGTGTTCTCTGTGTTCTCTGTGGTTAAATCATTCCGATGCAACGGTCAACGATATGATGAGGAAATTCAATTTTTCAATTCTTTAATTCTGCAATTTGGATGCTAAATTCTCATTCTCGAATTTCTATTCCTAAGTTTTGGCGATCGCGATTTTTGATTAATTCTTTCGCGATCGCCATCGCAGGCTTGACAATTTTCCCTAATCATGCCAAGTCTCAACCCGTTTGTCCTCCCCCTCAGCCGGGAGAATACTTACTATTAATTGTTACTGAGACACCGGCACAACAAGAGCGGGCAAGGCGATCGCTCCCTCCTGATGTCAACAGCACCTTTTGTCGATATCTCAACCTGATAGTAACGCGAATTGGTGGCTTTCCCAATTTACTAGCCGTCAATGATGCAGCAAAGCGTTTCCAGGAAATGGTGGGACTGCCTACTTATGTTGTCCCGCCCGGTGTTGCCGCACCCCCTCCAATCCCTACACCAAATCCACCTAGAGTTAGCCCTCAAACCCTTGGTCCTGGTTATGCCGTATTAGTAGATTACTTAAACCAACCGCAACTAGCCAATCAAATACAGCAAACATTAGGTAGACGATTAGACTTAGTATCTCACGGTCAACGTTCTTATTTACTTGCTGCTTATACCAGCGATCAAAGTGCTGCCATTTCTACCATGAGAGCTCTAAGCGATCGCGGATTTGTTGCTATCTTAGTAAACAGTCGCCAAGTCATTATAAACCTTCCAGCTAACTAGAAATTATCCACAGTGAATTAGAGATCGCTCAATAGGCGATCGCGCGATCGGAAACCGGGTTTTTTATGAAAATACTTGGTTGTTACCCGCAGATTAGGTAAAAACCCGGTTTCTTTGGACAGTTTTCCGATTTTATCTATTAAAGCACTCAGCATCCTAGTGACGTATGCCGAATGGGAAACTTTGTCACCCTTACTCAATCAAATATTGCCCAAAAAACAGTATATTGGCACTACAAACAGTGGAGAAAACAAGGAGTGATTGAAAAGTTGATGATGGTCTTACATTCTCAAGTACGATCGCAAGTAAAAAATGTCTTTCAGGGAGAGCGAGAAACCACAGATGTTTTTAATCTCCATTTTCGCATCCGTGACACTGGAGTAGGGATTGCAGCCGCAGAATTGCCAAAGCTTTTTGATGCTTTTTCCCAAGCGCAAGCCGGAAAAGAGATGCAAGAAGGAACAGGATTAGGTTTAGCCATCAGCCGGAAAACAGACAAAGCGCTATATCAAGCAAAAGAACAGGGACGCGATCGCTATTGTACAAATACTTTGATAAACTGTTAGGCATTTAAAAAAGGTTTGTCATTCTGATTATAAATCTAATTGTGGATAATTGGCAGAGTAATATTTACCATTGTTTCCTGTTGATAAACACTGCTAATTGAGAACTCTCCGGCCGCCAATTCAACAATTTTCTTGACAATTTTTAAACCAATGCCAATCCCCTGTTGTTCATAAGTCTTACGCTCAAACTGCATAAATTCACCAATTTTAGCAATTTGTTCCTCAGTCATTCCCCGTCCTGAATCATGGACAGATAAATTCAGCACATCCCCTACCACTTTACCACTAATTTTAATCAATGTCCCTGGCAAAGAAAACTTCAGCGCATTATCAACTAATTCAGAAATAATTGTTGATAAATATCGCTCAGATAGAGCAATCTCTGCCTCCTCAAATGTCATAACTAGATCGTTGCTACGGTTAAGACTCTCAGCGTAGGATATCAATGTCGCTTCAATAGCTGAAGCCGAAAATTTAGTGCAAGAAATTGCATCATTTTCCTGCTTACTTGCCAATAATTCTAGTTCTAAATAAATTAGAAATTTTTTAGTTAACTTCTCCAAACGACGGGCAGATTTATCTGCCCAGCCTAATATCTCACGGATTTCATCAAGCTCCATGTTTTCCAGATCGTCATCAAGCAAACCAATCGTACCTAAGATACCATTAAGCGGTGTATTCAATTCGTGGGATAGACTAGAGGCTAAATTGCCACGTAACTCACTTAGATTATTTTCCAAGAAATTAATCGTATTTTCTTGGATGCGGGATAAACTCTGAATATTGTCATATTGTTGCTTAATTCTCAGCATTGAATGTATGCGAGCTCGCATTTCAATAGAATTCACTGGTTTACTGATAAAGTCATCAGCACCAGCATTGAGACAATTAGCCAAGTCATATTTTGAGTTTAATGCTGTCACCATAATAATTGGAACTGCTTGCCATTTTGACATCGCCTTGATGCGCCGACAAACTTCAATTCCATCTATTCCCGGCATCATCACATCTAGTAAAATTAGATCGGGATTAAAGGTGTCTAAGGTAGCCAGTGCGTCTTTACCACTAGCCGCGTAATGCAATTGATAATTCTGCTCCGATAATAGGGTTTCAATGACATCGAAGTTATCAGGTTCATCATCAATAATTAAGATAGAGATTTGAGACATGGTTGTAACCAATAATGTATAGAAGAACAAAGAACGATCGAGAAAAAGAGCATAAGGTTGATGTCATAGTTGTGAACTATGGAATAGAAATTAAATAATTCGCTTGTTTGTAGTAAGTGCAAAGAGCGCGCTTGGCGCTTACTACGAACCAGATCGTCAACTTATTTATTTTTCATTCCTATGTTGCCAAGATGATTTCAAAAATTGCTCCTTGTGGTTGGTTGTTGCTGACGGAAATTTTGCCCCCATGCGCTTCAACTACCATTTTACAAAAAGCTAAACCCAAACCTATTTGAGATATTCCCGGCATCAAAGTTCCAATTTCGTATTTCTCAAAAATCTTGAGTCGCAATGGATCGGGAACGCCTGGACCAGAATCAATTACTTGGATTTTAACATCACCAGATGTGAGAAATTCTACCTTCACGATAATTTGAGTGTGGGGTGGCGAAAACTTAATGGCATTTGAGAGTAAATTATTTAGTGTTCGATGTATCATGTTAGCATCAACTGTGACTTTTCTACTGGGTAGGTCTGGTAATTTACTGATTAGTGACAGATTTTTTTGAGCGGCGATCGCTTCAAAGTTTGATAGGACAGAAGGTATAAGTTCGCAGAGATCGATCGCTGTATAATTGAAACGAAATTTACCCGATTCGAGTAAAGAAATTTGCAATAAATCATCAATCAATACCTGTAATACTTTGGCTGACGAGTAAATTTCCCCCAATTTCTTTTGTTGTTGTTCTCTAGGATATTCTACATTTCTGAGAAGATCCAAGCTTAGTAAAACACCAGTTAAGGGATTGCGTAAATCATGGACAATCATATTTACCATATCTTCGCGCAATTTCAGTAAAGTTTGCAGGTCATCATAGTGATGCTTAATGCGTAGCATAGAATGAACTCTAGCCCGCAGTTCAATAGCATTGACGGGTTTAGTGATGAAGTCATCGGCTCCGGCATTTAGACAGTCTGCCAGGTCAGATTTTGAGTTTAATGCTGTCACCATAATAATCGGGATAGCTTGCCATTTTGACATGGCTTTAATGCGCCGACAAACTTCGATTCCATCTATTCCTGGCATCATTACATCTAATAGAATTAGATCGGGATTGAAGGTTTCTAAGGTTGCGATCGCATCTTGACCATTGGTAGCATAATGTAAAAGATAATCTCGATCGCTTAAAAAAGTTTCAATTACATCGAAATTATCAGGCTCGTCGTCAATGATTAAAATAGATGGTTTTTTCATGGGTTATTTTTAATGGGAAGCAAAAACTGTTGAATAGTAGCTGCTAATTGTTTGAGTTTAACTGGCTTAGTTAAATAATCGTTTGCTCCCGCTTCTAAGCAACGATCGCGATCGCCTGTCATTGCTAATGCGGTTAGAGCAATAATTGGAATATCAACTAAGTTAGGATTAAGGCGAATTTGTTGCATTGCCTTTAACCCATCCATTCCTGGCATTGAAATGTCCATCAAAATCAAGTCAGGCTGGCAACTGGTGGCTAATTCGATCGCTTCTTGACCATGTTTTGCTAACACTAGACGATAACCTTTAGCTTCGAGGTAACTAGAAACTGTACTAATATTTGCTTCGTTATCTTCTGCCATCAAAATTAGTGGCATTTTGGTAACTGTGGCGGAATTAGCAGTAGCATCTAATTCGTCGGTAGTAGTTAGTTTGCTTGCCATTATTTCTGGGGAGAAAGAATCATCAAAAACAAAGGGTAAATCAATTGTAAAACAACTACCTACCCCTAATTCACTGGTTAGTCCCACCCTGCCATTATGCAGTTCAACAATTTGCTTGACTAATGCTAACCCTAAACCTGAACCTACATATTGACGATTTAACGCGCTATCAATTTGGATAAAAGGCTTAAATAATTTATTGATATTTTCGGCGGAAATCCCAATCCCGGTATCAATTACAGCAATTCGCAGGAAATGTTGTGGGGAAGCATCAGGAGTTGTCAATTCAGGTGGAAGTAGGGAGACATCTAGGGTAATTCTTCCTTGTTCGTTAGTGAATTTCACAGCATTGTTTAGCAAGTTAATTAATACCTGCCGAATCCGTCGTTCATCTACGTTTAGCTTAGGTAAATTCTTCTCGATTTTAATATCAAGCTGGATACGTTTTTTCAGAGCTTGTTGTTTGATAAATGCCAGACTAGATTGACAAAGTTGATTAATTGAAACTAAGGCGCAATCTAACTCCATAAGACCGGATTCAATTTTGGCGACATCCAAGATATCATTGATTAATTCTAGCAAATGACAGCCACTGCGATCGATGGTTTGTAAAGCTTTAATTTGTTCTTCATTAACAATACCAAAGACTTCCTCTTGTAGTCCTTCGGTCATTCCCAAAATTGAATTTAAAGGAGTGCGAAGTTCGTGGCTCATATTCGCGAGAAATTCATCTTTGAGGCGGGTAGCGCGGGCAAGTTCTTTGTTAGAAATAGCGAGTCGGGTATTAGTTTCTTTTAATCGAACTTCGGCTAGATGACGTTCAGCTAATTCTATTTTTAATTGCTTAAAAAGACTAGACTGCTGAATGGCGATCGCTAATTGGTTAGCTGTTTGGTTGAGTAAATTAATTTCCCATTCTTCCCATAAATGAGGTCGATCGCATTCATGGGCAATTAATAATCCCCAAAGAACTTCATTGAGAATAATTGGTACTACCAGTTTGGCTCTGACTTGAATTTCTCTGAGGAAGTTAACTAAGCAGGGTAAAATAGATTGGTTGGCATCTTCGAGATCGTTCAAAGCATAAACTCTTCCCTGTAAATAGCGCTCGTAATTCTCTTCTGGGAAAACTTCTTTAGGAAAAATAATATCTAAAAGTTTTGGCCAATTTGGTAAAACAGATTCGGCAATCGCCACCCCCGATCCTTTAGGAAATAGGCGATAGATCATCACTCGATCGGATTGTAAAACTTGATGAAGTTCCTTCACAGTAGCATTAAGAATTTCCTCCAGATTTAGGGATGAACGCATCTGTTGGGTAACAGAACTTAAGAGGCGTTCTTGTTTTGCCTGTTGTTGTAATTTTAATTCAGTTTGTTTGCGATCGGTAATATCAAAATTCACCCCAATTATGCTCTGGGGATTGCCCTGGGTATTTTTAACAACTGTCCCGAATGCTTTAATAAAGTGGATGCTACCATCGGGATGCACAACTCGAAACTCGGTATCAAATTGGGCTTGTCCTAAAATTGCTTCCTGAATTAATGCCTCGCTAACATTACGGTCATCGGGATGTAAACTATTAACCCAAATGTCATAAGGTAAAACTGCATCAGATTGTTTTCTGATACCATATAATTCATACATTCGTTCATCCCAAAATATTTTATTCTCTTCAATATCCCATTCCCAAGTACTGATCGCCCCAGATTTTAAGGACAAAGTAAGACGTTCTGAAAGCTTCTGTAACTCGGCTTTTCGATCCTCCAGTTCCGCAGTTCTTTCTTGTACTTTAGCTTCTAATTCTTGATTGATTTGTTTGATTTTTCTTTCTGTTTCTTTCCGAGCGCTGACATCATTTGAGCAACCAATTAAATGAGTCACATTCTCCTGTTCATTCCACGCAACAGACAGTCGCAAACTAACATAAAGTAAATTACCTGATTTAGAGCGTGTAGGTATCTCGATTTCATAACGCTCGTTTCCCAATAAAGGTGCAATTACCATTGTTTCCAGATCGATTCCCTCCTCATAGAGAATGCTCAAACTTCGACCAATAATTTCAGCGGCTTGATAGCCATAAAGTTGTTCTGCTCCGCGATTCCAAGTTTGAATTATGCCATTGAGATCGGTAGAAAATACTCCATCATGGATCTGATCTAAAATTTGTGCCTGAAATTGTAAAGTTGATTCTGTGCGCTTCGCCTCACTAATATCTCGCCCTTCTGGAATTAACATGACTACGCCTTCTAATTCATCGAAAAGTGGACGTAAAGAAAAATCAATAGGAATTAATCTTTCTTCTGCACCTAACCATTCCACTTCGTAGCGAATAAATTCTCCTTTCGCTGCCCTGGCGATCGCATTCTGCAATTTTTCCTGTGTTTGGACAGAACTTTGCCACCAATAAGCCTCCCAAAAAGGACGACCTACAACATCTTCCCGCTTGATTCCCCCCACCGCCAAAGCGATTTGATTTACCTCCAATAAAATGCCATCGGGCGATACTAACCCGATAAATTGGAACATATTATCAAAAATTCCATGAAAGCGATTTTCACTGAAATTTAGTTCTTGAATTTTCTGTTCCAGAGAAGCATTAAGAGAATGGAGAGATTGATAAAGTTCTGCTTGTTGAATGGCGATTGCCAACTGTACTGACAATTGCTGAAGTAAGCGAATATCCATCTCGTTCCAGTTATAAGGACTAGAACAGTGATGCACAATTAACAAACCCCAGAGAATCCGATCTTTAGTATTAGGTAAAAGAATTGGTACTACCAGATTAGCCCGCACTTGAAACCTTTCTAACAATTCCCGATGACAATCTTTTAAGTTAGCTAAATAAATATCCGGTGTGGCAAAAATCCAACCTTCCCGATAGGCTCCTCCCTGATTTTCCTGAAAACAAGTATCGCGAATTTCCGCGTGCAAGGAGGGTGTCCAAGGTGGTACGATCGCCTCCGCCACAATTTTCCCGCTCAGATCGGAATTGAATTGGAAAATAACTACTCGATCGGTATTTAAAAGCTTTTGTACTTCCTGTACGATCGCCACTAAAATATCTTCTAAATTGAGATATTGATGAATACGGAGGGCAATTTCTGCAATTAAAGATTCCTGTTGTTGCGATCGGATTAGTTGACGAGTTAATATTGTGCGATCGCGTACTTTTTCCACACAACTACAAAGGAATATCGCCGTGATATCTCCCTTCACTAAATAATCTGCCGCCCCCAATTTCATCGCCCGTACAGCTACTCGCTCATCTCCTTTACCCGTCAGCACAATTGCCGGCAATTTCTCATCATTATAGTCTTCTGCGATCGCGGTTAAAAATTCCAATCCATCGCCATCTGGTAAATCGATCTCCAGCAGCAGAATATCAGGATGTTGCGATCGCCAAATTTCTAAACCAGTTGCCAAATTTTTTGCCTCAATAAACTGGTAATTACTATTAGTATCTGTTTTCAAATAACGAATATAGGTAGCGCGATCGACCTCCGAATTATCCACAATTAAAATGGTAATTTGGCAAGGTGAAAGTTCAGGGGAAATGTTGCTATCATCTGGGCAATTTGAATTAACAATTATTTGGGACATGACTTTGTAAAAGAGCGAGTTAAAACTAAAAAAAATTGAAATAGTCCTTGAACTGTGTAGGTTTAATCTGGTCAACTAACCTTTAACAACTCCTGAATAGTAGCTGCTAATTGTTTTAATTTGACTGGTTTAGTCATATAATCATTAGCTCCGGCAGCAATGCAACGATCGCGATCGCCTGTCATAGCTAAAGCCGTTAATGCAATAATTGGCACATCAACTAAATTAGGGATACGGCGAATTTCTTTCATTGCTTCTAGTCCATCCATTCCTGGCATTTGAATATCCATCAGAATCAAATTGGGGCAATCTGATATAGCTCGCGCGATCGCTTCTTCTCCATCTTTTGCCAAAATTAAACGATAGCCTTTAGCTTTTAAGTAGCTTGAAACTGTAGAGATATTAGCCTCGTTATCTTCTGCCAATAAAATTAAAGGAGATAGTTTTTGTGTCGGTTGATTGGATTCGATCGCAATTACCTCCTGAGATTTTATATCAGGAATATCAGGAGAAGATCCGCCCGGTTTGGAAGTAATAATAGCACCACAGGGAAGGTCAATAGTAAAGGAACTACCAAAACCTACTTTGCTAGTTAATCCTACTTCCCCACCATGCAATTCTACAATACGTTTTACTAATGCCAACCCCAAACCCGTACCCGCATATTGACGGTTTAATGCACTATCAATTTGGATGAAAGGCTGAAATAGTTTTTTGATATCTTCTGGGGCGATACCAATGCCTGTATCAATGACAGCAATTCGTAAGTAGTTTTTGATTTCTACACCCTCTGGGGGGGGATTAATCCCTAATCCCTGATTTAATGCTGTTTGATATACGCTTACTTTGGTAATTCCTTGAAGCGGGGGAGATGTTAAAAATATTTCCCGCTTTTGATGAGTGACTTCTATGGTGATACGTCCTCCTTCGGGAGTAAATTTAACGGCGTTATTGAGTAGGTTAATTAAAACTTGGCGGATCCGTCGTTCATCAATCAATAAGTTAGGTAGATTTAGTGGTATTTTCATCTCTAACTGGATGCGTTTTTTGATGGCTTGTTGTTTAATAAATGCCAGACTAGATTGACAGATATGATTAATTGAAACTAAACTACAATCTAATTCCATTTGACCCGATTCAATCTTGGCAACATCTAAAATATCGTTAATTAATTCTAGTAGGTGAGATCCGCTGCGTTCGATGGTTTGTAACGCTTTAATTTGTGATTCGTTAATAATGCCAAAAACTTCTTCTTGCAATCCTTCTGTCATGCCTAAGATCGCATTTAGAGGAGTACGGAGTTCGTGACTCATGTTGGCGAGAAATTCGTCTTTAAGGCGGGTGGCACGGGCAAGTTCTTGGTTAGAAATGGCGAGTTGGGCGTTAGTTTCAGTTAGTCGGCTTTCGGCTCTTTGACGTTCGGCTAATTCTGTCTGTAATTGCTGAAAAAGATTAGATTGTTGAATGGCGATCGCTAGTTGGTTAGCTGTTTGTTTCATTAAGTTAATTTCCCATTCTTCCCAGACGCGGGGGCGATCGCATTGATGGGCAATTAACAATCCCCAGAGTTTTTGATTCTGAACTATTGGCACTACAAGTTTAGCTCTTACCTGAATTTCTGCGAGAAATTCAACTAAACATGGTAATACTAATTGGTGTTCATTTTCACGATCGCTGAGGGTAAATATTCTTCCTTGTAAATAGCGATCGTAGTTATCTTGTGGGAAAATTTCT
This sequence comes from Oscillatoriales cyanobacterium USR001, assembly GCA_001698425.1. Lineage (GTDB taxonomy): Bacteria > Cyanobacteriota > Cyanobacteriia > Cyanobacteriales > Microcoleaceae > Kamptonema. The sequence goes on along the minus strand of MBRE01000046.1, from coordinate 6,452 downwards.
TCAGGAAACACAATATCTAAAAGCTTTATCCAATTTGGTAAAACAGATTCTGCGATCGCCGCCCCTGTACCCCCAGGAAACACGCGATAAACTAGCACTCGATCCGATTGTAAAACCTGATGAAGTTCCTCAATAGTACCATTGAGAATTTCATCAAGATTTAGCGACGATCGCATCCTTTGAGTAATAGAACTCAGTAGGCGCTCTTGTTCTGCTTGTTGTTGCAATCTTAATTCAGTTTGTTTGCGATCGGTGATATCTTGAAACATTCCCACGACACCAATCACATTACCTTCCCAGTCTCGCAAAGGAGCTTTATGGGTTTCAATCCATCTTTGTTCCCCAGTGGGTAGAATCAGAGTTTCTTCGATGCCTAATTTGCCTTCTCCAGATTCCATAACTCGTCGATCGCTGAGACGATAAGTAAGGGCTTGGGTTTCTGTTGTAGAAAGATCGAAGTCAGTTTTACCAATAATCTCAGTTGTAGATTTTAAGTCTAAGCTATTAGCCAACTGATGATTGCATCCTAAAAAGACGGATTCTTGATTTTTCCAAAACAAGGGAAGCGGAATAGTATCGAGTACCGTTTGCAGAAATTGTTGCGATTCTTGCAATGCTTTCTCTGCCTGTTTGCGATCGCTAATATCTACTATCACACCCACACAAATTCCATCGGTTTCTGATAGTACGGCTATCCCCATCAGGATAGATACTCGACTACCATCTTTGCGATAGTATTCTTTTTCCAAGGATTCAACTACGCCATAAAGATTTAGAACTTCCTTTGCCTCTTCAGCCTGAGCAATATATTCGGGAGGATTGAGATCTTGACAATTAATCCCAACATTTATGTCTTCTTTGGTGTAGCCAATAATTTCTAAAAAGCGCTCGTTAGCATCAAAAATGTTCCCGTTTAAGTCAGAAAACATCATGCCCACAACGTTAGATGTAAACACTCGACGGAATTTTTGCTCGCTGGTTTGTAGAGCTATTTCTGCGCGTTTGCGATCGGTAATATCTACTATCACACAAATAGTTTGATTGTTGGAGTCTGGGAGAAGTGCCGCCCCAATCAGGACAGCAACTCGGCTACCATCTTTACGATAATATTCTTTTTCCCAGGGATCTATTACACCATGCTGCATCAGGAAATTCATTGCTACAAAATCAGCGGCAACATATTCAGGTGGAGTCATTTTATCCCAATGAATCATTCCAGCATTTAGTTCCTCTCTGGTGTAGCCAATCATCTCTAAAAAGCGGTCGTTAGCATCAATAATTAACCCATTAAAATCGGCAAATATCATACCGACTACATTGGAATGAAACATCCGACGAAAGCGGATTTCACTGCTTTGTAGCGCTATTTCTGCCTGTTTGCGATCGCTAATATCGCGGCACACGCAAATAATTAAACCATCGTCTGTCAAAGTTAAAGACAATCCCTCAGCAAAAGTAGAGCCATCTTTCCGAATCGCGATCGCTTCTCCTTGCCAAGCGCGATCGCGGATTAGTGCCGGAAAAACTTCTTGCTCAAACCGTTCTAATTCTTCGGAGGAATATAATAGTTTCCAGCTTTTCCCCACTAATTCTTCCACATTTTCGTAGCCAAATAAGTCTAAATGCGCCTGATTCAAATAGAGATAGCTTTCGTCTCGCATAATTGCAATACCATCGATCGCGGCTTCAATTGCTGCTAGTTGCTGCGTCATTGCTTGCTCGGTTTCTTTCCGTTCGGTAATATCTTGAATTAAAGCGAGTATATATTTGACATCATTGTTAGTTGATAAGACAGAGGAAGAAACAGAAATAATTCTTTCCTCTCCATCTTGACGATAAATTTTCCTTTCTTGAGCGCTCAAGTTTTCACCTTGCTGCATCCGTTGAAAGTTAGCGATCTCCTCTTCTCGATCCTCTGGATTGGGGTATAAACTTTGATGCCATCCCAGACGATTAATTTCTTCAAAAGTATAGCCTGTAATCTCTTGCATTTTTTGATTCCAGACTGTAAAACGGACGAAGGGAAATTCCTCAATTTTATGGAAAACACACAGTCCTTCTGCCATATTTTCCAAAATTTGTTGACGAAAAGAATTTTCCTGCTGCATCGCCGCTTCCGCCAACTTACGAGCAGTAATATCGAAGCGAATAGCCAAATACTGAAAAGGTATTCCTCCCTCGTCGAGAAAGGGAACAATCGTGCTAGAAATCCAATATAGACTACCGTTTTTAGCGAGATTACAAATTTCACCGCGCCAAATTTCACCCCTGCTAATAGTGCGCCATAAATCTTGGAAAAAACTAGGGGGATGATAGCCAGAATTAATAATATGATGGGTTTGACCAATTAATTCTTCGCGGGAATAACCGGAAACTAGACTAAACAGATCGTTGGTGTAGGTAATTACGCCTTTGGCATCAGTGATGGCCACCAGAGCAGAATGATCTAAGGCTTGTTTAAAAGTAGAAAGTTCTTGAATTAATTTTTGTCTTTCTAATTCTACCTGTTTGCGATCGCTAATATCAAAGTTAATTCCAGTAATGCTTTGGGGATTCCCTCGATCGTCTCGCATGACTACCCCAAAAGCTTTAATAAAGTGAATACTACCATCAGGATGTACCACTCGAAACTCGGTGTCGTATTCTCTTTCTCCTGAGAGAGCTTGTTGACCTAATGCTTGGGTAATCGCGCGATCGTCGGGATGTAAGCTATTAATCCAGGTGTCGTAGTTTAATTGAAAATCTGATTCTTTGGTGACACCATAGAGCTCATACATTCGGTCATCCCAAATCATCACATTCTCTATCATATCAAATTCCCAACAACCGATCGCCCCCGATTTTAGGGATAATGCCAAACGATTTGATACTTTCTGAAGTTCGGCTGCGGCGCGTTTGCTATCGCTAATATCTTTGCCAATGCCTAAAAATCCGATAATTTCCTGATTGACATCTTTTAAGCTGGAGATCGAAAGCGAAACAGGAAATCTTGAGCCATCTTTGCGGATATATGTCCACTCTTCTTCGTTAACAATGCCTTGACGAGCTTTGGCTACAAAAACTTCAAATCCCGGAGAAATATCTTGCCCTAATTCCACAGAAAGAGACACCGATCGCTCGATTACCTCGTTAACATCGTGGATGAGAGCAGGTGTTACTTTGCCAATAATTTCATCAGCACTATAACCCAACATTAACTCGGCTCCAGCATTAAAAGTCTGGATCGTGCCTGTCATATCTGTGGAGATAATTGCATAGTTAGCACCATCAAGAATAGCGCGTTGTAAACTATTAACTTGCGAAAGTTCTTGGGTACGGACTTGAATTTTAATTTCTAGTTCTTGGTTAAGCTGCTCTAGTAAAGCATTTGCCTGTTGACGTTCCAATTCAGCGGTAGCGCGGGCAGCAAAAACGCGGAGTAAATTTTCTACTTGTTGTGGGTTTGAAAGAGGTTTTGAGTTAAGAATACACAAACTACCGATCGCTTCACCATTACTTCTTTTTAAAGCAATACCCAAATAGCTTTCTGCCTTAATATCAGCTAAAAATTGATTTTGGGGGAACAGAGTTTGAATAGATTTTTCACAATAAAATATTCCATTATCTAATGTTGATTTACAAACACTATTGGCCTTATCGTAGGAAACATTGGGTTGTAAGGAGCCATGAGCATGAATCCCAAGACTGTGCAACTTTCCATCTTTTAATTCAGTGACTAAAGCAGTAGTAACGTTTAAGGCTTGCGTAACATGGTTTACTAATGCTGGAAAGAAATCTTGTCCCGTAGTAGCAGCAGTTCCCTCAATTAGATTATGAAGAGCACGTTCCGCTTGTTTGCGATCGCTAATATCCCTAATCATAAAAAGGACTTCATCTTCGCTACACTTAACTACTCTAACTTCTTCATCTTGTAAGCGATCGCGCACCTGCACCTGTTGCTCGTAAACTTGCATTTCTCCTGTTTCTAAGGTGCGCTTCATATAGCTTAGATTTCGGTTCGCAATCTCTAATGGCAAAACATCGATCATCGCCAAACCAGTAGGATCGAAATCTTTAGAAACAATATCAATTTCCCGATTATTTGTCACAAACCCCCGATAAATACCATCAGCACCCAGGCGAAACATAAAGTCAGGAATTGCTGCTAATATAGCTCGGCTTTGCGATTCGCTCTCGATCAAAGCGGCTTCAGTTTGTTTGCGATCGCTAATATCCGTTACCGTGCCTATGTAACCAACCACTTGTCCATTACCATCTAGTTCAGCAACAGATTGCCCATAAACCCAAGTAACCACACCATCAGGGCGTTGAAAGCGATATTCAAGCTGGAAGGGGCGATTTTCCTGAGCAGATTGCTCCCATTCCGCCGCGATCGCCGTTTCATCTTCAGGGTGCAATCCTTGTCGCCAACCCTCTCCCAGAGCGCTTTTTGGATTAAGTCCACTAATTTGACACCAGCGATCGTTCACATAAACGCACGCTCCCATCGCATCGGTGCGAAAAATTCCCACTGGAGCAGCTTCTACTAGAGTGGCATAACGTTCTTCACTTTGTTGCAGGCGGTTTTCTGCTCGTTTGCGATCGCTAATATCCGTAATCGTTCCTACATAGCCAATCTTAATCCCATTGATATCTCGTTCGGGAACCGACTGCCCATATACCCAGGTAATTTTACCGTCAGGTTTTTGAAAGCGATATTCAATACTAAAAGGGAGTCGATCTGCAACGAATTCCTGCCATTGAGCGATTACCGCATTGCGATCTTCGGGGTAAATTACTTGTTGCCATCCCCGTCCAATAATAGCTTCTAGTGTGAACCCAGCAATTTGACAATAGCGATCGTTTATATACGTACAATTGCCATGAATATCAGTGTGAAAAATCCCTACGGGGGCAACAGTAGCAAGAGTAGTATAGCGTTGTTCGCTGTCTCGAAGGCGGGCTTCAATTTGCCGCTTTTCCCTCAATTCTTCTTCTAGTTGTTGATGGGTAGTAGCTTGTTGGATGGCGATCGCTAAATGTAACGATAAGGCTTTTAATAGCTCTATTTCCTCCGATCGCCAGTCGCGAGAGTGGTGGCTTTCAGTCGCGTTTAGTAAGCCCCACAATCGATCGCGCCACAGGATGGGGACTAAAACTTGAGCTCGCGTTTGGATACGAATCAACATCTGGCGGTGACAATCTGAGATTTCAGCCGTATCAATATTTGATATGACGTGAATGTCACCTTGGCGATAGGCTTCAATACAGTTTTGCTTAAAGTAAGTGTCTGTAATGGTTTCACCAATTAAGGATTGGGATGAGTTGGTAGATTCTGCTACGGCGATGCTTTGCCAATCTGTACCAAACTGCCAAATATTGACGCGATCGCAGCCCAGAAATTGCCGCACCTCTTCTACAGTGGTATTTAAAATAGTTTGTAAACTTAGGGACAAGCGAATTTGAGTCGCCAAATCTGCAATTAATTTCTCTTGTTGCGCCTTACGCAGCCCCAGAAGGTCAATGGAGGGGGCAGTGTAGCTCAGACTTTCGTGAGTTACCAGCCCTACCAAGCGATCTTGCCGATCGAGAATAGGCAAGTGGCGAATGCGGTGCTGTTTTAGTAGATTAATCGCAAAAAACAGATCGGTGAAGGCAGATTCCCGTAGAGTGACGACAGGCTCGGCCATCACCTTTCTCATTGTCAAAGAATCTAAGGGTTGCTGCTGGGCGCTCAGGCGCACCACATCTCGCTCAGTTAGTAAGCCAATTAATTGTTCGTTTTCCACTACTAAGACACAACTCGATCGCGCTTTGGCGTGGATGTCGTCAATCTTACTTTCTTCTTTTTTATTAGTATTGCAGAGCAATCCCACACCACTCATCAGAGCGATCGCCTCTATTACAGTTGTATCAGGTGAAACTACCAAGGGTTCCCGGACGATCGCCGTCTTAAGCTCTACGTTAGTAAGGGATGTAGTACGAATAAACATAGGTTTATCGGATTTGATTAATGATTAATCCCCTTGGGCTTTGTCTTATGGTGGTTGAAACGATCGTGTCCCTTGGTACTAACCTGATTCATCAAGAAGAGTTCGCAGTTATCTATTCTCTATCTATAAGTAACTATCATAATCGATCGGTCATAATACAGCAAAGGAACATCCCGATTTTGCAGCTATATTAGGAACCCCATTGACGAAAAATACGATCTCGTTCTTGCCCAAAAAACAAAGCCCCTTTCTAAATATCAGAAAGAGGCAATGTTATTGAAAAAATATCCCTGGCATCGAGCTATTTTCCCAGGCAGTTACCCACCAAGTATCTTCGCCACCGCAACATTTAACAACCGAGTTCGGGATGGTATCGGAGTGGAGCCATCGCGTCATAGACACCAGGAAAAACCGTAAGGGCAAAAACCCTGAAGACTGCAAAGCAAAAACCATCAAACAACCAAACAACATAGAGGTCAA
>MBRE01000045.1:28122-53195 GCA_001698425.1 Oscillatoriales cyanobacterium USR001 | reverse complement strand
TACTAATGCCATCAATTCTATTACTAATGAAAATGCTTTAAACTGGTTTCATCATTGTGGCCTATTTTTAGAACCTATTCGATAGTTAAAGTCAATCAGGTGCGCTCTCGTAGCCCTGCTCATATTTCCCAGTTTTAAAGATTCAGGCAGGCATAGGTGCGATCGCCCACTAATTTTAGCGATCGCCTACCAATTTTAGCGATCGCCTACTAATTTTAGCGATCGCCTACTAATTTTAGCGATCGCCCACTAATTTTAGCGATCGCCTACTAATTTTAGCGATCGCCTGTTTTAAGTTTTGTGGTATATTTGATTGCAAATAGCTGTAATTTTACTAAAAAGCGATCGCCCTTCCCAAATTAAAGAGCGATCGCCTTCAAGAATTAAAAATTAAATAATTAGCTTGTTTGTAGTAAGCGCTCATAGCGCTAAAGCGCTTACTACAAACCAAATCATCAAGTTATTTAATTTTCATTCCTTAATTCCTGTTAACCCGTATTCCGCATCCCCGCAGCAATTCCATTAATAGTTAACAAAGCTCCCCGCAATAACTCACCCTTACTATAACGCGAATGAATCACCCCAGGAACCCCCGCCATACCATGCTGTCGCAAACGTTTCAACAAAGCCACCTGTAACAAACCCAGAGGCACAATTGTCGCATTTCTCAACAAAACAGAGCGCTGTAAATCTGGATCTCCATCCAACAAACGTTCGTGATCGGTAATAGTTAAAACCAAACTCCGAATCAAATGAAACTCAGTCGAAATTTGTTCAAACAAAGCCTCAAATCGCTGCCTATCTGCCGGCGCAGATAACTCCCGAACATAATGGTGAGCAATTTGCAAATCCACTTTAGATAAAGTCATTTCCACCTTAGAAATCACCATCTTAAAAAACGGCCATTTCAGATAGAAATATTGCAAAAGCTTCAAATGTTCTTCCGGTTTCTCTAGCAAAAACTCCTGCAAAGCCGTACCCACTCCATACCAAGAAGGCAATAAAAAGCGGCTTTGAGTCCAGCTAAACACCCAAGGAATTGCCCGTAAACTGCTAATATCCTTCTTCCCGCCACTACGACGCGCCGGCCTCGAACTAATTTGCAACTGACTAATTTCTTGAATCGGAGTCACCTGATGGAAAAAATCAACCAAATCCGGTTGTTCATAGATTAAATGACGGTAGTGCGATCGCGACTTCACCGCCAACTCCTCCATAATCTCATTCCAAGGATCGATCCCATCAAAACCAGTATGCAGCAAACTCGCCTGCACCACCGCCGCCGTCACCGTTTCCAAATTATAAAGCGCTAAATCCGGCAACGAATACTTAGAAGCCAAAACCTCACCTTGTTCAGTAATCTTAATTCGACCACTAATACTCTTCCCAGGTTGAGCCAAAATCGCCTTATAAGCCGGCCCGCCGCCACGCCCTACAGAGCCACCGCGCCCGTGAAAAATGCGTAAATTAACATTGTATTTTTCCGCAATTTGCTGCAACGCTTTCTGAGCCTTATGAATTTCCCAATTACTACTAAGAAACCCAGAATCCTTATTACTATCCGAATAGCCCAACATCACCTCTTGTAAGGAAGAATCAGGCAAAGATTCATCCTTTTGCGCCCCATAACCACCAGCCAACATCGCCCGGTAAAGAGGCAATTCAAAAATATTTTGCATTACCTGTGGCGCTTTAGTTAAATCCTCCACCGTTTCAAACAAAGGAACCACATTAATGCTACCAATACCCGTAGCCGGATCGAAAAGACCTGCCTCCTTAGCTAATAGCAAAACCTCCAACAAATCGCTAACATCATGGCTCATGCTAATCACATAAGTTTGGCAAATTTCCTCACCAAACTCCTGCTGCATTTGCCGCAAAATACGGAAAGTTTCAATCGTCTCGCAAGTTTTCGTCGAAAAAGGTAATTCTGCGGGAATTAAAGGGCGACGAGTTTGTAACTCCGTAGATAGCCAAATCGATCGCTCCGATTCTGACAACAAATTGTAAGACTTAGGCAGAATTTGTAAATATTCAGCCACCTCATTCAAAGCATCAGAATGTACCGATGACTCTTGACGGATATCCAAATGAGCCAAATTAAAACCATAAATTTCCACTTGGCAAATCAGGTTTTCCAAATCCCGACAACTCAAGCCAGTTTCGACTAAATTGCGTTCAATTAACCGCAACTCTGCCAGAAATTCCACACCAGAATGATAGAGTCCTACCAATCCCGGATTCTGCGAAAGAGCCTCTCTTTCCCTTTGTAATTCATCACCTTTATAGAGTCGCCAATTGCGATCGCGAGTATTTTCCAACCGCTTCTGCACATAAGCCAACTTCAAGCGATAAGGCTCCTGACGATAGCGAATTGCCCACTCATCATAGACATCTTGAATTTCTAATTTATCGCGATCGAGAGACTCCAAAAGTTCCGGTAACACATCACTCCAGTGCAGAGATAAACTCAATAACTCACTCAATCGCTTCACCGCACCAATATACTTCTCCAGCACCAAATGGCGTTGATAGCAAGAAGTTTGCCAAGTAATTTTCGGAGTTACAGAAGGATTACCATCGCGATCGGAACCCACCCAAGAGCCAAACTTACAAAAATTGTACTTCGGCGGATTTAGATAAGGAAAAGAAGCGTGCAAAGCCTGCGTAAAACGGTGATAGAGTTGCGGAATCGCATCAAACAACACCTCTTGGAAATAATGCAGAGTATATTCCACCTCATCAAGCACGCTAGGCTTAAACTGATGTAACTCATCCGTGCGCCACCACAAACGAATTTCCTCAGTTAATTGATTTTGTAGAGCCTGAGCTTCCCAAGAAGACACCGAGAAAAGACTATCCCGATCCCCAACATCCAAAACATCAAAATTTTCCTCTACCCGATCCAACTGTTGCAGAATCTTCGCAATCCGCCGCTGCTTAGTGCGAATCGTATGGCGGACAATTTCTGTTGGGTGAGCCGTAAACACCAAACGGATATCCAAATTATCAATCAACCGCTGAATTTGTTGAGTTGGCACATTCAAGCGCCGTAGCATCGGAAATAAATGATGAAACGTCCCTAAATCCCGCCGGGAGTTTTGGGAATTTTCTTCCATACCTGCTGTCAAGCTGGGGAAATTTCCATCTTTATATTTACCGCTTTGACCTCGTTGAGACTTAGAAAACGCAAGTCCACTAGCACCGCTGCTACTAACATAAGCTAGTTGTTGATCTCGTTGTTCGTAATGTTGCTCAACAATATTAATCAACTGGAAATAAAGAGCAAAAGCGCGAGCCGCACGAATTGCCGCATTTAAGTCAAGCTTCTCAATCAACTGCAAGACATTCGACTCTAAAAAGTGAGGAGCCTGACCATCTGGGCCATTGATCGAGCGCATTTGTTGAATCAGATCGACCAATTCTTGGCCACACTCCTGTCGCAACACCGACTCCCACAAGTTTTCTACGATTTTCAGACGATTACGCAGAAACAGGTCTGAGGTAATAAATGGGACAGAAGGCGAAATAGGTGTTGTTGTAGTGATGGCCCGATCTGACGGATGGAGGACTGAACTCATGGGGTCTGTTCCTCAATAGCTGCGAATATGCAATTAATTGTATTGCTTAATTTCACCAAAGTAACTCAAATTTTACTGTCAAATGCGAGACAAAAAAGAAGGGACGCTTAGGGTAAGGGTTAGGGGCTAGAGGAAGAGAGTTGCCCGGTAATCGGCAAACTCAGACTCTAGGCGTTCTAGGCGTTGGTCGATTTCATTGTTTGGGGTCATTGTTTCTTTCCGTGACCGTTGCCTTGATGTCGTTGTTGGGACTCCAGATATTCCCAGATACGGCGTGTTTCCTTGCGATCGCTTTCGGCATTCTCTACTAGCTGAGCTACTGAGCGGGAAAGAGAGTCAACGCTAGATTGTAGTGCTTGCTGCGACTCAACCATTCGGTCAATGGCTTCGGTTGTCCGATCTGCTGTTTCGGCTGAGTGTTTGGCAATTTGATAAATAATCTCTATGTCTTCTCTCAAGGCTAATCTCGCATCCACTTCGTTGGCAAGGTTACTGGCTAGAGCATCTAGTACCCGCTCTATTCTTTCTAGTCTGCTTTCTGTTGAGTTATTGACCATTTTTAACTCTTATTAGATTTCTTTATATAAATCTAGCACGCTTGTCATTGGGAGGGACGAAGCAATCCCAAATTCTGGCGATCGCTTCGTCCCTTACAATGACAAGTTATACCTTACTTGGACTTTTTAAACAGGTGCTTACATCGTCCCAATTTTCACCCATTCACCAGTGGCAACTTTGGCAAAAATCTCAGAACCTAGAGTTGAATTAAACGGCACATTGTTTAAATCGGTGGATTCTTGACTCGTGCCAATGCGAACCGAGAAATTTTCTCCCTTGTTACGACCAGTTGGTAAGTTAGAAAGAGATATCTTTGCATTACTGCCAGCAGCTACACCAGTTGCTTTAATTTGAGATAAATCTTTTTGCCGCAACAGCGCTCCCACAATGGGAAAACCGCCTTCCCAAGCGCCAATATCTGGCTGTTCTCCTGTAGTTGTTACCCCCGCGATCGCAACTCCCGCCTTGATTAAAGGAGAACCGGATGGTAAAGAGTAATCGGGATTAAATCCCAAATTTGCTATGAGGAGATTGTTAGACGGCAACCCATCACTAGGAGCCGCCTTAAAAGCATTTCGAGAGTATTCAATATCCGGGTGAAATTGCGTATTATTCCCTCGTTTTGGAGTGTAATTGTTCACAAATTTACACCCAGGAAATTTAGCACCAGCAGAATTAGGAACCCAGTAAATACCCGCCTCACTATCAAAAGTATTGTTATAAAAACAAACGTTTTGAATAGTTTTCCCATCAAAATTTGCCACCAAACTTACGCTAGGACTTGTGGTTCGGCAAACAATATTATGGCGAAACACCATATTAGAAATATCCGGCTCAAAGTAAAAGCCAGAACTTCCATAAAATTCTTTTGTTCCATCCGCAGGCGCAGAGCCATCGTGTAAAAAGTTCTCAAAAATTTGAGTGCCGCCCCCGACAGTTTTCTTCGCAATTAAACAAATTCCACCATCAGTAAACATCAACCCAGAGTATCCCAAGTCGTTATACTTAATCTCAGACCCAGAGATATTTCCAGATAACTTAAAACAACCACCCGGAGACTTCCAAACTGTATTCTGGACAAATTTGGAATTAGTCCCTGAAATTTCTAACTCGATTGTATTAATTGCCGTGCAATTTTCAACTACTAACCCATTCTGACCTTCTGCTCTAATTGCCGGCCCCATCGCGTCCTTAAAATCGCAATCTTTAATTACGTAACCGTCCTTACTGGCGTATACTCCAGCTTTAAACCAGAACCAAGTATTTGGTATATAAATCCGGTGGGCAAACCACCGAAATTCGCAGCCTTCAAAAATCATGTTTGAAGCTTGGGATGTATTGACAGCCGCGCCCACAAAACTTAAATTTTTGAAACGATAGTAGCTTCGTCCGTAACAATCAATTATATGATTGTCCTTTAATGCTTCGACAACTGCATCTTTAGGATGACTATTATCTGGGAGCCAAACATAGACAAAGTTTGCTGCTGCATCTCGCCACCAACTGCCAGGATAAGTCAGGAACAATTGCTTCCCAAACAAGAAATACAAACTGCGACTATCTGGTTTATAGTAAGAACCATTCATCGAATTTTTAACTACAAAAGTAATAGTTTTTCCTTCGTGGGCGGTAACTTTTCCAGAAACTAATGTCCATCGGGCTCCGGGTAAAATCGTGATATAACTTCCTACTAATGAGCCGGAAGGAAAAGCTAATAAATCTGCATCTTCAATTTGCCCCGTTACTTCAGACAATGTGGGGTCTGTAGTCCATTGTCCGCTATCTGGCGCAGACCATTTCTGGCAAGATAAAGGATATTCATCGGGGGCGGGGGCGGGCCATTGGGCTTCGCGTAAAGCTTTGTTATTCCAAGCGAGAAAATCAACGCCGGCAATCTCGGAAGGTTTAGTTTGATCGCAACGAGTAAATGGCATGGGGGCGCGATAAATTGCTTTGCCATTAGTCAAATCAAAGGGTTCCCAACCAGTTAATTCTGCTAAAGCTGAAAGGGTGACTTTTTCCCCTGGGTATGCTTCGATTGATATCGGGGCTGCTGCTGTAGCATTGCCAGGAAACCACCCTGCACCACCGCGATAAGTTCCTTGGCGGATAATCACGCGATCGCCTGCTGCTGTCTTATTTAATGCCTTATTCGTGGTTTTCCAGGGTTTCGCTAAAGAGCCATCCCCAGTTGAATCGTTGCCTTGAGGAGAAATGTAATAATCCATAAACCACCTTTATTCCAAAATACTGGTGTAGTAGAAGCCTAATTTTTACAGACTATAGCTTAGATCGCCGTTTTCGTAAACAAGTTTTTCTCCCTATCCTTCTTCGTTACAGATAGGGAAACTACGGGAAAGCTAGAGCTAAACGAAAACCAATGTATGAGTTGTGAAAGCCTGCGAAATTCCACTTACGAATGGCAGTACGACAATAGACTGCATCGTTTTTCCAGCAGCCACCACGCTGCACTCGGAAATTATCTGTGGGAGTTTTCCAAGAACTACCATCATTTGGTGCGCCATTGTAGTTAGAATGATAGCCATCGCTACACCATTCCCAGAGATTCCCGTGCATATCGTATAAACCAAAGGCATTAGGCGGAAAAATCCCCACATCTGTTGTTTGTCCGCGATCGAGTCCCTTGGGTGCAGAACCATAGGGATAATTACCGTCATAATTAACTAAATTGGGGGCAATTGTTTCGCCAAAATAGAAAGGTGTTTTAGTGCCGGCACGACAAGCATATTCCCATTCTGCTTCTGAAGATAAGCGATAATGCTTGCCTGTTTTTTGAGTGAGTTTTTGGCAGAATGCCACAGCATCGTTCCAAGATATATTTTCTATCGGACGTTGAGCACCTTTAAAATTAGAAGGGTTATTTCCCATTACGGCTTCCCACTGGGATTGAGTTACCTTATATTTACTCATAAAAAAAGGGGAAATATTAACATTATGCTGTGGCCATTCATCGCGATCGCACCCTACTTCAGTATTGGGAGAACCCATATCGAAACGCCCCCCAGGAACTAAGATCATTTCTAAGATTGCACCGCTACCTAAATCTTCACTAAAAAATTTTGCTTGATGACTTTGACGTTTAGTTATCTTACCTTCCACATCAACTGTCACTGTTTCAAAATTAAACGTTTGTAAATTTGTGCTACTTTGCACTCCATAAATAGGCCCTCCATAAATAGATACAGCTACAATACTCAAGCCAGCTAATGTCAGAAATTTTCGCCGCGTTGACGATGTAAAAATTGTTTTCAGCCCAGGATCTACCATTGACTGACGTTGAAAATCTTTTAAAACTTCCTTTGCTGAGTAACGGCTTCGTAGGATTGGCAAGAGTTTAATGCCACAACTGATGCAATATGTTTGTCTGTTCGGGTTTTGAGGATTGGGGCAGTCGGGGTTGATACAGTAAATCATTGATGTAATGAATGGTAATGTTTACAGGAATTACGCAGAGCGATCGCGAATAAAACTGGTCAAAACAATCTTACTACTTACATATTGCCAATCTTCACCCATTCACCAGTGCCAACTTTAGCAAAAATCTCGGAACCTAGATTAAAATTAAAGGGAACATTGTTTAAATCACTTGATGCTACACCTTTACCAATGCGAATCGAGAAATTTGCTCCAGGTTGGCGACCAATTGGTGAGTTAGAAATGGATATCTTTGCCTTATTGCCAATAGCTACCCCAGTCGCGTTAATCTGAGATAAATCTTTTTGCCGCAACAGCGCCCCAACAATAGGAAAACCACCTTCCCAAGCTCCAATATCCGGCTTTTCTCCTGTAGTTGTCACTCCTGGAATCGCCACCCCTGCCTTAATTAGAGGTGAATTTGCTGGCAAAGAATAATCAGGATTAAATTTTATATTTGGGGTAAGTATATTGTTCGATGGCAGAACATCATCATCACTAGGAGCCTCTTTAAAAGCATTTCGATAATATTCAATATCCGGGTGAAACTGCGTATTGTTAGCCCGTTTTTGAGTGTAATTATTGATGAACTTACAGCCAGGAAATGTCGCACCAAGAGAGCTAGGAATCCAATAAATACCTGGCTCACTATCAAGAGTATTATTGTAGAAAACAACATTTTGAATTTTTTTTGTATTAAAATTTGCTACTAAACCCACGCTAGGGCTTGTAGTTCGACAAACAATATTATGGCGAACGACAATATTAGAAGAATCGGGTTCAAAGTAGATCCCACTACTCCCATAAAATTCTTTTGTCCCATCCACAAGAGACTGACCATCATGCAGAAAGTTCGCAAAAATTTGGCTGCCACCTCCAATACACTTCCTCCCAATCAAACAAATTCCACCATCCGTAAACATCGATCCTGAATACCCAAGGTCATTGTATTTAATCTCAGATCCAGTAATATTGCCAAATAATTTGAAACAGCCACCAGGAGAATTCCAAACTGTATTCTGAACAAATTTGGAATTAATCCCTGAAATATCTAACTCCAGTGTATTAATTACTGTGCAATTTTCAAATATTAATCCTTGCTGGTTTTCTACCTTGATCGCCGGTCCCATAGCATCCTTAAAATCGCAATCCTTGATCGTATAACTATCTTTGTTGATATAAATTGCGGCCTTAAACCAAAACCACTTATTAGGCATATAAATGCGGTGAGCAAACCAACGAAACTCGCACCCTTCAAAAATAAAGTTTGAAGCTTGAAAGGTGTTAACTGCTGCTCCAACAAAACTTAAATCCTTGAAGCGATAGTAGTTTTTGGCATAGCAGTCAATTACATGATTGTCCTTTAATGCTTCGACAATTGCATCTTTAGGATGACTGTTATCTGGAAGCCAAACATAAACATAGTTCGCTACTGGATCTCGCCACCAACTTCCGGGATATGTCAAGAAAAATTGCTTTCCGAACAAGAAATAAAGACTACGATTGTCAGGCAAGTAGTAGGAGCCTTTCATTGAAGATTTAACTACAAAAGTAATAGTTTTTCCTTCATGGGCGGTAACTTTTCCAGAAACCAAAGTCCACCTAGCTCCGGGTAAAATTGTGATATAACTTCCTACTAAAGAACCAGAAGGAAAAGCTAATAAATCTGCATCTTCAATTTGCCCTGTTACTTCAGACAAAGTTGGATCTGTAGTCCATTGTCCGTTATCTACTTGCGCCCATTTATCAACTGTCTGGGGATATTTATCGGGAACCGCAGCGGGCCATTGCGCTTCATTTAATGCTTTGCCATTCCAAGTTAGAAAATCAACTCCTGCAATTTCAGAAGGTTTATTTCGATCGCAACAAGAAAATGGCATGAGTGCGCGGTAAATTGCTTTGCCATTAGTTAAATCAAAGGTTTCCCAACCAGTTAATTCTGCTAAGGCTGAAAGTGTAACTTTTTCGCCTGGGAAAGCTTCAATAGAGATTAATGCCCCTGGATTACCGCTATTTTGTGGCAATCCAGTACCTCGATAGGTTCCTTGGCGCAAAATTACGCGATCGCCTGCTACAGTCTTATTTAATGCCTTATTAGTAGATTTCCAAGGTTTCGCTAAAGAGCCATCCCCAGTTGAATCATTGCCTTGAGAAGAAACATAATAATCCATTTTCTTTGATTAAAACATTGGCATCAATTGTAAAGGTCCAATTCCCAACTCTTTCGGAGAAACATATCGCATCTCAAACAAAGCCATCATATCCTTATATTGAGGATTGCCCCGCGATGCGCCTGTAATTCCTTTGGCAATAATTATACCACACCAACCCTGAGTATTTTGACAACGAACATCCCATTTTTTCCGTGCTGCTCCATGCACCCGATCGTTGGCTAAAAACTCACCCAACAAATACAATTCATCGCTGTGAGCCTGTAAAATTGCTAAGTCATAATGCTGTTCGGAAAATGGATCTTCTCCCGAATTAAAGCAAAAAGATTTAATTCCACCCACATCCCGCAAATCTTTAACCATAGCTTTTGCTTTGGGTATGGAAGTTTGAATTAAAAGTACAGGTAAACCATCCCCTAGTGGTTCAATATTCACGGTGGCTGGCTGATGAAAATTGCTATTTGCCCGGAGAAAATCAACGGTTTCCCAAGGCAATACTCCCAAACTGAGTAAAGAATTTGGCGGGACTAAATCATCCCGCAATAGGGGCATTTCTATTTCCCAGTCATCATCATCGTCATCATTATCGTCATCGTCATCATCTGCATCAGCAACCATCTGCCAAAGTTCGTCAGCTACTTCCGGCATTGTAGAAACTTTTACTGACAATTTAGTTTCTTCCTCTGATTCCTCTGATTGAGGAAGAGGAATGCGATAGCGACTGGTAATGCTAGGGAAATTACCGTTGGCAAGTTTGCGACTAGAGGCGCGTAAAAATCTGTGAAAGGCTTCTAAAGCAACTAAAACTGTGAGAGCTTCTTCTTCATAAAGAATCGATCGCAATCCTTCTAAGGGATGAAGATTACCAAAATTTGGCTCAATTGATGATGCTGGCAAGAAACTTAAATTGGTTTCTTCTTCATCGTCATCGTCATTAATACTTTCAAAGGTGACAAATAAACAATCTTGACCTAAAAAAGCTTGTTCTAAGTTCTCAAAGGATTCTTCATTAACTACCCTTTGCCGAAATTTTGTGAGGGACTCCAGCGATCGATACAATAATACTCCATAATCCATGCCGCCTCGCCCCATGACGCAGATGTAAATCGTATTAACATCCCATTTATTTATTTCAATGGAAATGATTTGGTGTTCTGCCAAACTATCCCAAGGAGCAGCCCGCCAAATCTCTCTGGCTTTTTCCTCTAAAGATTCGGCGTATTGGGGAGGTAGTTGGGGTGGGCGGTTGAGAGCAACTTCTTGCATTCCCCGAAATATCTCATCAATTAGGGGTAAGTCTGGTACATAGTCGATCGCGATATCTAAATCCTGAAGCACGCCGCGCAGGAAAAATTGAATTTCTCGATCTTTGACCACAATTTTCTGGGGGCGAGCCGGTGGCGCGGGGCTTTGAGGATGTTCGATCGCTCGCAATAAAGCCCGGACGATCGCTTCGGGACCAGAGTCGGTCGCTACCATATCCATTGCCCGCACTACTCCTTCCGAGCCGTCAACCCAAAGAATGCAGTCGCCCGGTCCTTCCATGTCTTCCTCTGACATTGATTCAGGAGACAAGGGACGGCGATCGCCTTCCCATACGCTGGGAATTTGTTGTAAATTTTGTAGTCGACGGAGAGTAGTCCGATTGAGCGCTGCCATAGAGTAAGCCCGAAAAGTGAAGCATTTTTGATGTGGTGCTTTGAGGTCAATCGCCGCTACTCAATCATAAAGCCTTATGGCCAGAGACGGGGAAAGATTAAAGGCTTGGAAAGTTTTTTTAGTCATTAATGCTGAGTTTTCTTAGGTCTTATTGAATATTAACGATAAGATGAGAAATGCAGGAATATAGTCTGCGAGTCGCTTTCCTTCCTGGGGCATTAGCTACAGGGTTTTCACTGGAGTTTTTATGACACAAGCCATTTCTGAAAAACAAGGCATTTTGATGACTGAAGCCGCTATCCGCCAAGTTCTTTCCTTAAGAGAAAAACAAGGTAAAGACCTTTGTCTGCGGGTGGGGGTGCGTCAAGGAGGTTGTTCTGGAATGTCCTATGTAATGGATTTCACGGATATTAGCATGGTGGGAGAACATGATGAAGTGTTTAACTACGATGGATTTCAGGTAGTTTGCGATCGCAAAAGCCTGCTTTATCTTTACGGTTTAGTTCTGGATTTTAGCGATGCCATGATTGGCGGCGGTTTCCAGTTTACTAATCCTAATGCTACTCAAACCTGCGGTTGTGGCAATTCTTTTTCTGCTTAAATTGGCAATTGGGGCTGGATTGAAGAGTTTGAGCGATCTAACTCAATCCTCTGAAATTTCCACCCCAAACCTGAACCTTAGCTCAAACCTAACTCAACCATGACGAATACTCCTGAAGAACTTTTTAACGAAGGCTTTGAACGATATAAAGCTGGTGAAAGTCCGGCTAGTTTGATTCCATTATTTAAGGAGGTATGCGATCGCGCTCCTAAAAATGGCAACGCCTGGACCAGTCTTTCTTGGCTTTATCTATTAGAAAATAAACCAGCCCCAGCCCTCAAAGCCGCCAAAACTGCGGTTAAACTCAATCCTCACGATCCTCAATCTCGAATTAATATGGCTTTAGCCATGTTGGATCTCGGTGAAAAAGGTGTCCGACCTCATGTGGAAAAAGCACAGCAAATGATTATGGCTTCCTCAGAATGGCTGGAGGAAATTAAGAAAAATCTTGAAGAAGGATTAAGCAAAAAACCAGATTGGAAGAGTTTAAGCCGCATTAAACAATGGCTGTTGGAGGCTTAAAGGCTTTAATTCTATGGCTTAGGGAGGATGAAACGATATATCTTCCCCTTTGTTGAGAAACTGTAATAAATCATTAGATAACTTCACGTAAAAATCATAAACACGATGTTATGATTTGATAACTTCAGTGATTAACCATCATTGCTAACAGTTTTTAAACCATTTAGATAATACCAGGAGTTGTGTGATTATGACTAATGACAGCAACGTTAATGTAAGACCAGCAACCCGCAATCACAAAGGTTTTTTTGTGCAGCCAGCTTCCTATAAGCTGATGAGTGTTGATAAGTCTGGATGGGCTTTAATTTGTCTTGATAATGCCGTTTGTCACTATGTTGATCCCGATAATTTGCAAGTTCCTCATAAATCTGCCGAAGCCTAAAATTCAACTGGCATGGGTACAGATTTTAATATGTGGTGTGTAAGTAGCTGTCCTGATCTTATCAGAGACAGCCGCTTTTTTTATTTAGGACTTAGGCAGAAGCTAAAACTTCTTCTAAAGCTTCTTTCAAAACCGGATATTGATATTCAAAACCAGAAGATAAGGTACGTTTAGGTAAAACTTGTTGACCTTCTAAAATTACTTTTGCAGCATCTCCTAATAATACTTCTAAAGCTAAACTAGGAACAGGTAGCCAAGAAGGACGATTTAAAACTGTTCCAAAAACTTGGCAAAATTCCGCCATTCGTACTGGGTTAGGTGCAGTAGCATTTAAAACTCCTTCAACTTGGGGATGTGTCAGTGCAAATACAATTAAATCTACGACATCTTCCCGATGAATCCAAGAAAACCATTGCTTTCCTGTGCCAATTGGACCACCAGCAAAAAGTTTAAAAGGGGCTAACATTTTGGCGATCGCACCTCCCATTCCTAAGACAATTCCTAATCGTAAAATTACTAATCTTGTGCCACCATTTTTCACAGGTTGAGCCGCCATTTCCCAAGCTTGACAAACATCAGCTAAAAAATCATTTCCGGCTGCATTGCTTTCCTCGAAAACTGCTGTTTCGCTAGTACCATAATAGCCGATCGCCGATCCACTTACTAATACAGCAGGTTTAGGATTAGCATTAGTAATAGCCTCTACTAATTTCTCAGTAGTCAACTTACGACTATCAATTATTTCTTGTTTACGTGCCGTTGTCCAGCGGCCTTCTGCAATGGGAGCTCCCGTGAGATTCACTACGCCATCACAACCGCCTAAAGACTGTTGCCAAATACCAGATTTTGTAGGAGTATAGGCAACAATTTCCAAATTAGGATAAACTGATACTGGAAAAACTCGCCTTGCTCTTGCGGCATCGCGGCTCAAAACTAACACCTGATGCTCTAAGCTATGGAGCCGATCCACTAATCGACTACCTACAAATCCCGTTGCTCCCGCGATCGCTACTTTCATTTTTAACACTTACTCCCAAATTGCATCTATATTTGATTTTAGTCTAAATTTGTTCTTTAAGGAATAAGGGGGAAAATTTAAAAATATCTTGATTATGCTTTCAACTTTCCGTAAATAGGGGAAGCAGTAGGGAAGTTATCAGTAATTTGTTCACTTTAATATGTTTGCTAGGAGCAACACGATGTCTCTCAAAAAATTACAAGTTCTCATTATCGCTACTATAGTCGCCGCAAGTGGTGTTGCCGCAGGTGGTATCGTCGCCTATTTTTACTTTAAAAACTTAGCGGAAAAAGCTTTTAGTCCCCAAGAAATAGCCAAAGTTATACCTCAAGAGGCAATAATGGCAACTTTTATTACTCCGAATCCCGGCGCTCTAATTCAATTACAAAAATTTGGTACTCCTGAAGCTCAAAAAATGATTGGTTTTGGTTTAAATGAACTGCGAAAACAGAGTTTTGCTGGGACTGATATTGATTTTAATCGAGATATTCAACCTTGGATTGGAGGAATTGGTGTTGCTTTGCTACCACCGACAGAAATAAATAAAAATGAACCGCCAAAGTTGTTAATGATTGTGAGTATTAAAGACAAGATTAAAGCGTGGAATTTTGCTAATAAATTGCAGGGGCAACAGGGAGCGAAAACGGAAGAAAGTGAATATAAAGGAGTAAAAATTAATCATGTTACTGAAAAAAGTGGCAAGCGTTATAGCCTAGCGTTGTTGGGAGATCGATTAGCGATCGCACCCTACAAACAAACCCTAGAAACAGCCATTGATACATTTCAAGGTAAAACTACACTTGCTAATCAACAAGCTGCTTCTGCTATCTTTGCTAAAAGTACAGAATTACCCAATCAAATTGCTACTATTTTTGTGGCTGATTATTCCAGTTTTGTTCAACAATTAAATGCAAACTTACTGGATAATTCTAAAATTTCCTCGACAGCTTTATCGCAATTTAAACAAGTTAAATCTGTGGTGATGGCGGTGGGAGTCGATCCACAAGGAGTAAGATTGAGAGTAGTTTCGCAGTTGGATGCGTCATTAGCCAAACAGGGAAAACCACAAATTGGGAGTAAATTATTAGGGAGATTTCCAGCGGAAACAGTAGCTGTAATTGGCGGAAAAGGACTTAATAGAATTTGGTCGCAGGTGGGAAATGATGCAAAAGATAATCCTGAAGTTGCTAAGGGTATTTTACAGCTTAAGCAAGGTTTTGAAAGGTTAAATTTGAATGCAGATCGGGATATATTTGGCTGGATGGATGGGGAATTTGCGCTAGGTGCGATCGCCTCCAATCAAGGAATTTTGTCTCAGTTTGGGATGGGGGGAACAATGATTTTTGAGACAAGTAATCGCGTGCAAGCTGAAGCAACTTTGAAAAAATTAGATGCGATCGCAAGTAGTAACCCATCCGTAAGTGTAGCTTCCAGAAAAGTAAAAAATACAGATGTTACAGAATGGCAAATTCCCCAGCAGGGGACAGTATTTGGTCACGGTTGGTTAAACACAAATTCTGTTTTTATCGCCTTCGGTGGACCATTAATTGATGTCATCACAGCACCACCTCAACCAATTAAAAATAATACCCATAGTTCCGTAACAATTGCTAATTTTTTACCTCAACCAAGTCAAGGTTACTTTTACTTAGATGTGGAAAAAACTATGTCTTGGGCTAATCGCTATCTTTTGCCAGTACAACCGAATTTAATACCGCAACCTACGATAGAAATACTCAATTCTATTCAGGGAATTGGCATTAGTACAACTTTCCCAGAGCCGTCAACGGCTCAAGTAGATATGTTATTGGGAATTAAGCCGAAAACCTAAAAAAATTTAACTTGTAGTGGTATTTAGAAATAGAAATTAAATAATTAGCTTGTTTGTAGTAAGCGCTCATAGCGCTAAAGCGCTTACTACAAACCAAGTTATTTAATTTTCACGCCATGAACCATAAAGTAGTACAATCAACAATACATACACCAAAAACAAAACCACAAATGACACTTGCTACTAATACAAGTCTGGGATTAGCTTCGCGCTTAGTAAATGCCATACTTTCCATCAAACCTTTAGCTAATTTTGCTAAACATCAAGCGCGGGAGATGATGATTAAACGGGCAGAAAAAATAGGAGTTTATTGGCGAGAAGAATCAAAATTATTGTTATCCCGCAACTGGGATCAAGAAATGCAAACAGTCCAAAATCCTCAAGTGAATTATCCTGACTATTACCTCACATCATTTCATGCTTACGAACGGGGTAATATGAGTTGGGAAGCTGCTACAGAAGTCGAATCAGCAGCGCGTGCGGTTCACGCGGGAATTTGGCCAGATGCAGGTGCTCAAGGGGATGCTAAACTTCGTCAAAGTTACCATGATATTCTTAAGACTCAAATTGTTAACGAACCTCGTGATATTATCGACTTGGGATGTAGTGTGGGAATGAGTAGTTTTGCTTTGCAAAATATCTATCCCCAGGCGAAGATTACGGGAGTAGATTTATCGCCTTATTTCCTAGCAGTTGCTCAATATCGATCGCAACAGAAAAACTACCAAATTAATTGGGTTCATGCGGCCGCAGAATCGACTGGTTTACCCTCAGCATCTTTTGATTTAGTTTCGATTTTTCTAGTCTGTCACGAATTGCCACAAACAGCGACGAAGCAAATATTTAGCGAAGCTAGGAGATTGTTAAAACCGAATGGACATTTGGCAATGATGGACATGAATCCTCAATCGGAAATTTATGCCAAAATGCCACCTTATATCTTGACTTTGCTCAAGAGTACGGAGCCTTATTTGGATCAGTATTTCAGTTTAGATATTGGTCAAACTTTGGTAGAAGCAGGTTTTTTATCACCTACAATTACTTGCAATTCGCCCCGCCATCGGACGATAATTGCTAAAGTTTAATATAACTGTAGGGGCGAAGCATTCGGGCAGATAATTTATCGCTTTTACTCAATATCTTTCGCCCGAATGCTTCGCCCCTACCCCGGATTTATGCCTTAACCACCTTGGCGGTTGCTATATAAAAATTTAGGGACAACAATTAGGTAGAGTAATGCCAAATTTTAATAGTTCTGTCTTTACTGCCACTAACTAAAGTTTGCCCATCGGGAGTGAAAGCGATTCTATAGAACCCATTTGGGATCTATGCAATCGCAGCAATCGCTAATCTTTTCAGCATGAGCGCCAGCCTCACCATGATAACTTTTCCCTCATCAAGTTATAATAACGATCTGCGATCGCGATCGCGGAAGCCTGACCTCTTTGGTGTTTCCGTCCCCTTGCGGGGAAATGGTCAATGAAAGTAGGTGGTCAATCTGCTCAAGCAGAAACCACTTTCAACGTTTCCGTCCCCTTGCGGGGAAATGGTCAATGAAAGTCGGTTGGACTACTATGACAGCAGGATTTAATACTTTACCGTTTCCGTCCCCTTGCGGGGAAATGGTCAATGAAAGCCGTTGGTGCTGTTTCTGTCCTTGCCCAGCAAGTTTCCGTCCCCTTGCGGGGAAATGGTCAATGAAAGTCACTGACTACGGTTCCACAGCTACGGTTGGAGAAGGAGTTTCCGTCCCCTTGCGGGGAAATGGTCAATGAAAGCTATCTCTTAAAATGCGACTCAGAGATAGGCTGTTGTGGTTTCCGTCCCCTTGCGGGGAAATGGTCAATGAAAGGTGCCGACGGTATCGGCTGCTCATGTGATGCCCAAACGTTTCCGTCCCCTTGCGGGGAAATGGTCAATGAAAGTTAACGCCGTGGACATTAGCGCTTTGACCCCTGGTTCACACTGGGTTTCCGTCCCCTTGCGGGGAAATGGTCAATGAAAGAAGAAAACTTTGGAAGACTTGCAAAACCCTCGTGTTTCCGTCCCCTTGCGGGGAAATGGTCAATGAAAGTGGTCTTTCAGGGTAAAATCAGATGGATACATTGTTTCCGTCCCCTTGCGGGGAAATGGTCAATGAAAGAATCAGCGGGATTATCTTGAGCGGAAGGCTAATCAAAGAGTTTCCGTCCCCTTGCGGGGAAATGGTCAATGAAAGATCAGCGACCTTGCCGGACAAAATGGCTTAGGCAAAGTGTTTCCGTCCCCTTGCGGGGAAATGGTCAATGAAAGGTTTCTATCACCGTTGCTAAAGACAGCAAGAACGTTTCCGTCCCCTTGCGGGGAAATGGTCAATGAAAGAAAGAGCCCTAGGAGCTAGTTCCATCTCCAGCCTAACGTTTCCGTCCCCTTGCGGGGAAATGGTCAATGAAAGTTTTTGTGGCCGGTTCGTTGGTCACGGCTGCCACTATTGTGGTTTCCGTCCCCTTGCGGGGAAATGGTCAATGAAAGAATTATATCTTTTGGATTGTTCTTGCCCTCATATTTGGTTTCCGTCCCCTTGCGGGGAAATGGTCAATGAAAGCAGCACCCACGCCGCCAACGGTACCACCATCGCCTTGTTTCCGTCCCCTTGCGGGGAAATGGTCAATGAAAGTCAGGTAACGGACCCGTCACCGTTGAGTACCCATCCCATCGCCTTGTTTCCGTCCCCTTGCGGGGAAATGGTCAATGAAAGTAGAAATTAAGGTTTACGGGTTGGACGGAAAACTTGTTTCCGTCCCCTTGCGGGGAAATGGTCAATGAAAGTCATTCTCGGTTTTGTTGCTTGTCCTGCTTTGGTTCTAGCGTTTCCGTCCCCTTGCGGGGAAATGGTCAATGAAAGCCGGTGGTGCTGATGCAGATAACTTCGTTCTCGGACGTTTCCGTCCCCTTGCGGGGAAATGGTCAATGAAAGAGCAGCAAAAGCTTGCACAAGCACGCGAAGTCGTTTCCGTCCCCTTGCGGGGAAATGGTCAATGAAAGAAATCGGCACGGGTGAGCAGGCAGTCGCAATCGAAGGTTTCCGTCCCCTTGCGGGGAAATGGTCAATGAAAGTGGCTCTTTGCTAACTGGTGACCTCCAAATAACGTTTCCGTCCCCTTGCGGGGAAATGGTCAATGAAAGAAGCTGTCGTAATCTGTGAGTACGAGCCGGAGCCAAACGTTTCCGTCCCCTTGCGGGGAAATGGTCAATGAAAGTGGTCCCGCAGCTCGAGTGCAAACTCACAAAAAGTTTCCGTCCCCTTGCGGGGAAATGGTCAATGAAAGAGTGTCCTAACTTCGTATTTATATCCGAAGGTCGTATTGATAGTTTCCGTCCCCTTGCGGGGAAATGGTCAATGAAAGTCAAAAACTTCAGGTGGGTCTGAAGTACTGCCGCGAGTTTCCGTCCCCTTGCGGGGAAATGGTCAATGAAAGTTGGAGACAAAATTATGGCTTACGTACAAGCACCCGAACGTTTCCGTCCCCTTGCGGGGAAATGGTCAATGAAAGTGGCCTGGTCATCCGACCAGGTTCTGGTCGGATCCCGAACGTTTCCGTCCCCTTGCGGGGAAATGGTCAATGAAAGGAGAATTGTATCATGCGTACTCGTAACTTTGTTATCGCGTTTCCGTCCCCTTGCGGGGAAATGGTCAATGAAAGCGCCGCCGCTTTAACCGCCGCCGCTTTAACCGCCGCCGGTTTCCGTCCCCTTGCGGGGAAATGGTCAATGAAAGTATGAACAAGATGTCCTCATCGGAGGCGATGGCGGGTTTCCGTCCCCTTGCGGGGAAATGGTCAATGAAAGTTTACCGAAGGTCTCAAACCCCTACCCTTCTGCAGGGTTTCCGTCCCCTTGCGGGGAAATGGTCAATGAAAGAAGAAAAGCCTTACAGTACAAACTGTTCTAAGGGGTTTCCGTCCCCTTGCGGGGAAATGGTCAATGAAAGACGTAGGATTGGACACCGGTGCCACTATGGCACTAAACGTTTCCGTCCCCTTGCGGGGAAATGGTCAATGAAAGACAATCATGTTTTCACTCAAAAAAACTCTGACCTACGGTTTCGTTTCCGTCCCCTTGCGGGGAAATGGTCAATGAAAGCCCCTATGACACCTTTGTCATTGACGCACGCTTACCAGTACAGTTTCCGTCCCCTTGCGGGGAAATGGTCAATGAAAGCACACCCTGATTGGTACTAACGTCGACGACACAATGTTTCCGTCCCCTTGCGGGGAAATGGTCAATGAAAGTTTAGTTTCCGCCCTTCTTCTGCTTTGCACCCCAGCTCAGGTTTCCGTCCCCTTGCGGGGAAATGGTCAATGAAAGAGCTACGCTACAACTCCTTACCCAGAGAGAGTTTCAGACGGCAAATCGACGCAATAAATTTTACCTGTCAATAAACGGGGGGTCATCTTCAATAAGCCCTGACCGAGAACACCTCAAACCCTTACTGGGAAAGGAATCGACACACCTCAACGAAAGAATGAGGCTTTCAGCGATTTCTCGGATTGCGTCGATTATTGCCTTGAAGTCACGAAACAAACCCCACGCGATCGACTAAAACTATAAAATTTTCAAAGTTCTGAAGTTAATTTCCCTCAGCATACAGATGGAAAAGGTCTTTGTCAAGGCCTACGATCGGAATTACTGAAACCATTGATTCTATTCCCCTCTTCCCTAGCCCTGAGCATCCTAGCCCCTATGCCAACACTACCCACCCCAAAAAAGCGTCAACCATCGCAAAACCCTCCTCCGGCCGTCCTCCCTTGGCCTGGGGAGACAGAATTAGTCGGCCTAGTCATTGAACTAGCGCCCCTCAACAATGACTACCTTTACCCCGAATACACCATTGGCCTACACGCCTGGTTTCTCGCTCAAGTTCAACAAACTCACCCAGAATTATCCCGCTCTCTCCACGATGAGCAATCAGAAAAAGCCTTTACCATTTCAGGATTAGAAGGAGAATTACTCACTACTGGAAAAGACCTACAACTGCAAGCTGACAAAACCTATCACTGGTATATTAATATCCTTTCCCAACCCCTTGCTCAATGGGCGAGTAAATGGTTACAAAATTTGCCCCCCGTTGTGGACTTACGAAATGCTCCCTTACGGATTATTTCTTGTCAGATAGCTTTACCTCCTACTACCTACAAAGAATTACTAACTACCTCACTTTTTCGCACCTCCACAGTGCAATTAACCTTTCTCACTCCCACCAGTTTTCGCAGCAAACAGCATCACTTTCCCTTACCCGTTCCCAAAAATCTTTTTCATAGCTACCTACGTCGGTGGAACGATTTTGCAGACATCAAAATTCCTCAAGATCAATTCCTAAATTGGATTGAAGAAACAGTAATTATTCACCGCCACAAAATAGAGTCAGCCAAAGTCATCGCCGGCAAAAAAGGCTCCGTTACCGGATTTACAGGAGCCATAGAATTAGGATTATCCAAAAAAGTCAATGAAAATTCTGATTTCGGACAATATTTCTATGCTTTAGCACAATTAGCCCCTTACTGCGGCACCGGTCACAAAACCACCTTTGGCTTAGGACAAACTAGAATAGGTTGGCTCCTGAGCGACATTTTGCCAGTTTCCCCAAGAGAAAATTTATTAGCATCTCGAATTGCAGAATTAACCGAGAAATTCATCGCAAATCGACGGCGCACAGGTGGAACTCGCGCCCAAGAAATTGCCGAAACTTGGGCTACAATTCTCGCAAGGCGGGAACTTGGAGAGTCACTAAATGCGATCGCGATCGACTTAGAAATGCCCTATGAAACTGTCAAAACCTATATCAAGTTGGCGCGACGCTCTTTGAAAGCTAACGAGGAAAAAGCTAACGAGGAATAGGAAAACTCCCATTCGTGTCAACTTAACGCCAAACCCTTAATCCGACAGGGGTTAAAACCCCTGTCTCAAAGATCAAGTCCTCGGTCGAGGACTAATAAGACTTTGAAGCTTAATTTTGATAGCAAGCAAATTCTGACTCAAATCAAAAACCTACTCTGAAGAGGACTAAGAAGACTTTGAAGCTTAATTAGTCCTCTTCAGAGGACTTTAGTTATTAGACAGGGACTTTAGTCCCTGGCGGGTTTCAGCTTAAGAATATAGTCGTGGGGGGCGGGTTTATAGATATTTAAACTGGGAACAGTTATATTTAGGCGAACCCGCCCCTACAAAATCTCCTAACTGCCTTGGCGCTTGCTATAATTTTGATGCGTTTACCCTGCCAGTTTAATTGTGGTCAGTTGCCTTAGCGATCGCATTCAACGGCAAACCAGGTGGATAGTTGCCATCCTCTTTAATCCGCTTAATATCAGCTTCCGTAATCCGCACATTTAAGTGTTTTGCCAAAGCTCGCACAATGTCACCCTTATCAATAGTACCTGCCACAGAACCCGTTGGCGAAAGTACCACAATCCGCCGCAATTGATTAGATTCCATACAGTTAATCACTTCCACTAAAGATGTTTTTTCCCCAACAGCAATGGCTTCGCCGAGGGGTTTGACAATATCTTTAAGAGTTTGTTTATCCCATTGACTGCGCTCTGTAAAGCGGATATCATCAACAGAAACTAAACCGCGATCGCGACCATTTACAGCAGCAACATAAATCTGCAAATGAGAAGTTTCTAACAAGTATTGTTCCGCAAATTGTCGCAGCGTCAAATCACCATCAATGAGGCGAAATTCCCGACTCATTGCATCACCAGCCTTAATTTTTAACAAGGCTCCCTGCAAATCCGCAATCCGATTGTAAGAACTAGCATTCTGCACGCAAAACCACCCAATTAACGCAATCCATAAGGCTCCATATTGTTGACTTAACAAAAAGAGTGCAGCCCCTAATGCGACAGCCATCCACCCTAAAAATTGACCTGTTTTTGCTGCCCAATGGACACCAACTATGCGAGAACCGCTGATTTTCCAAACCGCTGCTTTCAAAACCTGTCCACCATCTAAAGGCAAGCCAGGAATTAGATTAAAAATCCCTAAAACTAGATTAATTCTCGATATTTCTTCTGCCATTGCATGAAGTAAATTTGATTGCGGAATAGCATAACCAGCTAAACCAACTATTACAAATAGCCCAAAACTAACGGCTGGACCTGCGATCGCAACTTGAAAAGCCTGACCCGGAGTTTTCGATTCTCGATCGATAGCAGCAATACCACCAAATAGAAATAAAGTAATTGAATTAACTTTAATTCCTTGAGACATAGCGGTCAAACTATGACCTAACTCATGCAATAGAACAGAGCCAAATAATAACAAAGCTAGTGCAAATCCAGCAACCCAAGAAATAACCAAACCATAAGCTTGATAATTTCTGGCATTGTCAAAAGTAGCTAGTGCTAAAATCACAAACCAAGAGGAATCCACAAATAGGGGGATACCAAATAAAGAGCCAATTTTCCAACCTGCTTGCATAAATTTTTCCTTAAAATACGTTTTTCTGGGCTTGATCTACCAATCTCGATCGCTCCCTCTAATCTATTGTGACACTTTTAGTATGATACACTTTTGTTAGCTATCAAGTACAATCTTATAATAAAAAAGCGCAACTCATGGCTTTAGCACCTATTTTTCCAATTATCCATCCAATTTTAAAGCGGATTTTCCCTAATTGTCTCTGGACAGGAGACATTAACCGCCGAGAAATTGCCCTAACTTTTGATGATGGACCACACCCGCAGCACACGCCTAAATTACTCAAAGTTTTAGAGCAAAATCAGATTAAAGCCAGTTTCTTTTTACTTGGCTTACTCGTTCATAGTTACCCACAAATTACCAAAGATATTTATGAAAATGGTCACTGGATAGGTTTACATGGTTACGCACATAAATCCTTTCCTCTATTAACCCAAAAAGAGTTAAAATTGAGTTTAGAAAATACAGAAAATAGCATTTATCAAGCCTGTGGTTTAGCGCCAGAATTAATCTGCGATGTTCGCCCACCCAACGGCATTATTACATCCCACCAATTAAATTTATTAACAGCTTGGAATTATCGCCCGGTAATGTGGAGTGTTGTACCGGAAGATTGGGCAAAGCCAGGGGTTTCAAAGGTTACTAACCGCGTTATTAAACAGACAGTCAACGGCTCAATTATTGTACTGCATGATGGATATTATGGCGGTGAAGATGTGGCATTGTCAGCAGCAACAATTATTCCTATACTTTTAGACAAAGGATATAAATTTGTAACAATCGATCGAATGTGGCAGCAAGTTTAAACAAAATTGGTATATAATTTGGTTTGTAGTAAGCGCTTTAGCGCTCTTTGCGCTTACTACAAACAAGCTTTATTTAATTTATATTCCTAAGCGACGTTCAATAGCATTGTAAAAGCGATCGCACATATCCGCGATCGTCACCTCAATTAAAGATTGACCATCATTTGCCACAATCCGCAAAGGCGATTCCACAGCGCC
Source organism: Oscillatoriales cyanobacterium USR001 (assembly GCA_001698425.1). Lineage (GTDB taxonomy): Bacteria > Cyanobacteriota > Cyanobacteriia > Cyanobacteriales > Microcoleaceae > Kamptonema. Next base: position 28,975 of record MBRE01000045.1, on the reverse strand, counting down.
AACTTGCCCAACTTTCTCCCACAAATTCGGCAAATTTTCCTCCAAATAAGACACCCAAACTGCCTCATTTATCGGCGCAACTGAAACTAAAATCGTGTTCCCCCTTTCCCCAAACAAAACTTCATCCCAACGCTTAACATTTGCCAAATTAACATTAAGATTAACCTCTGCTCCCAGTTTAGCAGAAATACAAGATTCAGCCAGCGCGATCGCGATTCCACCCTCCGCACAATCATGGGCAGAACGCACCCAACCATTACTAATTCCCTCCCGACAAACTGCTTGTACCCCCCTTTCTAAATCCAAATTAACTCGCGGCGGTTTCCCAGCAATTACACCATGAATTGTTGCCAAATATTCAGAACCACCCAAAGTAATATTTGTTGTTAAATTATCATCATTACTATCATCCGATGTCAGATTTCCTAGCAAATAAATCAAATCCCCAGATGCCTGCCAACCTTGACCACAAATCTTAGTCAAATCAGGAATTAACCCCACCATTCCAATTACCGGAGTCGGATAAATTGATGCAGGTTTACCCTCAGCATCCAAAGTTTCATTGTAAAGAGAAACATTGCCTCCAGTTACCGGAGTTCCTAACTCTTTACAAGCATCAGCAATCCCGCGACAAGATTCAGCTAATTGCCAATAACCAATTGATTTTTCAGGCGAACCAAAATTCAAATTATCCGTCACCGCCAAAGGTTCCGCACCCACACAACTCAGATTTCTTGCTGCTTCCGCTACTACCATTTTTGCGCCTTCGTAGGGGTCAAGATAAACATAACGGGAATTACAATCAACTGTTGCAGCAACACCTTTTTGAAAACCCCCTAAATCCCCCTTATTA
>MBRE01000045.1:0-27922 GCA_001698425.1 Oscillatoriales cyanobacterium USR001 | reverse complement strand
TTTCTTGTCCCTTATTAAGGGGACTTTCTATATCTTCTTGCCCCCCCTTAATAAGGGGGGGTTGGGGGGGTTCCAGAGGCCGTAATCGAATAATTGCCGCATCCGCCGCACCGGGAAACATAACAGTATTATTCTGCACTTGATGGTCATATTGCCGATAAACCCAACGCTTAGAAGCAATTGTCGGCGTATCCAATAAAGTCAATAAAATCTGACTCCAATTGTAAAAATTCCCAGCAATTTTAATCCCATCAATCGTACAATCTGGCAATGAATCAACCGTCCATTCCCAAGCTTTTTGAGCATAATCTGGCGGTTCTTTCAATAATTCCCGGTGATAAATTGGTGTATTATCTGATAAAGCAGTTGCCATAATTTCTGCGGCAATTTCACCCTGAAATAAAATCCTGACTATTGGTTCCTCAATCACGGTTCCTGCTACCACCGCTTGCAATCCCCAACGGTGAAAAATATCAATTAATTCCTGTTCTCGCCCCTTGTGGGCTACAAATAACATCCGTTCTTGAGATTCTGAAAGTAGATATTCATAGGGAATCATTCCAGTTTCTCGCACGGGAATTTTATCTAAATCAAATTCAATTCCTACCCCACCTTTAGCGGCCATTTCTGATGTTGAACAGGTAATTCCTGCGGCTCCCATATCCTGTGCTGCGACAACTGCGCCTGTTTTAAATGCTTCCAAACAAGCCTCAATTAATGACTTTTCTAAGAAGGGATCTCCTACTTGTACAGCGGGGCGATCGTCTGCTGATTTATCAGTTAATTCTGCACTGGCAAAACTTGCGCCACCCATGCCATCTCTACCAGTAGTTGAACCTACATAAAGCACGGGATTACCAAAGCCTGATGCACCAGATTTAACTATTTCTGAAGTCTCCATTAAACCCAAGGCCATGACATTAACTAATGGGTTGCCAGAATAGGCGCGATCGAAATAAATTTCACCGCCAACAGTGGGAACTCCAACACAATTTCCATAATGCGAGATTCCCGATACTACCCCACTAAATAATCGCCGAGTTTTAGCATCATCTAAGGAACCAAAACGCAGGGAATTTAAGACAGCAATAGGACGCGCCCCCATTGTAAATATATCTCGTAAAATACCACCAACTCCGGTGGCTGCACCTTGAAATGGTTCTACTGCTGACGGGTGATTATGGGATTCAATTTTAAAGGCTAATTGCATACCATCACCTAAGTCTACAACACCGGCATTTTCTCCAGGACCAACGAGAATGCGATCGCCAGTTGTAGGAAATTGTTTAAGTAATGGTCGAGAATTTTTGTAACAACAATGTTCTGACCACATCACGCCAAACATTCCCAATTCAGCTTTATTAGGATGACGATTTAAGCGTTTAACAATTTCTGCATATTCTTCAGGTTTTAGACCGACCGCCGCAATTTCTTCTGGAGAGAATAGGGTAGATGACATGATATTTTGGATTCCTTTTTGTAAGTAATTGGTAATTGGTAATTGGTAATTGGTGATTGGTAATCAATATGGTAATTGGTAGGCGCTAACCACTAACCATCACCAAATTATCACGATGCAACACAGTTTCAGCACCAGCATAACCCAAAATTTCAGCAATTTTATCAGAATGACAACCCTGAATTTTCCTTAATTCCATACTACTATAATTCACCAACCCCCTAGCAATTTCCCGACCTTCGCGATCGCATAATTGCACCGCATCATCATTTTGAAACTCCCCATCAATATCAATAATTCCCGCAGCTAATAGCGATTTTCCCCCCTCAGAAATAGCCTTAACAGCACCAGCATCTAAATATAACTTACCAGCAGGAATTAACACATTGGCAATCCAATGTTTCCAAGCACTCACGGAGCGCGGCTGAGGTTCAAATTGAGTACCAATTGACTCACCTTTTAAGATTTTCTCAATATTTCCAGGGAAACGTCCCTGAGTAATTACAGTACGCACCCCCGAAGCCGTAGCAATTTTTGCCGCCTCAATTTTTGTCACCATTCCCCCTGTTCCCCAACCACTTTTCGAGTCACCCGTTTGTACTTGCAAAGCTGCTAATTGTTCCATATTTTCCACTAAAATAATAGGTTTAGCCTCTGGATTTGTTCGAGGATCTGCTGAATAAAGCCGATCTACATCTGTCAGTAAAAATAGCCAATCTGCTTCTACTAAACTAGCTACTAAAGCTGAAAGATTGTCATTGTCACCAAATTTAAGTTCATCTATTGCTACAGTATCATTTTCATTAACAATAGGAATCACGCCTAATTTTAGTAATTGTTGAAAAGTGTTATAAACATTCACATAACTATGACGCTGTACTAAATCGCTGCGAGTTAATAAAACTTGCGCGATCGCCTGTTGTAAAGTTGTAAATAAATCATCATACACCCGCATCAATCGCCCTTGACCAACAGCAGCCACAGCTTGTTTCATCGCAATATTACGCGGCCTTTCCGTCAACCCCAAACGAACACAACCAACCCCCACCGCCCCAGAGGAAACCAAAACTACTCGATAATTTTGGCGACGTAAACTAGCTACAGTTTCCACCAAACTAGCAATAGTTGAAAGAGCCAAATTTCCAGTTTCCGCCTGAGTTAAACTAGAAGTACCAATTTTAATTACAATAGTTTGAGGCATAGTTAATTGCTATCTGTTGCAATAAATCTTGAAGTTTAATTGAATTTTTCATACAGAAGCTTTTGTATGTTGAGAACGACGCTCTTTTACAATCTCAGGAATATATCTGTTTTTGTCCTCTTGTCCTTTAAATCCTAGACGCTCATAAATCATTCCCCCAATACCAGGAATCACTTCTCCTTCTTGAGTTCGTTCGTCATCCTCAGCAAAGTATAAAAATTCTAATTTATCGTAAATCTCTTTTTCAAATTCATTTTTTAGTTTTTCTTTAGATTTGTGATACATGACAGGAGCCACGATAAAAATTGTATCTGGCGTAATTTTTTGAATTAGGTTAATTAGGTTCGTTTTTACCACACAAGCTCCTGAAATAATAGATTTAATAACTATTAAATAATTAACTTTACTTCCTGTGGGTTCTTGATATTTTTTGAGAATTGGCGCGACTTTTAAATCTTCTATTTCAAAGGGCGAAAATCTTTGATTCCAAAAGCAAGCAAAAGCAACTGAATCCAGATGAGTTTCTAGTTGATTTAATACCCCTCTTGCTAAAAAATCTGCATCTTCAACTGTAGAAGCAAGATAAACACTTTTCTCTTTATCTATTTTTGTGAGAAGAGCATTACCCAAACTCATTCCCAGCTTGGTCATCGTTTCTTGATATAGTTGAGTTTCTATACTTTTGTCCGTTAAGGTATTAAGTAAAGAGAGAATACGATCGTTAACGAGGGATGAGTATTTTCGGGTCATATTAAAAACACCTCTAGCTGCTCAAAGGAAGTAGGGTTATTTTTCTCGATCAGTTGTTGAAACTGCCTAAATCGGTCAGTGTCAATACTGTAGGGCAATGTCCCCTCTTCCAGTCCATCTCTATAGCTCCAATGCAGGAAACCTTTAGTCAGATTATACGAGAAATTGTCTATATTGCTTAAAATATTTTCTACTTGGGGGTCAAGTTGCCGCTCCTGGCTGAAAGAACAAATATAAGAGGGGGTTGATTTCTGGGCTTTCTTGAGAATGTCCATGAGGGAAATGCCAGATTTATCACTACATACCCACGCGCCCAGTAGTACCGTCACGACACACTCTATCTTGTCTGGGGCGGGGTTTTCAAAAGCTGATAAATACTCTATTGCTTCGCGAAAAGCTGGTTCTTGTTCGATAATTTTTACTAACTTGGGATCGCGTGGAAAGTAAATAACTTGGCTGTATAATTTAATCTCGTTAGGGATGTTTTGATTAAGCGCTGCACATAAGTCCTGAACAGAAACAACTAGGTAAAGATTTGAAGTTTTAGAATTGGCTAGATTTAACTCTTGTTGCTTTTTAAAATCATCGGCTATAGATTTGATTCCCTTGCCCCAAGTTACACTTGTACCGCTTTTTAACTGGTAGTGATAGAAGATATTGCTGTCAGCAAATTCAATGAGTAAATCATCAACAAAAGCAGGAACTTGAGTATAAAATTTTATCAATTCGTTTTCTTCGATAACCCTCTTTGATAATAATGCTAGTTGATAGACAGTGAAATTAGTTTCATAGTCACTTCCTTTCTGATTATTCGTACCTCCTTGATTTTTATTTTTTAAATAATCAAGAGCTTCATCCCCAAAAAGTTGTTTAATTTGTTCTTCTTTGTACATTGTCTCCTTTAAGTATTATATTTTTATTTTTTAATGAGAGCTTAACTTTTAATTGTCAAAGATGCTCCTAAAACTTGAGAAACCCAAACTTCAAAAGAACGGATATGATATTTTCGCACAACTTGACCATCATTAACCATAGGTTCAACTAAAATAGTAAACATCCCCAAACGATTACCGGCTAAAACATCAGTAAAAAGGCGATCGCCCACCATCGCCACCTCTTCCACCGGCAAATTCATCGCCTCCACAGCCCGCCGCAATTTACGGCGAGAAGGCTTCACAGCGCCAGTAATATAAGGCAAACTTAAAGACTCAGCAATCCGGCTAATTCGTGGCTGACTCAAATTATTACTTACTAGCCAAATAGTCACCACCGGTTTAATAGTCTCTACCCACTCTATTAACTCCGTAGAAACATTAGCCGCCGTAATCGGAACCAAAGTTTCATCGACATCTAAAACTAACCCTCTAATTTGATTTTCCTCAAGGATATGAGGAGTCAAATTCACCACTGAACTACCTAAAACTAAATCAGGTTGTAAAAGTTTACCCCAAGACATAAATTAATAATTGGTAATTGGTAATTAATAATTGGCAATTACCAATTATTAAATTTATTGAGATTTTCGTTCCTGCTTATCCACACTGGCGATCGCCGCTTCATGTTCCGCAGCCGTCTTACTGAAAATATGAGTTCCATCATAGCGAGCCATAAAATACAGAAAATCCGTATTTTCAGGATAAAGAGTCGCCTCCAAACTCGCCAGTCCCGGAGCCGCGATCGGCGTAGGCGGCAAACCCGGATTAATATAAGTATTGTAAGGAGAAGGCGTTTGCACCTGCTTAAAAGTCAAAGGCTTTTCGCGAGTTTGCCGAATCCCCAAACCATACTCAACTGTTGGATCTGCACCCAAATTTATCCCTTCTCGCAGTCGTTTTGTAAACACACCAGCAATCAGTTTGCGTTCAGAAGCAATCACAGCCTCTTTCTCTACAATACTCGCTAAAGTCACCCATTCTTTCAAACTTAACTTAGTTTGTTTTTGATCTTTTTGATAGAGAGGAAGAGCCACCTGTTCAAAACGGCGCAACATTTGTTTAATTACAGCATCAGGATTGACGCGATCGCCCTCAATCTGATAAGTATCAGGATATAAAAACCCCTCCAAATGAGGCAACCCACTCGGCAACCAAGGATAAGAACTATAAGGAACTTGACTAGCCGCCGCCAAAAAATCCTTAGCCGGGAAAAAGCCTTGAGTCTCAAAATAACTCGCCATCAGCTGCAAAGACCATCCCTCTGGAATAGTAAAGCTTAACTGCATCACCTCACCCTTCCAAATCTTCTCCGCAATCCCCGTCATCGGTAAAGTCGGCGACAACTCATAAGTCCCCGCCTTAAAACCACCCTCCGCATTTTGCAAACTCAACCACCGCGACCATAAATCCCAGCCCGTTGCCGAACGGATCAGACCGGCAGCCTCCAAATCTTTACCAATTTGCTTGCTGGAAGTACCAGGAGGAATTTCAATCGAAACAGCAGTCTCTTGGGGATCGGCATTTTTCCCAGCAATTTTTGGCGGTGAATTAACCCAACTCCACCAAGCCCAGCCCTGCCAAGCAAAAAAGCCCCAGGTTGCAGGTAATAAGAGTAAATAAAAAAACACTTTAGAAAATCGCCCAGTGCGTTTTCTCTGCCCGTTTCGCTCATTCCCTTTTATCTGTGGTTCTCTATTCATGGCAGTTTTCTGGAATTCTTGGCACTTAAATTAATAGCCAAAAATTTGAGCTTCAAGAATTGCCAATTTTAGATTTTTTCACTTCTCTAAATTCTCAAATCTTAACTCTCAAATTAGCTGGCGCTTACTCTATTCTTCCAGTTCATTAAAAAACTGGTCTTCTAGCATTGGCAATAGGGGTTCCAATCTCTCAAACTCTTCTGGAGAAAGGAGTTCCGGCTTTCCATCTTCCTTCATCCGCGCCAATATAAAGAACGGATCGAGAGGTGTATAAACAGCATATTCCTGTTCTTCATGGTAGAAGCTTACTAGCCACATAAGTTCCTCAAACTCCGATTCATCTTCGCTTTCCGCGTCTAGGGGACTATCCTCTTCGGAAAATTCGGGAAGTTCGCCGGCCACAGTTAGTGTTACAGCCGTCCGCAGGAGTGTTAAGTTATGTTCTGCCAGGACAACTTTCGCCGTCTCAAAGATTAAATCAATTTCGGCCTCGTCTTCTACAGGGATGGCTGCTTCGTCCGCCTCGTCTCCTTGCCAAGTAAAAATTTCTACTGGCGAGTCTACAGGAAGCAACAGGGCGTATTCTTTGCCTTCTAATTCTATAGAATACTCAATGCTGCAAGTCAGCGATCGCCCCCCTTCATCAATTAGGGTGACGGGAACTTCGTCGGAATTTCCATTTCGTTTGGAAGATGGGGATGAGAACATTGTGTATATATTTTTGGCGTTCAGCAGTACCTAAAGGTACTAAAAATTTTTTCGCTTTTAGGGAAAGCTTGCACATATTCTGCGAAGCTTTCTTTGCACAATTCAGAATATCACGTATTTGTAAGGTTAATGGTTAACGGTTAATGGTTAACTGTTTCATCTTTGCCGATCGCTCGATCGATAGATTCCTGGTGCAAAAGCTCCCGCCGCCTGTCTAACCACTGCTGTAAAATCAAGGCGGCGGCTTTACGGTCAATTAAGGCCTTATTTTTGGAAGGGGAGATATTTTCTGCTAACATTAACTGCTCTGCTTGATAGGAAGTTAACCGCTCATCTACATATTCTAAAGGTAAAGTCAAGGCTGATGCTACCCGTGAGGCATATTTTTGCACCTGTCGAGCTTGAAAACCCAGAGTGCCATTCATGTTATAAGGTAGGCCAGAAACTAGAATTTGTACGTCTCGCTCTGCCACAATTTGCTGAAATTGGGCTAAATCGTTGGCAAATGATGAGCGGGCGATCGTGCCTAAACCGATCGCCATTAAGCCTAGTCCGTCGCATCCAGCTATGCCAATGCGTTTTTGGCCGATATCTAATCCCAGTGCTGAGATTACCATTTTGTGATTTTGAGTCAAGATTAAGAGGGGGATAGGGGTTATTTGAGAGGATGTTTTGAGATTTTAATTTATTGTGTGTGGCGATCGTAGCGATCGCACAGATGATGCTATTAAGTAGTTAGACAGATGTTTTAGGGTAGCATAGATTAATACTATTGGCACAAAATCGATCATGCTTTTAACTGATATAGTAAATTTTTTAGGTAAACCCTACTTTCAAGCGCCCAACTGCCTAATTTATCAGATGGACTGCTTAGAAGCAATGTTAAAATTACCAGATGAATGTATTAATCTCACTGTCACCAGTCCTCCTTATAATATTGGCAAAGAATATGAAAAAACACTACCACTCGATCGATATTTAAACTTTGGGACAAAATTCCTTTTTACCTCATCAACTTATAGCGCTCTACATCAGGACTTAATTTAGCTTGTTGACCAGTTGCTGCTGCTTGTCCTTGCCAATCTTCTCGATCGATCCAGCCAAATCGCACTAAATTAGGTGGGATGACAGAGATTTCTATAGAAGCCCGGTTTCTGGCCGTTGGTTTCTCAGAAAGGCGATCTCTCTTTTATTTTCCAGAGAGCGATCGCTCTTTTATTCCCGCATAAAGAAACCGGGTTTCTCTGATGGGTTTGTGCATCCTAACTAAGATGGCAATAGAAACCCGGTTTCTCTGCACTTCAATCCTTGCGCTACAATAGGAACGAAACTCTACTTTTTGAAATCGATGACAACCAACACTTCACTAGAAAAACGCATGGCAGCAGTAGAAGAAGCCATTACTAAACTTCAACAACAGATTGCCCATCCGAAATCGATCAACTGGTTACAGCAAATTAGCGGATCTTTCAAGGATGAACCGGCTTTTGAAGAGATCCTCGCATTAGGGCAAGCCATTCGCCGAGGCGATGAGTCCGTATTAGATCCCTCAGAAATACAATGAGATATTTATTAGATACAGATCACCTGAGCATTCTTCAACGTCAATCTGGGGCAGATTATCACAATCTTGTGGCACGAATGGCTCAATATCCCCTGGATAATTTTGCTATTTCGATTATCACAATTCAGGAACAAATGCTTGGCTGTCATGCCTATATTAACCGCGCTCGTTATCCCAATGAATTGGTTAAAGGTTATGAACTCATGGAACGGCTAGTAGCTGACTTTCAACGATTACCCATTCTCCCTTTTGATGCAATGGCAGCCCAAACTTTAGAGCAGTTAAACTCACAACGGATTCAACTGGCTCAGATGGATGCGCGAATTGCCGCGATCGCGCTTTCTCGGCAAATGATTTTATTAACTCGTAATCATCGAGACTTTAGCAAAGTGGCAGAATTAGCAATAGAAGATTGGACAATTTGAAGTAGGGGAATACAGAAACCCGGTTTCTATCATGTTGTTAAGAGAGAACCTGTTAGTGTTTTGTAAGTTTGAACACATTTAACATGGGTGTCTCTCTGACCTTTATCAATCAGAGCAATGAGAAGTCCAGTGTCCACTAAAATCATGGTCTTCGCAATCCTTGTTTAGATAATTTTGTGGCAATCTTTTCGCCGAAATCAGTTGACTGAAACTGATGATGAGGTTCAACTTGACTATCAATAACCCCAATTAAATCTCCGATTTTTTCAGATAACGGTTCTGCTTCAGGTTGTGGCCGTGAAAGTTGAGACAAAATCCACTTTTCAGGAGTTAAACCTTGTTTTTGGGCAACTTCTAGGAGAGCTTGGTAAGTGTGTTCAGATAGTATAAGGGTATGTTCTGACATAATTTGACTCAGTTTGCTTGCTCCTATTTTAACACCGCTCAATGTTAATGTGTCACGGGAGATTTGGGTTATTCCCATCATTTGTGGGAGAGGGTAAAACACCCTACATACCCTTAAATATTAGCAGCCTGGGGAGCGATCGCGCCTGTTGCGGATACCATATTACCTGAGATTTCACCTCGCTCAATACCACCAATGTAGTTACGGTGTAGTCCAGCGAGTTCTGCTAACTCTTCTTGAGAAAGATCCCTAATTGTTCTTAGCCTGCGAACTTGCTCTCCAAATTTTTTTAACTCTGGATTTTTTACCACATCAGCAAGATAGCGATGACAGCACTCCAAAATCTACGCGCTATAAGTGTGATTTCACCTCAAATTCAGGTCTGCGGTTCTCACGACACCTGTCACCCCAGATTAGTTCGGGAACCCGTACTGATAAATTAGTTGCACTATCCTGATTAAACGGTTAAATTAGCACTCAGGAGTCGAGAGTGCTAACTCTCAAAAACACAGCAGCAAGGCAAAAGGGATCGAGAGTATAAATACTCACCTCTTCCCCAAAGCTGGACTCTAAATTTGTCAAAGTCGTAATTAATTGAGGATTTTGTATGGCAGCAGTATCTCTGAGTGTTTCTACCGTTAAACCTTTAGGCGATCGCGTGTTCGTGAAAGTGAGCGCCGCTGAAGAAAAAACCGCTGGTGGTATTTTATTACCTGATAACGCCAAAGAAAAGCCCCAAGTTGGGGAAATTGCCGCAGTGGGCCCCGGCAAACGCAACGATGACGGTACTCGCAGCGAAATGGAAGTCAAAGTTGGCGATAAGGTTCTCTACTCTAAGTATGCCGGTACCGACATCAAGCTCGGCACTGATGAATATGTTTTACTTGCCGAAAAAGATATTCTCGCGATCGTCGGCTAATTAGTTAACGGTTAACGGTTAACAGTTAACAGTTAACAGTTAACAAAATTAGCAATTTTACCAATTACAAACAAATTTCACCTACTGGAGTCAAAAACTATGGCTAAACGAATCATCTACAATGAAAATGCACGTCGCGCCCTCGAACGCGGTATGGACATTTTGGCCGAAGCAGTGGCCGTTACTCTTGGCCCTAAAGGCCGTAACGTAGTGCTGGAAAAGAAATTTGGCGCTCCTCAAATTGTCAATGATGGTGTGACAATTGCTAAGGAAATTGAATTAGAAGACCATGTAGAAAATACTGGTGTGGCTCTAATTCGTCAAGCTGCTTCTAAGACTAATGATGCTGCTGGCGACGGTACTACAACTGCAACTGTACTCGCTCATGCGATGGTCAAAGAAGGCCTACGAAATGTAGCTGCTGGTGCGAATGCGATCGCTCTCAAACGCGGTGTTGATAAAGCAACTGGTTTCTTAGTAGGAAAAATTGCCGAACACGCCAAACAAGTAGAAGATTCTAAAGCGATCGCACAAGTTGGTGCAATTTCCGCCGGTAACGACGATGAAGTTGGCCAAATGATTGCTAACGCAATGGATAAAGTCGGTAAGGAAGGCGTGATTTCCTTGGAAGAAGGCAAATCCATGACTACCGAACTCGAAATTACTGAAGGGATGCGCTTTGATAAAGGCTATATCTCTCCTTATTTCGTTACCGATACTGAGCGGATGGAAGCAATTCTTGAAGAACCTTTCATCTTATTAACTGACAAGAAAATTGCTTTAGTACAGGATTTGGTTCCCGTATTAGAACAAGTTGCTCGCGCCGGTCGTCCTTTGTTAATCATTGCTGAAGATATCGAAAAAGAAGCTTTAGCTACTTTGGTTGTCAACAAATTGCGCGGTGTTTTGAACGTCACTGCTGTAAAAGCTCCTGGTTTTGGCGATCGCCGCAAAGCCATGTTAGAAGATATCGCCGTCTTAACTGGTGGCCAAGTAATCACCGAAGATGCTGGCTTGAAGTTGGACAATACCAAGCTAGATATGCTCGGTAAAGCTCGCCGGATTGCGATTACTAAGGACAATACAACTATTGTTGCCGAAGGTAACGAAGCTGCTGTTAAATCTCGCTGCGAACAAATCCGTCGCCAGATGGATGAAACTGATTCTTCCTACGACAAAGAAAAGCTACAAGAACGCTTGGCAAAATTAGCCGGTGGCGTAGCAGTAATCAAGGTTGGCGCTGCAACTGAAACCGAAATGAAGGATCGCAAACTGCGTTTAGAAGATGCGATTAATGCTACTAAAGCTGCTGTGGAAGAAGGTATTGTTCCCGGTGGTGGTACAACTTTGGCTCATTTAACTCCTCAGTTAGAAGAGTGGGCAAATGGCAATTTGAAAGGTGAAGAATTAACCGGTGCTTTGATTGTCGCACGGGCTCTTTCTGCTCCCTTAAAACGGATTGCTGAAAATGCTGGACAAAACGGTGCTGTAATCGCTGAGCGCGTGAAAGAGAAGCCATTTAATGTTGGTTATAATGCGGCAACTAATGAGTTTGTCGATATGTTTGAAGCTGGTATCGTTGACCCTGCGAAGGTGACTCGTTCCGCTCTGCAAAATGCAGCTTCTATTGCTGGGATGGTGTTAACGACTGAGTGTATTGTCGTTGATAAGCCTGAACCCAAGGAAGGTGCTCCTGCTGCTGGTGGCGGTGGTATGGGCGGTGGTGATTTCGATTACTAATCGCTAGTTTGATGGGGCGGGCTTTTGGGCCTGCCCTATTATACATCGGTTCCCGCTGCTATGAGGTACAGTAGTAGAAATTAACAAACCAATTGCTTAAATGTTGATGATTAATTAAGAGTACCTCATTACTGCGGGGACTGCTGTATTTAGATATGGTGCATTTAAGTGTTACTCTGGCGCAAACTATAGGGAGGAAAAAAAATGGGTTCTCGCAAGCCAATTTATAGAATCAAATCAACTGGTCAGCTTGTAATTGAACAAGGCTTTGACATAAAGGTAACACCCTCACAAGCTCAAGGAACTCGTGTGTTTGAACTCTTAAATGAGTCGCGCGAGCGAACAGGAAATATCGTGCCAGTGTTACCAGATGATTTGGAGGAAGCAGATAAGTAGAGAATAAACCTCAATAATTAGTTAACCTATTTCAAAGAATTTCTAAATATGACTGAAATTGCCATAGTTAAGTGGTTTGGGAACTCTCGAAATGAACGCCATTCTAATTATAAAATTTTAGAATGCGAAGACGGACGACGACTGGATATTCATGCTAGTGAAATTAGTTGTTCCGAAGACGAACTCAGGAGAGGACGGTTTATCACTTTTGAGATTGAAGAAAAAGAGGCGAAGAACTTGCGCCTACTCAGAGAAGTGGGTGTGATAGATTGGTATAGTGATAAAAAAGGCTTTGGATGTGCAACACTTATCAGAAATGACTTGTTGCAAATGTTTGATAGCTGTCAAATAGGCAGATCTGAAGTTTTTGTCCATACTAATCAAGTTATTTCTTCCTGCAAAAACCTAACAAAGGGAGAATTAGTTGTATTTGATATTAGAAAAACCTATCGCAGAGATAAAAATCAATACAGAGATGATGCTATAAATTTAAACGTTTTGAGTGAAGAAATAGATATTAGGGTTGCTTTAATTGAAGATAGAAAGAGTAAAAACAAGCCTCAAAATGCGCTATTAAGTGAGTTGCGAAGTTGCTTAGAAAATCTAAACAAGTTAAATGCCGCTTGGAACAAAATTCCAGATTGGATATTAAGGGAAGAGGAAATTTGGTCTTTAGTTCCCACAAATCGCCGTGCTTCAATTCTTTTATCTCAACTTGATAATCCATCCACCTATCAAAATACCGTTGATAAAATTGTTGATTTACTTAACTCTTCTCCAGATAATGAGCGAAACTCCATAATTGCCAAAATTCCACTAAAGGTTAAGTGTCATAAAAATATCTTCTCTTTGTTACCCGTTACCGATAAAATAGAGGTAATAATTTCTCAAGTACAAGATGCCAAGGACGCGAACGAGCCATTAGATACTTTGTTGAATGAGCTAGAAGTTGGTTTAAAACAAGTAGAACATTATAGTAATGTTTGGAACAAAATTCCAACAGATATTTTGTTAAAGCAGCAAATATGGTATTTAGTTCCTGCAAATAGGCAAACATCTATTGTTCTCTCTCAACTTGATACCTCCTCTAGTTATGAAAATACTATCGATATGCTGGCTGACCTACTCTGCAAGTGTTCAGGATCAGAGCGCACATCTTTAATTTCCAGAATTCCAGATAAGGCTAAACAACATGATAAAATTTTCCCTCTTTTGCCTAGCACCGATCGAGTCGAGATTCTTGTAAAGCAATTGCGCGAGGGTGAGCAAGAAAACACAAGCATCTCTTCTAAAATAGAAAATATCATTTCTATGGTTCCACTTAGCGATCGACAATCAATAATATCTAAACTCCCTGGTTGGGTAAAAGAGATTCCTTCGATACGAGCCTCACTATTTAGAATTCCAAGCGTCGGATCTCTTCCTGATGCTCCAGAAGCCAAACAAATTCGTGCTTTTATTGCCGAACGAAAAATTTCGTGCTTGTGCCATTTTACTACTATTGAAAACTTGCAAGGTATTTGCCGAGAGGGTGGTTTCCTCTCAAACCGGCAACTACAGTCTCGAAATAGTCACTACGATCAGATAGATGAAGGAAGATGGGATGGAAAGCTGAACCACATTTGTTGTAGCATTAATAGTTACAACTATATGTACCTTTATCATGCTAAACACAAGAGCCAGTGCTGGGTATTGCTGGCTATTAAACCAGATTACCTCTGGAAACAAGGAACGCTGTTTTGCCCCATTAATGCAGCTTCAGAACGGGGGGCTTACATAAAGGAAGGTTTGGTCGGACTTCAAAGTATGTACAAGTCTGTGGTAATTGATATAAAAGGGAGAGAATATACAAGAGAAGGACTAGCAAATTGCCAACCTACCTGCATTCAAGCTGAAGTACAGGTCTGTGAAAGTATCTCTTTAAATGACGTACTTTTTATTTGGGTTAATGAAGCTCCAGGTAACGATCAAAAAGTGCGGGATGCAGGTTGGAAAGGCGAAATTAGGATTTGGAAGGGTCTTTTTAAGTAGTGAGTGATGTAGTTTTTAAATAAGGCTAGTTATGCAAGAAAAAAATCAACCATCTAATATTGACTTATTATCTAATCGTACTGCTGGATCGCTACTCGCAGCGGCGGCGGGTGATGCAATGGGCTGGATGACAGAATTTATCCGATCGCCTGATGACCTCAAGCGAAAAATGGGAGTTGATCGCGTCACTGAATATCAAGCATGGAGCAAGCAGGTTGGCGGGCGTTTCCAAGGCTATGAGGATTACATAGCCCCTGGCGAATACTCTGACGATACCCAATTAACCATTTGCACTGCCGCTTGTATTTCGCCAAATGGATGCTTTGACTATCGCACCTTTTGCGACTTTGAGTATCCTATGTGGCTAGAGTATGCTCGTGGTGCTGGTGGCACTGTCAAAGAAGCAGCCCATAAAATACAGCGCAAGTCGGCTGATTGGAACAGTAATTTTTTCAGCCGTAAGATGAAAGAAGGAACGATAGACTACCGCGATGGTGGTGCCAATGGTGCTGCTATGAGGATATCGCCTCATGTTTTGGCTAATGTTGGGCGTTGGACGCAAGCTGAGGCTGATATCTGGCGCAATTCCATCATCAGTCATGGACACCCAAGAGCTATCATAGGGGCTATCCTCTACGGCTATGCACTACATACTGTTTTGCAGTGGTCAGAATCTACCACAGGTGAGGAGTTCATTGAAACTCTAGGTAATTGGGTAAAACAGTTGGAAATTCCCCAAATACCTGCTCTCAAAACATGGCTAAGTGAATGGAATAAGGGAAGAGGAGAACCTTTTGAAACAGTTTTTTCTAACACTAAACAAGAAGCTGTTGACCAGTTGCGTCTAGTCTGGTCGGCATTACACAAAGATGAATCACCCGAAAGCGTACTTAAAAAATTAGGCTGTTTTGACCGCAACACGAAAGGCTCTGGACTAGGTACTGCTATGGCTGGCATTTATCTGTTTGCCCGCCAACCAGAACAAACTCAGGAAAACATTATTATAGCTGCCAACATGATAGGCAGCGATACTGATTCTATTGCAGCTTTTGTGGGTGGCTTGGGTGGAGCAGCTTTTGGATTGGAAGCGATTCCTGAAACATGGCGATCACAAATTCAAGATGCCCCATTTTTAATTGGGCTAGGCAAACATTTAGCTACAATTGCCGTGAGTGAACCAGACAAAACAAAAATTCGCTCTGGAACAAGTGGTGTGAAGTTAGGAAAACGCTTATCTCGCAATGAAGTGCATCGCGATATGCGAGTTGTACACCGTCGCTTAGGCGCAGGTACACTTGCAGAAGAGAATACGCAACCTCTCCTTACCCAAGGGCGAACGGTAACAATTGTACGCATTAACTTCGATGGAGGACAAAGCTGCAAGTTTGCCTTCCGTGCAGATACTCCTAGTGAAACATTATTTATCATTTAGCGTGTTTTTTGTTTTCCAGCCTTTGTTTTAATAACACAGTATATTAAATTGCAAAATGGTCAATTGCTCACCATCTATAGTGAAGAATTAGAAGTAGATGGCGTGGTAAAATATTCTGAAGAGGAAAGTCTTTGGGTTGCAGTAATTGATTGGCAGCAAATTAGACAGGTAGAGGATATGCTTCTTCAAACAACCGTCTAGTTAAGCCTTGCTAAATATTCATTCTTTGAAAGGTAACTAACATGAATCTATCAATTAAAGATTTCAGGTTTATTATAGAAGCCATTGAAAATCAAATCAATGCCTATCAAGAACGTTTGCAGGTAATTGAAGATGTAGAGGAGAATGAAGATGAGGCTGCCGATCTAGGGAACGATATTAAATTTTTAGAGATTCTGCTTGCAGACATGAAGAGAAGTTTAGAGCATAATACTTCACTCAAACGTTTAAGTTTTTATGATACTTTTTCGCCAGTTCAGAATGATAATTCTTCAGAAAATTCAAAAGAATTATCTTTGCAAGAATTAGTAAAATCAACGCTTAATTTGTCAATTAGTGAGCGATTATTTTTGATAGAAGCCATTACCACATCTGTGCGTGAGGAAGTCACAGTAAGCAAATCTTGAGTGCGGTAAAAATATGACTTTTCCCAGAATCTTTGCCGACTTTCATAATGCTGATGAACAGGGTCGCCTTCGTCTAAATTGTGTTGGTACAATTGAAGATTTGAGTCGCCAAAATATTAAATTGCAAAATGGTCAATTGCTCACCATCTATAGCGAAGAATTAGAAGTAGATGGCGTGGTAAAATATTCTGAAGAGGAAAGTCTTTGGGTTGCAGTAATTGATTGGCAGCAAATTAGACAGGTAGAGGATATGCTTCTTCAAACAACCGTCTAGTTAAGGCTTACTAAATATTCATTCTTTGAAAGGCAACTAACATGAATCTATCATTTAAAGATTTCAGATTTATTATAGAAGCCCTTGAACATCAAATCAATACCTATCAAGCACGTTTACAGGTAATTGAAGATGTAGATGAGGACGAGGCTGCCGATCTAGGGAACGATATTAAATTTTTAGAGCTTCTACTCGCAGACATGAAGAGAAATTTAGATCATAATACTTCTGTCAAACCTTTAAGTTCTCATGTTCAAGCTTTAGAACCCGCCTGGATGCAATTTGCGGGTGTGTTTAAAGACGATCCAGATTTTCAGGAAATTATGGACGGAATTAGTGCTGAACGCAACTCTGACGACGACTCTGAAATCGATCCCTCATACTACCTGTAGTGTCTTAGGTATGATATATTCAAAATAACTGATTAACCGTAACGTGAGCAGAGGTCAGGCAAATGTCAGCCACCATCACAATTAGCTCCAGCGAAATTCGGCAGATATTTCAGCGGCGCACATCCAGCGCTTCTGAAATTTGGGAACTGACTCAAAAAGCAAACACTTTAGCTATAATAATTGAGGCTCGTTGGGAGCAGATTCCTACTGAAACGCGAGAATTACTCAAAATTTTTGCTTATGCTGTAACTGAACCGCCTCAAGGAATTAAGGATATATTTCTTGACTTTTTTAGTCGTCTTTCTTTGGCTTTTGCATTATTCTTGATTGTACTTAAAGGTGAGAAAAACAGCTTGATAGCTTATATTGGAGCGTTTGAACGTCTTGTCAATGCAATTTTGAGTGGGATTGAACGGGAAGATATTGCTTATCAAAAAGCACTATCTGAAGCCCTGGAAGAGACTTTTACAGGGTTGGAAACTAGCTCGGCGATGACAGCGGAGGAGGCGTGTGAACGGATCAGAGCAATTTCATATCAAGCTCTCGAATAATTTTGAGAAAACTCAGCAAAAATTGATTCGCGATCGCTATCGTAAAAATCAGGCGGGATTCGTAAAATTTGTTGAATTAATAGAAAAAGTCACCAAATCTTTGAGTGTTAACCCCCGTCCGAATCCGCCTTTAGGACATTTAGAACCTTGGCCTCAAGGCTCTAGCCGTGATGGGTTTGAATTGTGGAAGCTGGAGTTTAAAATGCCTCAGCTTCGCGGAGCCGCTGAACAGGGGCGACTTATCTATTTGTTAGATATTATAAAACAAGAAGTTGTTTTGGTATGGATTTACACCCACGCAGAATATGAAAAACGACCACCGGATAAAAATCTAAAGCGTTTATTGATAGAAATTATGGAGGGAGAAGTTTCAGATGAAAGTAATATGTCAAATGAACTAGAAGACGGGGATGCAGATTGAATTTTATATCATATTAGCTAACCTTCTAACTTCTAATTGTTTAATCCTTTCTTCAGCAATTCTTATATTATTTTAGAGTTTTTACCGCCGTATAGTCCAGATTACAATTTAGTTGAATTAGTGTGGCATTCAGCAATTGACTTTAAAGAATTTTTTCTTGTGTTTAATAATTGGGAGATCCCTATGACTAATTCTAACCAACCTCTGACCATCCCGGCATCCTATTGGCCGCTCCCAGACTTCTCTCTAGCAGCTTTCATCGCCCCGAATGCAACTATAGTGGGCAATGTAGAAATAGCAGAGGGGGCGAGTATTTGGTATGGGGCGGTTGTGCGAGGAGATGTGGAACGGATTGCGATCGGAGCCTATACTAATATTCAAGATGGCGCGATTTTACATGGCGATCGAGGTAAACCTACTATTTTAGAAGATTTTGTTACAGTAGGACACCGAGCCGTAATTCATTCAGCTTACATTGAGCGGGGTAGTCTGATTGGTATTGGTGCAGTGGTGCTTGATGGCGTGAGGGTAGGAACGGGGAGTATAATTGGTGCTGGTTCTATTGTTACTAAAGATGTACCGCCCTTATCCTTGGTTGTGGGAGTGCCCGCTAAGCGATCGCGGGATGTATCTGAGGCAGAGGCCGCCGACTTACTCGAACACGCCAAACGCTATCAGCTATTAGCTTTGGTTCATGCTGGTAAGGGTACTGACTTAGGATTTAACTTGCCCCATTAATCGGCAATTTAAGTTTGAGCTTGGGGACAAAATGAGCTAAAAATAGATTATGAGAAATGTTTAAAAAACTTTAGGAGACTTATCATGGATTTTGACTTTCGCGTACTGATAGTTCTGTTGCCAATCCTATTGGCTGGTGGCTGGGCAGTTTTCAATATTGGTGCGCTTGCGCTTAAACAAGTACAAAAGTTGTTGAGTAATTAAGCCTAGATTTTATGCTAGGGGAGTAACAACTGTTGACAGCAGGGGCGAAGCATTCGGGCAGATAATTTATGGCTTTTACTTTCATATTTTTCGCGCCTTTTGCTTCGCCCCTACCCCAGATTTATGTTTTAACCACACTAAATCAGTGCGTTTTTGCTCCCACCAATCATCGGTAATTTCTATAGGATCGCCACTATCCAAACCTGCTAATAATAAGGACTCAATGCGCGTGGCTCTTGCTTGTTCTTGGCGAATTAGGTGCAAAATGTATTCAGTAGCGTTACTGTAACCTTTGATTGCTACTTGTTCGTCAATGAATTTTTTAATTGCATCGGGAAGAAGAAGATTGAGGGTCATATTTTTTGAGGGAAACACGAAGACACTAAGACACGAAGAAATTTTATGGAACAACTACTTGAAGAAATTATAAATCATAATTAATTGTGAATCGGGCAACTCTTCGGAATTCCTACCAAGCTACCCGATTCGGTTTTATATTAGGATGAAGTCACCCCCATCACGGGAACAGGTCTGGATTCTTCATATACGCCTTTTTAAATAGTAATGTTGATATTGTATAGGTTGATTGAGGGATTGCGATCGGTACTATAGCAACCACCAAGACAATTATCACAGATTTCGTAGGGGCGGGTTCGCCTAGAGATAAATCTATCCACCCAGATATTTATAAACCCGCCCCCCACGACTATATTAAAATTTATCCTGCGTGAGGGGGCGGGTTTAATAGATTTCGGATTTGTACTGAAGATTGAAGCGAACCCGCCCCTACAAAAATCTGTCTTAATCACCAAAGAAATTAAGTATTTTTGATTTTTAACTGATTAGGCGATCGCCGCAGCCCCCATCTTACGATAAAAGTCTTTCCCAAGTTAAATCCTGAGTAACCTCATCCAACTTCCACCGCAATAATTGAATACCTAACTGGCCGCAAATCTCATAAAATCCCATCGCCTTCCGGGGAGATTCTACCGCCAACTTAATCGCAATTTCCTCATCGCAAATTCCCCACTTAACTAAATTTTTCACTCCCATTAATAAAGGTAAAGTCGTCCCAGCTAATGTCCCACTTTCAACCGCTTCGTGATAGCTAACATGAACCCAAGCTGTGCCTTTTTTTACCTCAATTTGCCGAGAATCCCAAGGATAAACGCCATCTCGTAATCCCAAAGGTGCTAAAGCATCACTTACTAAGAAAATTCCTTGTTCGTATTGACTAGAACGTAGTAAAATGTCGATCATTGTTGGAGTAACGTGCTGACCATCAGCTATTAAACCACATTTAATATTCCGATTAACAATCGCAGTTCCTAATAGTCCCGGTTCTCGATGATGTAAACTAGGCATAGCATTAAAAGCGTGTGTCACCATTGAAGCCCCCTGTTGAAAAGCTTTCTCTGCTTCGGTTGCGGTGGCCATTGAATGTCCGAGACTAACGGTAATACCTAAGTTTCGTAAATAGGGAATGGTTTTACCTATGCGATCTAATTCTGGCGCGATCGTAATTATTTTAACTATATTGGCGTAATCTCCTAAAACTTGTTTAATATTTTCAATTGTTAGTGGTAACAAAAATTCTGAGGGGTGAGCTCCTCGTTTCTGGTAGTTGAGAAATGGCCCCTCTAGGTGTACGCCTAAAATTTGAGCGCTATTGCCAGATGTACTTTTTTGTCTTACCATAAAATCAGCAATAGTAGCCAGCGATCGCCTAAACTTTTCCAGAGAAGTTGTCACCAAAGTTGGCAAAAAAGCATCAATTCCCTGAAGCCACAAAAATTGACAAATTTTCTGCAAAAATGGTATATCTTTATTTTCTAAATCGGTAAAAGCTAAACCGAGTGCGCCATTAATCTGCAAGTCTACACCGCCAAGAGATAATAAGTCTCCGACTAAATCGATCGCAGGTATTTCTGACTGAGATATTTCTTTAAATTCCTCCATCGGGTAAACTGCTTCAATCATGCCAAATTTGTCAATGGCGATCGCTTGTAAGCCTTTTTGACCTAACATTTTGGCATTGAGGATATTAAAGGGTGTTGCTGTTGGGGTTATGGGTGCGATCATTGTGTTTAAAAATAGTTAATCTTAAATAGGTCAAACCCTTAGTCCGACAGAGGTTAAAACCTCTGTCTCAAATATAAAGTCCTCTAAAGAGGACTAATAAAGATTTAGCAACATGATAAACTACCGGCACTGGAACAGCATTACCTAATTGTTGCTTGGCAATATCTTCCTTATCAGCTATGATAAACCAATCTGGGAAACCTTGCAAGTTTGCCATGTCTCTCGCAGAAAGAGGCTTAAACTTCTTTTTCTGGTAAATTTCTTTAAGAAATCTCTGTTTATATTCTTCAGGATCTTTACAATCTGCGATCGCGACTTTTGCCACATAATCTTTAGCGCCTGTTGCTGTCAAAGTGGGGATAATATCAGAGTGAGGTAAAAAGATTCTATAAATGCCATGAATGCCTGTAGAATTTTTGGAGTTCACAAATTCATAACCCTTATTTTCTACATAACGAAGTATTTGCTTTTTAACCAATTTATCTAATTCTCCTTGCATAAGATTGGGTATTAATTCTGCTAAAGCTACAAAAGATAAAGGATTTCCATCTTTCTCTCCGTATTTTTTCTTTCTTCTATTCCTCAGAATCGTATGGCAAATCATTTTTTCTCTGGGAGTTGTTTTGATAATATCCCAAGAGTGAATGGTGGTATGTCCATTTCTGGTGTCACAAAACACAAAAAAGTCATTTAACTCATCATCTTTTTGAAATCTATTGCGCGATCGCGGTATTTTTTCACCAAATAAAATGTAAGAACTTATTTTAGCTTTCGCCAAACCAGGAGAATTTTTCACATCAGAAATAAACTGATAAAGTTTGGGTTGAAGTTTTAAAGGCTCAGGAAATACAAATTCTTGACGAAAAAAATCATTTCTGATGCCAACAATAAAAACTCTTTCTCGATTTTGCGGAAGACCGAAATCATAAGCATTGAGAAGTTTAGCTTTAACAGAATAGCCTAAATTTTGTAAATTATCAATAATTAATTCAAAACTATCTCGATGAATTGGATCGACTAAACCCTTAACATTTTCAAAGATAAAAGCTTTGGGATAATTAATTTTAATAACTCTGAATACATCAAACCAAAGCTTGCCTCGCTTATCTTCAAATCCTTGGAGTTTACCAGCGACGGACCAAGGTTGACAAGGTACTCCACCGACAATAACATCTACTTTCCAGGGGAATTTATCAATTTTTGTGATATCTCCTAAATAGGTTTCGGAAGTTTGAGAATGATTGACAAAATTTTTCTCGTAGACTTTAATTGACTCTTGATTTATTTCTGAATAACCTAAACATTTCCCGCCTAATTCTTCTAAGGCTAATCGAAATCCTCCAATTCCTGAGAATAAATCGACAAAGGTAAAATTAAAGACTTGAAAGTTATAACCAAAAGGTTTAAAAAAATTAAGTTGTATAGGTTTTACACCTTCTGTCACACCTTGCATTTTTGCCTCAAATGATTTATCCTGAAGATTTGAGTATATTATACGTCATTATTTTCCAAAAAACTCTAAAATCTTATGAATCAAGCTGTAATTGGAATTATCATGGGTAGCGATTCCGATTTGCCAACCATGAAAGACGCGATCGCCATCTGCGAAGAATTTGATATTCCTTGCGAAGTCGCGATCGTTTCCGCCCACCGCACCCCCGAACGCATGGTAGAATACGCCAAAAGCGCCCATCATCGAGGTCTAAAAGTGATCGTCGCAGGCGCAGGAGGTGCTGCCCACTTACCAGGAATGGTAGCATCCTTAACTCCTTTACCCGTGATCGGCGTACCAGTAGCAACGCGCCATCTGCAAGGTATTGATTCTCTTTATTCGATCGTACAAATGCCTGCCGGTATTCCTGTCGCCACAGTCGCGATCGGGAATGCGAAAAACGCTGGCTTATTAGCAATACAAATATTAGCAACTTATCAGCCAGACTTATTAGAACGAGTGCAGAATTATCGTCAAAATTTATCACAATCTGTAATCGAAAAACAAGAACGGCTCGATCGCCTTGGTTATCAGAAATATCTTGATTAAATTTGTTAGCTGTTAGTGGTTAGTTATTATTGGAAAACAGCCAGCCAAATCAAACTCACAAAACTGTATCCTTAAATACAGAATGACCGAAATAAACTTGATGCAATATTATAACAATTACTGAAGTATTTGCCAAATGTCTAAAATCACAATCCAAAAGAAAAAAGTGAGAGTCGCAAGGCGATCTCGTGCCAACTGGTTTAGCTCCAAATTTCCAAGTGCGACCCAAAAATTAGAACATTTACAAATTCGCATTCAAAGGCTTACTCCTAGTTGGCAGGCTTGTATCCCCTTAGCTGCAATTATCGTTTTAGGTTGGAGTTACGCTGCCATTGCCCAAGATGCACCCCCCAGCACAGAAAAGCAACTAGCTGACCTCAAAGTAGGCCTAGATACCATGTGGGTCATGGTTGCAGGGATGTTAGTGTTCTTTATGAATGCTGGTTTCTGTATGTTAGAAACTGGCTTCTGTCGCCAAAAGAACGCAGTTAACGTTCTAGCTAAAAACTTAATCGTATTTGCCCTAGCCACGATCGCATTTTGGACAATAGGCTTTGCCTTAATGTTCAGCGATGGCAACGGTTTTATCGGTACTAGCGGCGGCTGGTTCCTCTGGAAAGTAGCAGACAATAGTCCCGCAACAGGAGATGCTTACCAAGGAATTTTCAGTTCTCTAAATTGGACTGGCGTACCCCTAAATGCTAAATTCTTTTTCCAATTAGTCTTTGCCGGTACCGCTGCAACCATTGTTTCAGGAGCAGTTGCCGAACGGATTAAATTGATTGACTTCTTAATTTTCAGCTTGTTGCTAGTAGGAATTGCTTACCCAATTACTGGTCATTGGATTTGGGGGGGCGGCTGGTTGGCGAAAGCAGGCTTTTGGGATTTTGCCGGTTCCACAGTCGTACACTCCGTTGGTGGTTGGGCCGCTTTAATGGGAGCAGCCTTTTTGGGGCCTCGGATTGGCAAGTACAGAGATGGTCAAACCCTAGCAATGCCCGGTCACAATATGAGTATTGCCACCCTGGGTTGTTTAATTCTGTGGTTGGGATGGTTTGGGTTTAACCCTGGCTCGACAATGGCAGCCGATGCTAATGCGATCGCTCACATCGCCCTCACTACCAACACCGCCGGCGCATTTGGCGGAGCCGCCGCGACGATTGTAGCTTGGCTGTATCTGGGTAAGCCGGATCTTTCCATGATTATTAACGGCATTTTGGCGGGCTTAGTTGGTGTCACCGCTGGTTGCGCTTGGATCAATATCCCCAACTCTGCCATCATCGGCATCGTAGCTGGAGTCATAGTTGTGTTTTCAGTTACTTTCTTCGACAACTTAAAAATTGATGACCCCGTAGGTGCAACCTCAGTTCACCTAGTCTGCGGTACTTGGGGAACTCTGGCAGTTGGGTTGTTTGCTGATGGGCCTGGAACTGGGCTTTACACTGCTGGTCCAGCCGCCGGATTGTTGTTAGGCGGTGGATTTACCCAACTCTGGGCACAAATTATTGGCATTGTGTCAGTGGGAGGAATGACTGTTTTGCTGAGTACGATTTTCTGGTTAGCTCTCAAGGCAACTTTGGGTATCCGAGTTAGTCCAGAAGAAGAAGCAGAAGGTTTGGATATCGGCGAACATGGTATGGAAGCCTACAGCGGCTTTGTGAAAGAAGCCAGTTTTGATGGTTCAAGGGTTGAAGTCGTCTCTCGGACTGATTGGTCTAGCGGTTCTGGCGGAGTCGTAAAATAAGTAGATACCAGTTAACAGTTAACAGTTAACTGTTAACGATGGTATTTTGTGGTAAAGTGTGCAGAAAGATAGTGCTGGATTGCAACCGGATTGAAACATTCATTTGATCGATCGGTTGAATCTAAGCTAGTATTTCTGCCAATTTGCCGTCGAATGGCTCACAGGCTTGCCTAAGTTTATGATCGAGTTTGAAGTTGGTAGTGGAGGAAGTTCAAATAAATCCCGCTTCGGGATGCAAATTACTGGCTTAAACAATCCTCCGGCTTGGGCTTTATTGTCTTTAGTGGCTAATGGGTTGTTGCTGGTGAGTGTTGCTTTTTTGGTGATGGGCGATCGCGATTTACATCATTCTTCCCAAGTTAGCTCTTTGATGAGTTCTAATAATATTGATGCAAAAATACCGCCAAATCAGCCCATACTTGGGCCGCGCCACAAATGGACATATCAACAGTGGGTGACTCAGTTAGGGCGAGAAGCGGAAGCGGCGGCGGCGAATAAGCCGGAAAAATTGACGATTTTAGCTGGAGATTCTCTGACGATGTGGTTTCCGCCGCAATTGTTACCACCAACACAGACTTGGTTGAATCAGGGAATTTCTGGTGAGACTTCTACGGGTTTGTTGAAGCGATTGCAGATATTCGATCGCGTGGAAGCTGAGACAATTTTTTTGATGATTGGGATTAATGATTTGATCCGAGGAGTGGGGGAGGAGACGATTCTGGCTAATCATCGACAGATGATTCGGGATCTGCGGTGGCTTCATCCTCATACAAAAATTGTTGTGCAATCTATTTTGCCACATGGGGGAAAACAAGCTTCTTGGGAGGGACGCGATCGACTTTTAGCAATTCCTAATAGTCAGATTCGGGAGTTGAATCAGCGGCTAAAGGAGATAGCAAGTTCGGAAAATGTTTTATATCTGGATTTATACCCCCTGTTTACGGATGCTGGTGGTAATTTGCGACGGGAGTTGAGCACTGATGGTTTACATTTGAACGATCAAGGATATTTGGTTTGGCGATCGGCTTTATTGATGTTTAGTCAGTTGGAATTGGATGTGAATCGTTAAGTAGGAGGAAAAGATTATGCAAATCATACTCAGATTTCATAATTATTGACTGTTAAGAATTATTTGTAACCGTTTTTGTTGAATTTGTCGATGTTCTTCGTCTAATTTGGCAATAACTTCTTCTAATTTCCAACCTAATTCTTCCATTTCCAAGCGACTACGACGTAAGTTGGCGAGGAGTCGCCGATCGACTTCTAAGAGAGGCATATATTTTTGTTCGTCCATCATAATCTCCACTCAATTTTAATCTCTTTAATGCTGCGTTCCCAGGCGGGAATTTTGGCTTGGGTATAAGCAATTACTTCTGTCATTAATCTTAGCATATCAGAAGTTGCTGTGGGTTGGGAATTAGCCAAGCGTTAGTCACTGGTTTATCAAGAAGCTTTGGAGGAAGGGGAACTTAAAGGTAAGTTAGAAGGGGAACTTAAAGGTATGTTAAAAACAGTACCTTTGATGTTAAGACTGGGTGCTACTGTGGAACAGATAGCTAAGGATTTGGATTTGAATGTAGAAGATGTGCGAAAAGCTGCTCAAGAAAATTCTACTAATTGATGGGTTGAGGCTATTGTTTGACAGGAATTTCCTGTGCTTTTTTGTTAATAATTAAAACACGCGATCGCATCTCTAAATTACCTTAGAAAAAGCGATCGCGCTTTTAATTATCCCTAAAAATGCGATACCTGCGGCTGGCGGAGCCTACGCGAATTTATTTCAAGGAAAGGGCGATCGCTATTTTTTCACCGCTTGTGGGATACTTGACAAAGGAGTTTGACAAAATACCCTTGTTTAAGCTAAACTTAAGTTAAGTTATCAGATTCATAAAAATATGGTAAGACAAATACAGTATGTTACCAATGAACGAGGCGATCGCGTAGGTGTTTTACTGAATTTAGAAACTTATCAGCAATTAGTTATTTCCCGAAATGATGATAAAATATTAGTCAGTTTGAGTCAAGGAGAACTGGAAGCATTAGCTGAAATTAAGTTGGGAATCAGCGAACAAACTCAATTAGATGAATTATTAGAAAAAAATGCGGAGGGGTTGCTGGATGAGTCGGAAATGGTGAGGCTAGATAATTTAATTGAAAAGATTGATCGATTAAATATGCTCAAAGCTAGAGCTAGATATACGTTACACAAACTAGGGGAATAAATCGTGAGTGTTTATATTCCTGTTGAGTTGCAGCGCCAAATTCGTAGTCGTTTTATTAATTGTTGTGCTTATTGTCGTACCGCTGAAGTATTGATCGCAACTACTTTTGAGATTGAACATATTGTACCGCGATCGGCTGGGGGGCAAAGTGTATTTGAGAATTTGTGTTTAGCTTGTCCTAGCTGTAATCGCTATAAGGCTAATCGTCAAAAGGCGATAGATCCTTTAAGCGGAGAAGAAGTATTGTTGTTTCATCCTCAAGATCAGAGTTGGAATGAGCATTTTGCTTGGGATGAAAATGCTACTGAAATTATTGGGATAACAGCTATTGGTAGGGCTACTATTTTGGCTTTGAAAATGAATCGCTCTCAGTTAGTTGCGGTGCGTCAAATTTGGGTACAACTAGGTGAACATCCACCGTCAATAACTTGAAAAAAAAGAAAAGCGATCCCATCTCTAAATCTCCCTTAGAAAAAGCGATCGCGCTTTTAATTATCCAAAAAGGCGATCGCGCTTTTCATGGTAAAATAATCTAAAAATTATCACCATTCAAGAAATTGCGTGAAAACAGATCCCATCTTTTATCGAATATTTCTCATGTTTCCTGGGATATTTTTTGAATTAATTAACCAATCCCCGGAATTAGCAAATGCCTATCAATTTTCTGCCGTTGAAGTCAAACAATTATCTTTTCGCCTAGATGGAGTTTTTTTACCTAAGCCAAAAGTCAATGAACCCATTTATTTTGTCGAAGTCCAGTTTCAAGTTGACACGACTTTTTACTCTCGTTTCTTTTCCGAAATTTTCCTCTACCTTGATAAAACGCAACTGCAAAACGATTGGCGAGGGGTAGTGATTTATCCGACGAGAAGTGTGGAATCAAAAGATACTTTCCGGTATCAGGAATTATTGCAACTTCCGCGAGTACAACGTATCTATTTAGGGTTTGCTGAATAAATTA
>MBRE01000044.1 GCA_001698425.1 Oscillatoriales cyanobacterium USR001 | reverse complement strand
AAAACTGTCCGGAGTATTGAAATTTAAAATTCTTGTTTTAGGTGAGTTTAGCCGAGGTAAAAGTACCGTTATTAATGCTTTACTTAGAGAAAAGATATTGCCAAGAAAATCTAACCCTTGCACTGCAATTTTAACCTTTGTTCGTTATGGACAAAGCAAGCAAGTTACTATCAACTATAATGATGGTAAACTTCCTGATAAAATTAGTATTGATGACTTTAACACCAAATATACTATACCTGATGATACCAATCCAGAACAGAAAAATATTTTTCTGAATGTTGATAATGCTGTCATTGAGTATCCATTAGAAATTTTAAAAGATGGTGTTGAAATTGTTGATAGTCCTGGATTAAATGAAGATCCAACAGAAGGACGTGATGAAATAGTATTTACATATATTAAAGAATGTTCAGCTATTCTTTTCGTTTTGGCTGCGACACCAGCCTGGAAACAAAAAGAACGTAATTATTTAGAAAATAAAATAAAAGGTAAAGGTTTGCCCGTATTTTTCTTGATTAATTTCTGGGATAGTATAGAAAAAAATTTATTAGATGAAGACTTAGCTAAAGAAGAAGAACGTATTCGCGAAAGATGCAGAGGAATTTTATCTGAGTATTTGACAAATCAAGATGATGTTCAGTACAAAAATAGAGTTTTTGAAATTTCTGCTCTTAATATATTTCAAGCTCAGAAAAATCCTAACGTTAATCTTTATGAATTTCCCCGACTTGAAAAAGAATTAGGTGAATTTTTAACTAACGAAAGACTATCTTATGAATTAGGTCAAGCTTTAAATATAGCTCAAACAGTTGACAAAAAAATTCAAGAAATAGTTGAAAGAATCATTCCTTCACTGAAAGACACTGTAGAGCAATTACAAAAAAATATTTCCTCCGTGCAGCCTTTGTTTACTAAATTAGAGAATATTAGGGATAGCTTTCGACAAAATATTAATCAAGAAAAGCAGCGTTGTGCCACAAAAGTTGCCGACTCTTTTAAATCTTACATTCATTCATTAGAAGACACTTTTTACTTAGATTTTTCCTCCTATCAGCCAACATTGCAAGGTGTTAGTGAATCTGATGCTGAAAAATTTTGCGAAGAAGCAAATTCGGCATTTAGAAGATATTTAGAAACGAAAATAGCAACTTGGAGTCGTAATGAGGACTCCACCATTAAAAAATCATTCCAGGATTTGGATCGTCAATATCTTTATTATGTAGTGAGCTATTCAGAAACTACACAAGAAATTACTATGGAATTTAAAAAAGATAAAGATACCTCCAAAGCCAATCTAAACAAAAGTGGAGATTCTTCATCACTACTTAGTGGAAACACCAGTGTAGGAAGTATTGATCAATCAAATATTAGTCAAGTTGGTGCTGTCTCTAATGCTGTTGTGGGTGCACTAGGAGGCTCTTACCTGGGATTCTTTGGGGGAGGGGTCGCTGTTGCGTTCGCGATAGACGTGATGGGTATGATTACATTACCTATCTTATTTTCAGGATTTGGTATTCCTATTGCAATAGGAATTATTTGGGGAGCAATCGCTGGTTGGCAAAATGCAAAAGAGACTTTCATCGCTAACGTGAACTCAACACTAATTAAAAAATTGTCTGAAATTGCAGATACACAATATGATTTAATTTATAGTTCCGTAGGCAAAAAATTTGATCCTTACTTAGAAGTAGTTGACAAAATGAATAATGATATCTGTTCTCAAAGACAACAATTAAATAGTTTATTGGAACAAAAAAAGACGAAAGAAATTGATGTTGATAATGAAGAAAAACGTCTTAATCAGTTAAGACAAGAAATTACTCAATTGTCTCAGCAAGTTAAGGCAAGTTATCAAAAATATACAGGTAAATCAATATGACAGTAGAATCATTAATTGAATTGCTGGTTTCTCTCTGCCAATTTCTTGATCCAGAAACTCATTCAGAATTACTTTTGGAGATTCTAACTTTTTATCTTAAACTGGGTGATCCCAGCTTTGTAATCTCTGTTTTTGCGCCTTTTAATCAAGGTAAATCTACTTTACTAAATGCTATACTAGGACAAAAAATATTACCGATAGGTCTTCTTCCAACAACAGGAGCAGCTATTAGAATAAAATATGGAGATAAGTTAGTAACTCGTATCACCTTATCTAATGATGAAGAAATAGTTGAAAATGGAACGCAAATTTTAGAAAATTATACAATTCTTGATAAAAATGGTAAGATGAGAGATGATATAAAATCAGTAGAAGTTTTTTGTCCTCATCCATTACTAATAAATTCAATTGAACTTTTGGACTTACCAGGAAGTGAAGACGAGCGAGGGCAAAGTAATTTGCTTAAGATTAATCTATTAATGTCAGATATTGTTATTCAAGTTTTAGATGCTCAACAGCTATTTACCAGAAAAGAAAAAGATGATTTACAAGAATGGGTGATTGACAAAGGTATAAAAACGGTTATATTCGTAGTCAATCGAATGAATTTATTAGAGCCAGAAGACCAAAAACAAGTTTGGAAACGTGCAGTTGGTTTCGCTAATGAATTTAGACTAAATATTCCTAATGGTATAAGTAATATCTATCGTGTTGATGCTTTACCAGCACTAAAAGCTAGATTAAAACAAGATATTGGGGGTTATCGTAATAGTGGGCTGCGAGAATTTGAAACAGAATTACAAAATTTAATCGCAATTCAAAAACAACAACTTACACAAAAACGTTTACTCAGACTTCCGGTTATTGCAAGAAAACTTAGAGAAGTTCTTGAAGAAAAAGTAACTGAAATTAAAACCCTATTAGAAAAAATTGATCGTGATTATCAACAAGAGTGCAGCAAAAGAGAACAACGTGCTAGAGAATTAAACAAAAAATTTGGTGACTCTATCAAATCCTGTGATGATTGGCTATCTTCTTTTGGAAAAAATTATTATGAGTCTGCTGCTTATGCACTCGCTCAAAATCAATTCAGAAATTGGGAAAATAATGTATTGGGAAGGGATAAAAATAATGTAATATCTGCTATTGAATCATGGGTAAATGCTGCTTGTAATGAATTTGGACATTCTAAACCCAGTAATTTAAGCATATCTTTTCCCCCTGATCCAAAAGTTTACTTACCCAGTACACCCGCATCTTTAGGTTTTTGGGATAACATGGCAGATTTATTTAGTGGTGGTGAACTATCAGATCGTATTACTCATAATTATCGAGTTGATGTTGTTAATGCTTATTTAAAAGCATCTGCAAGTTATTTGCATGATTTTCAAGATAATGCAGTTTCAGCTATAACGAGTTACATACATAGAGTTAAGTCAAATTCAGTTTTCGTGCCAACTGCTCCTGCAATACCAGATGAAATTAATTCTATGGTTATTATTCATAATGCAATACAAGAAAAAATTAATATGCTTATAAGTCTTGAGTCATTGTGAGGTAAAGCTGAGATAAGAACAATACAATCACTTGTTCCCTAGTAACAGTGGGAAATCCCTCTAAAAAATCATCAATTGATTCTCCCGCCTCTACATAGTCAAAAAGAGTTTCCACAGGAACCCTAGTGCCAACAAAAACAGGAGTGCCACCCATAATTTCACCCGAAGTGCTAATCATAGAAAAATTCTTAGACATAAGCCTTTAGTATTTAGTTACTAAGACTTTTTATTGTACCAATTTTGATGTGTCTCAGCAATGCGATCCACAGAAGGTGATACGGGGTCTAAATTTTTCTCTAGTGGGGGGGTGTTTTCGGGTAGAGGAATTTCTTCTGGGGGTATCCAAACTACTTTCCCGTCACGCCATACGACTACAGGATTGCCTAGTTTTTTATGTTGCAAGAGGGCTTTTTCACCCGCCAGTTTTAACGCGGAGTCGATTAAAGTACCCTCAGCAAAAATATCATCTATTGTTTTCTTTTTGGCTTCATTAATCATTTATAGTCTCTCACGATCTTTTCCCAAGTTTCATTATCATATATTTCTTCAGTAAATTCATTTATACCAGATGCAATTAGCCGATATACTGCCGTAGTTGAATTGTTATAAAACCGCCAACTATCTGCCAAGGATCTATATAACTGAAAAAAGTTTCGGATACCTGCATCGTAGCGGCGGCGGATGGTTTCTTCTGGGACATTGTGGCCGCCAGTGCGAACTCTTTCTTGGACGCGGGAAATGGCGAGTTCTGGGTTAGGCAACCACAAAAAGATTAGGTGAAACCGATAGCCATTTTCCCGTAAATTGGCAATCCAAGGGGCATAACTGCGGGTAGCTAGAGTAGTTTCAAAGGCGAAGTTTGCTTGTTGATTTGCCAATTGTCGCAAGCGATTGAGCATAATTCGCCCTGCTGAAAAGGCCACAGTTTCGGGTGCAAATGCTGAGAGTCCGAGGGCGATCGCGTCTGCATTGACAAATTCGGTAATGCCGAGGATTTGTGGTAAGAAAGCGGGGGCTGCTGTGGATTTTCCTGCACCGTTTGGACCGGCGATGACAATTAAGTGGGGCATTTTGATTGAGGAGTTTACGCGATACAATATTCCCCTCACCTCCTCGTCAAAGGATCGCTATAAGGATCGGGTAAAGCCTGCTGCACCTCCAACACCGGCGCAGCCTTCACCGTCAAATCAGCACTCGCAGCCTTTCCCCCCTCCCTACGACTAGGGTCCTGTAACTTCACCAACTCCTGCTGATAAACCCCAAAAATCCTCCCCAAACTCACCGCCACCGCATCCCAAGTCTCATCCTTCACCAACTTATCCGCAATTCCCTGGAATACCTCACCTTCCTGCTTCTTCTGCACGTAATCCTTAAGTAACTTCCCAGACTTCTGCATCGCCGCCTGGTAAACCTCCCCATCAGACCACCACAATCCCGGCTGACTCAACAGCCAAGTCAAAATATACTCCTGAGCGTAACGCTCCTTCACCCAAGCCGCAAGGTGCTGTAATTCCTGCATTGTTATCGCCTCCTAACTTTTATCTCAGTTATTCGTTTAATCTGATATCTTGCACCATTGTCAATAAAGGACTCAATCGCTGCGTGGGGGCGAGTTTTTTAGTCTTTGCAGTACCGTTAAAACTTTTGGCGAACCCGCCCCTACAGGTTGTTGAGAATGGTGCAAAATGTCAGTTTAATGGTATCTATCGTTACCGCAGAATATTTATAAATCCCTTCCTGTTCGATCTTGCCCCTCTTTTGTCCCAGGAAATCTTAAAAAAACCTTACCAATTCTATCAAAAACCAGAGATCAAATAGAAAAATAAAAGTAAAGTGAATCCAAGTCCAAAAGCAATAATAGAGTCAGCAAGATTTATGGCACAGCAAAACTTTGGAGTCATTGGCCTCGCCGTCATGGGCGAGAACCTAGCATTGAATGTAGAAAGTCGCGGTTTCTCTGTATCCGTGTTTAACCGCACTTACGCCAAAACCGAAGAGTTTATGGCTAAACGCGCCGAAGGCAAAAATGTGGTCGCTACCAAGACTCTCGAAGAATTCGTCCAGTCTTTAGAGCGCCCCCGCAGAATCTTGGTTATGGTGCAGGCCGGTAAACCGGTTGACGCGGTGATTCAGCAACTCAAACCCATGCTAGATCCCGAAGATATGATTATTGACGGTGGAAACTCTCTCTATGAAGACACCGAACGTCGCACCAAGGAGTTAGAAGCGACTGGTTTGGGATTTGTGGGGATGGGGATTAGTGGCGGTGAAGAAGGCGCTTTAAATGGCGCTAGTATGATGCCGGGAGGTACACGGACTGCCTACGAAAAATTAGAGCCAATTCTCACTAAAATTTCTGCTCAAGTTGATGATGGCCCCTGCGTGACTTTTATTGGTCCTGGCGGTGCTGGTCATTACGTGAAAATGGTTCACAATGGCATTGAATATGGCGATATGCAGTTAATTGCTGAAGCCTATGATTTGCTGAAAAATGCGGCCGGACTTGATGCTAAACAGTTACATGAAGTGTTTGCTGAATGGAATACTACCGATGAACTCAATTCATTTTTGATTGAGATTACGGCTAATATTTTCAAGTATGTTGATGCGGAAACTCATAATCCTTTGGTTGAGTTGATTATGGATTCTGCCGGTCAAAAGGGTACGGGGCGTTGGACAGTTGTAAGCGCGTTAGATTTGGGTGTAAGTATTCCGACAATTACTGCGGCGGTAAATGCGCGAATTATGTCTTCTTACAAGGAAGAACGTATTAAAGCGTCTCAGGAGTTGACGGGGCCTGCTGGTAAGTATGAGGGAGATGTTAAGGAGTTAATTGGCAAAGTTCGGGATGCTCTTTATTGCTCGAAAATTTGTTCTTATGCTCAAGGTATGGCGTTGTTAAGTGCGGCCTCGAAGTCGTTTAATTATGACTTAGATTTGAGTGAAATTTCTCGAATTTGGAAGGGTGGCTGTATTATTCGGGCTGGCTTTTTGAATAAGATTAAGAAGGCTTTTAAGGACGATCCTAGTTTGCCGAATTTGTTGTTAGCGCCGGAGTTTAAGCAGAGTATTTTGGATCGTCAATCTGCTTGGCGGGAGGTGTTGGCTACTGCGAGTACGTTGGGGATTGCGGTGCCGGCTTTTAGTGCGTCGTTGGATTATTTTGATAGTTATCGACGCGATCGCTTGCCACAGAATTTGACTCAGGCTCAACGGGATTATTTTGGTGCTCATACTTATGAGCGCATTGATAAGCCTCGTGGTGAGTTTTTCCATACTGAGTGGACGCAGATGGATTAATTTTGGTGGGCAATTTTCGATGATTGTCTTGTTAGTTAGCCGTCTATACTGAGTTGTGCGATCGCATTATCTTTGACTCAATCAGGAATGAAAAATAAATAATTTGATTTGGTTTGTAGTAAGCGCTTGAGCGCTTGAGCGCTAAAGCGCTTACTACGAACATTTAGTTTCTATTCCTAAGTCTAAAAATTTTGGGACAATGCGATCGCTTTATTGGCTACATCTCACCGCTGGATAAGCAGCAATTAGACACTTTTCATTGAAAATTCATTTAAAATTAATAAACTTGATAAATATTTAACAAAAGTGCCTATGACAAGTCTCATTCCCATTGTCAAACCCATCAGCCAGATGAAATTAGCTCCTGGTAGTACAGTTACTGTTACCAGAACATGAACTTCCTAGAGACTTGATATCTGATATTGTTAAAACTTTGCTGAAAGTGAAATGTATCCGATATCAACCTTTTGGATCAACTACCTTCAAGCGGGAAGGTACAGCAGGAGTAGAGCCGGATGCTTGTTTTTATATTAAAAATTATCAACAAACGATCGGCCGCCGCCGACTTCAACTAGAAGATCCTCCTCCAGATTTAGCAATTGAAACTGATGTTACTTCTAAGACAACTCTTGATGCTTATGAAGCAATTGGAGTTCCTGAACTTTGGGTTTATGATAGCGGTAGGTTGAAAATCTATCTGCTGAGAAACGGAGAGTATTTAGTATCCCAAACCAGTCCTAATTTTCCCGAAATCCCGATCGCCCAAATTATTCCCAATGCGATCGATCGCGCTTGGGAAGTCGGAAGTCTTCAAGCATTAGAAGAATTAGAAAATGCGATCGCGCCCTAGAAATACGAAATTGTTTGTAGTAAGCGCCAAGAGCGCGCTAAAGCGCTTACTACAAACAAGCTAATTATTTAATTTCTCTTCCTAACTATCTTTAGGTGGATTCGGCGGACACCAAAATAAATTCTTACTAGAAATCCCCAAGGATTCTAATATTTCCCGCATCACATCAGTGCAGTACATCCAATGCCCTAAATCTTCATACATTCGATCTGGATTGAACTCTAAATCATAATGTAATACATTAGGAATCCCCGCAAATTCATCGCCAGATTGTTGAGAAATTAACATCAAACGAAATGGTTTACCCTGACATTTGGCTGCTAATTTATTCATCAAATCAATCACATAACCACGATTTGTGCCACCGGTCCGAATAAATAGAAATTCATCGGCATTTTGCAGGGTGTACCAAAATCTTTGGGAACGTGCTGTATAGCGAGTCCGCATTCGATCGTAAACTGGAGACATATCTTTTTCAGGATTATCTGTATCTTCTACTTCATGGGCAAAAGATAAGCCTGACCACTTGCGATGATAAATCCTCCCGGCCTGTTTATCGTAGTATAATAAACCGGGATTCCACATATCATAAAATTGGCTTTCAATGATATCTGCAACGTCTCCAAGATTGGTAGTTCGAGTTAAATCAAAGGGAAAAGCTGGGCCATCGTATTCCATTTTATAAAGCAACATTCTGGCAGAACAACGATCGCCTAAAGGTACGATCGCGATTCGGCTAATCTCTGATAACTTACACTTGTACTCGAACAGAATTGAAGATTTTGGCGGTATTTTTACTCGACTTTCTAAACCTCGATCGCCGATCATCATAGTCCGAAATGGCACGTCGGGATAGCGGGGATCGTTATAGACTCCCGATGGCATTTCTTTGAGGGCATCCCGTACCTCTTTCCACATCGGTTGGATGTTATAGGAGTGATCTGATTCGTTGATGACGCGGATAAATTCATTGTTTTCTTTAAGGATTCCCAAATCTCCATCGTAGAAAAGAATTTGGGAAACTTTAGGTGAAAAGAAATTTAAGGCTGAGGAATATTCTAAATCAGTATCGGGAGATATCTCTACGGTAGTTTCAATTGTACCATCTTGCCGAACAGAAAAGAAAGGAAGCGTGCCGTCTTTGGTGTTTTTAGCTATATAAATACCGGGAATTAATCCGGCTTTTCTCTGAATAGCTGCTTGCAATTCTTCCCAATAGCTGGCGATGGTGTAGGGATATCGAGATGAATTGATAATTCGGAAACTTTTTTCATCAATGTAGCTGAGAATTTGAAAACCTTGATTGTCGGAGTAAATCAGTAACTCTCGGTTGTTTTTGGGAGTTTGTTTTTCCTGAATTAACTGATCTTGAGTCATTTGGAAAATGTGCAGATCGATCGCTTCATACATCAATCGATGTCCTTCGGTATTGGGGTGTGCTGCATTAAATTCTGCCCCAAATTTCCAACGCCCATTTCCATCATCAACTGCATCTAACCAATTGAGCACAGGAATCCCCCAATTCATCATTCGGTGATGGGTATCTCGCAGCAACCAATTATGTTCTGGTTTATAATCTCCATTGGGATAAAGTCCTCCCAAAATCGGTCGCATTCCTAATTCCTGTGTCATTTTAATTAATTGCTGTAACCCACTTTCAAAACGTCGTTGGGCCGCCCGCCTTTGGAAAGGAGCGCAATGGGCTAATCCTTCATTACCCAGGGAAAGGGCAATAATTACAATGTCTGGTGCTTGTGGTGGAATTACTAAGGGAAAGCGGGCGATCGTGCTGGTGACAGAAGCACCAACTTCTGATAAATTTACTAATTGATGTCCGTATTTTTGATGCAATTCTTGTTCTAAATGCCACGCCCAACCTCTCAGTAACCAAGCATTACAACCTAATGCTACGGAACTACCGATTACTGCTATTTTTAATCCCTGAATTCCTTTGGGTAAAAGTTCTTTGGGTGGAGGATTTTCCAGAAATCCATAGGGATAGGTTTGTATTTGACCGAAATAGCCATCATCAATGGTTAGGGTAGATGAGTGCCAATTAGGTTCAATAGGAAAAGAACGATTGGGATAAGGTGCTTCCCATTCCAGGGGATTATTTAAACTTAAACGTAGATATTTATACTCGATTTTGGGAGATTCAGATGTTTGCCCAAGTCGGCGATCGTTGATGTTAATATCTACTGACCATAGAGGATAGCGATCGCGATTTGTCTTGAGATGTACGCATTTTTTTACATTCCACATCCCTAATTCTTCGGTTGAGCCAACGATGGCGATGGATTCTCCGATTTTGGTCTGTGCATTAATCTGGAACCGATATAACATAATGTTTCTTGTCCCTTGAAAAATCTCAATATTGTCAGATTATTTGTGAGTTTTTAGACTCAAGTAAGCGGCAATCGCTTTTTTTTGATTATAGTAGTGAATCTACTACTAACCTAAGTATTCTAGGACACATTATTTAATTAATATTTAATTACCAATGCGATCGTAGCATACACTAACGCAGGCAACATGATGCTGCTAACCAGGCGGTTCGGGAAACCTAAAAGCACGAGGATATGTAAATAAATGTAACATGAGGGAGGATTTTTGGGTAATTTAGGATATTATCTCAGTTGAGCTACTTTTTCATCAAGTCTCTCTTTTGAGATTTAAGAGCCAAAATTTATCAACTTTACATTGATGATAAGATAGTAGACCTACCAATAAACCTGATCGACTAACCATTTTTTAATTGTAGAAATTATGTTCCGCAAAAAAACATTGATTCTGCTATTTTTATTGAGTCTTATATTAGTTGCTTGCCTAAATACGACATCCCAAACTACAACACAATCAACACCGAAAGCAAATTCGCCAAGTGCCGAGAGTAAGAACTTAAATATCTGGTGGAATAAGGGTTACTATCCAGAAGAGGAAGCTGCATTTCAAGAAATTGTCGATCGATGGGAAAAGAAAACGAATAAGAAAATTAATTTGACTTTTATTACCGATGCGAATATCATCCAGCAAACAGAAAAAGCTGTTAGTAGTAATATTTTACCAGATATTTTCTTCGCTTATCTAACAGATATTAATTGGAGTCCTGGCTGGGCTTGGGAAGGAAAATTAGTTGATGTTTCTGATATCATAGCACCGATTAAAAAACTCTACACGCCTAATGCCTTAGAATCTGTATATTTTTACAACAATGTAGATAAGAAACGCAGCTACTATGCAGTGCCAATTGAGCAGCAAACAATCCACATCTCTTATTGGCGCGACTTACTAAAAGAAATTGGACTTAGTGAAAAAGATATCCCCAAAGATTGGGATGGTTTCTGGAATTTCTGGAAAGAAGCTCAGGATAAACTACGCCAAAAAGGGCAGCAAAATATTTATGCTATGGGTTTGCCAATGTCTCCAGGAGCTTCAGATACTTACTTTATGTTTGAGCAATTCTTAGAAGCTTATCATATAAAATTATTAGATGAAAAAGGTAAGCTTTTGTTAGATTCTCCAGACACAAAACAGGGAATTATTAAAGTTTTAGATTGGTGTGCAAAGCTTTATAAAGATGGATACGTTCCACCGCCTGCTTTAAGTTGGCAAAATACAGATAATAACGTAAACTTCCTGAATAAATCCGTGATAATGACAGCTAATCCTAGCTTGTCAATTCCCACTTCTCAAAACCAAGATCGAGAGCTTTATTACGATCGAATCGGGACGATGGAGTTTCCCAATCAACCTGATGGCAAACCAAATAAATACTTAGCTGCTGTTAAGCAGGCAGTGATTTTTACATCATCCAAACATCAGAAAGAGGCTAAAGAATTTCTATCTTTTCTGGTGGAGCCGGAAAATCTAGGAACGTTTATTGAGAATTCCGCAGGGCGATGGTTCCCAGTTATGCCACAATTAATGAAGGCTCCTTTCTGGAATAATCCTAAAGATCCTCATTTACCAGTAGCGCTCAAACAATTTACGGAGCGGGAAACTCGCCCTTTTTATCCTGTATTGAATCCTGCGTATGTTAAAGTGCAGCAAGAAAATGTTTGGGGACAAACTCTCAATCGTATTCTGAAAGATAATTTATCACCAGAACAAGCTGCTGATGAAGCGATCGCGAAAATTAAAAAGATTTTCTCTGAGTGGAAATAGGAGTGCATTTAGGCATTAAAAAAACGGTGGCAAGTTACGATTACTACTCACTCACAAGCGTAAAATGCTCTGGGGAGCATCCCGAATTTGCAAATATATCCGTAGGGGCGAAGCATGACCGCAGTAAATCTCTCGTTTTAACCAATAACTTATCTGCCGGAATGCTTCGCCCCCACAAAATCGGGATGCTCCCATGCTCTGACTATATAACTGGGAGTAAAAAACATGAAATTTTGGCAGAAAAGCTTGACTGTCAAGCTTTCTACCCTTTTCTTATTCATGTCTCTAATGACAGTAGGAGTTGTAGGATATATTGCTTGGGCTAAAACTAGATCCAACTTAGAGCGACTTGTTTTTAATCAGTTAAGTATTTCTGCAATCCTCAAAGAAGGTGAACTAGATCGCTGGTTTGAAGATCAGCGACAGGCTTTTTTGTTGATTAATCAGTCTGCGGAATTCCAAAACAATATTAATAATTTGTTGACTCGTAAAAAAGCGGAACCAGAATATAGTTTAGCTTACAACACTTTGAGTAAATATTTGGATAAAGTAGTTATCAGCCAACTTAACTTAACAGAAATTTTTATCCTAAATAATGGCGGTAAGATCATCTTTTCCAATCAAAAAAACCGCGAAGGAAGTTACGAAAATTTATCGAATTTTACCCAAATTGCTAAAAATAGCGAATTAGTTCCAGCTTTTTACCCTTCGCCAGTAACAGGAAAGCCAAT
This sequence comes from Oscillatoriales cyanobacterium USR001, assembly GCA_001698425.1. Taxonomy (GTDB): domain Bacteria; phylum Cyanobacteriota; class Cyanobacteriia; order Cyanobacteriales; family Microcoleaceae; genus Kamptonema. The sequence continues at coordinate 62,102 of MBRE01000044.1, read as the reverse complement.
GAGTACCTTGGCTATTCCAATACCTAATGAAAAAGGTAAAATAATCGGCTTTGTAGCAACTAATTTAAGTTTAGAAAGGATCGATAAAATTATTCGCGATCGCACTGGTTTAGGTCAGACTGGTCAAACTTATTTAGTAGGCAATTTTGCTGCTAGAAATAGCTTTATATCAGGAGGTAACTCAGGAAAACAGGAATTTTTGGAAGATGTTCGCAGTTACGGGATTGATGAAGCGACTAAAGGTATAGATAGCTCTGGATTTTACTTAAATCATTATGGAGTACCGGTAATTGGTGTTTATCGCTGGCTTGACAAGCGAAATCTCGCATTATTAGCAGAGATACAACAAGATGAGGCTTTTGCGCCAGCAAATCAACTAGCATTGGGAATTATTCTAGTTGGTTTAGGTGCGGCGGCAATGTTAGTAGTAGGAGTTTATTTACTTCGCATATTAGAAAATAAAGCCGAGCAATTGGGGAAAACTTTATTTGAGTTAAAACAAACTCAATCTCAACTAATTCAGACGGAAAAAATGTCAGGTTTAGGACAAATGGTGGCTGGTGTCGCTCACGAAATTAATAATCCTATTAATTTTATTCATGGCAATCTTAGCTATGCTAGTAAATACACTCAAGATTTGTTAAATTTACTCCTATTATATCAGGAAAAATATCCCAATCCTGGGCGAGAAATTGAAGATTTAGTTGAAGATATCGATCTGAATTTTATTGCGGAAGATTTGCCAAAAATGCTGGCTTCGATGAATATAGGTACCAATCGAATTCGCCAAATAGTTTTGAGTTTGCGGAATTTTTCTCGCCACGATGAATCAGAGATGAAACAAGTTGATATTCACGAAGGTATTGATAGTACCTTAATGATTTTACAGCATAGATTGAAGGGTAAAGCTGGCAGTTCAGAAATTAATGTTGTTAAAGACTATGGCGACTTACCTAAGATAGAATGTTATGCAGGACAACTTAATCAAGTGTTTATGAATATTTTATCAAATGCGATCGATGCTCTTGAAGAATGTAATAAACAAGGCAGTTCTGAGCTTTTCTGTCCTACGATCGCGATTTGTACTCAATTAGCCAAAGAAACATCCCGTATAATTATTAAAATTAAAGATAATGGACCGGGAATGTCGGGGGAAGTTAAAAACAAAGCATTTGACCCTTTTTTCACTACTAAACCTGTGGGTAAAGGAACAGGTTTAGGACTTTCTTTAAGTTACAAAATTGTAGTAGAAAAACATGGGGGAATTTTGCAGTGTCTTTCAGAACTAGGTCAGGGGACTGAATTTATCATTGAAATCCCGATCGGCTAAAATTCCTAATATTTGGTAAACTTAAAATGTCAAAACCTGAGCGAAGCCGAAGATATCTCTTCCTTCTTCCCTCTTCCTTCTTCCTTCTAATTTATGACTAACCTCGAACCTTATTGGATGCCATTTACTGCTAACCGTCAGTTTAAAGCTAAACCTCGGATGTTAGTAGCAGCGAAAGATATGCACTTTACAACTGATGATAACCGCTCAATTTTAGATGCTACTGCGGGGCTTTGGTGTGTGAATGCAGGCCACTGTCGTACTCAGATTGTAGAAGCAATTTCTCAGCAAGTATCCCAACTTGATTATGCACCTCCCTTTCAAATGGGACATCCGGGGGCGTTTGAACTTGCGGAACGTTTAGTAAAGATGAATTCGGGTAATTTTGACCATGTTTTCTTTACTAATTCTGGTTCGGAATCAGTAGAAACTGCATTAAAAATTGCGATCGCTTATCACCGCGTTAAAGGTGAAGGCACTCGCCAACGATTAATCGGTAGAGAACGAGGATATCATGGTGTAGGTTTTGGTGGTATTTCTGTAGGTGGTATTTCTCCTAATCGTAAATTCTTTGGTAGTTTACTTAACGGTGTCGATCATTTACCCCATACTCACAATCTTGAAAAAAATGCTTTTACTCGCGGACAACCAGAATGGGGAGCGCATTTAGCTGATGAATTAGAGAAGATTGTTACTTTGCATGATGCTTCAACAATTGCAGCAGTAATTGTTGAACCTGTGGCGGGTTCTACAGGAGTTTTAATTCCACCTAAAGGCTATTTAGAACGTCTCCGTACTATCTGCGATAAATACGGAATCTTGCTGATTTTTGATGAAGTAATTACCGGGTTTGGTCGTTTAGGTGCGAGTTTTGCCACTGAATATTTCGGAGTAAAACCCGATCTAGTTTGCACGGCAAAAGGGATTACTAATGGGACAATTCCTATGGGAGCGGTATTAGTTAGACCAGGCATTTATGATGCTTTTATGAATGCACCAGAAAATACAATTGAATTGTTTCATGGTTATACTTATTCTGGTCATCCTGTTGCTTGTGCTGCGGCTTTAGCCACTTTGAATATTTATGAAGAAGAGGCTTTATTTGAACGCGCTGCTAATCTGGCTACTTATTGGGAAAATGCAGTTCATTCTCTCAAAGATGTATCTCAGGTAATTGATGTTCGTAATTTGGGATTAGTGGCAGGAATTGAGTTAGAATCAATGGCAGGTAAACCCGGAAAACGAGCTTTTGATTGCTTTATTCGCTGCTTTGAAAAAGGTTTATTAATTCGCACAACTGGCGATATAATTGCGTTATCACCACCATTGATTATTGAGCAGAAACATATCGATCGAATTGTAGAAATGTTGCAAGAAATATTGCGAGAAGTTGGCTAATTTCGGGAAAACTGTATATTTTGCTACAAAAAACCGGAGAGCAGTAGTGTGATGTAGTATGCTCGATCGAGTCCCATTTTGGCAATTTATTCGTTAGCGGAAAAATAATAATAATCACGCATTTGTCACCACCCACAGCCAACTGGAGTATTAGCTATATTTCTGTCAAACCATTGAAAAATCAAGGTTTTGCGCCCCTAAAAATATAAGCCAAAAATTTTTTCTCAAAACCCTTGACAATCTTGTAGTACGCTTGTAGTATGAATATATGACGAACAGGCAAGAGCCTCAAAGCTCAAACCGAAAAGCTAACCGAACCTTGAAAACTGAATATTAACCTATTTTATGGGGGTATAGCTCAATTGGCTAGAGCAGTCGCCTGTCGAGCGAAAGGCTGCGAGTTCAAATCTCGTTACTCCCGTAGGCAAATTATCCCAGATTTGCTAACAGTTAATTGTTAACTGTTAACTGTTAACTGTTAACAATTAACAATTAACAATCCAGGTTAGGTGGCCGAGTGGATGAAGGCGTTGGCCTGCAAAACCAAATATTCGTGGGTTCAAATCCCACCCTAACCTCTGGCAAAATAGCAGCGTAACTTAATGGTAAAGTCCCAAGCTCATAACTTGGTTTATGCGGGTTCAAATCCCGCCGTTGCGACCAAAAGTAGGGATGGTGTAACTGGTAACATCACAGTCTCCAAAACTGTTGATCTGAGTTCAAATCTCAGTCCCTTCGCCAATTTTGGTGCTGTAGGCAAATGGTTTAAGCCGTCACTCTTTCAAAGTGAAAATTGCGGGTTCAAATCCCGTCAGCACTTCCTTGTGGGTTGTTGGCAGAATGGTTTTTGCAGCCGCCTTTTAAGCGGATGGATCGAGGTTCAATTCCTCGACAACCCACCAATTTTATATTTAATTTCTATTTTGGGTCAGCCCTCCTATAGGTGTAGGAAACTGTCTGTAAAACAGTGGTTTAATACGGTTGCTGGTTCAATTCCAGCCTGACCCATAGCGGGATAGAGTAGTGGTTACTCACAGGTTTCATACGCCTGTTTTACGAAGGTTCGATTCCTTCTCCCGCGTCCAAATGGAGAGGTGGCCGAGAGGCTGATGGCATCTGTTTGCTAAACAGAATTGGGTAAAACCAACGCAGGTTCAAATCCTGTTCTCTCCGCTTTTCCCCTGGTAGCTCAGTTGGTAGCAGCGCTTGTTTGAAGAACAAGAGGTCGTCGGATCGAAACCGACCTGGGGGGCTGGCATTGTCCTGTAGCTTAGTGGTAGAGCGATCGCCTGTTAAGCGAAATGTCGTAGGTTCAATCCCTACCAGGACAGCCTTTTTTTTGAATTGCCGGGTAGACAAATCGGTAAAGTCGCCTGTCTCTGAAACAGGAAATTATGTAGGTTCAAAACCTACCCCGGCAGCCAATTATTGGGAAGTCGCCTAATAGGTATGGCACCGCTCTTTGAAAGCGGACAAATGTAGGTTCAAACCCTACCTTCCCAGTTCTGCTATTAGCAAAGCAGATTAATCAAACTCCTGTAGCCCAATGGGAAGAGGCCGCAAGCTCAAACCTTGTGTTGTGTGAGTTCAAATCTCACCAGGAGTAGTAACGGGATGTGGCGCAACTTGGTAGCGCGGCGGCTTTGGGAGCCGAAGGGTGCAGGTTCAAATCCTGCCATCCCGATTTGCCCCTGTGATGTAATTGGAAAACATCGCTTACTTAAGATAAGTGTCTTGCAGGTTCGAGGCCTGTCAGGGGTATGAGCTAAGTGTAATTCAGTGTACAATATTTTTATTGTTTAGCTGCATTGCACCCATGCCCACTTGCTTTAACTGCCAAAAACATTTTCCTAATCGGATAAAAGTTGACAATGAATGGAAAGTTTTAAATTCCAGAAAATTTTGCTTGGAGTGTTCGCCCTACCAATCACACAATACTTCAAAAATTGCTCCCGTTACTACAGAAGGTTATCGAAAATGCTCTACGTGCCATCAGATCAAACCTCTTTGCGACTTCTATAGAAGATATACCAAATCGAACAAGGAATTATGGAAATATGAGTGTAAGCCATGCCATAATAGCAGAGCCAAGGAAAGGCTTCAGAATCTAAAATATAAGGCTGTTGAATTCAAAGGAGGAAAATGCTATTTGTGTGGATACTCCAAATCTATAGCTGCTTTAGATTTTCATCATTTATCTCCTAAATATAAGGATTTTAAAATTTCTTTGTTAGGACGCGAAGGAACTTTTGAGTGTTTGGAATTGCCAGGAGGTATGAATCCTTTATTAGGTCTAATTCCTCTGGAAGCGTTGGGAATTGAATTAGACCTAAAAAATCAGCAATTGGTCACTTTACCCATTAGTCCAACGCAAACTTACTTGACAATTTTGTAGTAAATTACAAGGGCTTGCATCCAAGCTGTTTTGTAGCATCGCGCTCAATTTCCCCAAAATTTGTCATAATTGAGGTAGAGTAGTTCAAGGTTAAACTATGCTGATAACTGACAACACCTCAATGGGAAAAATTATTACTACGCTGACTGTTACTAATCGTGCCGATCAGAATGTCGCTGGCCGAGGATTTATGCCTAGCGAGCAAATTCGTTCTGTCACTCTAAATAATGTGCTAGTTGATACGGGTGCAACAACATTGTGCTTGCCTGCAAGTATCATCGCTCAACTAGGTTTAGAACTTCTCAAAGAAGTTGATGTAGAGACAGCAAATGGTATTGGCAAAGCTCGGATTTTTCGGGATGCAACAATTGTCTTATGCGATCGCGAGGGAACTTTTGAGTGTCTGGAATTGCCGGGAGGTATGAATCCTTTATTAGGTGTAATTCCTCTGGAAGCGTTGGGAATTGAATTAGATCTAAAAAATCAGCAATTGGTCACTTTACCCATTAGTCCAACCCAAACTTACTTGACAATTTTGTAGGGCTATTTGCTATAAATATTAGGAGGAAAAGAGAATGTCTCGGAAAAAAGTGCGATCGCTCAAAATGCAAGTCCAAGAATTTCGCCAGTTTTGAGCAACCAACATTAATCTGTGAATTATGCGATCGCGAAATGAAACGTTTAACAATTCATCACTTAATTCCCCAACAATACATTAAACGAAAAAAATTAGCGATCGGCCCAACAGCTAACATCTGTTCTGCTTGTCATAAACAGATTCATGCTTTATTTGACAACAAACGCCTAGCCGAAGAACTTAATACACTAGAACAGCTAAAAAATGAGCCACAAATGCAAAAATTTTTAGCTTGGGTAAGCAAACAAACCCCTAGTAAACAAGTCAAAGTCAATCGTCGCAGAAATTCGCCCTTGTAGCCCAATTGGAAGAGGTAACTCGCTTAGAACGAGAAGGTTACTGGTTCAAATCCAGTCAGGGGCATTTGGTGCAGGTGTGATGTAACTGGCAACATGAGGCTTTCGTAAAGCTTTCATGCGAGTTCAAATCTCGCCGCTTGCTCCAACAAATGCAGATGTGGTGTAACTGGCCAGCATTAAGATTTGGTATGTCTTAGATGCGGGTTCAATCCCCGCCGTCTGCTCTTTAAAAAAGCAGGTGTGATGTAATTGGCAACATGAGGCTCTTGTAAAGCTTTCATGCGAGTTCAAATCTCGCCTCCTGCTTGTTAATTTTAAAATATTTTTTGACTTTAAGGAGGTAAAATATGGTAATGATGACGGTTACGGATGCTTTGGCCGAGCTGACTTTATTGGAAAAGCGCATTGATTCGGCAAGAGCTGCTTTGGATAATAACACTTTAATTGCCGTAGTTGAAGTTGGTAAAGTACCGACGGGTTTTAAATCCAGAGAAGATCATCAGACAAAAGCTAGAGCTGCTTTGCAAAAAGTCGATGCGCTGATTGTTAGAAGGCGGACAATTAAGCGATCGCTCGTTCTCTCAAATGCTTCAACAATGGTGACGATCGCCGGTCAAGAAATGACTTTAGCAGAAGCGATTGAAATGAAAAGTTTCATCGCTTACTACGAAGCAATTATGGGAACAATGCAATCGGCTTTCAGTCGCACTCGTAAGGAATACGATGTCGCTCAAGCACGGGTGAAAGAACGTCTGGACAAACTGGCGATGGAAGTATTAGGAAAGAATGCTGCTTCCGAGAAGTACCAATCTTTGGCTGATAGCTTCCTAGAAAGAGAAGGCGTTGAATTGCTCGATCCTAACAACATTGCTGAGGAAATAGAGAGACGACAAACGTTTATTGAGGAGTTCAAGTCAACGTGCGATCGCGTCCTTTCAATTAGTAATGCACGGACGGCGATCGAAATTCCCGACTAAATTAGAATTGCTGGTCCCTTGAAAATCTCTAAATTTGTGGTTTGAGATGGATAGCTCAATCGCGTAGAGCGCACGATTGTCAGAGGTCGTGAGGTGTCGTTTCGCAAACGATTCCATCTAACAATCCCTTAAAGCTTAAAGCTCAACGCTTAACGCTTAAACTTCAATCCTCAAACCTTAGCCATTCAAAATTCAAACCCCAAAGATTAAAGTTCGATGAAATCCAGGGTTTTGGTTGTAGGTTCCATAAAACCTTGAGGTTCCCACCTGGCTGAGCGGTCAGCATTCTAATTTTTTCAATTATTAATTTTTTCAATGATGCGGATATGGTGCAACGGTAGCATCTGAGTCTTCCAAACTCGCGATACGGGTTCAAATCCTGTCAGGACTACCAATTTAGGGGAGTGTAGCTCAATGGATAGAGCGCCACGCTTCGGACGTGGATGTTGTGGGTTCAAGTCCTACCACTCTCGTTGTTTTGTTTGAATTTAAGGAGGTTGATTTCATTGAATGATTAATGCTTTAATGTAAGAGCGATCGCATTTTTGCGTACCCTAACTTTTAGAGCTTACATACTTTAGTACGAGAGGAAAAGTAACACTGTCAAAAAGCAGTGTGCGTGTGTAAACGAGGAGTGCCAAGAACCCGATAGGTAGGCTTAGAAGTAGCAATCCTTTAAAGAGTGTGTCATAACTCATCGGCGGAGTCCCTTTAGTAGCTGAGAAAACGCATTATTAGCTCTTGTAACTTGTACGCGATTCCGATGCGATCGCTCCATCAATTCATGCTATCAATTCACAAGTTTTATGGGAGTGTAACTCAACTGGAAAGAGTGTCGAGCTTCTACCTCGAATGTTGTGGGTTCAAGTCCTACCACTCCTGCTGAATGGGTCTGTAGCTTAATTGGAAAAGCACCTAGCTGGCTGCTAGGAAAATGTCGGTTCAAATCCGACCAGAATCCACCAAATAGTAAATTAAATGGGGCCATAGCTCAATTGGTAGAGCGCTTGCTTTGCACGCAAGAAGTTAGGAGTTCAATTCTCCTTGGTTCCACTGATGGTGTCTGAAGCCAAAGTGGTAGCGGCGCTGGTTTGTGGAACCAGTAATAGCGGGTTCAATTCCCGTCAGACACCCCTTGGAAGATGCCGCTGAATGGCCGGCAACTGGTCTTGAAAACCAGGGTACAGTTAACTGTAAAGGTTCGATTCCTTCATCTTCCTTTGACCACTGGGAGCCAGAAAGTGCGGCGCTGTGCTGATAACACAGAGATAGGAGGGGCAGTACCTCCCCGGTGGATGATATAATTTTTATTATGGGGAGATCGCCTAAATTGGAATGGCACCGCAGAAACTAGGAAAGCGGCTCTCAAAAGGACGACTGGGTTTGCTGAGTAAGGTAAAAAGTTGCTTCGCGACGTTCCCTGAAACCGCAAACTGGCAACGGGTTGCGGAGGCACTGAAAGGAATCCCCAGTAACTTAACTAAAGTTCAGTCAGCTTACTGGTTATTGCTACATCGATCGCGCGCAAGCTGATCAACCGAAGTCTGACGATCAACTATTATACTAAAACTTAACCCTTTGAAATGAAACGAGAATAGAATCGATCGGAACAGTCAAACCAGCAAACAACCCCCCCAAAGCACAAATCCGATCGGAACCAGAGGGAAGACGCTTACTAAGCTCAGAAGAAACAACAGAAGAAAGCGTTAATCGTGCAGGCCAAGGATCTTTGGCAGTCGATCGAAACAAATAAATAGAAGAATCAAAACGAACGACACCCGACTCAAACGGATAAGTAAGAGTAAAATTACGACGATTTACCCAAAGCTTATTAAATTTAAAAGTGGGCATATATAGAAAGTTTTATTGGGAACATCCCGAATTTGCAAATATATCCGTAGGGGCGAAGCATGACCGCAGTAAATCTCTCGTTTTAACCAATAACTTATCTGCCGGAATGCTTCGCCCCTACAAAATCGGGATGCTCCCGTTTTATTGAAGCGATCGCAGATGTGTGAGAAGTTGAGGGAATAAAACTTGGTGCTTTGACTCTGGAACGAGAGAATTTAATCCGCGCGATCGAATCTGATACTTTAACTTTTATATTCAGAATGAATTACCTATGTTAAATGTCCCCTAAACTTGATATGCTAAGGTCTTAATCACATTATCGGCGATCTGAATGGGAGAACACAAACGCATCGGCATCCTCACTAGCGGGGGAGATTGTGCAGGCTTAAATGCGGTGATTCGAGCCGTAGTCTACCGCGCAACGGGAACATATCATTGGGAAGTTCTAGGGATTCGTCAAGCAACTAATGGACTGCTAGTTCGTCCCCCAGACGCTATTTGCCTCGATATTGAAAAAGTAGATCATTTGCTGACCGCTGGCGGTACAATGTTAGGTACGACGAATAAGGGAGATCCTTTTGCTTTTCCGATGCCTGACGGTAGTTTGCGCGATCGAACTGTTGATATTATTGAAGGCTATCATCAATTAGGACTCGATGCCTTAATTGGAATTGGTGGTGATGGAAGTTTAGCAATTTTGCGACGGATTGCTCAACAAGGCAACTTGAATTTAGTTGCTATTCCCAAAACTATTGATAATGATGTCGGAATTACTGAGCGTTCTATTGGTTTTGATACTGCTGTTAATATTGCCACAGAAGCACTCGATCGCTTACATTTTACTGCCGCTAGTCATTCACGAGTAATGATTGTGGAAGTCATGGGACGCGATGCGGGACATATTGCGATTAGTGCGGGAATTGCAGGGGGAGCAGATGTCATTCTGATTCCTGAAATTTCTTACAAATTATCCAATATTTGTGATAAAATTCGAGAACGCCAAGAACAGGGAAGAAATTACTGTTTAATCGTTGTGGCCGAGTCAGTGCGGACAGAAGAAGGCGAACAAATGATGCAAATAAATCGCTTAGGACAAAAGCGATTAGGGGGAATTGGTCAGTATTTAGCTGATGCAATTTCTATATGTAGCGGAGCAGAAACGCGAGTAACTGTTTTAGGACATATTCAACGGGGGGGAACTCCTTCACCACTGGAACGATTAATTGCTTCGGCTTTTGGTGTGGCAGCAGTTGATTTAATTGCTGAGGGGAAATATGACCAGATGGTGACTTGGCAAAAACGGGAAGTAGTGAGCGTGCCTTTAGCGGATGCGATCGCGAAATACAGAGTAGTAGAATCCGATGGGACTCTAGTTAAAACCGCTCGCGGATTGGGCATTTGTTTGGGTGACTAACAGTTAATAAAGAGTAATTGGTAATAACAATTACCAATTACTTTGTGGTTAATTAAAATAGATTAAAAGATTGGGAAAATATGGAAAAATCTCCTGAAGAATTCATTAAAGATATGGATGCGGCCTTAGATCGAGGTGATTTTTATGCAGCACAGCGAATTTCAATAGAAGCTGGTCAACTTTATCCCGAACATTCAGATGTTCAGAAATATGCTTACATTCTCGCACCTGCGAAGGTGACAGTTAAACCAAGCGATCCTGAGCAACGGAAAAATATGCAAGCGTCGAGAGAATGGATCAGGCAAAACTTGCCAACCTATCGGCATCGATGGATAGCACTCCGTAGTGGCGAGTTAGTAGCTGATGCCGCATCTCTTGACGAATTAGCAGATCGGCTAGATGATACGATTGGTCTATATATTACCGTGCTTCATTAATGGCTTTATTCTTCCCTAATGGCGATAGTTTTGCTACAGGCTCAATTCGTTACACTTACCAACCAGCTACGGAAAATGAAACCACAAATCGAATTATTTTGCCAGTGAAGGTTGCAGGCAGAATAATAGAAGCTATTGTTGATACTGGCGCACCATATCCAATTCTAGCACCTCGAATCGCTAGACAAGCTGGTTTAGACTACCTACCTACTCTTGAAAGGAAAATTATGTTGATTAGAGGTATGCGCTTAGATGGGAGTATTATTCGAGTAAACATGACATTGCCTGCTGATGAAGGTGACGATCTGGATGTGGATGCTACGGTTTTTATTCCTGATGTTGAGGAATACTGGGGCAATTTTCCCTCTTTTATCGGTCAAATTGGTTTTCTCGAAAGAATGCGTTTTGCGGTCGATCCCGCTACAGATACTTTTTACTTTGGTACGCTTTCGTAAAGCCAATAAAATCAACTTAAATCAACTTAATAGTATTTTTAATTAAACTATTTTGTGCCAAAGAAAATTGCTAATTGCTAATTGCTAATTGCTAATTACTAACCTCTTCCTTCTTCCTTCTTCCTTCTTCCTTCTTCCTTCTTCCCTCTTCCTTCTTCCCTCTTCCTTCTTCCTTCTTCCTTCTTAATTTCTTCTCCCCCTTACCCAATTGGCTCACTTAGGCTTACAATAGGGAAAGTCCTGTGCTACCTTGCTCACGGCAAGATTTAAGCACATTCACTCTGCAATATATCAAACTAATTGTGTCGTACCCCTCCCAGAACAGCGAAGCGCTGGATCTGAAGACTCTATTCCCCTTTGACTTAGACGATTTCCAGAAAGAGGCGATCGCTGCCCTTGATGCTGGAAAATCCGTTGTCGTCTGCGCCCCTACGGGTTCGGGCAAAACTCTCATCGGCGAATACGCCATTTACCGCGCCCTCTGTCGCGGTAAGCGCGTCTTTTACACCACTCCCCTCAAGGCCCTTTCTAACCAAAAGTTGCGAGACTTTCGCCAACAATTCGGCACAGATATGGTGGGATTACTAACTGGAGATACTTCCATTAATCGAGAAGCTCCCATTCTAGTAATGACCACCGAAATTTTCCGTAATATGCTATACGGAACTCCTATCGGTGAAGTTGGCACATCTTTGACTGATGTTGAAGCTGTTGTCCTCGATGAATGTCACTACATGAACGATCGACAAAGGGGAACTGTTTGGGAAGAATCGATCATTTATTGTCCCGGTGAAGTGCAACTCGTGGCGCTTTCTGCCACCGTTGCAAATAGCGATCAACTAACAGATTGGATTAGCAGAGTACATGGGCCGACTGAGTTAATTTACTCTGATTTTCGACCGGTTCCTTTGCAATTTCACTTTGCTAATCAAAAAGGTTTATTTCCGCTGCTGGAAGCTGGCACAAAAAAACTTAATTCTCGCCTGATTGCCAAAAAGAAGCAACAGAAAGAAGCTAGAGGTAGCATTCCCGTTCCTAATTTGACAGATGTGCTGTTTAATTTGCAACAAAGGGATATGTTGCCAGCTATTTACTTTATTTTTAGTCGAAAAGGTTGCGATCGCGCTGTGGCGGAAATGGGTAGTTTATCCTTGGTAACTGAATCAGAATCAGCTTTATTACGTCGGATTGTTACTGACTTTTTAGAGCGCAATCCTGAAGCGGGAAGGGCTGGACAAATAGAACCTTTGTGTCAAGGTGTTGCCGCTCATCATGCAGGTATTTTACCCGCTTGGAAAGGATTAGTTGAAGAATTGTTTGGCATGGGTTTAATTAAAGTGGTATTTGCCACAGAAACTCTGGCGGCGGGAATAAATATGCCCGCGAGAACTACAGTAATTTCTACTCTTTCTAAGCGCACCGATCGCGGACATCGTTTGTTAAATGCTTCAGAATTTCTGCAAATGGCAGGTAGAGCAGGCAGACGGGGGATGGATGAGGTGGGATATGTGGTGACAGTACAAACGCCCTTTGAAGGAGCAAAAGAAGCGGGTTATTTGGCAACAGCGGGGGCAGATGCTCTTTCTAGTCAGTTTACTCCGAGTTATGGCATGGTGTTGAATTTGTTACAAACTCACACTTTATCGGAGGCTAAAGAGCTTGTAGAGAGAAGTTTTGGGCAATATATATCTACTTTGTATTTGCTGCCACAACAAGAAGAAATTGACATTTTGCAAAGGGAATTAGCGGCGATCGAGGCACAGTTAGATGCTAGTGGGAAAAATATCGCATCTTTAGATAAATTATTGGCTAATTATGAAAAATTGCAGGGACGACTTAAGGAAGAAAAACGCACTTTAAAAACTTTAGAACAACAGGCAGAAGAAACTCGACTTAAGGAGATGTCGATCGCGGTAGCTTTTGCCATTGTGGGAACTGTCGTTAGTTTAAAAGGTAAGCACGTTCCTACTGCGAAAAAACCGCAATCATCGCCTTTACCAGCAGTTTTAGTAGCGAAAATACCCGGTTCCGGTCAAGCTCCTTATTTGGTATGTTTGGGTAAAGATAATCGCTGGTATGTAGTGGCAATTAGTGATGTAATGGGGTTACATACGGATTTGCCAAGATTGGCAGTAGTGGATAATTTGGGTACGCCGGCGGAAATGCAGATGCGGTTAGGCCAATGTCGAATGGGAGGAGAAGAAACGATCGCGATCACGCGATTAATTCCAGAAATACCACCTTCTGCGCCAACTCCAGAAACTATCGAACAACAACAGCGAATAACCACATTAGAAGCCCAATTAGAACATCATCCAATTCACGGATTTGGCAACCCTGCTAGTTTATTGAAACGCCAACGGCGGCGGATCGCATTGATGGCAGAAATTAGCGATCGACAACGACAATTAGAAAAAAAACGAGCCCATTACTGGGAGGAATTTCTGAGTTTAATTGCCATTTTACAGAGTTTTGGCTGTTTGGATGGATTAACGCCAACAGTATTAGGTAAAGCTTGCGCTGCCATTCGCGGCGATAATGAATTGTGGCTAGGTTTATCGCTGATGTCGGGTGAATTTAATGAACTCGATCCCCATCATTTAGCTGCTGCTTGCGCGGCTTTAGTAACGGAAGTTTCGCGGCCAGACAGTTGGACTCGCTACACTTTATCACCGGAAGTATTGGAAGCTTTAGATAATTTGCAGCGAGGGTTGCGGCGGCGACTATTTCAAGTACAATATCGTCACGATGTCGCAATTCCAATTTGGTTGGAACGAGAGATCGTTACTTTAGTTGAGCAATGGGCTCTTGGTGTAGAATGGCTTGACATTGTGGCCAATACAAGTTTAGATGAGGGCGATGTGGTCAGGATTTTGCGGCGGACTTTGGATTTCTTATCTCAAGTACCTCACGTACCTTATATATCCGAGTCTTTACGAAGTAATGCCCATCGTGCTATGCAGTTAATCGATCGCTTTCCTGTTAATGAAGGGGTTGATTGAATAATAGGTTAACGGTTATTGGTTAACGGTTATTGGTTATTTGTTATTGGTTAACGGTTATTGGTTAACGGTTATTGGTTAACTGTTAACTGTTAACTGTTAACTGTTAACAACTAACAAATAACAAATAACAACTAACAAATAACAAATAACAAATAACAAATAACAGTTAACCAATAACAAATAACCAATAACAAATAATGCCTGACGTTTATTTCCATTCTATAAAGAAACGCCAACTAGCATCTATGCTAGTAGCAGCTATAGCCAGTACAGTCGTTAATTTTTCAGTGATTTTCCCCTCTCTAGGACAAATAGAATCCAAATTAGGAGTAATTCGTAGCGCGGATAATTCCGCCGACTGGATTAAAATTACAACTAGAATTTGGGAAAGCGGAATTGGTATTTATAAACCAATTAATCTCGAAGATATTAAAAGTGCCGCTGATTTAGCGGACGTTTCTGTACTATTTTTACCTAACATTGAAACCCTGAATGCAGTACAAGTTAAAGCCATTGAAGAATGGGTAAAAAAGGGAGGAAAATTAATTGCCGCAGGTCCAGTCGGGCGTAATTCTCCGGCTTTAGTAAGACAGTCTTTGCGATCGCTATTAGGCGGTTATTGGGCATTTCCCTTAACCCAATCAGCCACACCACAACCTCGATTAAGATGTCGAGATATCGCCTGTAAAGTTTCTACTAATTGGGTTCCACCAGAAGCCACAAATAACACCGTCAAAGGTGGTGTTTTAATTCCCGCCGATATTAACAGTCAAACCGTAGCAATATGGAAACAAAGTGATGGTTCCTCAGCGGTAATTGCCAGCGATCGCGCCACTTATTTCGGTTGGAATTGGGGCAAAGAAGAGTCAGGAGAATTAGATAACATTTGGCTAAAAGCCGCCTTAGCAAGATGGAACGGTACTACCAATTTACCTCCAAATGTCGCAACAACACAACCGGGAAATAATAGTAGGGGCCGTGCCCCCGTGCCCGCCCCAAATACCCCCAATCCTAACAGTACAATTCCCAATTCTATAACTCTTAATTCCGCTCCTCCATCTTCCCTAAATGAACCAGTTCCAGAAAATTTTACCGATCCTTCCGAACAGTCTGCACCGGCCGGTTTAGATATTCAAGCTAACTCAAACAAGCCAATTAGTAGCATAGAAATATATCTAATGCGTCAAGAATTGACCAACCTTTTAGGCAGAGTAGAAAGTGCTTTAATTGCCGTTAATTCTGCTAACATTACCATCAATCTTAACGCCGCAAATTTATTTCCCCAACTGGTAGCTGCTAATAATAATATCGGCGCTGGAGTAGCAAGTCGACCGCCTGTAATTCAAGGAGCCGCTGTCAGCGCGATCGCGCAAGCAAAGCAAGTATTACAAAATTTCGATCGACTAATTTCTAAACAAAATTATGCCGCAGCCAGAGAACAATGGCTGCAAGCAAGACAATTACTATGGCAGAATTATCCCACCGAAGGGCAACGCATAGGAGCAGAAATTCGAGCAGTTTGGTTAGACAGAGGAAGCATAGTTAAAGCTGGTTCCGAACAAGGATTAGCCGCAATCTTCGATCGCCTCGCTCAAGCTGGCATTAATACAGTTTTCTTTGAAACATTGAATGCCGGTTATCCAATTTATCCCTCACAAATTGCCCCACAACAAAATCCCCTTACCCTCGGCTGGGACCCCTTAGAATCTGCGGTTAAATTAGCCCACGAAAGAGGCATAGAATTACACGCTTGGATTTGGACATTTGCCACTGGAAATAAACGCCATAATGCCTTACTGGGATTAGCAAATGATTATCCAGGACCAGTGCTTTCGGCTCATCCCGATTGGGCAAATATTGATAATAAAGGTCGTCGTCAGCACGTCAATGATGGCAAATTTTACCTCGATCCAGCTAATCAGGAAGCCCGCAGTTATTTATTAAGAATAATTGGGGAAATTACCAGTAAATACAAAGTTGATGGCTTACAATTAGACTATATTCGCTATCCTTTTCAAGACCCAAATCAAGGTTTTAGTTTTGGTTATGGGAAAGCTGCCCGCGAACAATTTAAACAACAAACTGGTGTAGATCCGGCTAAGATTTCGCCGGATAGTGGCGATTTGTGGCCGCGATGGATTGAATTTAAAACCGAGAAAATTAATAGTTTTGTCGCTGAAGTATCGCAATTTTTGCGACAGAATTATCCGCGCACAATTATCTCAGTAGCGGTGTTTCCTCACCCAGAAAGTCAGCGAATTTATAAGATTCAACAAAATTGGGAAGTTTGGGCGCGGCGGGGAGATATTGATTTAGTTGTGCCGATGACCTATGCTTTAGATACGAATAGATTACAACGAATTGCCGAGCCACTGGCGAAGGAACAAAATTTAGGATCGACTTTAATTGCACCTTCGGTGAAGTTATTGAATTTGCCAAATATTGTCGCGATCGATCAAATTCAAGCTTTACGAGACTTACCAATGGGAGGTTATTCGATTTTTGCCTTTGAAACAATTGGTAATAATTTACAAACATTTTTTAGTCGCACTCAAGGGCATTCTCATTCGGTAAAAGAGCCAATTCCCTATCGTCAACCTTTTGCGGCGGCCGCTGTGCGCTATACGACGTTAAAGCAGGAATGGAGTTTACTTTTAGCTACTAATCAGTTACGAATTTCGGAATCTGAGCTTACGAATTTAAGCACTGAAGCTAATGATTTGGCTCAAGCTTTGACTGCTTTAGCTGCTAATCCTTCGGCGGAGAAGTTGGCAATTGCTAAGAGGTTTTTACAGAGTTTTAAATCGCGATTTCAAAATTCAATGCGGCTGCATTCTATGGAGAATAGTTATCAGGTGGAAACTTGGGAGAATCGTTTGGCGAGTTTGGATATGTTATTACGTTATGGGGAGAGAGTGGAGTTAAATCGACGGTAAATTGTCATTGGTAAATTGTCATTTTTATAGGCGGTGTTTTTGGACTAGCAACTTGAGTTACGATATGTACTTAGGAAGAGAAATTAAATAATTACCTTGTTTGTAGTAAGCGCTTTAGCGCTCTTTGCGCTTACTACGAACCAAATCATCAAGTAAATTAAAAGTCTAAAAAATTAAAGACAAGTCTGATTAATCATAAGATTTATTTCAAGATTTATTTTCCATGAAAAAGCAAACAAATAAATTCAGTCACCTCACGGCAATGGAAAGAACTTCATTGTCATTTCCAGCACGATTTTTATTAGATAAAAACCTATTTCAAGGACGCATTTTAGACTTTGGCTGCGGCTTGGGTAACGATGTTAAGTTATTGCAGCAAAAAGGTCTTGATATTATCGGTTACGATCCTCATTATTTCCCAGAATACCCAACGGGAAAATTCGACACAATAATTTGCTTTTATGTTTTAAATGTTTTATTTTCTGAAGAACAAGCGCATATTCTGATGGAAGTTTCCCATCTTTTGAAACCCGGAGGTAAAGCATATTACGCAGTTAGACGAGATTTAAAAAGAGAAGGATTTAGAGAACATTACGTTCATAAAAAACCTACATATCAGTGTATTGTCAAACTTCCGTTTAAGTCAATTCACTTAGATGAGTATTGCGAAATCTACGAATATATTCATTACAATTATCAAAGAAATTCATCTAATAACTGTATATTCTGTAACCCCCGGAAAAATCTAACTTTACTAACTGAATCTGCTACAGCTTATGCGATGTTTGATGGTTATCCCGTGAGTAAAGGTCATGTTTTGATTCTCCCTAAGCGTCACGTTGCTAATTATTTTGAACTGCCGTTTCAAGAACAATCTGCGTGCTGGTTTATGGCTAATAAAGTGCAAGAGATGTTACTTAAAGAGTTTCAGCCAGATGGTTTTAATGTGGGAATGAATGTTAATAAAGATGCGGGTCAAAAAATGATGCACGCTAGTATTCATATTATCCCTCGCTACCGAGATGATGTGGTTGGAAGTAAAGGTGGAATTAGATATGTGATGCCTAAAAAAATATGAGAAATTAGAGGGCGATCACTCATCCCAAAAGTCTCTCAACGGATACCTGAATATCAGGAAATGCCAATGGGATCAGGTTTCCATGCTCGAACTTTTGCTCCGTAGTATATTCCCCATTCTGAGGATATTTAAACACAATAATCTGCTTAACAGATAAATTCAACACCCAATATTCCTGAATTCCTGCGGAGGCATAAATAGTAGCTTTAAACTCTAAATCTTTTTTCAAGCTAGTTTTAGCAACTTCTACTATCCAATAAATATCTTGAGGTTGGGGATGGCGATCGTTGTAGATAGATTCTGGCGATCGCACAATAGTAATATCTGGTTCTGGTTCGGAATCAGATAGCGTAATTGGCCCATTGAAGCGAACATCAGCTTTACCTGCAAGTAACTCTTCCAGATATTTAGCACCTCGTTTTGTGGTATTATAGTGAATTGGGGTTTCTGGACTCATCTCACAAATTTCACCGGCCAGCAACTCTACACGGCGATCGCGCAGAATGCCGGCTTGAATCATACCGTGATAGTCACTCACAGACCATTTAGCTAGGGTTTTCATTGCCAAATTGACCTATTTTCTTGGAATAACTCAATTTATTTTAGAGCATCACAGTTAAGCGATCAACCTTGTCAGCTATTTCCCCAAGCAACCAGTCAGTATGCTAAAATAGAACTGCTATGCCAGCAAAAGACACTTATCACCAAACCGTTAAAAATGCTCTCATCAAAGATGGCTGGACAATAACACACGATCCGTTGCGAATTCGTCTAGCTCGTAGCAGAAACTTATTCGTTGATTTAGGCGCAGAACGGATGCTTGCGGCGGAACGGGATAGTGAGAAAATAGCTATTGAAATCAAGAGTTTTCTCAGTCCTTCAGACATGAAGGATCTGGAAGGAGCAGTTGGTCAATTCGTACTTTATGAGCGTTTGCTGAAACGCTACTATCCCCATCATTTGCTATTTCTAGCAGTTACGGAAGATATTAAAAAAAGAGTCTTTGAAGAAGAAGCAGGTCAAACTCTGATTGAAGATAGCATCATTCGTTTAGTTACTTTCGATCCAGCAGTGGAGGTAATTGTGCAATGGATTCAGTAAATATTCAATATCGAAACATCGTTGAAAAAATTCTCCAAGAATATGCCGATTTTCTGGGCAATGATGACCAAGCTGAAATTAAATTAGTATTAGATGAAAAGCGCAGTCGCTATTTGTTAGTTGAAACTGGATGGCAAAACGGTTATCGCATCTATGGAAATTTGATCCATATTGAAATTATCGACAATAAACTTTGGATCGAACATGATGGTACAGAAGATGGAATTGCCTATGAGTTGATGGCAGCGGGAATTCCTGAATCGGATATAGTTTTAAGCTTCAAATTACCAGAACTGCAAAAATATTGATCGCTGGCGATTGAGTAAACTGATAGCCAATTTTTGAGTAGTGCGATCGCACCCCGCCAAAGACAGCGATCGCCAACGATTTCGTAATTAGCGAGCAAAAATATAGCAGATTTCAGTTGCGTGAATTACGGCATAGAAACCCGATTTCTTGAAGAAACCGGGTTTCGCATACCTACTCACTTGTAAAGCGCTGTAAATGGAGGAGTCAAAAGCACTTATCTTTTACCCAGTTCAGCTTGAATTTGATCGAAGAGCGCCCCATCCGCAAAAAACTTGCGTTGTATTCCATCCCAACCACCTAAATCGTTCGCTGTAAATAGTTTGCCAATGCTGGGAAAATTCCTGCTAAATTCTCCGGCTACTGTTGTGTTAACAGGGCGAAAACCCACCTTAGCAAATTCTTGTTGAGCTTCAGGCGTGTAAAGGTATTTCACAAATGCTTCCGCTACTCGACGAGTGCCATGCTTGTCTACGTTTTTATCGACGACAGCTACTGGATTCTCGATGGAAATATTCACTTGAGGAATAACGAAAGGTTCCTTTTCACCCTTCTGTCTTCCTAAGAGAATTTCATTTTCATAGTTGATCAGCACATCGCCTTGCCCTTGCTTATAGAATGTGTCTGATGCTTCGCGAGCATCCTTGGGAAGAACCAGTACATTTCGATAAACTTGGGTGACAAATTTACGGGCTTCTTGTTCATTTTTTCCAGTTTTTGTCACCGAGCCCCACAAAGCTAAAAAGTTCCAACGAGCTACACCTGAAGTTTTAGGATTGGCAGTAATTACGGAGATACCATTTCTGGCTAAGTCAGACCAACCGTTGATTTTTTTAGGATTACCCTCTCGCGTTACCAAAGCCACAACAGACTTACTAACAATCCCATTATTCGGTACTTCTCGCTCCCAGCCTGCTTTGATTAAACCTGCTTGTTGGATACGACTGGTATCAAAGGCAAGTGCTAGGTGTACGACATCTGCATCTAAGCCATCAATTACAGCACGAGTTTGCGAACCAGAGCCACCATAGCTTTGATTAACTTTGACAAACTGACCGTTATTTTCTCGTTTCCATTTTTCTACAAACTTAGGAATGATACGGTCGTAAGCAGCTTTGGTAACTGCAAAAGAAACTAAAGTGATTTCTGCATCTTTAGGCTTTTGCTGACTTTTGGCTACTTGAGGAGTCAACCAACTCAAACCTAAACCTATAGCCAAGCAGAAAATAAAGACTCTGAGCAGAGAAGTCTTCCCTCCTTTGCCTGATTTCCGCTCAGAAGTTGGGAAACCAGTTTTTGCCCGTAATAACCCTAAAACTTGCTTTTTCAGATTCTGATGCCACATTGATGCTTGCTTCCTTTTGTTTGCAAGTAGATACAGCCCAAAACTAGAGGTAATGGACTTGAAAATTCAGTTGTATTACACAATATGTCTGAAAGTACATAATGTCAATAGGGTAATCGTATTTTATTTGTAAATTTGCTTGCAGACATTCGTTAGCTAGGGTGGTTTTGGAGTCGTCCAGAGTAAGGAAGGGTTATTTTAACACCTTTTTCTGATCAAAAATATAAGGCAAAAGTTTAGCAATATTCCTAGCATCATCTATGCCTCGGTGATGAGTTCCTTCTAGGGGTAAACCTACAAGTTGCAGAGCTTTTGCCATCCCATAACGTTTTGGGAAACCTTGAGTATCCGTAAACAATTGTTTGAGATTAATATGAGGATAAGCAATGGGAAAAGGGACTTTGTGAAAGTTGCTGTCTTGTTGAAATTGTTTGCGATCGTAGTCACCCCAAGAACCGAATACACCATTTGAGTAACCAGATAGCCAATTTTTGAGAAGTGCGATCGCTTCCGGGTAAGTTAGTGCTAAATCGACTTGTTTTTGAGAAATAGATGTTAAAGACTTGCAGAAGTCAGTGAGAATGGGATGGCGAACTGGCTTAATAAAGGTTTGAAATTCATCAATAATTGTGAGGTTTTTGGGTTCCACCATTACCGCGCCAATCTCGATAATTTCCATCTGATCTTGTCTAATAGTTCCTCGATCGCAGCAAGTCGCTTCTAGGTCAAGGACTAGATAGTAATTATAATGTTTTAAATTCATTGTTAGCCTGCTCTCCACTACTTCTTACTGCTTCCAGTTTTTGGCGAATCGCTGCTTGAACTTTTTCATCAAAATCGGGATCGCTGGGACTAGCGATGATTCTATGCGGGCGCTGATTGAGTCTATCTAAATAAGCTTGAAAGGCAGCTTGATCCCCACGATGTCTGAGAAAGTATTGTTTCAACTCAGAATCAGACATTGAATCATAATTAACTCGGCTCATCTGAAAACTCCCCATTAGGTAAGATTTGAAACTCAAGCTCTTCGTTATATCCAGCTAATATGTATACATTTCGAGTTCGACGATCGACACAAATGAGATGGATGGGTTGAAGCATAAAGTACGTCAGTTGATAGCCGACGCGATATAAAGTCTCTAATTGAGCAGCAGTAGGCATTCCAGTCATTTACTCGATTTGCTGTAGATTTTAACACATATTAGATAGTGTTATAGTGGGAGAGAAGTAAGTGAGCGATCGCTTAACCTGCTTGTTAATAAGTTAAAATTTCTTTCCTAACAATTATACCCCTCTGGATGGAATCGAACCATCACATCCGGCGTTCGTAGCGCCAGCACCATTTCCATTGGCAGAGGGTAAAGATTAGACTTATTGCAATAAGTTTAATGAAATGGAGAGAACGGGACTTGAACCCGCATCGACTGACGGCAACTTTCAGGAAACGCGCTTTCTTACTACCCGTAAGCAAATAGGAACTACCCCCATCTTGGACTTTTAATTCCCTAAAGGACTTTATGCCCTGGTAATGGTATCCTAATTTCTAAATATGCTTTATATTGGCTAAATATGCTTTATATTGGCTAAGAAGCTTTCACTAGATTAAATAAAGATTAAAGGTATAAGCATGGCATCCATCCGCGAGTTGCACCAACAACTGGTTAATAAAGAACGCTCTGCTGTCGAAATCGCTCAAGAAGCATTAGATCGAATTCATCAGCTAGAGCCAAAATTACGCAGTTTCCTGCACATAACAGCAGACAAAGCCTTAGAGCAGGCTGGCAAGGTGGACGCTCAAATCGCCGCAGGAGAAAAGATTGGGACATTGGCAGGAATTCCTATTGCCATTAAAGACAATATGTGCACCGCAGGCATACCTACAACTTGTGGTTCCCGGATCTTGAAAGATTTTATCCCTCCTTATGATGCTACCGTTGTTTCCAAGCTAGAGGCAGCTGGTGCAGTCTGTTTGGGTAAAACTAACATGGATGAGTTTGCAATGGGGAGTTCTACGGAAAACTCAGCTTATCAAGTAACAGCGAATCCTTGGGATTTAGAGCGCGTACCTGGTGGTTCTTCTGGCGGTTCAGCCGCAGCAGTGGCCGCTAACGAATGTGTGGTAGCCTTGGGTTCTGATACGGGAGGTTCGATTCGTCAACCGGCTTCTTTTTGTGGGGTGGTGGGGATGAAACCGACTTATGGGTTGGTTTCTCGTTATGGTTTAGTCGCTTATGCTTCTTCCTTGGATCAAATTGGTCCTTTTGGGCGGACAGTGGAAGATGCAGCGATTATGTTAGGGGCGATCGCAGGTTACGATCCCAAAGACTCTACCAGTATCAATCTTCCCGTACCCGATTATCTTACGGCTCTTAGACCAAATTTGCGTCCCAAAGGTCAAATCAGAATTGGCGTGATTAAAGAAACCTTTGGCGTAGGTTTAGATGCAGTGGTAAAAGATGCTGTAACTAAAGCAATCGAAAAAATGCAAGAATTAGGAGCAGAAATACAAGTTATTTCCTGCCCTCGATTCCGTTACGGTTTGCCAACTTACTACATTATTGCGCCCTCGGAAGCATCAGCAAATTTAGCAAGATATGACGGTGTAAAATACGGTTTCCGCAGTCCTGATGCTGAGAATTTGTTGGAAATGTACGCCAAAACTCGCGCTGAAGGCTTTGGCAAAGAAGTCAAACGACGGATTATGATCGGTACTTACGCGCTCTCGGCTGGTTATTACGATGCGTACTATTTGAAGGCGCAAAAAGTGCGGACTTTGATTAAAGAAGACTTTGAAAAAGCTTTTGCTCAAGTTGATATTTTGATCTGTCCAACAGCACCGACTACGGCTTTTAAAGCGGGAGAAAAATTAGACGATCCGATGAGTATGTACTTATCAGATTTGATGACTATTCCCGTAAATTTAGCGGGTTTACCATCTTTAAGTATGCCTTGTGGTTTTGATGAAAAAGGACTGCCGATCGGCATACAAATGATTGGTAAAGTTTTGCAAGAAGCTCGACTTTTTGAAGTGGCTTATGCTTACGAACAATCAACTTATTGGCATCAAAGTAGTCCGCATATTGAATAACTGTTAGTTGTTAACTGTTGGTTGTTAACTGTTAGCTGTTAACTGTTGGTTGTTAACTGTTAGTTGTTAACTGTTAGCTGTTAACTGTTAGTTGTTAACTGTTAGTTGTTAACTGTTAGTTGTTAACTGTTAACTCCTACCTTCTTATAACAAAATATATCATTTGTCAAGGAACAACTGGCCTCAAAAAGCGATCGCTCATCACAAGAGCGATCGCATTTGCTCTCAAATTTCATCGTCCCGATTTAACCAAATTTGGTATCAAAAGTCTGGCAGATTTAAGATTAACACCGAGCTAACCAATCAAAGATTTTATCTAATTGTTCAAGCGTCACCAAACCATACTGCCAAAGAATCATTGGTAGAGAATTTGGATCGTGATTGCCATTATTGCCTTGACTGCTGCCAGCACGTTCTGCTACAGCAATAGAAGCTGGAGAAATAGCTAAATCTTCTTGTAAAAAACTAATTAATCGAGAATATGTAACGGGTGTCATTATGAATACCCCTCCTTGTGTTAGACACCATTGTGTAATATGAAGTCGATCTGTTTAAGCGCTTAAAAACCAGTTTTTATTTTGTCTGTCAACGGCAAAAACATTTAATGAACCCCATTGTTGCCGATCCTCAATTGGCTGCTAAGTTTTTGGATGAAATCTCAGCAGTTTCGCGATCGCATTTCATTTTGGTCTACTCACTAATCGCAATTACCATCAGAACTTAAATAACTTCTGTCTGTAAAAAATTCTCAAACAGATTCCGCGATTAACTTCATCTGCCAAATTACAGAATCCGTAAATTTTGAGTTACGGGAAATTGCTAATTGATGAGCTACACCCGCAGCATCGGGTTTTTGGCAAACCCGTTTCTGTATACCTCAATTCGCTAACTATTAGTTTCTAAACGTACCTCTAATTAGCTCTGGGCAGTTGACTCCTCTCTCACACCTAAAAAACAACTGCTGAGGCAGATAATCGAATTGCTATCAAGGCTAGGATTGACAGATTAACAAACTTTGATG
Organism: Oscillatoriales cyanobacterium USR001; assembly: GCA_001698425.1. Classification (GTDB taxonomy): domain Bacteria; phylum Cyanobacteriota; class Cyanobacteriia; order Cyanobacteriales; family Microcoleaceae; genus Kamptonema. Next base: position 37,029 of record MBRE01000044.1, on the reverse strand, counting down.
GTTTTGGCTATACCAAAACATTAAGATTATAACAATTTTTATGGATTTTTGTAAAGTTGTTTTAATAAAATTAGAAACCCTTGCCCTGAAAGCGATTGGGGATTAGGATATTGGCAATTATCCGTCTTCTCCAAGCTTTTCGCTTTCAACGAGTGGGGGACGGGGGAGTATCTGGGCGCAAAAACTCAATAGAAATGCGATCGCCGACCTTAATACCGAGTTGAGCAGCACGTCCGCCTCGCAGTTCAATTACTTGATCGACAGAAGTTTTTGAGCTATATGTTGGACAAGGTTCAGCATTACAGGGAGGGGAATTAGCCGCGATCGTCTTCACCACACCATTGTGCAAGAAAATCATATCCAGAGAAATCTTACAATTTTTCATCCAAAAAGCCACAGTTTGCGCTGGAGAAAACGAGAACAACATCCCGCGATCGTCTGCCAAAGAAGTGCGATACATTAACCCCATAGCCTGCTCTTGAGGAGTCTTAGTTACTTCCAGATTAATCAATTTCCCCCCAATTTTTGCCCTTGCCGTAATTGGTAACATTTGACCCAAATTCGTCTCCCGTGAAATTGGCGACTTAGGAGATTCCGCCACCGGATGAGAAGCATCCACCGACGAACAGGAAATTAATAAAACACTCAAACTAATACTCAGAAAACCTTTCAGATAATTCATAATAAATTGGTAATTGGTAATTGGTAATTGGTAATTGGTAATTGGTAATTGGTAATTGGTAATTGGTAATTGGTAATTGATGGCAAATAACCAATAACCAATAACCAATAACAATTATGCTTCTCGCAAAACATAGCCAACACCCCGCACAGTTTGAATCAAACGCTTTTCACCATCATCCTCAATTTTTAGGCGTAAATAGCGGATATAAACCTCAATCACATTCGACTCACCCAGAAAATCATAACCCCAAACATTCTCCAAAATTTGTTCGCGAGTCAGCACATCACGAGGATTCTCCATCAAATACTTAAGTAACTCATATTCCTTCATTGTCAAATCAATAACCCGACCATTACGAAAAGCTCGCCTCGTAGCCAAGTCTAACACCAACTCACCAAACCTTAATTCCTCAACCTCGCTAGTATCCGGTTGCAAATAAAGACGAACTAACTGTAAAAAATCCTCCGTTCGATAAGGCTTAAGAAAATAATCATCAGCCCCCGATTCTAAACAAGCTACACGATCTTCAACCGTATCACGAGCCATCAACAAAAGTACCGGCACTCGATTACCAATATTTCTGAAATAATTGCACAAAGCCAGACCTGATTCACCGGGTAACATTCGATCGATTACAATTAAAGCAGGCTGAAGTTCAGCCGCCAAATGTTTGCCAGTGGCAATATCAACAGCCACCACCGGCTCATAGCCAGAAGCCTTCAAGTCCAGACAGACATTCTGTGCTAGAGATTCGTCTGTTTCAACCACCAGGACACAGGGATTGCGGTCAAGCGTAAGTGTTCTCATCTGAAGATTGCGGTGTAGACTATTGCTAATGTTACCACCTTTTGTCTAAGATCGCCCCAAAATTAGTAAAATTATTGAGATAACTATTGAATTAAAATTGATGAATTTCCATAACCGAATTGTCAAAATTATTGTATTTCTATTCGCACTGTGGCTAATTTTTGAGCTAATTTCCTACTTCGGGGCTGAAATTCTTTGGTTTCAAGAAGTTGGCTATCTGTCAGTATTTTGGGGTAGGGTAGCTACTCAATGGATACTGATGGCTTTTACTCTAGTGATTACATCTAGCTTTGGGTTGGGCAATTTAGCCTTAGCCAATCGGCTGAAACATCCGGCAAATCTCAATAAAGAACGGGATATTAAAGTTAAAAAAACCACAATTAAAAAAAACACATCTAATCTCAAAAATATATTACTGCTCAAAACCAAGATAGATGCCAATTCTCCTATCAAATTACGTTTTTTACTGCCATTAATATTAGTATTAAGTTTTTTGATTAGTTTGCTTTTACTATATTACAGTAAAATCGCCCTAAGATATTGGCATACAGGACTCAATTTACCTAATATCTTGCCAATTATACCTATCCAATTTGGACTGGATTCACTTGAACAAATGCTGAGGGGTCTATGGTCTAATTGGTGGCAGTTAGGGGCGGTGCTAATATTGAGCATTACTTTAGCAATTTTCCCTCAATTTTTACTCAATACTTTAGCTATATTAATCAGTTTATGTTTAAGTTTAATTGTGTCGAACCAATGGGCAAAAGTATTGCAATTTATTCATCCTTTTCCTTTTAATGTTGCCGATCCAATATTTAATAATGATTTGAGTTTTTATATATTTTTATTACCTGTTTTACAGCTAATTGTATTAGTTTCTACTGGGTTATTTTTGTATGGATTGCTATCTTGTACTCTCCTATACTTGCTCTCAGGAAATAGTCTGAGTGAAGGGTTTTTCTTAGGATTCTCTCAGCCGCAGCAACGCCATTTATGCGCGATCGGAGGAATGTTTATGTTAACAGTAGCATTCTGGTATTGGTTAAGCCGCTATGAATTGCTTTATTCTCAAGAAGGCGTGATCTATGGCGCTAGTTATGCAGATTTGACAGTGACACTTCCCGGATATACTGTTTTGAGCGTATTGGCAGGAGCGATCGCTATTTTATTATTTTATGATGCGATTAAGTTACCAGTTAAATATGGAAATTTAAAACCAATTATTTTAGGATTTTTTAGTGTTAATCTCATTGTAAATTTAGTATTACCAAGATTGGTACAGGTAATTAGCGTCCAACCCAATGAATTAGTAAGGGAGCAGCTTTATATTGAGAGAAGTATCGCTTTCACCAAACAGGCATTTGATTTGACAAGAGTAGAAGTAAAAACCTTCGATCCTGAAGGCCAACTAATATATAACGATCTCAAAAAAAATCAGCTTACTATTAGTAATATTCGCCTGTGGGATAAGCGCCCATTGTTACAAACAAATAGGCAATTGCAGCAAATTCGTCCTTACTATAAATTTTTAGATGCTGATATCGATCGCTACAGTCTTGGGAACAATAAACTAGGCAATTCTGAGTCAGAAAAGCAACAAGTAATTATCGCAGCAAGGGAGTTAGACTATACAGCAGTACCTGAAAAAGCTCAGACTTGGGTAAACAAACATTTGGTTTATACTCATGGCTATGGATTTACTCTTTCTCCTGTAAATACAGTGGGTGATGGCGGTTTACCTAACTACTTTATCAAAGATATTGCGATTGATAATAAAAATGATAAACAAAGCAATTTAGGAGTAGCTAACGCGGAAATTAAGGCAAGTATTCCGATTAACAAACCTCGGATTTACTATGGAGAAATTACTGATACAGAGGTGATGACAAATACAAAAGTGAAGGAGTTCGATTATCCCAGCGGTGATGAGAATGTTTATAATATTTATGATGGTAGTGGTGGTGTTCAAATTGGTTCTATATGGCGTAGGTTGATATTTGCTAAATATCTCAATAATTGGCAGATGGCGTTTACGGGTAATTTTACACCTAAAACTAAGGTATTATTCCGCCGCAATATTAACGATAGAGTTCGGGCGATCGCGCCTTTTCTTCACTATGACAGCGATCCATATTTAGTGGTAGCAAATACTAATATATCCAATTCCCAAAAGTTGAAAAATCAGTTACAAACTTCCAATTCACAAAACTATCTTTATTGGATTATTGATGCTTATACAGTTAGCGATCGCTACCCATATTCAGATCCAGGTCCGAATCAATTTAACTACATCCGTAATTCTGTTAAAGTAGTAATTGATGCTTATAATGGCTCAGTAAATTTTTATGTAACTAATATCTCTGACCCAATTATTAATAGTTGGATTGAGATATTCCCCGAACTCTTTAAACCTATCGATCGAATGCCTTTAGCTATCCGCAGTCACATCCGCTATCCAGTAGATTTGTTTAGCATTCAATCTGAAAGATTGCTCACTTATCACATGGAAGATCCGCAAGTATTTTACAACCGCGAGGATTTGTGGCGGATTCCTAATGAAATTTATGGCAATAAACAGCAGCCGGTGAAACCTTACTATTTAATTATGAAATTACCAACGGAAACTTCAGAAGAATTTATTTTGTTGCTTCCTTTTACACCGGCAAGTCGTAATAATTTAATTGCTTGGTTAGCGGCTCGATCGGATGGGGAGAATTATGGCAAATTATTACTTTACAAATTTCCTAAACAGCGCTTAGTTTATGGTCCCGAACAAATTGAGGCTTTAATTAATCAAGAACCAGCGATTTCTGAGCAGATTTCTCTGTGGACTCGCCAAGGTTCTAAGGCTGTTCAGGGAAATTTATTAGTGATTCCTATTGAAGAATCTTTGCTCTATGTTGAACCGATATATTTAGAAGCTACGGATAATAGTTTACCAACTTTAGTAAGGGTAATTGTGGCTTATGAAAACCAAATTGTGATGAAGGAAACCCTCGACGAAGCTTTGAAGACTATTTTCCCGATCGAGTAGGGGCGAATGGCATTCGCCCACCATATAGCGCATAGATTAGACCTCTTGCGAAAGTGCGATCGCATTTGCAGGACAAAAGGGACAACGAGGACACCACGCAGAGGCAATTATTGACGCTTTAAATAGTAAATTTTATATCTCTAAAACTTGCTTAGATGTTAACTTTAATTCAGGAAAAAGTAAAGATTTAATTTCCTGTTCACCTGTAAATTCTGTAACTTCATAAAAACCAGAAACTAATAGCAAAACTGATATTTTTTCTGTTTCTGAATCGATAATCCAATATTCAGCAATTTCTCTAACAGCATATTCAGAACGCTTATAACGGTAGTCATCATCAGAATTACCCGGACTAACAATTTCTACAGCTAAAAGGGGAGGTGTTTCTAAAACGGCGGCGGACATTTTTCGTAGTTCTTGACATTGACTTTCTGATAAAATAACTAGATCGGGAATCCTTGATTTATTTTTGGCGGTTCTTACTCCTACAGTACCAGGCATTACTTTCCACTGCTGTTTAATTCGCTCAATTTCTTGTTCTAAAATTTTAAAGATGAAATGTAATATCAAAGCATGAAAACCACTGGCAGTAGGCATAAGTTTTAATTCTCCATTAACTAATTCATATTTATTATCCGTGCCATCGTCATAAGCTAGATATTCTTCAAAGGAATATTTTTTAGTTAGTAATTGAACCATTTTTGATTTACTCCTAAAACTAATTTCTCACTTAACTATCTGAGGTTAATTTTCCATCTTCCATATCAACTATGCGATCGGCTATATCCAAAATCCGATTATCATGGGTAACTAACAAAATTGTACAACTTTGTTCTTTAGCTAGTTTCTGCATTAAGTTTACCACTTCTCGCCCCGATTTGCTATCCAGTGCGGCGGTGGGTTCATCGGCCAAAACAATTTGTGGCTGACTAACGAGAGCTCGCGCGATCGCCACCCGTTGTTTTTGCCCACCGGATAAGTCATCGGGATAATAGTTAATGCGTTTTTCTAGGCCGACTAATTCTAACATTTTGGTGGCGCGATCGCGCATTTCTGTTCGCGATACTTTTCGATGCAATTCTAAACCCATTTGCACGTTTTGTAATGCTGTTAAACTCCGGTGTAAGTTATGTGCTTGGAAAATATAACCAGTTTTGCGCCGCGCCTGAACTAATTGTTCTTGACTAGCACCACAAAGTTCTTTCCCAATAATTTTCAGGCTTCCTATTTGTGCGGAACGCAATCCACCTATTAAGGTTAAAAGTGTGGTTTTCCCGGAACCGGAAGGCCCCGTCATAATGACGATTTCCCCGGCACTAATTTCTAGGTTGATGTCATATAATACCTGCTTTTTTAGTTGTCCTTCACCAAAATAGTGATTGAGTTGATGAATAGCAATTACAGGTTGGTTGGCGCTAATTTGCAATGATTGAGATTCGTGGTTAAGTAGTGTAGAATTCATGGGATTAGATGGGGGTTTTTGATGAAACACAAAGACACAAAGACACAAAGGGAAGAGAAACAGTTAACAAATTTAAAAGATATCAGCGGGATCTGCTGACTGCAATTTCCGAGTGGCAATTCCACCGGAAATTAGGCACATAATCAGTGTTAAAGTTAAGACCATTGTGGCTCTACCTAATGTCATATACATTGGTAAATTTGTCGCTTTTCTAGTTAAGCCATAAAGCCCCATAGAAATTCCTACTCCGGGTAAAAATCCCATAATGGAAAGAATTAAGGCTTCTTCAAAGACGATACTGAGTAAGTACATACTGCGGTATCCCATTGCTTTAAAAGTGGCATATTCGGCTAAGTGATCGCTGACATCAGTGGAAAGCACTTGATAAACGATGATCACGCCCACAACAAAGCCCATTACTACGCCTAAATTAAACACAAAACCAACGGAAGTATTATTAGCCCAATAGTCTTTTTCAAAGTCAATAAACTCTTGCTTACTCAACACTTTGACATCGTTGGGCAAATAAGCTTTAAGCGCTGTTTGTACTTGAATTAAATCAGCACCAGGTTTCAGATGAATTAAACCTGCATTGATACTACTAGCGTCTTGTCTAGGAAATAATCGGAGAAAGTTTTGATCGCTGGTCATTATGCTCCCATCAGCAGCAAAAGATGCCCCTATTTTGAACAATCCACTAATAGTAATTGTGCGTTTTTCGATCTCTGTTGTTACTATTTTGCCCTGCTTAACTTCCGCGATCGCTTGCTTATATTGTCCTCTAGCTGCTTCATCAAATAAAACCATATCTGGCAATTTAATCGTCGCCGCATTTTGCTGAACTTCGGGAATTAGAAAGGCTGGACGATCGGGGTTGAAACCAATTACTAAAATTGAAGTTTTTTGACGAGTTTGAGGATTTTTCCATCGGGTTGTTTTGGCATAAAAAACATCGGCTGAATCAACTCCTGGTACGTTCATGGCTTGATATAAACGTCGCCGGGGAAAATCTGACAAACCAATCATATTTTGAGATTGGGGACTAATTAAAAGAATGTCAGCATCAATAACTTGGTGCAAACGAGTGTTACTACTATACAGGGCACTTTGAAAGCCAAACTGCATAAACATCAAGATATCGGCAAAGGCAATTCCCGCAGTTGCTACTAACATTCTTCCTTTGTCGTGACTTAGTTGTAGCCACCCTAAAGGAGTGCGGCGTTGGAGTTCTTGGAGGTGTTTAATTAATCCAATCATTTTTCAATTACCACCTTAACTTGCAAATTAGTTAATCCTGCAACTTTTGGGCTGGAGGTTTCATTTAAGCGGATTTTTACTTCAATAATACGGCCGTCAATGTTGGCGGAAGGATCGGTGTTGATGACGTTTTGTTTGAGGACTTGTAGCCCAATTTGTTCGACGGTTCCTTGCAATTCTCCACGAAAAGAAGTGCTGGTAATTTTGGCTTTTTGCCCGATTTTTACTCCTTCAATATCGCTTTCGTAGACTTCAGCAATGGCGTACATCGTGCGAGTTTGTCCGAGTTGAACGATGCCATCATTACTAACTTTTTCCCCTGGATAGCTGTAAATTTTTAACACTTGTGCGTCTTTGGGAGAATGGATGTAGGCGAGGTCGAGGTTGGCTTGGGCTTGTTTAACTGTGGCTTTGGCGGCGTTAACTTCGGCGGTGGCGGTTTGGATGTCTGTAGGCCGAATTTCGGAGATCCGATCGAGGTTAGCTTGAGCTTCGATTATTTGGGCTAATCGCGCGGTTTTTGCCTGGTTAAGTTTGGCTTTGGCTTCATCAATTTGGGCGGCTTTTGATTGGTGAATTTGATTGAGTTTTGCCTCGGCTTCGTTGAGTTGTTCTTGACGGGAAGAGTTGATGCGGATCAGGTTAGTTTGCGCTTCTTTGAGTCTTTGTTGGGCGGTTTCTAATGTTAGCTGTTTGCTGTCTCGTTGTTGGGTAGAAATGGCTCCTTCTTGGTTAAGTTGTTCGTAGCGTTCGGCTTCGGTTTTAGCGTTTTCTAGTTCGGCTTTGAGGCGGACGATCGCCTCTTTTTGCCCTTGGATTTCGCCTTGTTTTTCGGCTTGGATACGAGCGATCGCGGCTTTTTGTCCTTCGATATCGGTGATCCGTTCGCCTTCTAAGCGGTTGAGGACGGCAGCGGCCGCTGCAATGTCGGTGCTGCGTTCCGCTTGCAGACGGGCGATCGCGGCTTCTTGGGCCTGAATTTCCCCGGTTTTTGCCCCGGCTTTGACTGTGGCGAGTTTGGCGATCGCCACTTGTACTTGTTCTTGTGCTTGCTCTAAGGCTGCTTGCAAGCGATCGCGACTATCCAGAATGGCGATCGTTTGTCCGGTTTTTACCCAGTCTCCTTCTTTTACCAGCAATTTCTCAATCCGGTTGCCCTCGGCGGAACTAGAAGCGGAAAGCGCGATCGCTTCTCCTTGGGGCTCCAGTCGTCCTAGTGCGGTGACAGTGGCAATTTGAGGCTCGGCTGCGATCGCCACTTCTTGGGAAGAAGTTCGCAATCCGCTGTAATATAAACCTCCACCACCAACAGCCACAGTGGTAATTGCCACTAGGGTTAGAAGTTGGCGGCCCAGGGATAAATTGGAAGATAAATCTTTGACTGTGGCTCGGTGTACCATGACCCACCTCTTAGGAATGAAGAACTATACGGTTTAGTTTTACTAAATTCATACTATACTGTTTAGTATAGTGATGTCAACCCCCAGAACCAAATTTTTTAGAACACCATGAAACAAATCAAGCTGAACGAATTAGACCCCACCACCACCGTTGACAAAGCCGAAAAAATCTTGCTGGGAGCCATGCAGGAATTTTTAAAGCATGGGTACGCTGCAACCAGCATGGATCGAGTAGCGGCGACAGCGGGGGTATCCAAAGCAACAGTTTACAGCCACTTTAAGGATAAGGAAGGGTTATTTAGTGCCTTAATGCAGCGATTAGCAGAAGAAAAAATTTTGTATATTCAATTAGATGAGTCAGAACCAGAAATCGCTTTGCGAGAACTAGCTGAGACTGTAATTGAACAGAAGTTAAACGATCGCGAATTTATCGCATTTGTGCGATTAGTCGTGGGAGAATCGGGGCGTTTTCCTGAATTAGCACAAATGTTTATTCGGAATTTTTCTAAAATAGGAATTGAGCGACTGACTTGTTATCTTACTTCTCAGAAGGAGTTGAATTTCCCCGATCCAGAAGCAACGGCCAGAATTTTCATTGGCGCAATCATGTATTTTCTGATGACCCAGAAAATTATGCACGGTGCTGAAATTATCCCAATGGAGCGCGATCGTTTAATTAATGGTTTAATACATTTAATTGTACCTGGGAAAAACAACTAATTTGAGCTATATGTGAGGTGAAAATAGAGCGATCGCACCCATCCCCAAACAAGCGATCGCCCTTCCCATTTCCCACTTTGACTAGGGATAATAGCCGAATACAGGATTTTAGGATAATTTTTAGGGGTTGTTCGGTGGTGGCTATTTCAGAATTTGTGTTAGTGGGATTGAGTTCCCAGTAGTAGTTGAGATTGAGGATGTAATTATAGGGAAATTGCCATCCCATTGAGAGTAATTCGGCTTCGGTTTTAAGAAATAGAAATAACAAGCGATCGCCTCTCTATACCCAAAAAAGCGATGCCTGCGGCTGGCTACGCCTACGCTCCACAAGAGAATAACAGCTACATAATTGTCAAGTAAGTATCTACTGATTCTGATGGTAAAACCTTTAAAGTTTGGTGGCTTAGGTCTGGTTCTAATCCCAGAGCTTCTAGGGGAATTACGCCGATTAAAGCATCTCTGCCTCCGGGTAATTCTAAACATTCAAAAGTGCCTTCTCGACCACATAAAGATATTTTGGTATCTTGAAAAATTCGTGCTTTGCTAATTCCAGTTGCGGTGGCGACATCGACTTCTTTAAGTAGTTCAAGACCGAGTTGGGCGATTGCCAAAGGCGGCAAGCATAAAGTAGTTGCACCCGTGTCAACCAAAACATTATCTAGCGTGATGGAACGTATTTTGTCTGCTGGAATGAATCCTCGTGCAGCAGCAGACTGGTCGGCACGATTGGTAACGGTCAGTGTTGTTAAAACTTTACCCATTGATTTGTCAGAAGTTGTGTACATTGACATTGATCCTTTGAGTTACTGTATCTTAAATTATGACACATTTGGCATCTGGCACACAGGAAAGAGCGATCGCTCTGATTTAAGAAAAAGAAATACATAAAATGCGATCGCAGTGCTGGCTAAACCTGCTGTTAATCTTGTGGCAGATTGAGGACACTTTATCTCTATAATACCTACTGTTACTAATTCACGATCGCAAGATGGCAAAATTACCCCCAGAGCGTCGCGCAATTATTTGGGATTTTAAACAACGATTATTAGATATTGTGGATGAAGCTAAGGCTACTGAGTTAGACTTATTGGAGCGTTTTGGAGAGACGGAGAGGACATTGGGCGCATTGGAGCAACTGACTGAAATCGCCGAGCAAGCTAAACAACGATTTTCTCAACTGTCTATCTTACAAATGCGGATTGCAGAGTCACAGCCCAGGGCTACTCCCGATCTGTTAACATTATTGGATGATAGAATTGTTAGTATCTCTAGCAGGGTTCCCGCCTTGGAACGTAGTACACAAGAAATTAAAGCGGATTGGAATTTATGATGAATGAAACACCCTTTTTGCCCGATCCACAACAGGTAAAGCAGACTCTCGCGAAGGCCCATCGTGCTTGTCAAGATATGGAGTTAGCTGGTTTGGAGTTACAAGAGGTGATTGAAATGTTAGAACGTAATATTAGAGAACAACGTCTCAAGCGATTAAAGCAGGTTTCTTAGGTGGAGAAAGAGCGATCGCCCTTCCCATCCCAAAAAAGCGATCGCCCTTCCCATTTCACACTTTGACTAGGGATAATATTTGAGGCCTTAGTTTCTTGACTGATTACAAAATCAGTGCTAAGGATTTTTTGGCTAATTGTTCAATTACTATCGACTGACAAAGCGCTTCAATTTTGTTGTTTCCACCGATATCAAAAAATAGATGCAGCCATTCATCAGGGGAAAGGGAGAGGTTTTCTAACCAAGGGGAAGGAGTCACTTTACCCCACCCGATAATTGTGCCAAGATTAGCCGGGATTTGCTCTAATTCGTTAGGATTTGATTTGAGTTGTATATCAAGCCGAATACAGGATTTTAGGATCAGTTTTAGGGGTTGCTCGGTGGTGGCAATTTCAGAATTAGTGTTAGTGGGATTGAGTTCCCAGTAGTAGTTAAGATTGAGGATGTAATTATAGGGAAATTGCCATCCCATTGAGAGTAATTCTGCTTCGGTAAAGTCGTATTGTTGCCAAATTTCTTCAAAGTTCATAGTGGGTTTTGGGGTGAGATTAGGGAAGTAGAATAAAGTGGGTTTCTGCACGAGTTCCAGGTTTTCCTAATGCGTTTAGGGGTTGTTCTCCGGGTGCGCCACCTCCGGGGCCATTGTAAACGCGGGTATAGGATGAACCATCAGGTTTAGTCATTATTCTGACGCTAGATTGATTGTTTGGGCTAGTCCAGATTTTACCCCCACCGCTTTTTGAGCCACCTCTAGCTGGGGTGGATATCCAAGCTGAGGCGGTGAGTTCGTTTTCTAGGGTGGTTTTGTCGATCCCACTGATGAGTAGATTGATGACATCGGCGGCAGTTAGGATGTTACCTGATGGCATGGGTTAGGGACGTTGGGTTTTTGGTAGGGATGGGATGCGCGGCTGTTTCATTCTCTTAATTAGATTTAAGTTTATCAAGGGTTAAGGAGGCAGCTTGGACGGGGGTTTACAGGCACAGGTTTGCCGCGATCGCGATCGCAGTGCTGGCTAAACCTGCTGTTAATCTTGTGGCAGATTTAGGGATGAAACGATTGACAATAAGCAAGTATTCCATGATAAAAGCCCTCCGATATTGTTAGAAAAAATGATGAAAGAAACAACTAATTTGATCAATGTGTGAGGTGAAAAAAGAGCGATCGCCTTCCTATTCCAAAAAAGCGATCGCCCTTAATTTTCAAGGATTGCTAGATACCATTTGTTGCTGCTGAATCAACGATTGAAGTTGTTGCTGTTGCGTTGCTATCTGCTGCTGATTTGCAGTAATTTGAGGTTGCAAATTAGCCTTCAATTGCTGCAATTGTTGGATAGCTGTATCTCTGTATTGAGCAGCAGTATTAGCCGCCGATTGTGCAGCATTTCGGTTCGCTTCTGCCTGTGGATTATAAACCGTGCCATAGACGGGAACCCATCCATAAACAGGCTCTAATCTACCACATCCGCCACGATTGTAGCCAACAACTCCGTAATTATACCTCACAATTCCCCAAGTGTAAATCTGGCTATTCCAGTAATTAGCCGCGTTTTGTGCCGCTATTCTTTCCTGTTCAAGCTGATTAATTAATACTTGGATTTCATTGATTTGGTCTTGGTAATTTTGGGCAACAGACTGAGTGGCTTGAATCTGGTTTTGTTTAGCAGCAATCAGAGTTTGCCACTCAGCTTGCCCTATGGAAAAAAACTTTGATATTGAGCGGGAACACCACCGGGTAAGAATGGTGAAATAGCACTCTGAGCTTGAGCTGAAAGTCCACTTACAGCATTTAAAATGGAGATAATGCCATCAGGATCAGTACCATCAAATAGCGGGTGGTATTTAGAAGGAACACCACCGGGTAAAAACTTCAAAATTTCTTGTTTTTGAGTGGGGTTTAAATTGTTCCAAGTAGTAGCAACATTGGGAGGTAATGCTGGTGATGTTGCGGTTCCTTGTAATACAGGTAATAAAGGTTGCAACTGTGGTGGTATTCCATCTAACAACCAGCTAGAAAGAGTTGGAGATTGAGTTGACAGTGATGGATTGATACCAGCTAGAGTTGACATCAGGGGCAAAATACCATCTGGATCGCCGCTAAATAATGGTTTCCCGTAAGCACTGGTAATGCCATTTTTCAAAGCAGATTTTAAGACAACTGGTAAACCTGGCCAAACTGCTTTAAGTGCTTGAATTTCAGCAGGAATTGGAGGTGCTTGTGGTTGCGGTTCTGGTTGAGGTTGTGGTTGCGGTTTATTACGATTACGCAACCACCAAACTAAACCACCAATCGCACCAGCTACCAAAGCTACACCTCCGAAAACAACTCCAATTTTGCCTAAGATTGGCAAACAGAAAAATTTATTGGATATCCACTTAAAGGCACTTCCAATTGTTTTGAAAATTCCAGAAACTTTGGTAAAAATGTCTTTAACTTTGTTGACAAAATTAAAGACTTTGGTAACAACATTTGAGACTTTATTCACAAAGCCTACTACTTTGTTAAAGACTCTTCCAACACCTCGGAATACTCGTCTCCAGAATCCTCGTGCTGGCCGCTCATTGGGACTACCTTCTCCACTGAAAATATCGCCTAATCCAGTTAAACTACTGAAAGCAGTTTGTAATGATGTCGGCGGCGATTTTGCCATCGCAACGGCATCAGAAAGATTGAGTAAACCAGCGCCAGTTTGCACATCCCAACCAGGAGTACCAAGATCGATCGCACTCTTTTTCAGGATCGCTTTTACTTCAGCAAAACTTAGCTTAGGATTCGCTGCCCAAACTTGAGAAGCAGCCCCCGATACCTTCGCCGCTGCAATAGAAGTTCCGACAATTTCTTGGGCTTCAACCGTATTATTACTACCCTGATTAATTTCGCTTAAAGCATTTTTGAGTGCTTTTTCTGCGGCTGCCCAAGCTGATTTTTGGTCGGCATCGCTGAGGAGTGGTAAATTTGCACCAGGATCGGCTAACTTAGCTAAAAGTTGCTGTTCTTGAGAGGTTAAACCTTGGTTTGGATCGGCATTTCCAGACAGATTAGCGATTGAAGCTTCATCCATTATTCCGCCATAGGCAACTAAATCCAAACCCGCACCATAGTTGGAATAGTCAGCCAAATTCCCATTAGCATCCGTAGCGCCAACGGTAATAATATTGTCAAAGGTTTGCGAGGCTTTACCTAATGCTGACATGGCTTCTGCGCCTTGATTTCCAGAAGCAGCAACGATCAGCACATTATTAGCGCGGGCGTATTTAATTGCCTCTATTTCTGCTTGAGTAAACTGACTGCGAGTTACAACTTTGCCATTTTTCACCTCAGTTAAATCAAAGCTGAGATTAACAATGGCATTCGGTTGTTTGGATGCTTTTGCTGCATCTACAAATTCTCGCAAAGAAGCCGCCCAATTTCCCGATCCAACAGCACGCCCTAACCATAATGGCGCATCATCATTAACGCCGTCAATGCCGATATTATTGTTTTGGCTACCAGCGATGATTTCTAAGATAGTTTGACCATGATCGGTATCGAGGTGATTCCCATCTAAGAAGGGATCTTTGTCTCCATCAATGCGATCGCTACCAACAGTAATCCGATCGAGATTAATATCCCGCTGATTTTTGTTAAAACCAGTGTCAATCACCCCGACTAAAGGCTGATCTTCCTTGGGGAAATTGTACTGACTACCTTGGGCTCCTACATCACCATAAGGATCGGATTGTAAGTCTTTAATACTGTTTTCCAAATCAGCAATTAAAGCATCTAATTCCTTATTAGCTTGCGCTTCTGTTGCCGGATCTGGATCAACAATTGCTTGCTGAGGATTCAGGCTAAATTCTTTAGCTTTACTCTCAAATCCTTTCAGCAAATCTGCTAATTGTGGTTCGATTTCATTCTGGATTTTACTAACAACTCCTTGCACTGTATTAGCATCAGTTTGAGTGCCGTTATTAGCAGTAGATGGTGGTGTATTGCTTTGTGGATCGATCGGCAACGTCACTGGCGGCGGTAATGTGCTAATTGCCCCCCCGACATTTGGCCCCGGCACTGGCGGCACAACTCCCCCGCCAGTGTAACCAATTTGCGGCGGTTGGAGAGTGCCATCAAAGGGCGCAGTGGGAGCACCAGGCTGAGTTGGCAAGGGACAAACACCGGCCTGAAGTATCTCAGATATATGAGGAAGATCCAGATGAGGCAGAGAAAATGAACTGAAAAACTCATTCAAATCCTTTAACGGCTCGAAATCTTGACCACCAATCACTAAAGGAGTTTTAATATCCTCCAGAGGAAATGTTGCCCTTGGCCAACGTTGATTTTTCGGCGTTTTGCTAAAACCTTGAGCTTGATTGCGCTTTTTACTCAAAAACTTTAAATCCATAGATACCACCACATCTAGGTAATTTTGCTGATTTTTCGGTTGGGTTACTGCGATCGAATCTGCGATCGCTTAAAACCAATTTCACACAAATAAGCAAAAAGCGCAAGGCCTTGAGAAATATTTAACATTTCTCAAAATTAGTTAACGATTCTTAATATAAAAGACTTTCATTCTCTGAGAAGGCGTGCTAGACTTGCTCACATAACTAAAAAATCTTGGTTAAACCTGGGATTTTTCACATAACCTAGTTGATAACCGTGTCATACCAATTCTTGAAACTAATAACTACAAATCTCTACCCCCGGCTTCGCCGTCCCCCCTTGGCAAGGGGGGACTACAGGGGGGTCAAATCTGTAGCTGTAGATCGAGGAATTGGTATCAGGTGGGCATTGTCCACCACAAATTCAGTCAACACCTGTATATTGGCGATCGCCCACCAAAACCTATGCTTTCCAGTAACCAAACTGAACCAATCTCCACCGACAACCCGAATCAACCCTGTCCCGATCTCAGCACCGACTGGCAATTAGACGATCGAATTGAAACCAATGGTCAACTCATTTTACAAGCTAAAATAGGCAACCGTCGCTATCAATTTGATGCCCTAGAAGGCTACGCTATTAAACACTTTAATGGCCAATACACCGCCAGACAAATCCTCAACCGCTGTCGATCGCGCTTCGGCACATCTATCCCCTCCAACCTAGTAGCCAAACTACTAGAAAAACTACTCACTTTAAAAATAATTGACACCCTCCCAGAAATCACACCAGAAATCACAAAACCCAATCCCAATAAAAATCAAACCCTCCCCATAAATCCACCCTTACCCACCGCAACAGAATCAGCAAAACCAGAAACTCCTAACCCCAATTCCACACAGAAAAAATCAGGAATCAGCCTCAAAGATACCGTCGAATGGATAGAAACAGAAGACGGTTACTGGATACTTCGCAACGCCGAAGAACAAACTTTCTTTCAATTCGATGACTTTGACAAAAGACTCATCTCCCAACTCGGTCATAAACCCCTAATCGAACTAGCAAATCTAGCCGATATTAGCCTAGAACAACTGCAAGAATTGTTACAAAGTCTAGCCCAAGCGGGAATGCTAGAAGGAACTAAAGCCCAAAAACCACCTAATAAATTTAATCTCCTCAAAATTCTCTCATTCCAGATTCCTCTCTGCAATCCAGATAAGTTTCTCTCGAAACAAATTGATAAACTTAGCTGGATTTGGACATGGCAATTCGGCTTTTTTCTCACAGCATTTATCACCGCTTCAATCTCCGTCTGGTTAGCCTTTGCTGACGGCATAATGACTTCCCACCAACAAGTCTGGAAAACTGGAGGAAACCACACATTATTAACATTTGGCTTATTAATAATGTTAGTCGTATTTCTCCACGAACTCGGTCACGCATTCACCCTCAAACATTATGGCGGAACCGTTCCAGAAATCGGGTTACTGTTTATTTTTCTCATACCAGGAGGTTACACAAACACAACAGATCAATATAGTTTAGTCAGACGAAAACAACGAGCTTTAGTAGTAGGAGCAGGCTTAATTGTACAATTAGTAATTTGGGCTTTTGCTGTCTGGCTATGGATTTTTTCTAAGTCTAACCCCGCCTTACACAATGCCAGTTATTTACTAATGACTGCGGCTTTACTAACTGTGGCTTTTAACCTCAATCCTCTCAACAAATTTGACGGCTATTATTTGTTAGTTGCTCTCACAGGTATTAACCACTTGCGAGAAAGATCCTTTCAATTTTATGCCGATTTGTGGAAGCGAGAAGAGAGTTGGGAAAACCCAGATCAGCAGTGGATTTTAGCGGCTTACGCCCCTTTAACTATTGCTTATACCATCTGGATTTTCACCTGTTTATTATCTTGGGTTTATGCAATGTGGCTGCAACATTTTCCCGCAGGAATTGATTTAACCCAGTTTCATTTGTTTGGTAATTAACACCAATTCTTGAAGCTATGACTACAAATTTCTACCCCCCGGCTTCGCCGTCCCCCCTTGCCAAGGGGGGACTACAGGGGGGTCAAATCTATAGCTTTAGATCGAGGAATTGGCATAACCTCTTGTAATCAGGACACAAAACCCATGAATATCTACCAAAAATTCAGCCTCATAGTAGCAACTTTAATCGCGTGTTCTAATCAAATTAGTCCGGCAAAAGCTGTAACTGTCAGCACTCCTTATGCTTCAACGTTGAATGGCAATGAAGCATCACCAGCTAATAGTAATCAAGTGCCAACAATGGCAAATGTTTTGAATAATTGCAATCCTAATGGAACGCAAGCTGGTATCGGTGGGACAAACAATGGTAATACTGGAAAAGGTGCTACACCAGGGGATACTAATGGTGGGGGACCCTCTGGGGAACCAGTACCGGAGCCCACAACAATTGCTGGGGCGAGTTTAGCGATCGCTTTTGGTGGTTGGTGGAAGAAAAAGACTGCTTCTAAGATGAGTAAAAATTCTTCAGAAGTTTAGTTAGAAATTAAGAACTGGTTCGTAGTAAGCGCCAAGCGCGCTAAAGCGCTTACTACGAACAAGGGAATTATTTAATTTCTATTCCTTAGTCAGATACTTTGCCGTGATGTAACCGAATCCCCAGAAAAATATCGTATATAAAACTCCAAAAGTCTTTTTTTCCTCCTAATATTCCCAGAGTTTGAGGCGAACCTTTCTCATCTAAAAGCGGCTTAACTGCTTCATAGGCTGGCTTGTAATTATACCAGGGGATTGAAGGCCACAAATGATGAATGAGATGATAGTTTTGTCCCAAAATCAAGATATTTAAAATTGGACTGGGGTAAATCCTGGCATTTTTCCAGCGATCGCGTTCCTGAAAAGGACGGTGCGGCAAATAATCAAAAAATAAACCTAATGCCAATCCTACCACTAAAGCCGGCGAAAACCAAAAATTTAGGATGTAATCCAAATGACCATTTTGATTGGCAAAATAAACGATTGCTACCACAAACAAACGGCTAAAAAACCATTCCCAAAGCTCAAATTTTCGCCAAAGGCGACGCTTAAAGAAGAAAATTTCGTGGTAAAAAAAACGCGCAGCAATTAACCACAATGGTCCGCCAGTGGAAACAAAATGATCGGGATCGTTATCGGGGTCATTCACATGAGCGTGATGTTGAATATGCACTCGTGTAAATACGGGGAAAGCAAAGCCTAACATTAAGGCACTACCATGTCCCAAAAGAGCATTAACTATGCGATCGCGATGCGCCGAATTGTGAGACGCATCATGTATAACCGTCCCTGCCATGTGTAAGGCAAGTACATTCAGAAAAAAACAGCACCAATCAGGCCACTCCCAATACCAATAACCAACATTAGACATCCCTAGAACCGCAACTGCACTTAAAAACAGTAGCAGTGTGGGATTAAAGTCGCCCGGAGGGCTCAAAAACTCTTTAGGTGCTGTTAGTAGCCGCCGGGACTCCGACATTTTTCCTTCTACTCCTTAAATATTTCTTCCTTGCGTAGTATAGAATACATTACTTGAATGCAATACTAAAGCTCTAAGCATTGTGTCTGGATTTTTAGCACGTCGCTATTATATTACCGAATTCGGGTTTATTTTTTAGATATTTTAGCTGAGTCCGTTTAATGCGATCGCCATTAAACAAATCCGCGCAAGTGTAGGGGCGAAGCATTCCGGCAGATAAGTTATTGGTTAAAACGAGAGATTTACTGCCGGAATGCTTCGCCCCTACGGATATATTTGCAAATTCGGGATGCTCCCTTGGGATGCGGGATTTCAATCGCTATATTTCCCTAAAATTTATCCAAAAATCACGCTTCATTTCAAATCCAATAAACCGCTAGTTTTCAACTTAGGATTAAAACGAATTTCCTCATTAACTCCCCGTTCCTTCAGCGCCGAAAAAATCTCAGTTTCCACTCGCCGCGCAACATTTTTCAATAACTTATCCTTAGCAATTTCATCAAAAGCGATCTTTTCATAATTTGCTAACTCTTCCACAGTCATAAATGGTTTCACATCAATCGGATCGTTCCAAGACGCTAGTGCAGAATCATTACCAATTGGTATTGAACCATTTTCAGCAATCCAAGCATCTCGGATATTTTCTAAAATAGTCCGACTTGGCCGTTCGATCGTTTGAATTTTTAGCCAGTAACAACCTTGTGGCTGACGGACTAAATGCTGTTTTAGACTGAGATAAACATCGCGAGAATAACCCACAAACTGCATAACTTTATCTCGATCGAAAATTGCATAAACGCCGATTTTGTTTTGAATGCTAATAGGAACTAAACCTGCATCGTCAAGGTAAGAGATAAATTCTAAGCTGAGGAGAGATGGAATATCAGTTGTCATTTTTAATACAGATTAGATGGATTATTAACTATGAAAAATTCGATAAACAGCACAAAGGCGACTAGGTTGAAAAATTTTAGCCTTAAACATGAAATTCGGCGGAACATTAATAATTGCATGATCCTTTGATTCGTGATATTTTTCAAATTCGGCAGGCATTCCTTTCGGTGTTTCTGTACTGTAAGGAACAGGCTGGAAAAGTAACTCGGTAAACTCAGCGCGATCGCACTGCAATTGTACTGCTACTTCTTTGAGGAACTTTTCACCCGTTAATAAACTAAATAATGCAGCTTTCGCATCCGGTTCTAGGGTAAAATTGCCATCAAAACTGTCGATAATTCTCAATCCCATTCGATCGATACCTCCTGACTAACTATCTTTAAGGGCACGTGGAATCTGCGATCGTGTCACAATTGAGCGATCGCCCTGCCACTTTCCCCAATATCCCATATCCTGTCTATAATGCAATTTACCAGACTATCAAGCCATGCAGAAAACTGACGACCCATCATTAGCTGTAAATCACCATCTCAACGAACGCAACTGGCTACAATTGGCTGAATACGCCTCCGTTGCGGGCTCTGCCCTGGGAACGCTGGCCGCCGTATTTTCCGGTCAAATTATCTACGCCGCCGCCCCTTTAACTCTAGCTCTATCATTAAATTTGGTCAATCGGCAACGTTTTGAGGAACAATTGCAGGAAAGTGCCAAATCTGCGATCGCCGACGTTCATACAGTCGTAGAAACCATCCACCAAGAAGTTCACGAACTCCCCAAAAATTCCCAAGATTCCCAGGATCTCGATGCAATCCTCTCTGATTTGCAACAAAAAGTACACAGCTTAGAGCAGATCGTACTGGGACAACAAGATTGGGAAACCATAAATGTGCGATTTTTGCTACTTGATGAAAAACTAAATGATGTGAAAAAAAGTATCAGAGATTTGCTCGAATCTAGGAGCAATAATTTTGATTTAGCCACCAGTCAAACTTCCATTAATCAATCAGAAAACGCCCCCGATCGAACCATCCCAAATTTAACAGATTTAGCCACCCAGATCGATCGTTTGCAAGAGCAGATTTATCAATTACAAAATCAAAATAGAGAGATTGTCAAGCCACATTTACAACGTCTGATTCGCGCCGTCAAACAATTACAACAAAATTAACCCCTGGCTTGGTAGTTTGTTACAAAACTTAATCAATACCACCCACACCGTCACCGTGATACCATAATCAACTAACGAAACTATATCAAAAGAGATTGGGAGAACAGCTTTGACACTACGGGTTGCTGTTGTTGGATCGGGCCCGGCCGGCTCCTGTGCCGCCGAGACGCTAGTAAAAGCAGGCATTGAAACTTACTTGATCGAGCGCAAGCTTGACAATGCTAAACCCTGCGGCGGCGCAATTCCGCTGTGTATGGTTAGCGAGTTTGACTTGCCCCAAGAAATAATTGACCGTCAAGTAAGAAAGATGAAGATGATCTCTCCTTCAAACATTGAGGTAGACATCAACATCGAAAAACCAGACGAATATATTGGAATGTGTCGCCGGGAAGTGCTAGACAGTTTCCTTCGCAATCGGGCTGCCAGTTTAGGCGCACAACTGATTAACGGTACTGTACATAAACTGGATATTCCCACCAACGGCACTGATGCCTACACCATCCACTACGCCGATCACTCAGACGGTAATACAGTGGGGACGATGAAAAGTCTAAAGGTGGATTTGGTAATTGGCGCTGATGGGGCTAATTCTCGCGTAGCGAAAGCGATCGATGCTGGAGATTACAATTATGCGATCGCCTTCCAAGAACGCATCCGTCTCCCAGAAGATAAAATGGGCTACTACGAAGACTTAGCCGAAATGTACGTCGGCGATGACGTTTCCACAGACTTCTACGCCTGGGTATTCCCCAAATACGACCACGTTGCCGTCGGCACAGGCACTATGAGGGTGAATCAAGCCGATATCAAAAAGCTACAAGCCGGCATCCGCGCCCGCGCTGCCAAAAAATTAGCAGGCGGTAAAATCATCAAAGTAGAAGCTCATCCGATCCCCGAACATCCACGCCCTCGCCGCGTAGTTGGTAGAGTTGCCCTCGTCGGAGATGCCGCAGGCTATGTAACTAAATCTTCTGGAGAAGGGATTTATTTCGCCGCTAAGTCTGGCCGGATGTGTGCCGAAACTATTGTGGAAATTTCCAATAAAGGCGCGCGGATTCCCACAGAAGACGAGCTTAAGCTTTATCTCAAACGGTGGGATAAAAAATATGGCATTACTTACAAAGTGCTTGACATTTTACAAAGAGTGTTCTACCGTTCTGATGCTACCCGCGAAGCTTTTGTAGAAATGTGTGCCGATCGCGACGTGCAACGCCTGACTTTTGATAGCTATTTGTACAAAACAGTAGTACCGGCAAATCCATTTGTACAGATGAAAATTACAGCCAAAACTATTGGTAGTTTGCTCCGAGGCAACGCTTTAGCACCTTAATCCGCAACACTAAGGAATAGAAATTAAATAATTAGCTTGTTTGTAGTAAGCGCTCATAGCGCTAAAGCGCTTACTACAAACCAAATCATTAAGTTATTTAATTTTTATTCCTAACAGAACTTCGGCTGATAAACCGGGTTTCTCTGAAAATCTTTACTTTCTCTGAGAGATATCTAAGAAGAAACCCGGTTTCTGGCAAAGTTCTGATTAAATCCGAGAGACGTTAGACTATAAGAGACTAACGATAAGAGGAGATGCTTGTGTATACCACTGACAAAATTTTAGGCTCCTGTACTCGCTGTGAAACCTTACCAAATAAAATTGAGGGCAGCGGCGGACTCTACTTATGGTTTCCTGTAGGACATACCCTCAATAAAGTGCTTTCAGCTTTACCTCAAGCTGAAATTGAATATCAACTCCTAGAAGATGCCAAATGTTTATACATTTTTCTCGAAACAAATGCCCTTGAGGATTTAGTTTCCCTTCTGTCAGCAAAACTCACAGTTAAAGAGTTGAAAGATACACAGATTCTCTGGATGTCGGGATTGGCAAAACCGGAATTTAGCGATTTTGCCCGCATTACTTCCCTACAAAACTTTAATAGCCTAAAACAGTCAGAATGGCTATTAAATTTATTAGCAGAGGGACGGATTACCAGCCATTTTCAACCGATTGTTTACACTTCGGATACTTCTAAAGTTTTTGCACAAGAGGCATTATTGAGAGGAATTGATGAACAGGGAAATTTAATTTATCCTGGTAGAATTTTTGCTCAAGCTGAGTCGGCAGGGCTACTTTTTCAATTAGATGCTTTAGCGAGAACTTGTGCGATTAAGGAAGCCAGTAAACATGGAATTAAAGAATTAATTTTTATCAATTTTTCTCCTACTTCTGTATACGATCCAGCGACTTGTCTGCGAATGACGGTTCGAGTGATTGATGAAGCGAAAATTCCCCATAATCATATTGTTTTTGAAGTGGGAGAATCCGAACAACCGCCGGATCTCGCTCACTTGATTAAGATTCTCAGGTTTTATCAAGATGCAGGGTTTTTAATTGCGCTGGATGATGTGGGTGCGGGCTATTCTAATTTGAATTTGATTCATCAGTTACGTCCTGATTTTATGAAGCTAGATATGGAGTTAATTCGCAATGTCGATCGCGATGATTATAAGGCTTTAATTACTGAAAAACTGTTAGAAATTGCTAATCATTTGAATATTAGAACTGTGGCGGAAGGAGTAGAATCTTTAGAGGAACTTCGGTGGGTGCAGGAAAGAGGGGCAACTTTTGTGCAAGGTTATTTAATTGCTAAACCAACGGCTCCACCGATGACAACTACACCCTATTTTTAATGTTCGATATTTTTAACAATCGATCGCAAATAAATTTTATTGCCATTGTGTTTGCGATCTGATAAACTAGACTCTGTTACCTTGCATTAACTTTCAGGGGTCAGCTATGAGTATCTCATCTCAGCTAGATTTAGATCGAGAAAATATCTGTTACTGCATTAATCCCCACTGTTCAGATCGCAAAAATCAGGGTGATTTACATAAATGTCATAGTTGCGGTACGCCCTTGTTGATAGGCGATCGCTACCGTCTCCTTGCTCCCCTGCGATCGCTACATCTTGGTTACGCCACAGAAATTTTTGAAGTTGAAGATTGGGGTGCTTCTGGAGATGATTGGGGAAAACACAAAGCTATAAAAATAGTTACTTCCGATAAAGATACAGAATCAATCTGTTTATTAAAAAAAGAATTTCGCACTTTAAACTATTTACAACATCCCGGAATCCCTCAAGTTCAAACTGACGGATTCTTTACTGTTAACTTGAAAAAGCCATCTCAAAAACTGCACTGTTTAATTATGGAATTAATCGAGGGAGTTTCCTTAGAACAGTGGTTAGAGCAAGAGGGAAAAATTGAGCGATCGCCAGCCATAAACTGGCTGCATCAAATGGTGAAAATCCTAGAATATCTCCATAATAAAGGTTTTTTCCATCAAGATATTAAACCCAGTAATATTATGTGCCGTCCTGACGGTCAGTTAGTATTAATTGACTGGGGAACAGTTAGGGAAATCTCCGCCACTTATATTGATAAATTAGGGCTTCGTAGTGTAAATCCAGTTATTTCTAAAGGATACACAGCCCCCGAACAGGAACAGGGAGAAGCAATTCCTAAATCTGATTTTTTTGCCTTGGGACGAACTTTCGTGCATTTGTTAACAGGTAAGCATCCAATGGTGTTTGAAGTTGGAGAGGCAAATTTGTTGAAAAATTGGCGAAATGATTGCCCATCAATTGATAATTGGTTTGCGGATTTAATTGAAGGTTTAATTAATCCAGTTTCGCGGGAACGTCCTCAAAATTGCCAGGTAATTTTGCATCGTTTGGCAGTGGGAGAAGACAAGAGTAACCGTTTATTGGGAATGCCTAGTTACCGATTTTCTCCTTTTCCTCAATTTCGGCAAAATTTTATTCGCCAAGGGTTAGCAGCAGGTGTAGTTTTTGGTTCGTTGCTGTGTTTTGGTTGGCCGGTGGCGGCTCCTCAAATTGCGATCGAATCTAATAAACAAGGAGTAAAATATTACCGGGAAAGGCAAATGAAAAAGGCAGAGTTTTTCTACAAAACTTCTCTGTTTTTCAATCCTGAATCTGCCAAGCCTTATTATGGTCTTGGTTCAATTTTTGAAGACTTAGGAAATATTGAGGAAGCAAAAAAACAGTATAAATTGGCGATATCATTTGGTGATTTATCGGCGGCTTATAATAACTTTGCTCGCTTGCTAATCAAAGAGCAAAATTATCCACTAGCTACTGAGTTACTTTTAGCGGGACTCAAATATTCTCGATGGGATCGCGAAAAATATGCTATTCTCAAAAACCTGGGCTTGGCGCTGATCGAGCAAGAGCGTTATCGGGAAGCGGAAACTCACCTAAAATTAGCTATTAAGCTCGATCCAAATCGTCCTGAAGCTCCGTGTTTGCTTGCTAATGTGGAGCATTCTTTAGCAGGAGTTGGCGATCGCGATAGTGCAGAAGTGAAAAAATGTGCAGCAATGGTATTAAAATAAAGGAATAAAAATTAAATAATTAGCTTGTTTGTAGTAAGCGCTTTAGCGCTAAAGCGCTTACTACAAACTAAATGATCAAGTTATTTAATTTTCATTCCTAAAAGTGTTGAAATCCTTGGTTAAGGGTAATTTCTTCATCAGGATAGATCCCTTGACTATCTGTTAAGATAATATTCTGTTTCTCTGTAATACTGCCGACGATCGCGCTACCATTTCCTAATCGTTTAATTAATTCTTGACCGATATCTGGGGGCAGGCATAAAATTAATTCAAAGTCTTCTCCACCGTATAATGCCCAATTTAGGGCTTTTTCTGGTAATACTAAATTTTTAATAGCTGGATGAATGGGGATTTGATGGCGATCGATTCGAGCTCCGACGTGACTGGCTTGGCAAATTTGCGCGATCGCATCTGCTAAACCATCGCTACTATCCATTCCCGCTAAAGTGTTAAAATCTGCGATTTCCCAAAGTATAGGTAAAACATCAAGTCGGGGTTTGGGACGTTGGTGAGCGAGGATCGAGGATGCTCGTTCAGTAGGGGTGAGATTTTGCCCTGATTGGGGGTTTAAAAGCAATTCTAGGCCGGCGCGGGAGGCTCCATGAGGACCGGTAGCTACGATGATTTGACCTGGTTTGGCGGCGTTACGGCGGATGGTGCGAGCGGGATCGACTTCTCCAAAAGCGGCGATCGCGAGAGTAACAACGGGCGATCGCACGACATCTCCCCCAACGATCGGCGTATTGTAGGGTTGCAAACAGGCTGTAATCCCTTCGTAGAGTTGCTCTACCCAGGTGACGGGGGTTTCAGGGGTGAGACTGAGGGCGATCGCGATCGCGATCGGTGTAGCGCCCATTGCGGCGAGATCCGAGAGGTTTGCAGCAGCAGCCCGCCATCCTGCGTCTTGAGGTGTGGTGGTGCGATCGCTGAAATGTACGCCATCAACCAACATATCAGTAGTAATTACTAAAGATTTATTGGGATTTGTCGCGATAATTGCAGCATCATCCCCGATGATTTCTGGGGGACAGAATTTTTTGAGAATTTTTAATAGATTTTGTTCGCCGATGTCTTTAATTTTCATTGTTATTGGTTATTTGTTATTGGTTATTTGTTATTTGTTATTTGTTATAGGACATGATTGATTGCTGGAACCCTTGATTCTATGCCCTTCTTCCTGAGCATCGTAGCCCCTAGCCCCTAGCTATAACTGTTAATTTTACCATTCTTGACTTGAACTGGGAGGTAAGCTTAACTTAGGAAATTGATAAAACGAATAGCCTCGATCGTCCACTTCTAAAACCGCCGAAAAAACCTCAGCTTGCTGCCTCAAATAATTCTCAGCTACCAACGCTTCCACCCTCGCACTCGCCGCCAATTGAATCAAAGAAATCTGACTATTCTGAGTTTCTAATAACCGATAAAAAGCCTCATTTAACTGTCGTCGTTGCCGACTCTCATTCACCTTATTTAAAAAAAATAATGCGATCAGAGCCACTAATCCAATTACAAATATTACCTGTAACATTACTATTTACCTGTTAACTGTTATTGGTTAACAGTTAACTGTTATTGGTTAACTGTTAACTGTTATTGGTTAACTGTTAAATTTACCATATTCTCTAAATTTACCATATTTTCATACCTAACCCCCCAACAGATCGAGGGGTTGAGGTTGATGTCTATTGTAAACGTAAAAACTTATCTAATGCCGTCACCATTGCCGGTGGCCAACGGCGGATTTTCGCTACCCAGTCAATATCTTGATAGCGGCGATCGAGCCCAACAGCGGCTACCCAATTACTTTCAGCTTCTCCGTGCTTTCCGGTTTCCCAAAGAGCCGCCGTCAAAGCTGCTCGCATATCGGCAAATTGGGGGTATTTGCGGACTAAATTTTTCATAGTGCGAATTGCTTGTTCCTTTTCTCCAATCTGATAAAGTGCCAGAGCATAATTACCGCGCGCCAAAGCGTATTCAGGAGCCATGTCAGCAGCTTTTTGATAATCGGCGATCGCTTTTTCCCATTCTCCTAAACCCGCTTCAGCATTTCCCCGATTATTGTAAGCCGCAGCTTCTTGGGGATCTAACTCCAAAACTCGATTATAAGATGCGATCGCCTCTTCCCAAAGCCCTAAAGCCTCCAAAGCCGTACCCCGATTCAAATAAGGCAGAGGCGCATCAGGAGCCAACTTACTTGCTTGCTCATAATCTGCCAGAGCTTCCTCCAGCTTATTTTGACTAACCCTAGAATTACCTCGATTGCTCCAAGCCGGTGCCACTTGAGGGAATTTCTCAATAATTTCTGTCCAGAAGCCTTCAGCCGTAGCAAAATCTCCCTCATTTGTAGCAGCAAAAGCTTTTTGCACAAGCTCTCCTAACTTTTGCTGTGGGGTAATGCCATCTGGTGGTAATTCGAGAGCGATCGCAGGCATTAAACTGCCGAGCCAAATTACCACACTAACCAACAAAGATGTTAACAATGTCAAAGTCGAACCCATCATGGCAATTTTACCTAATTTGCACAAATAATGTTGATAGTTTAATTATTTCCTAATTATATCTCTCTCGGTAGCATTTTAGTTCGCTCTCCTCCTTATTGTATCATAATAATTTTTGTAGCTGTACTTTATCGCGTTTTTCCTCTTCTTGTAAATCAGTTTTTTCATTTAAAATCATGTTATCTTCCGGGGGAACTGGAGAGATATTTCGTTGCTTAAAGCGATCGCGAACAGAGACAATTACCACATATAAAACTGGGACAATAAATAAACTCAACACAGTAGAAACCACCATTCCTCCTGCGATCGCATTTCCCAAAGAGCGACGACTCGCCGCCCCCGCGCCTTCTGGGTTAATCAAAGGAGCAATCCCTAAAATAAACGATAAAGATGTCATTAAAATTGGTCGCAAACGTTCTTGAGAAGCCTCAACTGCTGCCTTAATAATGGGATAACCTCGCTCCCGTAACTGGTTCGCAAATTCCACAATTAAAATTGCATTTTTACTCGCTAATCCAATCAGCATTACTAAACCAATTTGGCAGTAAACATCATTAGCTAAACCGCGCATAGATTGAGCTAGTAAAGCCCCGAAAATAGCCAAAGGAACAGAAAGCAGAATAATAAACGGATCTACATAATTTTCATACTGAGCCGCCAAAACTAAGAATACAAAAATCAACCCCAAACCAAAAATAATTGGCGCTTGACCTCCAGATTCAATTTCTTCTAAAGAACTCCCCGACCATTGATAACCAAACCCACTTGGTAAAACTTGAGATGCCACATTTTCCATTGATTTAATTGCTTGTCCCGAACTAGAACCCGGAGCCGCAGAACCATTAATTTCAATTGACCTAAATAAATTATAATGGTTAATTGTTTGCGCTCCTACAACTGGGGTTAGTTTCACCAAGTTGCTCAAAGAAATCATTTCATTTTTTCCAGATCGGACGTACAATTTGCCAATATCTTCCGGGTTAGCACGAAACTGTTTATCTGCCTGAACATATACCCGATAATTGCGCTGCTGAAGGTTAAAATCGTTGACATATTGCGAACCAAGAGCCGTTTGCAATGTAGTATAAATATCATCAATGGGAATATCTAAAGCCTTAGCCTTATTGCGATCGACTTCGACAATTAATTGAGGCGTATTCGCCGCAAATGTACTAAATACTGCTTGCAATCCCGGTGTCTGATTTGCCTGTTTTAAAATTCCGCCCATTGTCTGAACTAAAGCATCTAAACCGCTAGTACCTTTACGATCTTGTAGTTGAAATTGGAAGCCTCCAAATTGACCTAAACCTTGAATTGCCGGCGGATTCACGGGGAAAATTCTAGCTTCTGGAATCGCGAAAAATTTACCCCGCAACTTACCAATAATTGCTTGAACGCTTTGATCTTCTCTATGACGTTCTTTCCAGGGTGTCAAGGTAGTAAAAATAATCCCCTGGTTAGCACTATTACCACTAAAACCAAACCCACCTACGGAAAAAGTCCCTACCACTTCAGGAATTTTGAGAATCTCTTGTTCAACTCGATCCATTACCTGTTGAGTGTATTGCAAAGAGACTCCTTGCGGGCCTTGAATAATAGTCATAAAATAGCCTTGATCTTCCTCTGGGAGAAAGGCAGTAGGAACGGATAGATACAGCCAAGCCGTTACTCCTAAAGAACCAATAAATATCAGAGTTACTATTGTCTTAATTCTAGTTAAGAATATTAAAGAATCTCGATATTTCTTTTGTACCCAATCCAGACAAATATTAATCCAGTTAAATAACCAACCCAACAGACCACCAATTGTACCTTTTTTACCTAATAAAATGGCAGCTAGTGAGGGAGTAAGAGTGATTGCCATGAAGGTAGAAAGAGTTACTGAAAAGGCAATTGTGAGAGCAAATTGTTTGTAAAGCGCACCTGTTGTACCAGGGAAAAATGCCACAGGTACAAACATCGCCATTAACACTAAAGATGTGGCAATTACGGCACTAAAAAGTTCTCGCATTGACTCAGAAGCGGCTTGATGAGTGTTCATGCCTTGGCGGATGAGGCGATCGATATTTTCCACTACTACGATCGCATCATCAACTACTATCCCTGTAGCTAAAGTAATCCCAAATAAAGATAAACTATTAATCGTAAAATTAAAGAGTTTAATAAAGGCAAATGTGCCAATTAAGGAAATAGGAATAGTAACCGTAGGAATAATTGTTGTACGCCAATCTTGCAGAAATACAAAAATTACCAGTACCACTAATAAAACTGCTTCAAACAGAGTTTTTACTACTTCTGCCATTGACTCTTGAACAAATAGAGTCGTATCTAAGGCGATTCTATGTAGTATCCCTGGAGGGAAGTTTTTCGCTAATTTTGCCATTTCTGCTTTGACGGCTTGGGCAACATTTAGAGCGTTACTTCCTGGCAATTGATAAATTCCTAAACCTACTGCGTCGTTACCTCGAAATCGCAGGAATGAGTTATAATTTTCTGCGCCTAATTCGGCTCTGCCGACATCTTTTAACTTAACTAAAGTACCATTTGCTTCAGTTTTAATAACAATTTCTTCAAATTCTGTGGAGCTTTTTAAGCGACTTTCTGCCGTCAAATCTATTTGGTACATTTGTCCCTTGGGGGCTGGCTCTTGCCCGATTCTTCCTACCCCAACTTGTAAGTTTTGCTCGTTAATTGCTTTACTTACATCCTGCATTGTTAGGTTACGAGCAGCTAATTTAGTTGGATCGATCCAGAGGCGCATAGCATAGCGTCTTTCTCCAAAAATTCGCACATCTCCTACGCCTTTAACTCTTCTTAAAGTATCGGCTAAATAAAGGTCTGCGTAATTACTTAAAAATATGGTATCATATTCTTTATTCTCTGTAAATAATCCGATCGCCAGTAATAAACTATTAGATTGTTTAGTAACTCTAACTCCTGTCCTTTGTACGGCATCTGGTAATTGTGATTGAGCAATCGCTACTCGATTTTGGACATCGACGGCGGCGATATCTTTGTTGCGGGAAGAATCAAAGGTAGCTGTAATGGTGCTAGTGCCACTATTGGTGCTACTAGATGTTAAATATTTTAGTCCTTCTACACCGTTAATTTGTCTTTCTAAGATGTTAGTCACGCCGTTTTCAACAATTTCTGCGCTTGCACCACTATAGTTAGCTGTGACGTTAATTTGGATGGGGCTAATATCGGGGAAACGTTCGATGGGTAATGCGGGAATGCTAATTGCGCCTACGAGGATGATTAGAAAGGCGCAAACGCTGGAAAATACTGGTCGTTTAATAAAGAAATCGGCAAACATTATTTTGTTATTTGTTATTTGTTATTTGTTATTTGTTATTTGTTAACTGTTAACTGTTAACTGTTATTTGTTAGCTGTTATTTGTTAACTGTTATTTGTTAACTGTTAACTGTTATTAGACATTAATTTTGACCTGGGGGTAATTTTTTGCCTTCGCTTTCGCCTGCTTCTTGAGGGATAATCGCCATACCATCATTCAGATTCAGAATGCCGGCAATAACAACTTTTTCTCCGGCTTTTAAACCTGCGATTACTTGATAATTATTGCCTTGAATATTTCCCAATTTTACTGACTTTTGCCGGACAATTAAGGGTGGCATTCCCGGTTCTGATTTCTCGGATTTTTCGGCGGTAAAAACAAAAGTTTCCCCACCTAATCGACTGATGGCAATTACTGGAACTAATATTCCAGGGGTTTCTTTCCAGATGACTTTAGCTTTGACAAATTGCAGATTTCTTAGTTCGCCTTTGGGATTGGGAAAAGTAGCTTTGGCTAAAATTGTCTGAGAATTGGCGCTGACATTGGGTGAGATAAAACTAATTTCTCCTTTGGCGATCGCATTTCCTTGACTATCCAGCATTTCTACTGGTAAACCTAAGCGTAATTGCGCCTGACGTTCTAAAGGAATTGACAACCGCAAATCTAATAGTTGATTCTCGGTTAAAGTGGTGAGTAAATCGCCTTTTTTCAAGTAATCTCCTGCTTTCACCGCTACATCACCAATCACTCCCGAAAACGGTGCAACGATCGCAGTATCTTGTAGTTGTACTTCAAAACCTCGCAATTGAGCCGTCGCCTCCGCAACTTGCGCCTCTGCTTGATCGATTTGTTCTTGCCGCGTACCATTAGCTAATTCCGCTAATCTTCCTTTGGCTTCTGCGACTTGCGCTTCGGCTTTATCTATTTCTTCTTTTCGAGTACCATTTTGTAATTGTCGCAAGGCTTCTCGCTGTTGCTCTAAGGCGGCGGTACGTCGATCGATTTCAGCTTTTCTATTCTTTTGTCGCTGATCGAAACGTCTTTGAGCTTCTTTTAAATTAGCTTGTGCGGAACGATATTTTTGGATGTATTCTTGCAGAGTATTCTCCGATTCTGCTCCTTCTTTTACTAATAGTTGATATCTGGCAAGTTGCTGACTAGCTAACTCGGCTTCGGCTTTATTCGCATCTATTTGCGCTTTTGCTTGGGCAATTTCTTCGAGCAAACTACCACTTTGAGCATCGGCTAAATTACTTTCAGCTTGGGCGACGCGGGCGCTTGCTTGACCGATTTCTTCGGGGCGACTTCCCGATCGCAATTGTGCTAAATTAGCTTCAACTTGGGCGACTTGAGCTTTTGCTTGAGCGATTTCTTCGGGGCGACTTCCTGCTTGCAATTCTGATAAGCGAGATTGAGCGCGAATTAAGTTAGCTTGAGCTTGTCTTAAGTCTGCTTGGGCGCTGTCGCTTTTCATTCTGGCGATCGCTTGTCCTTTTTCTACAAAGTCCCCAGATTTAACAAAAATCTCAGTGATTAGAGCATCTATTTGTGGTTTAATTTGCACTGAGCGTTTAGCTTCTAAACTGCTGACAAATTCTGAGGAATCTTGCAATAAACTGGTTTCAACTGTTGCTAATTTAACTGGTATGGCTTTGGGTTTAGGGGCTAATGTTTGTGGCTGGGAACGATTTTGGGTTAATTGCCAGAGATACCAACTACCACCAATAGTGGTTGCGATCGCCATCATAATTAATACTAACGGCCAACGAAACTGCGGTTTTTCAGGTGGAAGAGAGCGGGGGCGATCGGCAATTTGGGGAAAATCTTGTGGTTGATAGCTATTAGCATCCATTGAGTAAGCGGATGTTAAATCAGAATTTTGTTCTTCAGTGTCAGCAACCGATTCAGGAAATTTGGGATAACTCATTTGGGTGATACCAGTATAATTTTTTTAAGATTTTTACAATCTGGCAGTGATTTTAATCCCTGCCAGCGTGTCAAATTAATTTGACACTAATAGAGGTTGTTGCATTTCGGCGATCGCATTTTTTTCCTTGGCTAATTGTGTACTTAACCACTGAATCTCTAAGTCCAAAATTGACTTACAGCGATCGCGAGAAGCGAATTGATAGCTATCAGTTAGCGGACATTCGTTTTCCAAGTTTTCGATGTAATCTTGTCGCAAGTAACAAACTCGCAAACGGTGTTCCAACAACTTCAGCCGTTCTGTGGGTTCTAAATCGCCAAAAAAGAAAAATTTGATTTGAAAGCGGGAACCGCTATTCACCCAGCTTTCTTGGGGATGTTCGAGCATTTTTTGTCGCCAGCGATCTCGTCCAGAGGGGGTAATCGCGTAAATTTTGCGGGGACATCCAGCATCGCCGGCTTCTTCGGCAATGACTCCTATGTGCCCACGTTCCTCTAAACGCTTCAGGAGTGGGTAAATCGCTCCGTAGTTGACGCTGATGCAGCTGCTCATAAACAATTCCAGTTGTTGCTTAAGCCGATAGCCATGCAGGGGTTCGCGCTGTAATAGACCAAGGGCTGATAATTCAAGCATTTATATCAGTTTGATATTATAGACTGGATTGTAAACTAAAAATTTGCAAAGTGCAAGCTTATATTAATGCTGAGGGAAGGTGGCGATCGTTCCGGTCAATTCCTGATTTTGGCGATCGTTCATCTCGATCGCATAACCAAATAGTAGTAGAACACTATTGTTAACACACTATATACTTTTACCAATTGCCTGACCAGCTAACCATCCAGTTGTCCAAGCACTTTGAAAATTAAACCCTCCTGTCACCCCATCAATATCTAAGATTTCCCCGGCAAAATAAAGGTGAGGACAACAACGACTTTCCATTGTTTTAAAATCAATTTCTTTCAAATTAATGCCTCCGCAGGTGACAAATTCTTCTTTAAATGCACCTTTTCCTTTAACTTGATATTCCCCTTGGGTAAGTTCTTGAATCAGTTGATTTAGGATTTTATTTGAGAGTTCTGACCAACGTTTTTCGCTGTCAATACCGACAGCCACAGTTAAATGTTCCCACAAACGATGGGGGATAGGTAAAGGACAACTTGTAGCGATCGCTCTTTTTGGTAATTGGGACTTAACTGCTTGTAATTGTTGTCTTAAAACTTCCTGATTATACTGCGGTAGCCAATTAATTAATAATCCTGTTTGATAGCGGCATTCATTGAGAAATCTAGCACTCCAGGCGGATAGTTTAAGTACCGCAGGACCGCTTAAACCCCAATGAGTAATTAAAATTGGTCCGCTTTGTTCTAATTTTGCAGATGGTAATTGAATGCGGACATTACTAACAGAAATACCTGCTAAATTTTGGAGGCGAGGATCGGAAATATTAAAGGTAAATAGAGATGGTACGGGAGGCGCGATCGAGTGACCTAATTCTTTTGCCCATTTGAAGGCGGCGGGATTGCTACCAGTGGCTAGGAGGAGGCGATCGCTTTTTAATTTTTCTCCTGATTTTAATTCTATTTCAAAGCCAGTAGATAATTTGTCAGCAATTTTTACTTCATTTTTTGATAGTTTAGCCGCCGATAAATCAGCGTTTAATTTATTTATTGAAACAACGGCCTCGCGGGTGCGAAGTTCTACTCCCACCTCTTTCGCAACACGAATTAAACAGTTAACAATTGTCGCAGAATCGTCTGTTGTAGGAAACATTCGACCGTCTGCTTCTGTTTTGAGTTGGACACCATAATTAGCAAACCATTCTACTGTATCGCGGGGTTGAAATCGAGCGAATGCACCTCGCAGAGCTTTGCCACCTCTGGGATAATTTTGAACTAAAATTCCTGGGTCAAAACAGGCATGAGTTACATTGCAACGTCCTCCCCCAGAAATCCTTACTTTGGCGAGGGGTTCCAAACCTGCTTCTAGTAAAATAATGCGACTTTTGGGATAGGTTTGGGCTGCTGCGATCGCGCCAAAAAAACCTGCTGCACCGCCACCAATAACTATAATTTGTAACAATTTATCAAACACATGAGTTAAAAATGCCAATTAACAATTAAAAATGTGGAAAATTGTCCAATTTTTAATTGTTAATTGTTAATTACCAGGATTTAGAGAAGTCCAGCGTTACCCAAACCTAAGATAAATCCGGCTCCCAAAATGTGACCAAAACTGGCTGTTGCTAACAATTCTGGAATCCCAAAACCGGTGAACATTCCTGGTACTGCGACGGGTAAGGCTGGGCCTTGTCCCCGGTTAGTTTTGGAGATACCATAGTAACCGATCGCGATCGCCAATAGATTAGAAAAAATCATCACAATGCCTACACTTAAAGACCAGGACGCTGTATGGGGTGTGGTCGCGGCGGTGAAAAGTAAATTAGAGTAAATCAAGTTCGTATCTCCTTTGATAAACTAAGAGTCAAGATTGAATGCAAAGATTATAAATAGTGCGTAGTCAAAAACAAAAAATTGTTTTAATAGTTAACAATTCAGTTAACATTTTGATACAAATACCGTCGGAGGTGCGATCGTGCGAGTTAAAATTTGTGGCATTACTAAGGTAGAACAAGGGCAAGCGATCGCGCAATTAGGGGCGACAGCTTTAGGGTTTATCTGCGTTCCAGCTTCACCCCGCTATATTAAACCAGAAAAGATCCGGGCGATCGTTGAACAACTACCCCAGACAGTTGACTGCATCGGAGTTTTTGCCAATACCACAATTGAAACAATTTGTCAAGTAGCTATACAAAGTCAGTTAACTGGCGTACAGTTGCATGGTGATGAAAGCTCAGAATTTTGCGATCGTATTAAACAATTACTACCAGGAATTGAAATTATTAAAGCTTTGAGAGTAAAAACATTTGAAACATTAGAATTAGCCAGTATTTACGCCAATCATGTTGATACTTTACTATTGGATGCTTACCATCCACATCAATTAGGTGGGACAGGTAAAACAATAGATTGGACAAGCTTACAACAGTTTCACCCAACTTATCCTTGGCTATTAGCTGGCGGTTTAACACCAGATAATATATTGGATGCCTTAGAAAAATTACAACCTAATGGGATCGACCTTTCTAGCGGTGTAGAAATAGCACCAGGAGACAAAGATTTAACCAAAGTCACAAAATTATTTCACATACTTTCAACAATAGTTAACAGTTAACTTACCAATTACCAATTACCAATGACAAATTTAATTTATCAATATCCCCTATTATCTCCCGGAACTTTAATCAAACGTTACAAGCGATTCTTCGCAGATATTGAACTAGCATCAGGAGAAATAATTACCGCCCACTGTCCCAATACTGGTCCAATGACAGGAGTTTGTACTACTGGCAATCCCGTTTTCGTATCCCATAGTAACAATCCTAAACGCAAATTAGCCTATACTTGGGAGTTAATTCAAGTAAACGATACCGTACCGACTTGGGTAGGGATTAATACAGGCTTACCAAATCAAGTTATCAAATTAGCTTTAACATCAAAACTATTTCCAGAATTAGGTAATTATCAAGAAATTTTACCAGAAGTAGCTTATGGCAAAGACCAAAAAAGTCGAGTAGATTTTTTACTAAAAGGTAGTGATTTACCGATTTACTTAGAAGTAAAAAATACCACATTAGCGCAAGGAGAAATAGCTTTATTTCCTGATACTGTAACCGAAAGAGGACAGAAGCATTTAAGAGAATTAACCGAGGTAGTTCAGCAAGGTAGTAGGGCAGTAATGCTTTATTTTATTAATCGTGGAGACTGTAGTAGCTTTACTCCTGGGGATAATTGCGATCGCGTTTATGGAGAATTATTGAGAGCAGCAATTATTAAAGGCGTAGAAATCCTGCCTTGTCGATTTGAAGTGACACCAAAAGGGATTCAGTATTTAGGATTAGCCAAATTAATTATTTAATATTTATCACAATTATCTGCAAAATGCAATAGTCCCGCACTACAATATGCTATAATATTGTCATTCCTCTAATAACTCAATCCATTCAATCAATTATAGATGATAAAATATGACATTATCTATCT
>MBRE01000043.1:90088-103999 GCA_001698425.1 Oscillatoriales cyanobacterium USR001 | reverse complement strand
TAAAATATGACATTATCTATCTCCAACTCCCAGTCTTTTCCCACTGAAAAGCTGCCCACAATGTACGATTTACCTAGCGACAACCCGGAGGAACCAGGTTTGCCCGATGAATTTCACGATTTGCAACCAGAATTATTACGTCAAACTTGCCGCCCTCCTAACTATCCATCGGCAGAAATATTTATTGCCAGCGATCTAAATCTTTACTACGATGTGAATCATTTTAATTGGTATAAAAGACCAGATTGGTTTCTGGTTTTAGGTGCATCTCGCTTGTACCAAGGGAATGAATTGCGTCTCAGTTATGTGATGTGGCAAGAAAAAGTTAGTCCTTTAGTTGTGGTAGAATTATTGTCAGACGGAACGGAAGAAGAAGACTTAGGATTAAAAGAAGAATTAGCCCATAAACCACCGACGAAATGGCGAGTTTATGAACGGATTTTACAGATTCCTTATTACTTGGTTTTCAGTCGTTATACTAATCAACTGAGAGTGTTTCGTCTCATTGGGAATCGTTATCGGGAACAAAGTTTAACTGAGTCAAAATTTGGGATACCGGAATTAGAATTAAGTATAGGATTGTGGTCGGGTGTTTATCAAGGTTGTCAAAGAATATGGTTAAGATGGTATAATGCTCAGGGTGATTTGATTTTGTATGCAGAGGAAGAAAAGGTATTGGCTTTAGGGCAAGTTGAGCAAGAAAGGTTGGCTAAGGAAATTGCCTTGCAAAAAGCCGAACGTTTAGCAGCACAATTGAGGGCAATGGGTATTAATCCAGAGAATCTATAATAAGCTAAGATTTAATAGTGTCTTGTACGCTCCATTATTCTACTATAATTATCACCTATGTCAGACTCACTCTCTCTGCGCGATCGCCACCTGGCCCTCATCGACAAAATCATTGATATTACCCTCAAAGGTCAAATCCGGTCTAAAGAACAAGTATATCAAATGCTCGTCGAAGATATTAGCCCTGGTAGTGGCGAAATCTTTGAATATTGTCTCGCGGAACGCCTAAGCACCATCGAAAATCAACTCAAAATCGATAAAGACGAACTCAAACAAGCTAAAGCAACTCGTATTCTTAGAGCCATTAAAACCATTCAAGGGGAATGGGAGCGCTGGCAAAAAGACCATCAAATTTCTAATATTATTGCATCCTCAGTTCAACAAATTATCTCCGCTGAACCTCAGAACCGGCTGCTTACATTATTACAAATAATTGACCCCAATCGAGAACAGTCTCTCACTCTCGAACAATTACAGCAATTAGGAAAAGTATTGCAACAACAAATACTGCAAATTACCAATCCTGAAACTGAGCAAGATGTGCAGCAAATTATTGTCGGTATTACCAAAGGTTTAGGAGCATGGCAACGATTAGAAACTGACATTGTTAGTTGGATTTATCAACAGCCACAGTTAGGATTTGCAGGTACTGCCGAACAAAATGGTCCTTGGGTATTGTGGGCAAAAAAAGTAAATAGTTCCTTTCCACAAGCACTTTTTAATACCATTGCTCTTAACAATTCTATCACAGAATTTGCAGCTAAGCAAGTAAATTTAGAGTTTAATTCATTAATTGAATTAGCGATAATTTTACAATGTTTACAACGGGGATTAGTTGCTTGGTTTGATAAACTTGTTTATGACTCAAAAGTGGGGGCAAAGCTCTCAATTTCTACCTTTTTAACCTTTGCCGCGATCTGGAGTCAATTAGCTAATGGTTTTAATAATTCTACTCGTAGCGGTGAGATTTTAGCTAATGGATGCTTTCAGATTACTCTGCAAGTTTTACGGGTATTTTCTCAATGTAGTTATTTCCCTCTTTATGGCGGGATTTTTGCCTCTTTTTCTGGTGAGTATTTACGGAATACTTTAGAGTATTTAGATGAACCTTTGCGGCGTGTGGAAGGAACCCAGGCTAAGGCTCGTATCCTCACACTGATTGGTTCTTCGATGCGATCGATGGGACAATATGAACGATCGATTGCTTACCATCAACAAGCATTAGAAATAGCCCGGAAAGAGGAAGATAAACCGTGTGAAATTGCGAATTTAAACCATATTAGTCGCACTTGTGTGGCTCAAAAAAATTATGAAGATGCCATTGATTATAGTCAACGAGCATTAATTCTTTCTCGTCAAATTGGCGATCGCTTGGGAGAAGTGAATGCACTAGCGAGTTTAGGTTACAGTGAAGTTTTTAAAGCTCGGCAATTACAAGAATTAGAACCAGAAGTGTATGAAATTGCTGTTAATTATTTGCAGCGGGGTTTGCAGTTGTCCGAACAATTAGGCGATCGCCAAAGTCAATCCTTATGTTACAGTAGCCTTGGCATTGCCTACATGACCTTAGAACAACCGCAAACAGCTATCAAATATTTAGTAAACGGTTGGCAATTTGCCCAAATGTCAGGCGATTTGTATTTGCAAGGTTTGAATTTATCCGATTTAGCTCAAGCCTACTATAGCACAGAAAACTTACAGAAAGCTGTTTTTGCTGGCTGTTTAGGTATGTATATTTTAGAGCAAATTGGTGCGAGTGAGTGGCGTAAACCGGCGGGTTTATTGATAATTTTACAAGGACAATTAGGGGATGGTTTTGCAACAGCTTTGCAACAGGAGAGAGCGCAAATTATCCCGGCGATCGGTGTTGATGGTTACGATTATATCCCAGAACTCTTGAGAAGGTATCAAGAATCAATAGGCTAGTTAATAGTTAGTTGTACGATGCTTTTGGTATTGAGGATTATACCACAATTTATTTTTGTTTCATCACCACCAAAGTAATATCATCAAAAATCTTCTGAGAGCCAATATGTTGTCGCACATCATCTAATCATTAACACTCCACTTTCTAAACCATGTCCCGTCACATCACCAATGCTAATTTTGATGTTTCCATTCTGTTTCAATACATCATAATAATCGCCGCCCACTTCGTCAGCAGGCTCCATAAATCCCGCAATTTCTAAACCTTCAATTGCTTCTAATTCTGACTGTTTTGGCAATACCATTTGTTGTAATTTCTTGACAATATCCAATTCCGCACCCATTCGTAGATTGTCAGCTTTCAGCATTTCATTAAGAGTGCTAATTTCTTGATTAGCTTGAGCTAATTGAGCAGTTCTTTCTTCGACTTTATCTTCTAAAGTTTGATAGAGGCGGGCATTTTCAATAGAAATTGCGGCTTGAGAAGATAAGATTTTTAAGACTTCCAATCTGTCTGAAGTAAAAGCACCTGTGGTTAAGTTGTTTTCCAGATAGACAATTCCACTTAGTTGACCTTGATTAATTAGAGGAAAGCACAAAATTGACTTAGGTTTATTTTGGCTAATATAAGGGTCTTTAGTAAAATTTCCTTCGTGAGAGGCATCATTTAAAATGACACTTTCTTGAGTACGGGCAACATAATTGATGATAGTTGATGACACTGACTGACTTTTTTCTATTGGGATGGACTGCAAAAGACTCATCTCTTCAGAATCCACTAAGCCGGAAGCTTCGATTAACAATTGACCATGAGATTGCCAAATCAAATAACCGATTTGTGCACCAGCATTCTCGATGATAATTTTCATCATTTTTTGCAGTAATTGTTCAAGCACAATCTCACTACCAATAGCTTGGGATGCTTTAATAACAGTTGTTAAATCTAAGACTTCACCTTTACTACCTGTAGTAGAAGTTCTGTGAGTAGTAGTCTTAGTGACGATTTTTTTATCTATAGTAGTCTTTAAAATTAACTGTGAATATCTTGATTCCAAATCTTCGGTTTTAGCTTTGGCTCCCCAGCGACTATAACAATAGTGTGCTTCTGTCATATAAGTTTGAGCAATTTTCTCTCTTCCTAGGGATAGATAAAATTCTCCTGCTAGTTCATTAGCAAGTGCTTCACAACCAATATATGCAGATTCTTTCGCTGACTTAATTGCGCGATCGTAATATTCCATTGCCCTAAGAGTTTCTCCTAATACTCGCGCTTTTTCTGCCTCCACTAATTCGTATTGATGGCGATGATTTGCGGGTATACGATCTGCCCAGGATTGCATTTTTTTCTGATTCTCGACTACGAGGGTTAGATACTCTTCTTGCTGAGAAGATTCAGCCTGGAGATATCGACCTAGCAAAGCTAAAGAATAGTAGAAATTATGGTCGCAATAGACCATGATGGTGATCATAGGTTCTGCATATTCTGTTGCTAATTTGGCATATTCTATAGATGATTGATAATCTTTATATAAATAGTTCAGCAGGGCTTTGCCAAAATATGCAGAAAACAGGGAATGTCGGTTATCATTTTCTAGCAAGTAGGGCAGTTTTTCAACTTCATTAAAGCTTTCACCAATTAAGCTACAACGATCGCCCGTATATTTACCGATGAGATTTAATGTAATTTGCTGCCAAATTTTTGCGTAATAAAAAGGAAATAATTTTTTACATTTGTCTATAATCGCAATGTATCGATCTTGTTCGCGAACAACGTCTTCCAAATTTTCACCGACTGCAAATGTATAGAAACAAAGAAACATAGCAGCATAGCAAGCAAATTCTGTATCCCCAGTTTCTAGTCCGCTTTGAATTGTATGTCGCTGCAATTCGATGGTGTCCCTAACATGATGCTTCCAGTGCAAGATGCAAGAGCGTACTGTATGTAGAGCTTTGCATTCAAATTCTCTAGCATCAAAGCGATCTAAGAGACTGAGAGTAATTTGACCAAATTTATATCCAGAATCAATGTCTCCCATTCCCCCGCACAAAATCAAGCCGTAAAGAGCGTAAGGATAAATTGTCAAGGCGGAAATGCCGTGTTCGATAGACAGATCCACCATCGTCCAGATAATCGGTAATATCAATTCGGGGCGGGCAATAAAAGCGGGTGAAATCGAGTTATTTAAAGTTCGCATAGCTGCAATTTTATAGGGTTCGACCATTTCTGGAAGGAGGATCAAATCTTCGATCGCCAGTTCTTTAGAAAGT
The DNA here is from genome assembly GCA_001698425.1 of Oscillatoriales cyanobacterium USR001. Lineage (GTDB taxonomy): Bacteria > Cyanobacteriota > Cyanobacteriia > Cyanobacteriales > Microcoleaceae > Kamptonema. The sequence goes on along the minus strand of MBRE01000043.1, from coordinate 99,016 downwards.
TCTTCAGACAGTTTTATTCCCAACATTTCCAAAACTTGCAATCCTGTATCTAAGGCAGATTGCAGTTGGTTTTGAGACATATAAAACTTAATTTTAAGTTCGTATAGTAAAACGCTATCGAGCAAACTGTTAACCTGTTTAAGAGCGAAATCAGAAAGCAGGGCAGAGCGTTCAAAATTAGTGTTTAAATATTCTGCTTCTATGATTTCTTTGTAAATGTTAAAGGTTAAGTCATATTGACTTTGCCAACTATCATTTTCCAGCATTTCTAAACCTACGTTTAAATATCTAACAGCAGGTTCATAGGCGTTTGAAACCTTCGCTTTCTTGCCAGCAATCAGATTTAATGTGGCTAGTTCATTCCGCTTTTCCTGCTGGGTAATTAAGTCGGTACTAAAATTTAACTGGTTGACAATATCAAATATTTTTTCTTCTCGTTCCTGGGGATTGGTATTTTCCAGCAGCAGTTGACCGACTTTCAGGTGAACCTGTTTTTTCATGTCGTCCGGGATTAGAAAATAGGCAGCTTGTTGTACTCGATCGTGTAAGAATTTGTAGGGGATTGCGTCTCGATTATTTTCTGAATCTTGCTCGATTGTTTGAGCAATTTTGTAGGCATCACTCAAAGGTAAAATTAAACCTTCTTGCAGGGCATCCCACAGATCATCGGCGGTCTCAGCTAGAGATTTCTGATTGACAATGGAAAGAATATCTAAGTTAAATCTGTTGCCAATACAGGCTGCTAATTTTAAGACATTTTGTGTTTTCTCAGAAAATTTTTGAATCTTGCTGAGCATTAATTCGACAACGTTATCACTAATTCCCTTTTCTTGAATTTGCTTGATATTCCATTGCCAAATTCGTTGGCTAAAGTCAAATAATAACAGGTTTTCCTGATAAATGGTTTTGAGCAATTGAGTTAAAAAGAAGGGGTTGCCGTTGGTTTTTTTAAATAATAGCTCTGCTAAGGGTTGGGAGCGGTCTAATTGACAGCTAAGAGTATCGGCAATTAATTGATTGACATGGCGGATTTCCAGGGGGCGCAGCGCGATCGCACTAACAACTGCATCATTTTTTTCAATCTCCTGTACCATCTGAATAAAGGGGTGAGTACCATCGACTTCGTTATCTCGATAGGCTCCAATTACTAACAGATATTGGCGAGCGTTATCTGTCATCAATAATTTAATTAAATTCAAAGAAGCAAAATCTGCCCACTGCAAATCATCGAGGAAAATCACTAGGGGATGTTCTTTTTGAGCAAAAATTTCAATAAATTTTTGAAACACTAAGTTAAACCGATTTTGCGACTCTGTTGATCCAAGCTGAGGGACTGGTTGCTGTTTACCAACTATCAGTTCCACTTCCGGGATCACATCAATAATTACCTGTCCATTAGCACCTAAAGCTACTAAAAGTTTGGCTTTCCAAATTTGGATTTGTTCTTCACTTTCTGTTAACAATTGCCGCATTAAATCTTGAAATGCTTGAATCAATGAGGCATAGGGAATATTCCGCTTAAATTGGTCAAATTTACCGGATATAAAATATCCCCGTTGGCGTACAATCGGTTTTTGAACTTCATTTACTAAAGCGGATTTACCGATGCCAGAATAACCGGCAACTAAAATCATTTCGGTTATGCCTTGTTCGCTAACGCGATCGAAGGTTGCCAATAATTGAGCTACTTCTGCCTCTCTTCCATAGAGTTTTTGTGGAATTTGAAATTGAGCAGATAAATCTTGTTTTCCCAAGGGAAAATTAGCAATTACTCCCGTATTTTCTAGCTGATTTAAACAAATTTCCAAGTCAGCTTTCAGCCCAAAAGCGCTTTGATATCTTTCTTCCGCAGTTTTGGCTAATAGTTTCATTACAATGTCAGAAATAACTTGAGGAATCGCATCTGTCCCCATCTCAGTCATTCTGTTTGCCTGGGGAGGTATTGGCTGTTTGGCAATATGGCAATGAACCAATTCCATCGGATCATTTGCCTCAAAGGGCAACTTACCAGCTAACATTTCATAAAAGGTGACTCCCAAGGAATAAAAATCAGTTCGATAGTCAATTGACCGATTCATTCTCCCGGTTTGTTCTGGGGAAATGTAAGTTAAAGTTCCTTCTAGTAAATTAGGATTGCTAATTGTTGGGTTTTCTTTAGATAGTAGCGATGCAATACCAAAATCAGTAATTTTTACTTCCCCTGTCTGTGGATTAAAAATGATATTTTGGGGTTTAATATCTTTATGAATAATATTTTGGGAGTGGATTTGTACCAGACTTTCTGCTAGTTGAATAGCAATGTTTAGAAAGGATCTAATATCTAGCTTTTTATTTTGGAGATATTGTTTGAGAGATTCGCCACCAAAATCTTCCAAAAATAAGGCTAAACTATTTTGGTAATTTTCTAATTTATAAGCTTTAACAACTCCAGCTAAATTGAGATTTTTAACTATTTCATATTCGTGCTTAAACCGATCGATCTCTGTTAAAGTTGGATACTGTTGATTCAGAACTTTGACGATTACGTTTTGTTGATTCTGATGGTTGCGCGATCGATAAACGATAGTTGCATCACTTTCATAAAGTGTTTCTAAAATTTCGTAATTGGGAATAGCTATCATTAAAGTTATCTCCTTTGCCGTAAATTACGAGAAGTTGGGATACACATAATCATCAAACATTTTCTGAATCTGTGCAGATTTTCGAGCTACTAAAGGTTGAAAATCCTCTTTCACAGGAATGTTGTAAGATGCTGTACGCTTGGCGATTTTTGGCAACCAGGCTGTATGAATTGTAAACCCAAAATCGAGAGATGGATGGCTTAGTTTGCAAACAGGTCCGGTTGCTAAATTTTCTGCATTAAAAATCCAGATTTCTTTGCTATTTGGACACAAAACGTTACATACAATATAACCTTTTGTAGATTTATCTTCAGCAGCACCAGATGGCACAAACTGAGGCGAGTTGATCATGCAGCCTTCTGGTAACTGATAGCAATCAGCGATCGCGATCGTCTCCTCTGATATATTAACTCTAAACAAACAAGGTGCCACCCCTTCATCAGCAAATAGCAGCAAATCCTCCGGCACTACTGTTCTGTAATTATAGTCTTTCGTCAACTTAAACAGAAATTCCGTCAACAATTCATTCCACAATCCCAAAGATGTCCAGTAGATATTATCGAGTTTATCCGGCATCATTCCTGTATCCCCATTGACACGGTAAGTAAAGAAAGAAATACCCCAAGTAGCAGTCCAATCCTTAATCACTTGATTGCGAATCATCGTTCCAGTTTCGCCATCAATTACATAGCGTCCTACATAGCTGATATCTGTCTCCTCGCTAATCATACCCTGTACGCGAGGCGGAATTAATTGGGAAGGATTTTGAGCAAATCTATCACCTAAATGAGTCCATTCTGAACCTTCCCAAGCGCAAACATGACCAAGATGAAGCATAATTTGATTGTTCGGATTCTCATAATCTGCCAACAAGTGAATTGCTTCGCGAGGAATTATCATTTTCCGTGCTTTCACTGTAACTTCTGATTCTCCCTTGGCCGGGTGTTGTCCATTGATTAAATCAGCGCGACTAACAATATAAATCACCGTATTTGGTGACTGCGTGCCAGTTAATAAAGACCTGAGCAAATTATCTAAGCATTGTCTCTTAGGAAAAGGATTATTCAACATTTGACCTACGCCAAATAGGAAAGCTGTTTCCATCAAAATCACATACTTTTCTGTCACAGCAATTTGGTGCATAGTTTGTTGAAGTTTAACAGGTGAACCATCTTCAAGTACCACTTGCCACCGTTCAAATTCACCTTTCCCATCCCATCGAATCAGATACAGAAAATCCCTCAAACCAACTATTTTTCCTAAAATCCCCAAAGACTTACCAAAATTCACAGAAAACATCTCATTTTTCTTGGCATCAAAACAAGGGTGGGCTGTACTCATCACAGGATTAAATACAAAATTTAGCGGCGTTTCTGCCTCCGGCCGCCATTCTTGATTCGACCCCACCGGCGTTGCTAAATCTAACGTTTCCGTATCAACTTCATAATGACGACCACCATCCCAACAAACTAACAAACGATGGTTATCCTCATCAGAAAACTTCATCGGTAACAATGCCGTATTTAACTCATTACGCAAACCAAGACAGATAGAAAAACGACCCAAACCATGATTTCCAAACTTATATTTCTGATATCGCTGCGGGGAAATAGGGACTTTGATTGACTTTGCTCATTTTAGTTTTCCTGGTAAGATTGACGTAGTTATACACAGTTTAACGCTGAGGTTTATTGAGTTTAGTATCTTTAGGTTTCGCCGCAGATTTCGCTGGATAATACCTGAATTTCCCAATTGCCAGATTTGCAGCTTTAACGACTAATCCATCAGTATCTTTGAGAGCAGATTGCAGAAAAGGTAACACTTTATCGGACTTAATTGCTCCTAAAGCTTCTACCGCAGACAGACGAACCTGTGCATCGAAATCTTTACTTAACTTCCCTAAAATTGGGATGGCGCACTGCAATTCTATCCTCAAACCATTAACAGCCGCAATCTTGCCTAAAGCCGTTGCTACCAACTTACGAATCTGAGTATTTTGATGATTCGAGTAACTGATTAACTGGTTAATAAAACTGAATTGACGGGCATTTCCCCAAGCAACAATTTGATTTTCTAATTCCTGAAAGCTGGAATTAGTAGGCAAGTTAACTGTGGGGATTTTTGCAACTAATTTTTCTACTTCGATTGGTGCAGAATCGCTGACAATTGGCGTTTCTATTTGCGGTAATTCTGGTTGCGGTGATTCTGGTTGCGGTGATTCTGGTTGCGGTGATTCTGGTTGCGGTAATTCGATCGCATCTGGCTTACCTAGCTGACTTTCATAATGTGTTTGCAGCATTCTGACAGTTTGCTGCGTATAAGCTTCATTGTTTTGCAACTCTTCATTTGCTTGTTTTAACTGACTTTCATAATGCTCTTGCAGTAGCTTAATATGTTTCTGCATCTCAGTTTCTTGAGCTTGGAATTGCTCATTAGCTAACCTTAAAGTCGCTTCATATTCTATTTGTAACTGATTAATTGCTGCTTGTTTCTGGGCTTCATAATTACTCGCCAAATCCTCAGTAGCTTGCTGCAATTGAATTGTGTATTGCTCTTGTAATTCTACAGTATTTTTCTGTATTTGAGCTTCTATGGCTTGTAATTCCTCCGGTGTTTTCCCTGGCAAAGATTGTGTAGATTCCTGCATCCGAGCTTCATAAGTTTTTTGCAATTCTTCAGTAATTTGGCTTAACTGAGCCTCATGCTGTTTTTGCAAAGATTGTTCCGCTTCCTGTATTCGAGCTTCATAAGTTTTCTGCAATTCTTCAGTAATTTGGCTTAACTGAGCCTCATGCTGTTTTTGCCAAGATTGTTCAGCTTCCTGCATTCGAGCTTCATAATTCTTTTGTAATTCTTCAGTTACTTGGCTTAACTGAGACTCATACTGTTGTTGCCAAGATTGTTCAGATTCTTGCATCTTAACTTCATAAGTTTTTTGCAATTCATCAGTAACTTGAATTAACTGAGATTCATGTTGTTCTTGCAGGGATTGTATGCTTTCTTCTAGCCGGGAATTGTGAACTCGCTCTAATTCTTCAGTAGCTTGTCGGAGGCGGTTTTCTTGTTCCGCTTGTATGGATTGAACGGTTTCTTGTATGCGGAATTGGTGGGATTTTTCTATTTCCTCTGTTATTCTGCGGGTTTCTTCGAGTTGATCTTTTTTTTGCTGCTTCAATCGTTTTTCTACTAACCAGTAGGCAAATGCCAATCCCGCGAGAAAACTTACGATCGCTATAATATAAATCATAACTGATATACCTCCGCTTTGAGTTACGCCTGATTTTTTGATTTAACTAATAATACAGTAAATTATGACTACTGACCAGCGATCGCAGAAAAATTATGGGCAAAACATTCTGTAGAAAGTAGCCCCCTACAAATCATAAACTATCTGCCGCAATGCCTTGTCCCTACCAGCGATGTTCGTGGTATGATTTTCTGAGTTCGCAATTAAACTGAGCGAAGTATTTTATCAGTATTTGTTATCTTTTGTGTCTGAATCATTACCAAAACCCAAACGTTCTCTAGCTGGGATTGCCGGAATTGTCGCAGTCGCTACCCTAATTAGCAAAGTCTTTGGATTAGTTCGCCAACAGGCGATCGCTGCCGCTTTTGGCGTGGGTGCCGTCATCGATGCCTACAATTACGCCTATGTAATTCCCGGTTTTTTATTCATTTTATTAGGTGGAATAAATGGTCCATTTCACAGTGCCATTGTTAGCGCCTTAGCTAAACATGACAAGTCACAAGGGGCTTCCTTAGTAGAAACCATCACCACTTTAGTTGGGATTATACTACTATTTGTTACCTGCGCTTTAATTATTTTTGCCGATCCGATGATCGATTTAGTGGCTCCGGGATTAACGAGAACTTCTGAAGGATTAGAAATTAGATCGATCGCCATTCAACAATTTCGGATTATGGCCCCAATGGCCTTACTTTCAGGATTAATTGGTATAGGTTTTGGCACTCTCAATGCTGCTGATATGTACTGGTTGCCCTCAATTAGTCCTTTATTTTCTAGTGTTGCTGTCATCGGCGGACTTGCTATTTTTGCGCTGCAATTTGGAGACAAAATTACTCAACCAAAATATGCTTTATTGGGCGGGTTAGTATTAGCTTGGGGAACTCTCGCTGGTGCAGCAATGCAATGGTTTATACAAGTAGTTGCTCAGTGGCGCTCTGGTTTAGGAAGTTTGCGTTGGCGCTTCGATCTTAAGCAACCTGGCATCCGAGATGTAATGAAAGTTATGCTACCTGCAACTTTATCATCAGGAATGTTACAAATTAATGTCTATACTGACTTGTTTTTTGCTTCTTACATTCCCCAAGCTGCGGCCGCTATGGGCTATGCAGGTTTATTAGTAATGACTCCGTTGGGGATTATTTCTAATGTGATTTTAGTGCCTTTTTTACCAATATTTTCTCGACTGGCCCAACCGAATAATTGGCCTGAGTTAAAACAGCGAATTCGCCAATCGTTAATTCTGACTGCTCTGACTATGTTACCGCTTAGTGCTTTAATGGTAACTTTAGCTTTGCCAATTGTGCGCGTAGTCTATGAGCGTGTGGCTTTTAAAGCGTCAGCTTCGGAATTTGTGGCTCCTGTTTTAATGGCTTATGGCATTGGAATGTTTGTCTATTTAGGTCGCGATGTTGTAGTTAGGATATTTTATGCTTTGGGAGATGGAGAAACACCTTTTCGGATTAGTATTATCAATATTTTTCTGAATGGTTTACTGGATTTTTTATTAGTAAAACCTTTTGGGGCTGTGGGTTTAGTGTTGGCAACTGTGGGAGTTAATTTAATTTCAATGGTGATGTTATTATGGCTATTAGATCGTAAGCTTAATGGGTTGCCTTGGCGTAATTGGACTTTGCCTTTTTTTGGATTAACTGCTGGGAGTTCTCTAACGGGTTTTGTGGCTTTAGCTACTTTGAAAGGATGTCAAATAGTTTTGGGTACTGAGGGGTTGTTAATTCAGTTAGTGCAGTTGACTGTGGCAAGTTTAGCAGGTTTGGTAGTGTTTGTGGTGTTTATTATTCACATGAATTTACCGGAGTTCGATCTGTTTGTTGGGCGGTTACGGAGTCGTTTTAAGGGGTAATTATTTTTTGGGGAACCACGAAGACACAAAGACACAAAGCTGGGATTTTTAGGGTGGAAGGTGAGAAGCGATCGCAGGCTTTGCGATCGCTTCTCACCACAACTAACAACTAACAACTAACAACTAACAACTAGCAACTAGCAATTAACAACGAGATTGAGAATTGAATGATGTTGCGCGATCGAATATCGATTCAGTTCTCAGAGAAAAAGTTTGTAGATTACTCGATCTCATTGACTCGAATGTTCTTGGTAAACACGATTCATTTGATTCTGATAAAGATAGTCTTGTAGTTACGATGGAAGTATTTTGTGGCATACATCCAAAGGAGCGATTTCTCTGATTTCCGATTAAGAAGTCGTCCGATTCTTCGAGATTTTGGATGGCAATTGGACGGCAATTAGTTGCAAAGGTTTGTATTGGTCTGGTAATCATCATTACGCGGGAAATAGTCGTTACCGGACTATTCTGACGATCGCAAGTTTGATTTGGACGATAGCAAGTTAGGAGATCGGATACATCATCGCACTCATTTCTCATCGGAATGCGATTAGGTACTGGGTTTCGAGTTGGCGCAACGATCGCTGAGGATGTCGGTATTGGTGTCGCTGTCGGTGTCACGATCGCGATCGGTGCCGGCGCGGGTGTCGGTGTCACAACTGCGATCGGTGTTGGTGTCGGTGTCGGTGTCACAACCGCGATCGGTGTAGGTGTTGGTGTCGGTGTCACAACTGCGATCGGTGCAGGTGTTGGTGTCGGTGTCGGTGTCACAACTGCGATCGGTGCAGGTGTCGGTGTCGGTGTCGGTGTCACAACTGCGATCGGTGCAGGTGTCGGTGTTGATTCCGGTTCAGGTGTTGTTACCACCGCTGGTGCAGGTGCAGGTGTTGGAGTTGTTACCGCCGCTGGTGCAGGTGCAGGTGTTGGAGTTGTTACCGCTGCTGGTGTGGATGTCGGTTCCGGTTCAGGTGTTGTTACCACCGCTGGTGCAGGTGTCGGAGTTGGAGTCACAACTGCTGCTGGTGCAGGTGCAGGTGTCGGTGTCACAACTGCTGCTGGTGCAGGCGCAGGTGTCGGAGTCACAACCGCTGCTGGTGCAGGTGCAGGTGTCGGTGTCACAACCGCTGCCGGTGCAGGTGCAGGTGTCGGTGTCACAACCGGTGCCGGTGCAGGTGTTGGAGTCACAACCGCTGCCGGTG
>MBRE01000043.1:0-90040 GCA_001698425.1 Oscillatoriales cyanobacterium USR001 | reverse complement strand
GTGCAGGTGTCGGTGTCGGAGTTGTTACCGATGCAATATTAACCGAAAATCCTCCCAAACTAGCAGCCACACTAAAACTACCAGGCTTATCACTTGGCTCACCACTAGGTTGTAACTCCACCGCATAACTTCCATTATCTTCAATACCCCAACTTCCGCCAGGAGCATTAAACGAATAAGTAGCAGTGCTAGGCGCATCATCACTTTCTGGAGTAAAACTCACCAAACTTGCCGCTTGACTGAAACCATTAGGGCCAGTTACCAAGATGTTATTAACATCTTCACTGGTAACTTTAACCGGAGTATTGCTGCTGTAACTAACAGTAAAATTGTAGCTAGTTTCACTACCACTATTAATATTGTTAAAGCTGGCAGCCGCACTAGGGTAATTAAAATCACCAGTCCAAGTGTTAGTAGCATTGGTATTCAGAGAATTGCCTGCCTTGTCAGTAATCCCAGAACCATTAGCAGTAAGAGTGAGATGATATTGATATTCTTCATTATCATCATTATTATCAATGGTTAGTCCAGTCAGATTATCTAACGTCCAATTACTGCCATTGCTAGTATTGAGAGTAGCACCTGTTAAAGAAATAACCTCGCCATTTCGAGTCAAACTCAAATCAGCGATATCAAAGCCAACCACCGATTCGCTAAATGTAATAGGAATTGTACTAAGACTGCTTTCACTGAAATCTGGTGTAACAGGAGAAAAAGTTACTGTGGGCGCAGTTTTATCAATGGGGGTATTATCTGTGTCACTCATTAAATTTCTTCCTAAGTAGTTTATCATTCGTCTGATTAACACAAAACCTAGATTTAGGTTCCCTCAACCAAGACTCTCAAGAATATACTTTAAGTATTTGCATAATGGCATCCGAAATTCTACTTATCTTATAGTATAAATAGTTACATGAGACATTAAGAATTTTTTAAGTCTTTCTATCAAAATGATTAAAATTGTAAACAGCTACTTAACTAAACTTAATAAAAGCGAATGGCATTCGCCCTCCAGATTTAGCTTATAAACGCAGATGATATTATCAATCTGCGTTTATCTGGTTAAAAAGCTAACTCAATTTTAGCTAAGAAGGACTACCTTTCTCCGGTAACAAACACTTGTCAGAATCGCAACCAGCTGGCCCAAATTCTGGCAATTCGCCAAAATCGTAGCGCTTCAAAGCTGAATAAAAATCAGCCGTTTGACGACGGTTAAAAACTTCCTGCACAAGCTTATTGTAAGTCTCCTTAGAAATCGGTTCAAAAGGCAAACGAGGGAAAGTTTGCAAATCATCAAATCGTGCTAAAAGTGCTGCTGAGATGTAACCTTCATCATCGCGAATTGCTTCATAAATGCGATTGCCAAGAGGTTCTATCTCATTTTCCCGTAATTCTATAGTAGCACTTGTGTTGTGACACACATAGAATTTTTGCACCTGCATATAAAAATCGATTTGAGCAAGTGCAGAAAACTTGCCAATCTCAATTTTATCTGCTCCCGGTAAATCTGCCCAAGGTACAGCAACGGGAATTTCAATCAACCATTCTGTGCAGCGTGGATCGAAGGCATCATTCAGCAAATTTCCATTTTCATCTTTATCAGATTGAGACGGAATAACATTATATCCGTAGTCAATACAAGCTAAGGCTACGGGGTCATTTTTACGGAAAGTAATGCGGCGAATAAAACGCTGTGCTTTCGGAGGATGCCAACCCGGAGATGCACCTGTTAAAAGAGATTTGGTATTGTGAGATTTAATTCCTCCCTGCCAGTACCAAGAGTCATTATCGTCTATTCCTGCTACAGCAAAATCGTAACTATAGTCGGGAGCTTCTTCCCACTCTACAGATTCAATAGTGTAAGGTTCAAATTTAAAACTCCGTTTTGGAGAAGGAATAGGACGAGCTTGAGCTTTTTCGCTATTGCTGTTTAAATAAGCTAAGGCATCGGGTTGGGACAACATCCGACTCAAACATAAGCCCCACATATCTTTCTGACCTTGCTTGTTTTCTCCTTGGGCGTTATGGAAAATTGAGAAACACAGACCCACCGCTTCACCAATTTGTTGAAGGTTTCGCAGGAACTTTTCACTGGCACTATCAATAGACATCTTGCCTGTAGAACGAATACAACCGTCTGTGTCAATTAAACCGCAGAAAAAAGACAGGATGCTTTGCTTAGAAGAACAACGAATTGCTAAGGGTATTCTGTCGAGGCTTTGGCTTTCTTCTGTTTTTGCTAATCCATTCAGTTGCAACCAGTTAAAAAGCTGAACGCTGGCAAAAGATAGTTCAAAAGCTTCTCTGTCAGAATATTTGCGAATTTGTCCCTCAATCGCAAAAAGTTGTTGTCCGATTTTTTGCAGTCTTTCGAGTAATGCGTAATCGTTGCTGGAAAAACGGATGCGGTGTTTATGAGGACTCAAGCAGCCATCTCCAAATAATGCCCCAATGAAGTAGGACAAATCAGGAGACATGGTTTTTGGTGTTTTAATGATGGTTGCTGTAACCCCGCAACTATGACCGATTTCTAATTGTCGTCCTTCTCTTGTGTACTCGAATTGATCGATATTGAGTAAAGAGACTTCTTGATGATTTTGATACTCGCCAAGACTGAAATCAATTTTCATCCCAGAAGTCATATCGGCTGCATAAACCCAATTTCCATTGATGGAAAGACGGTGATTAGGGGTCATGCGGAGGATGCGACCATTGCTTAAAGTTACTTTAATCAGTTGCAGGGGTTGATTAGCAATGCCTGTAGAAACGGAAATTCCTTTACGCACGCTCAAGTTTAAGTTGATGGTTTCACCACTACCGGGAGCTATCAATTCATCAGCATAAAGCAAACCTTGATCAAAGATTCGTAATGCTGTGCGATCGAGACAACCAGAAGGTTGGACAGTTGTACAACGATTTGGACGTTTGAGGGAATGGCGATCGCAGTAATCCCAAACAGCCTGATTTACTATTTCTCGCCAACGAGTTAAATACTCTTTTTCCCCCTCTTTAAATGCGATTCCTTGCTCAGTTTCTGGCCGTCCTTCTTCCCACCAGCGCAGCCAATCAACACCAAAAGCATGGACAAAGAAATCGAACAAACCTGTAAAAGATACCCCGACAATTGGGTCTAATTCCCGACTGTAATTGTAACGAGGTTCGACAAATTTGTGATTGAGAAGTGTGGCAACTGATAGAGCGCCTGCGGTGAAAGCTTCCTCCTGTTCTTTCAAGTTTTTTGGGTCAATTTGATTGAGATGGATCTCAGCGAGATTACAGTGGAAGTTAGAGCCAATGATTTCCAGTTTTGTTATCCTAAAGGCTTTTTATCCTCTAGTTCTACTGCTTTATTTTTCGCAGTAGCTCCGCGTACCTTTTGCGCGTATTCCCTCAAATAGTAGAGAAGTTCCTTTCTACTACATGGCTTACCTGTAACAATCTGACATATTGTTCTGATGTCCAGAATGTTATGTTCCTTTTGTATTGAGTCAGACAAAGGTTGAAAAAGCTCTTTTAGCTTATTCAACTTTACGGATAAAAGTGTCTCATAATTATCCAAGGCAAAAGTATGAGCTAATGTTTGAATATCAGAATTAGTTGTTGAAGTTTTTCCATGCTGCGCTTGGATAGAGCAATGTTTTGAACAAAAACGACGCTTGGATGCTTTGTGTTGTATAACTTCAAAACTATTCTGACAAATTTCGCAAGTAAGAAGAAATCTAGGTACTAACGCACCTGTTTTCTTGCCCTTGCGTGACTCATGGTATGCTTTTCTCTTGGGACTATTGAGAAACTTTTCCTTAAAACTAGGATCTGCAAATCTTGCGTTTGCCTTAGCTTTGATTTTAGCTTTGGTGCTTTCAGATTGAGCAACGCCATACATAGGGTTTCTCTTTCCAAAATTATCCATGCCTCTTACCTTAGCATGAGACTTCCATTCCTGTTTCAAATGCTCAAATACAAAAGGAGTATCCTTGATGAGTTGTCTTAAGCCCTTTTCTTGAAGAATAGTAACTTTTGCGTTGTACTCAGACTCAAAACGCTGAATTTTTGGCAAGTCGTTTTGATAATTAAAAATGCCTTTAATTTCGACATACTCACCAGTTTCAAGAAGGAAGTCTGGTTTGTACCGAACTTCATTCGAGAGTACATAAGTTTTCTGTTCGTATGTCCAGGCAATTTTCATGTAGTCTAGGTATTTAGCGTAAATGTACTCAAGGCTTGATCTTAAACAATACTCACCGTAGAAACCTGAGTACCCATAGAAGGTGCTTGTCATACGCGCCCCCACACTCTTGAAGAGATTATATTCTAAATTACTATTTCCATTGTAATCTAGTTTCACTCTCTACGCTGTACGGTGTCAAAAGGTTTTTAGTTCTTTTGATTACCACGGGATTAGCATTTCAGCTTTCCCCGTATTTGCGGGGTTTTTAACGTGAGGCAAAATTACTTACCACACGGGTTTAATCCAACACGGGCTAACCGATGTTCTAATTCCTCAGAATTGATATGAGGATAATTTTCTTGAAACCACTCTTTAGCTTTTCCCTGATTATATGCTTGCAAAAATTCTACTTTCAGTGCAGAAGTTAACAGCAAATCGCAGTTAGCTCTGGCTACCGCTTCACCAGCCCATTGAATTGCACCTTCCCCCGAATAATACTGTTTTCTAACAGCATCAATACATTCTTCCAAGGTAGGTTTGTAATGAAAAACGCGAGAGTGATTTGCCATTCTTAAAGCATCGCGCTCTGGATCTATTCGCCAATTACCATTAGCATCTTGTTGCCATAGGTTATCTTTGGCATTAGAAAATAGAAGATCGTTGCTATCTCCCTGACGAATCCCTGCGCTGCGACGAATATTGCCGGCAACGATCGTGACTGCTGCTTCATCAATCAATAAACAGCATTCAACAGAATTTAATTGCCGCCCTAAAGCTTTATTCAAAATTGCTGCACAGCGGTGATAAAGTTCAGCCAACTTCACAGGATTAGCGACACCGCCAAAGCCTTTTAATGGTTCTCCCACCGGTCGGACATCGCTCAATTCAATGACAACTTGAACGTCTGCTGAAAATCTTTCATCAGTTGATAATTCCAGCAAATTTTGATAGGATTTAACCCAACCTTGGCGTGAATCTCCCACATAAATAATTGCCCGATTTCCCTCTACTTTTAGTTCTGTTTCTTCGCGCCGCAATTGAGCGGGTGTAGTGCCAATTTCACCCTGCAATTCAACTAATAAGCGATTCCGAATTGGCGGTAATTGGTTAATATATTTGGGTTCGAGAACCGCCCCAGTGCCGCAGCCCATCATGGCCAAGTCCATCAACAGTCCAAAAGCCCGCCAGTCAAAAATATTTGTGGATGAGCAATTATATGCACCAGAAAAATTCTCTGGTTGTTCGATCCATTTACTACCTCCCACCCACAGCCATCTACCGGAGGCAAGGGCTTTAAGCTGGCTTTGCATCCGGTGTAGGAGTTCGGTTTCTTCTGAGGTAAGTTTGCCGAGTTTTTTTAGTCCGGCGACGGTGCGATCGCACACTTCCTCCCACGTTTCCCGCCCCTTTTCCGTGCGGCGGCTATAAGTCCTAAAAAACACTGGATTGGCTGCTGGTGCAGTCTCAGGAAAATCGGAGGCATTAAGCCCCTTAATTGCACTCGTGCGTTCAAGTTCTCGAACCATGATTTCAGTCTGCTCGCATCACAATAAATCAACAGACTATGACTATAGGCCATGTCAGATATAGGGTCAAATGCTTGACAAATTAGACAACTTGCGCTATATGTAGGAAATTGGTTCTGACAAACTCAGCATTTTAAATTTTATAAAAGTGTATAATAATTCAAAAGCAAAAAGTAGAAGGAATTAGTTAATCAACCCTTAAAAACTCAATCCTTGGCAACAAAGGATCTTGAACAATTCCCACACCTTTAAATCCCCAACGCTGAATCAAAATTTTTAATTGAGTACCAGAAATAGACTCAACCCCAAAACGATCGGCTACATCTGCACCATACTTATTTAGATAGCTAAGGGCATCAAAATCCTCACGAAACATTAACAAATAACTCTCACCCGTATCCTGGTTTGGATGAGCAGCGATATATTTACCATCACTTCGAGAACGTATTAAGTAAAAAACTTGGGAAAACATCTTTTTTAGCTCAAAATAATAGATAGGACTGATACTAACTCCGGGTTAACTACCTCTTTAAGAATGAACCACAAAGACACAAAGACACGAAGAAAGAAGAGGAAGAGAATAAAAGGGGTAATAGTAGCGGATTTGGTATGACGCATAACTATTTGCACGGAATTATATTAGTGCGTAAGTCTGTTTGAAAATTACTCAACAGCACCCGCTTTTTTCAGGAGTTTCCTCACGTCAAAATGATGATTAAATTCCGCCAGCATTAAAGCCGTATAGCCCCCCTGATTTCTCTGGTTTAAATCTGCGCCTGCTTCCATCAAAATTTTGACAATATCAGTATAACCTTGATGTGCTGCCCACATTAAAGCCGTAGCCTGAATATCATCTTGTAAATTTACATTAGCCCCCCTTTCAATTAACAATTCGATCGTCGAAATATAACCCCGCTCTGCTGCTTTCATTAACGCAGTTTTACCTCGATCGGCAACTACATTCGGATCGGCACCAGCATCCAATAACAATTTTACTACTTCCGTATTATCCTGAACAGTTGCTAAAGTTAAAGCAGTTTCCCCAAAATTTTTCGCATTTAAAAAAGCCCCACGATTTTCTGGTTCAATCTTTGCCAATAAATCTACAACTATTGAAGTGTAACCATGAAAAATTGCCACCAACAAAGGTGTATCCCCTAACTTATTCCGATCTTGAATCTTTGCCCCTCGATGGAGCAGTAATTTCACCACATCTCCCCGATCTTCTACCACCGCCAAATTTAACGCAGTTTCATCATCTTTATCTTTAGCATTAATATCAGCACCAGCATCAAGTAAAAGAGATACAATCTGCAAATCTCCCCCAGCAGCAGCAGCCATTAAAGCAGTACCACCATCCCCATTTTTAGCATTCACATCAGCACCAGCACCCAGTAACAATTGCACTATATCAACATGACCAAAATCCGCTGCCAAAGTTAAAGCAGTCTCACCATTTTTATCTTGAGAGTTAACATCAGCACCACCGTTTAATAATACATCAACTACTGCCAAATCCCCAGTTTTAGCAGCTAAAATTAAAGGTGTTTTACCATTTCGATTTTTTAAATTAGCATCCACTCCATAGTTAAGCAAAATACGGATAATTTCAGCATGACCTTGACTTCCTGCTAATAATAAAGTATAATGATCGGCACGAGCTTTATTCGCCAGCAATACTTCCACCACCAACTTATAACCATTCAAAGCTGCTATTTTTAAAGCCGAATCTCCATCTTTATCTTCGACATTCACATCTGCTCCCGCATCAATTAAAAGCCGCACAACAGTAATATCACCTGTCAGAGATGCAGCCATTAAAGCGGTACTCCCATCATCATTTTGGATATTGACATTAGCACCTCTACTTAACAAAAGTCGCACAGTATCAACCTGCTTGTGCGCCGCCGCCAACATCAAAGCCGTGATGCCAAATCGTCTTCTAGCAAGATTGACATCCGCCCCTTTATCTAGTAAGACGCGCACAATTTCTGTGTAGCCCTTCTCGGCCGCAAACATCAATGCTGTAGTGCCATCCCGATCCTTAGCATTCGCACCGATCCCTTTAGCAAGTAAGGCTTGCACGTTAATGATATTGCCACTCTTGGTTGCCTGGATTAGTAAACCGTCTTGTTTAATAGAAGTCATTATTGCGCCTCATCACTATTTATTTGTAGCATCACTTGAGACTGTGTAAATGGTATGCTAAGTTTTGTAAAGTCTTCTGTCAATCCTGAGAACGCTATGAGTCTTGTAATTCCTGAACCTCTAAAAATTTGGGGTCAATTCATCCACCCCACGATCATGTGGGTATTGTTAGCTGGCACAATTTATGCTCTCTATCTGGGTATCCAAATCCGACGCACCAGAGCCGCCGAAGGTGAAGCCAAGAAAGAGTTGATCCAAGGTAAGTTTAACATTAAACATTACCAAGTTGGTTCGATACTTTTAGCTGCAATGGTACTTACTACTCTCATGGGTATGGGTTTCACCTACATTAATAATGGCAAGTTGTTTATTGGTCCTCATTTGCTATTAGGGTTAGGCATGACAGGAATAATTGCCACATCTGCGGCTTTATCTCCCTATATGCAAAAAGGCAATGATTGGGCGAGATATACTCATATTGCCCTCAATGTCACTCTTTTAGGACTTTTTGGCTGGCAAGCTGTCACCGGAATGCAAATTTTGGTAAAGATTATCGACAAAATTTCAAAGATTGCTAGTTAGTTATTGGTTATTTGTTAACGGTTATTTGTTAACGGTTATTTGTTAACGGTTAACAAATAACAAATAACAAATAACAAATAACAATTTTAAACAATTTTAAATTATTACAGGAGAAAGCAATGATGCGGGTTTCCAAATTCTTGCTAGGATGCCTTTATTTAATAAATAATTGATTTCATCTTGGTTGTCAAATACAATTTGCTCTTGATAAAAATCTATCATTTTCTGAAGGTCGCCAGCACAAAAAAGATCCCTAGACTTAGTATGAAAAGTTACAGGAATTTTAGTCTGACCAAACCAATAGTCAGAAAAATTACCTAACTGTTGATATTTGCGATAATAAAATCCAAAGCCACAACTGATATAATGAAGTATTAGGGGACAACTGGTACAATGAGCGGTTTCTGGATGGGTTTCAATAGTAGTAAATTCGTGAACGCCACTTGGTAAAACTCCTGGTAAAACTCGTGCCGCCGCCTTACCATTTCCGTAACCAATAAAGTATTCTTCTCTTCTCAAAAATTTGTGGTAATCATCAGGTAAAGGATAAGGCATTAAATGACCATGTTTTTTAAACAGCGTTACTTCTTTAAAGTAATCATTGATTGCTAATTTTTCAGGTACACCTTCAAAGTTGCGATAGATAACTTGGCCTACACTGTAGGGAATAAAATCAAAATGTTCAGAGATTGATTCTTGGGTATAAAATAGTTCGTCAGCGTCAATATGGATAATCCAATCCATCTGCATTTCCCAGGCTAAGTTAATCGCGGTTTCAGCATTTAAAATCTGTCTGGCCATTACTTCGCTGGTGATATGTTCGGACATATTGTGGTAAAGTTTGTTGTTTTTTTGCTGAAATCGCAATTGTTCATCACAAATAATTGTGCTGATATTGGGAAATTTTTTGACTATTGCGATCGCCTCATCTTCTGGGTTATCGAAAAAGATAAATATATGTGCTATCCCTATTTTTAAGTGGTAGCGAATAAAGGATTCAATAATGTTTCCGGGATCTTTGACGGTGGTTACAATGCAGACTTTTGCGCTCATAAAATCTTTTTATGCTAACAAATTGATTTGTAAATTTTTACCCCACCCCAACCCTCCCCTTGGTAAGGGGAGGGAGTAAGATAGAAAATTTATAAATGATTTAGGATTGCTATAACAACTAACAATCAACAACTAACAACTAACAACTAACAACTAACAGTTAACTGTTAATAATTTTCTTTTCCGTAAACTTTGGGGTAAAGCTATGCCTAAAGATTCGTGAAAAACTTGCTGAGTTTTGTAGGTTAAACGGCGGTTAACTTGACGGACAATTTTATCTAAAACATTTTCGCCAGTTTTTTGAATTAAAGAGTGAGATTTACCTCGAATGAATTTCGGAAAATATAGTCCTACTGATAAGTCTAATTGCCAATTTACGCTGGTAATTACAGGGGGTAACTGAGCCAGTTCAGAAGTGCTTAACTCAGTAGCAAATTGCTCGATCGCGACTTCTAATAACTGCATTTTAGACCGAAAATCAACATCATAACCAGGGGGTTTATAATTAGGAATGGGAATAGTTAGAATGCGATAAATTCCTTGAGCGTCAGGAGGTAATAATTCCAAACCGATTCTCGCCTCTACTATATAACTAAAAGCACCAAAACGACCGATTAATAAATCATAGCCATTTTCCCCAATGGGTTCAACTTTCATCGGGACGGCGCAACGAGCGAACCAAGTTTGGTGATTGTTAAAATGTTCGGCGACTGTCCGAGCATCAGCATACATCTCCATGCTATCTTCAAAATGGCTGTGAAACCAAGTCTGCTCGGTTCCTTCAGATACCTCTGTATCTTCTGGTTGTGGGGTGGTTGATGTATGATCCCAAGGTTCTTGGGAAGGTTGAACAGATTCATATTCAGTGGAATCCGGCTGCATGATATTGTGTTCCTGTGATAATTCAGTTTGCTAGGCAAAAGGATGCCAAGGTCGGATTTAATCCCTACAATTAATAGTAGTGAACTTTGCGCTTAGCAGCTTAGCAATAAAAAGTTAATCTTAACTCAGCATATCGCGAAATATGAAAGCATTTGTAGCAGGGGCAACAGGTCAAACTGGCCGTCGGATTGTGGAAGAATTGGTGAAGCGGAATATTCCTGTCCGTGCATTGGTTCGGAATTTAGAGAAAGGAAAGGAGATTTTACCTCCCCAGGTGGATTTGGTGACGGGGGATGTATTAAATGCTACGTCTCTTCCCGATCTTATTGGTGATTGTACGGTGGTGTTTTGTGCTGCCGGTGTTAAGCCTAGTTTTGACCCAACGGGGCCTTATAAGGTGGACTATGAAGGTACGAAAAATTTAGTGGATGCGGCGAAAGTTAAAGGAATTGAGCATTTTGTGTTAGTTTCTTCTCTGTGCGTGTCTAATTTGTTTCACCCGCTAAATTTATTTTGGCTAATTTTAGTTTGGAAGAAACAAGCGGAGGAATATTTGCAAAAAAGTGGTTTAATTTATACGATTGTCCGGCCGGGGGGTCTAAAAAATGAGGATAATAGGGATGCGATCGTGATGGAATCGGCGGATCAACTTTTTGATGGGAGTATTCCTCGGATTAAGGTGGCACAGGTTTGTGTTGAGGCGCTTTTTTATCCGACATCTCGGAATAAAGTTGTTGAGATTGTGGCGAAGTCGGAGGCGGAGGCGAAGACTTTTGAAGAGTTATTTACTTTGGTTTGATCGGGAACTTGATTAACTAGATTTGTAGTTCTGTTTTAGTGTTTAAGCTGAACTACAAATCAAATTCAGGGAAATTACTAGAAATGACAAGAATTAGGGTTAAGAGAGTCCGTCACAGTAAAATAAGTTGGTTCCGTCGTTCAGAGGTACAGGTTTTAAAGCGGCTAATTTTAAGTATTTCGACTGCCGTTATTTTGATACTTTTATTGCTGAATTGGCACGGAAATGAGGGATTAATTTTAGAACCAAATACAAAAAGTAAATTACCTCCTTTGATGATGAAAGGGGGAGATCCTTACATTAGAGCGCTGATGCGAACTATATCGGCGAGTGAGTCAAATTTTGCCCAACCATATTCTGTGATTTATGGTGGCGATCGCGTATCTGATTTAAGTCGTCATCCGAATTTATGTGTAAAAATTGTATCTGGACCGAATAAGGGAGATTGTACCACAGCAGCGGGAAGATATCAATTTTTGAGTTCTACTTGGGAGGAAAAAGCGAAAAAGTATCATCCTGAGCCTACGCAGTTTTTGTTTTGGAAAGAGTACAGTTTTGCCCCTGAATTTCAGGATGCTGTAGTCTATGCTTGGTTAAGCGATCGCAAATTTTGGAAGGCTGATATTTCTCAACTATTAAAGCAAGGAAAATTTAATCAAGTGCAGCGGTTACTATCAGGTACTTGGACAAGTTTTGGCTATGGCATTGAAAACAATTCTATGACGGGGGATTTGCCAGAAATTTATGCGGAAATACTCCAAGAAGAATTACAGAAAGCCAGTCAAAAACGTTGAAACTTAAAAAACTGTCGTTTACACCAGTTCTCAAGTAAGGAATGAAAATTAAATAACTTGATGATTTGGTTTGTAGTAAGCGCTTTAGCGCTAAAGCGCTTACTACAAACAAGCTAATTATTTAAGTTCTTGTAATATTTCCTCAACTTTTTGCAGTTGCTCCGTTTGCCCTTGTTCCTGATAGAATTGGCGAGCTTGTTTAAAAGCATCGATCGCCTCATATTTACGATCCTGCGCTCTGAGTGCGATGCCCAAATTGTAGTAAGCATCGGCATTTTTGGGATCTAAATTAATCACCCGCCGAAAAGTAATAATTGCTGAAAAATAATCCTCTTTTTCTAGTTGAATTACCCCAATAGCGGCGTGTGCTTCTACTAAGCGGGGCTTGGCGATCGCGGCGCGTTGATAAGCCGCTAGTGCGCCTTCAATATCATTCTGAGCCTTCAACAAAGTTCCTACTTCAAATTGCACTTCAGCATTACGAGGTTCCAATTTAGCTGCTTGTTCAAAAGCTGCAACACCCTCAGCAATTTTACCACTACGAAGATAAGCTGTTCCCAGTTTAAGCTGTATTCCCGCTTGTTTGGGAGCGAGTTGGGCGGCTTGCTGAAGCACTTGGATGGCGTTGGGAAAACGCCCCTGTTGAAGTAATACCATGCCGAGTGCAGAGTGGGCTTGGGAGTTTTTGGGATCGAGAGCGATCGCTTGTTGGTAAGCCCGAAAAGCCCCATTGTAGTCTTTTTGTTGAAATAAGGCTAAACCAAGACCAAGGTAGGAATTAATATTTTTGGCATCAAGCCCGATCGCCTGGCGGTAAGCAGTAGCCGCAGCGGTATAATTTTCTAACTTAACGAAAGCGAAACCCAAAGCATACTGAAAATCGGCATTTTTGGGGTCAAGAGCGATCGCCTGTTGATAAGAATCCACTGCGGCTTGGAAGTTACCTTGACGCACTTCTAAGTAGCCAATACCAGAGAAAATCCGAGGATTTTTGGTATCTAAACGGGCGGCTTGCTGATAAAGCGCGATCGCCTGAGCAATTTGCCCAGAGTCAACCAATTCCCGCCCTTTGCGAAGAAGTTCATCAAGATTTTGCTTCGTTTCAGGACTCCCTTGAGCTAAAATTTCAGCAGACAGGACAATCTGAGGCATTGTAGCGGCGAAAACTACCGCTAACAAGTACACTACGAATAAAGTTTGTTTGTGGACGGCCATACTGTTCTAAAGGTTATTGAAATTAGTGTGTGTGAGGCTCTGGAATCCTTGAACTGCAAGGTGTAGTTTTTCTACAGAGTTCTATCAAGTCAAGATTCTGACAATTTTTGTGTTTGAGGATAACAAACGATGATTGTAACAACAACTGATGTCATTCAAGGTGCGGAGGTTCAGACCTACTTAGGTATTGTCACCGCTGAAGTAGTATATGGTACTAACGCCCTACGCGATTTCTTTGCAGGAATTAGGGATATCATCGGCGGTCGTACTGGTAGTTACGAGGAGGTTTTTCGGAAAGGTCAGCAAGATGCACTGGCTGAGTTAGAACAACGCGCTCAACGTATGGGGGCAAATGCGATTATCGGTGTTGAAATTGATACCGGAACAATTAATGTAGATGGTTCAGGTGCTTTATTGTTGATTACTGCTGTTGGTACTGCTGTAAGATTGCGCTAAAGCTATATATGGTGGGCGAATGTCATTCGCCCCCTACCAAATATTTTCTACATAACTTAAAATTTTAGTAATTCTATTTTCCCAGGAAAATTCGCGGACAAAGTTAATATTTTCTGCGTAACCTTCTATTTTTCGTGGGTAATTTTCTAAAGTTTTTTTAATAGTAGCAACAAAAATATCTGGACGATCTGGTTGACACCAATTAGCAGTTATATTTGCTGACTTAAATTCTATCATAGATGGTATTTCTGTAACAACTATTGGAGTTCCTGAAGCTAGATAATCAAAGAATTTTAAAGGTGATGTAAAAGTTGCAGCATTGGTTAAACAATGAGGGTGAGCCAAAATATCGGCGGCTTGTAATAAACTGGCAAGTTGACTTTGAGGAAGATAACCGAGAAACTTAATATTATTAACTTGCTTTTCCCTAGCTAACTGTTGATAATTTGTTACTTGTGATTGATTACCACCTGCGATCGCGAATTGAATTTCTGGCAACTCTTTAGCCACATCAATCAACATATCTACACCTTTAAAGGAGTAAAGTCCGCCCGCATAAACCACTAAATGCTGGCTTCCATCTGCTAATAAATGTTTACGCCAATCTTCAGCCGCCGCTGGATTTCTGACCATAAATAAATGATTAAAACCATTAGGTAATTTAATCACTTTTTCCGGTGGCATTCCATTTTCAATCATACTATCTCTGACAGTATCGGCAACAGTTACCGCAATTTGAAAGAGAGGACTTTGGATAATTTCTGGCTCAAATTTTTTAGCTTCATGGTGATGTTGTTCGTAAATAGCAGGTATGCCATTTTTAATCGCAGCTTTCACAAAATTCCAATCGCGAGTATGGACAATTTTTGTATGTTTTTTTAGGTAAAATGGCAAATAATATTTTGAGACTATTGTACTAGAATTATTCCACTTTCCCCCAAAACGATCCACTAACCAAGGCATTGGTAGAGGTGCTACTTTTAATTTATCCTCAATATTATATAATTTAACCAGTTCGTTATCTGGTTTTTGTGGTTGAAATGGATGTAAAAAATCGATAGGGTTGAAAGTATTTTTGCCCAGGTAAGCTAACACAGTGGAATAGCCAAGATTAGCAGCAGCATTCGCAGAATGAGTAACTTGTACTAAACTAGCGACATTTGGTTGTGGCAAGATATTTCTGGTGAAGAATAAATAGTATTTTGACATAAATTTCTATTTCCTCAGTTGCCTTTTTACAGTATTTTCCATAACTTCTAAAATCTTGAGAATATTAGTAGCTGAGTGAAATGACTCTTTAATTAATTCCTCTCGTTCTTCTTGAGAGTCAATCAAATCATCTGCTAGTAATTTGAGAAAGCCAATCATGGGATTTAGGCGAGTGCGAACTTCGTAAGAACTTTTAATTAAAGCTTCATCGCGAGCCGCTTCTTCGGCAAACTGCATATAATAAAGGCGAGCATAATAACCACTTTTTCCTAACAGTTCATCGTGAGTTCCAATTTCTACTACTCGTCCGCGATCGATTACAGCAATTTTATCTGCTTTTTGGACTGTAGAGAGACGGTGAGCAATAATTAAAGTTGTGCGATCGCAACTCAATTTATCCAACGCTTCCTGTACCGAACGTTCTGAAACAGTATCTAAAGCACTTGTCGCCTCATCTAAAATTAGAATTTCTGGATTTTGTAACAAAGCTCTAGCAATGGAAATCCTTTGACGCTGACCTCCTGATAAAATTACACCGCGATCGCCAATTTGAGTATCAAATCCCTCTGGTAACTGCTCAATAAACTCATAAGCATTCGCTCTTTTCGCAGCTTCAATAATCTCCTCTTCTGTCACATCTTCCTTTGCATAAGCAATATTTTCCCGCACCGAAGCATTAAATAAAAACGTATCTTGACTCACAATTCCCATCGCTTTTCTTAGGCTTCTGATATCAAATTCTCGCAAATCTGTATCATCAATCGTAATACAGCCAGAAATTGGATCGTAAAATCTTGGCAATAAATCTGCCAAAGTTGACTTCCCAGAACCAGAACTACCTACCAACGCCAAAGTCTTACCGTAAGGGAGAAATAAATCAACCTCACTAAGAACTAAAGTCTGATGATGCGGATAAGCAAAAGATATTTTATTAAAATGAATTCCTGAGTGCAAGTGAGTATAAAGCACAGAACCATTAATCATAAATGGCTTATCTTCCCGACTTAAAAAATCATTAACCACATCTACACTTGCCGAGGTATTAGCAAATTGGCTACGAGAACTATTTAACTGAGAAATTAGAGGAATTACCCTAAAAAGCACCAGTAAATAAGTCAATAAAACAGTAGAAATTGAATCTATTTCATTAGCAAATAATGTGCGACCAATAAACAAAATAAAAATTACAACTATCAAATTAATAACTTCATTAATAGGAGAAATAGCAGCATAATTAGCTTGAGATTTAAAATCTGCTGTTTCTCGTTTTTGAATTAGCTCCTTAATTCTTTCATATTCCCTTTCCTCATTCCCAGTTGCTTTAACCAGTCTAATACCACTCAAGGTTTCTAACACCCTAACTGAATAATCTTTAGACATCTCTGACAACTGCTTACCAAAATACTTAGCTCTGGTAATAATAAACTGATTTGCTAAACCAACTAAACACAATAAAAATGTAGAACTTAGTGTAAGTTTCCATGAAATTGAAAGTAGCAATCCCACAAAAACTAAAACAGTGATTGAGGTCGTAAACATTCCAATCCCTGTCCCAACTGCACTAGCAGTCCGAGCAATTTCCCCACCTAACCTATTAATTAAATCTCCAACTTTACTTTTAGAGTAAAAATCTAAATCTACTTCTAGTAACATTTTTAGTCCCGCTTCTCGCAAATCAAAAGCTAAAGAACGAGTTAAAGAAGTCGCCACTAAAGTATTAGAGTAACTAGCAATATTTTTCAATATAATTGCCAAAACAATCGCCGCTGTCATTAAGATTAAACGATGGGATTGAGGCATTCCCTCAAAGGGATACATCAGCGTTGTAATCAGAGGTGGCGCACCCCGCAACTCCACAGTCTGATCTAATAAATTCAAAATTACTGGGACAATTAAAGTAGTGCTTATACCATTGAAAAAAGCCCCTGAAAAGCCTAGCATTACAGTCAGTAGAATCCTACCTGGATATCGTCGTGCAAATTTTAGGAGTAGCTTATTTCCAGACATGGGGTATTCCCGGCTAAACAGTACCAGATATTAAAATCTCCTTAGATTAAACTAAGTTACTTGACCTAGTATCGAGCAACTTAAAAGTCATAGTGACAAACCTGAAATTATGTTGAAAAGTATAGATGCCATTGCCTGAATACTATATATTTCTACACATCTTTGTCGAGCTTTCATACCTCGATCGCTTACTTCTACCTGATTCTTAAATATCCATTGAATTTTTTGTGAAATTTGTTTTGGAGAACTAGGTTCTACTAAATAACCTGTTGCACCTAAAATTTCTGGAATATCCCCCACTTGTGTAGACAAAATTGGTTTAGCCATTGCCATTCCATCTGTTAACTTTAGCGGAAACTGAGCAACTGCGGCAAGGGTGTCTCGTTGAGGAACTACTACAATATGAGCAGCAGCTACTACACTAGGCATTACCTCGATCGGAAACTTTGGCAGTTTAATAATCCAACGTCCCCATTGTTGCACAAGTCGATCGTCATAGTCATCATAAGGACTACCCCCAACAATCACTAACCTTAAATCAGGTTCGTTCATGTCGTCCAGTGCCATTAAAACATCCTCTACTCCCTTGTGAGGTCGCGGCGCACCCGGAAACATCAAAATTCGATATCCCTCAAGACCATAAAGTTTTCTACTGACTTCAGGATCGTACTTAGCTGGATCGAACATTTCAGTATCTTTTCCATTAGGAAGATATACCCCACCAAAACGCTGTTTCAGAAAGTTACTATTAACTGTAATGGCATCAGCGCGAGAAATCAAGCTTTCCATCCACTTAATATAAAGTGGATGATCCGGCTCTTTTAATTGACCATTTTTCTTGAAAATATCTCGATAAAATTGTTTTAAAGAAGGGCGATATTTCCAGTCATCTCCACCATGCCAACTAAGTTCCCAATCGTCAATATCTAAGATTACTGGACGGTGATTTTGCAGCTTTTTCAACAAACATAAGCCAAAACTAGCTGGCTTAGGTTTGACTGCATAAATAATATCCCCATCTATTTTTTTTAAAAGTTGTTGCGCGGCAACCAAAAATTTAGGATATTTCTGTCCCGGTAAAGCATATATAGGGATATTATTAGTGGATTTTATATAAAGCTCTTTGCCAAATTGAAATCCAACAATTTCCACTTCATAGTTTAGTTCGATCAGAGCTTGAGATAGGATAAAGGCGCGAATTGCACCTCCATTTCCTGATAAATCGCTGACAACTAATGAAACTTTCACTGGTTTATTTATTGAGATTTATGCTGTATTTTGCACCTGAATAGAGATTTTGTCAAGATGTCTAAACGCCACAGTAGTTTTATCTTAAACGCCAGGGATTTTTAAGTTGATTTGGCAACGTAAGTTGAGCTAAACGGTCAAAAATTCTAGTTGGCAAGGTTCTAGTTACATTTTTAGCATATTGAGGTCGGTGAGGATAGGTACAATGTAGCACTTTAACAGGTTCCTGAATAGTGTAAAGTTCTTGCCATTTTACTAAGTAATTATAAATTGGCGGTAATATTTTCATCTTGGGCTTTACAGTTTCAATAGCAGCGGCAAAAGCTCCTTGATCTTTTAATAATAAAACATCTTGATGCTCGGTAACGAGCTTAAAATATTCCTGAAATTTCCCAAATAAATTATCAATCTCTATGGTTTTTCTAAAAGCCATAAAGCCGCCATTATATTGAATACTGTTTTCTTGCAATGGTAGTCCTGTAGATTGCAGAGTTGGGAGAATATTTTGCTTAACTCTTAGTAAGTTTGAGGCTTTGGTAATCCAAGGTTGGACATCTTCTGTCACCAGAAAGTTAAATTCATCTAAATAGTCAAATACCTCATTAATTGGAGATAGTAAACAAATATCACAATCCATGTAGATGGTTTTTTCAAAAGGCGATGCTTGATATAAAGCCAATTTAGCTTGTCGTGAAGCTAAAACCGGATTTTTATTGGAGGGTGCTGGCTGCAAAATTACATTTCCAAAAGCCTTCAATAAGGGATAGAAAATTACAGGCACTCTATCTATTAATATGATGATTGGTTCTTGGTGAAACTTCCTCACTGAAGCTAGAAAATGAACACAATCTTGGCATGAGTATAAGCCAGTTAAAATAGTGATAAATCCCTTGGTTTCTAATTTCACTTTCCTTACCGAAATCAATGTGTAATAGCTTAGCTCAATTCTCAATTAAAAATTAACGTATCTAGCTTGTCCAGAATTTCAGTATCTGGTTTCAGATCAAATTTGCGAGCAAAGTGGAAATTGCCATTAGTAATGGTGGCATAATCTTGAATTGTCAGCGTGCGGGGCGAACCAGCAACTGCTCCTTTATAATCAATATACCGCCGATCGTCATTTACCAAATTAAAACTTTTGCTATTCACCAAGATAGTTTGTACAAAGGACTCTTCAGGTACGACTGTTCCTTGATAGTAGGCAACAAACTCCGGGTGACTGTCAACAAAGTTTTTGATATATTCAACGCACTTTTGAGAAAGAGTATACCACGCTCGACCCCCATAGCAAATAAATTCCTTGTTAAATGGAGTGGAGCGGCACGGTATCCCTATCAGTGGCCCATAAGTTAGATAAAATTTTAGCCAAGTCATTTTTTTAACGAGCGGTAATTGCTGAAAACCTTTCAAAAAAACGTAGCTATATTTCCCTGGAATTCGCCAATAAATACAATAATATCGCTTAAATCCCTTGTCTCGATCCCAAGGTATTTGGTCAGCAAAAATATCCCAATAGGTGATAAAACCATCGGAGTCTGTGTTCGCGAGAAACTTTTCAGTTTCTGACAGAGGCTGAGTCGGATAATCTTGACCTGTCAAATTGATTAGCCAGTCAAAATCGGAGTTATTTTCAAACAACCAATTAATGGCATTTAAGTATGGTTGAACTTGACAAGAAAAATCACCTCGGATTAAATACTCCTGATTTTGCAATAAATGTATATCTGACAAATTTTGCAGCGGGGTCAAGTCTAAATCGCACCGATTAAAGTTGTGATTAATCAGAATTTGAGAATCAGGACTAGATCGCTTAATTGTGCGAACCAGTCGATAAATTTGGTCAGGACTTTTATGCGTCTGGATAAAATAGCAAATTTTCATGGTAATTGTATAGATAAAAGTTGATTAAACAGGCGTTTTATGCGGTTAGCTTTCAGAATTAAATAACGACGAATCAAAAATATTTGCTGCTGTACAAATGATGCCATACACCAGCGATAATAGGCAGTAACAGCTACATTTGTTAAAAAATCATACCATTGCAAAGTAATTGTATTATTACCAATGTTCTCAACTCTGATCATGCCATTTTTTACCATTTTTTGCCGCAAATCAAAATCATTTTTCAGACGCAAGAGAGCAGCAATTGCATCGTCTGTCGAAGCTACTTCTATGTAGTCAAGTTCACTTTTGCGCTCATGGCGATAGGCAGATTCCCGCCCCAGAATGGCTGGAATGCCAGCCTGCCAAGCGTTAATCAATTTCGAGGCAGGTTTCGAGTCAAAAGTGTTAAGGTCATCAAAACTACGAACAGCCACAATCACATCAACTTCGCTGTAGTCGTGCCAGCGATCGCATTTTACGACCTCCCACCGCAAACCTAAAGCACTAAGTTGTTCCTGCCACTGTGGTTGTTGCAATTCCACAGCTAGATTGTCTAAAACGCCGAAAAAAGCAACATTTTCAAAACGATCGCCCCGGTTGGGATCGCGCGGAATTAACTTTGATTGCAGCCAAAATCTCACGGGATAACTCTGCCACAAAAATTGAGATCGCTTCAACAATTCATCTTGATGATTTTGCACAACTTGTAACTGAGCGTATGGGTGAGGATCTCGATCTACTTTAATACAAATAATCAGCAATTTTGAGGATGGCTTTAAGTTGTTAGACAAAAAATCGCGATGGGCAATCACAATTCCTTCCTTCGGCATAAAATCTATTAATTCACAAGGCAAACCATCTGCTTTCAAATAAAGATAAGTTTGCAAAGTCCAGTCATATTTTCCCCTGCCGTACCTGCTGCCCCAAGCACTCATCCAGTCGCCGTATTCCTCTGGAATTTGCGGCATATCTCCTACAGGCCACTGGCTTTGGGGAATATAAAAATAAATCGGTGGTAAACCTTTTTTCATATTGATACAGCGGTTCCCGGTGTTATGAGTTACAGTAGAATTAGTTAGCAAACAATCACTCAAATTTTGCGGCTTATTAGAGTGTACCGCATTACAGCGGGAACCGGTGTATTAGTTGTGACGCTTTTGATGCCACTGCCAAGCATGAGATATGATATTTTCTAGGTCTGGATATTGGGGAATCCAACCCAGAATTTCTCTGGCTTTTTTGCTACTACCAACTAAGGCGGGTGGATCTCCGGGGCGGCGATCGCACTCTAAGGCTTTAATTTCTTTCCCTGTTACTTTTCGTGCTGTTTCTATTACTTCTTTAACCGAAAAACCACCACCATTTCCTAAATTAAACAAGTCTGATTTACCACCTTTTAACAAATATTCTAGCCCCAAAATATGAGCAGAAGCTAAGTCGGTAACGTGAATATAATCGCGAATACAAGTACCATCAGGAGTGTCATAATCTGTGCCAAAAATTGAGACGGATTCTCGTTTACCTAAAGCAGTTAGCAATACTAGGGGGATGAGATGAGTTTCTGGGTTGTGATCCTCTCCTAGTAATCCATTTGGATCGGCACCGGCCGCATTAAAGTAGCGAAAGCTAACATAATTAAAGTTATATGCAGCTTCAAAATCTGATAAAATCCGTTCGACCATTAATTTAGTTGCACCATAGGGATTAATCGGATTTTGCGGATGATCTTCGGTGATGGGAATTTGATTGGGTACGCCATAAGTTGCACAGGTAGAAGAGAATACAAACTTATTGACTCCAGCGGCTAACATGGCTTCTAAAAGGCTCAGAGTTCCGAGTACATTATTGCGGTAATATTTAGCAGGATCGGTGACGGATTCTCCCACGTAAGCATAGGCAGAAAAGTGCATGACTGCGGCAATTTTGTGGTTGGTAAATAGACTATCTAAAAGGGGGCGATCGCTGGTATCGCCAATTACTAACTCTACACCTAAAACTCGATCGACTAAATCTTGATGACCGTAAACTAAGTTATCCAAAATTATCAGGTTATAACCTGCTTTTTTCATGGCTAGTGCTGCGTGAGAACCAATATATCCTGCGCCGCCGGTGATTAAAATAGTTCCTTTTTCTTCGCTCATTTTTCCTCTTTTTATTTGGGTTTAATTGCTTCCGTAATGCCGTTATCTGGGCGATTATTTCACCACTCAGATGGCGGCGTTATACCAATTTAATGTGAAGTTGCACATATTCCGATCCCCCTAAATCCCCCTTCAAAAGGGGGACTTTGAATTCTTGCTCCCCCTTTTTAAGGGGGCTGGGGGGATCGAATTCTATGCAACCTCATAAAAAATTGGTATTACAGGAATTTTAGACTTTAATCAACAAATTTAAGACGGCCAACTTGCACATAGTCAAAGATTCGATTAATTTGATGGCGTTCTTCATCGGTGATTTTCTCATCAGAGAGGAGAGTAGAAGTTAGCAGCAAATAATCGCGACGGCTGAGTTTGCCGGATGACGTGATTCTTTCGATTGTTTGATAAATGATTAAGTTGGGTTTATTTTGAGGTGTTCGCAACATCAAGTTTTCTCCTTTTTTATTAGTATTCCCCAGAGTCGGATGAAGTTTTACATTAGGGCTAATTTTGAGTAAAATATCAGAAGTTGAACAGGGTTGAGAGGGAATGATTTTTCATGCAGGTTTACAGATTACCGATATTATCTGATAATTATGTTTTTTTGCTGCACGATCGCGATCGCAATCTAGCCGCCGTTGTCGATCCCGGACTTGCATCACCAGTCTTACAACAAATTCAAGCACTGGGAGCAAAATTAACAGCAATTCTTAACACTCACCACCACCACGATCACATTGGGGGTAATTACGAACTTCTGCAATACTTTCCCCAAATTAAAGTGTATGGTGGCAGCGAAGATCGAGGTAGAATCCCTGGACAAAAGATATTCTTAAAAGATGGCGATCGCATCACTTTTGGCGATCGTAGCGCCACAATCTTTTTTGTTCCAGGACACACCAAAGCCCACATTGCCTACTATTTTCACCCGACAAAACCCAGCGAAACTGGCGAATTATTTTGCGGCGACACCCTATTTGGCGGCGGTTGCGGCCGACTATTTGAAGGAACGCCAGCCCAAATGTTAGCCTCCCTTAACAAACTTCAAGCCTTGCCAGATTGTACAAGAATTTGGTGCGCCCACGAATACACCCTCAAAAATTTGCAATTTGCTCTGACAGTCGATCGCGATAACCTAGATTTACAACATCGCTGCACCGAAGTCAAGGCAGTTAGAAGTCGAAACGAACCCACCATTCCCTCTAGTATTGGCCTAGAAAAAAGCACTAATCCATTTTTACGCTGCACAAATCCTAGCATTCAATTAGCCACCAATACTACAGATCCAGTGGAAACTTTAGCCCGTTTGCGGGGAATGAAAGAAATGTTTTAGCCATTATTTTTGATATAATAAACTGCGTTCACATTTTATGAAAAAAGGTATATTTGATGAAAGTTCTCGATATCTTTGCAGGCTCAGGTGGATTCAGTCTGGGCTTTAAATTAGCAGGCTACAATATTATCGGCGCAATAGAACAAGATAAATGGGCAGCAGAAACTTTTGCTTATAACATCAAAGATGCCCAAGTTATTGTTAGCGATATACAGAAATGTTCTAACGATTATTTGCTGGAAGAATTTAACCACAAAAAACCAGATATAATTTTAGGCGGGATTCCCTGCCAAGGCTATTCTATCTGTAATAAAAATGCCGGCGATCCCAAAGATCCTCGCAATTCATTATTTAAAGAATTTTTGAGAATAGCCGAGCTTTTTCTGCCTAAATATTTAATTATCGAGAACGTTCCCAATTTAATTCAAGCCAAAACCAACTCCCAAGAATTAGTAATTAAAATTATCAAAACAGAATTAGAAGAATTAGGCTATCAAGTATATTGGCAAATCTTAGAAGCAACCTTATATGGGATACCTCAAATCCGGCGCAGATTATTTATTATTGCCTCTAAAAAAGTCTTAGATAATCCTTTCCCGGAAGCTACACACTACTTTCCTGAGAAGGGAAAAATTAACTCCTGCTTAGAAATTTGTCCAAATCTTTGGGATGCGATCTCAGATTTACCTAAAATTCATGCCCGCGAAGGACAAGAAGAAATGGAATACGATCGAGAACCCTCTAACGATTACCAAAAACAACTGCGAAAAGGCTCTAAAAAAGTTTACAATCATCTAGCAATGAAACACAATAAACGCACAATTGAAAGATTTGCTTCTATGTCATGGGGCGATTCTATATCTGACGTTCCCGAACATTTAAAACCTTACAAAAGAAATAGCAATGGTGTTATTTCAGACAAAGTATACGATCAAAATAGTAGGCGCTTGCCTCCTAATCGACCTTGCCATACTATTCCCGCATCATTTTATGCAAATTTCGTTCATCCTTACTTAAATAGAAACTTTACAGCCAGAGAAGGTGCGAGAATCCAGTCATTTCCAGATTGGTTTATATTCAAAGGCAAGCCAACTGTAGTTAGTCAAAAACTTCTTGAACGAGAGGGTAGATTAGACGAAAAGCATCTTTGCCAGTATAATCAAATTGGTAATGCTGTACCGCCGCTTTTAGCTAAAGCGATCGCTGAAAATCTGAAAAACCAGGTTTGCTTATTTAACATAAAACCTGATTCTGTCGTTGACAATCAAAAACTGTCCCAGGTATTGATATAATTCCCAAGTCTTGATACAATAAAGAGTTCAACTTAAAAGCTATATTAGGAACCACCGTGAGCAAGCGCGTCCAATTAGTCCTCAACAAAGATGTCGCCAAACTGGGAAAAGTTGGCGACCTCGTAGAAGTAGCCCCCGGCTACGCCCGCAACTACCTACTACCCCAAGGCATCGCCTATAACACCACCCCCGGCATTCTCAGACAAGTCGAACGCCGCAAGGAAGCAGAAAGGCAGCGTCAGCTTGAACTCAAGCAACAGGCCGAAAACCGCAAAAAAGCCATCGAAACTGGCAACAATTTCATCATCTCGAAACAAGTTGGCGAAAACGAAGCCATTTTCGGTACTGTCACCACCCAAGAAGTAGCAGAATTGCTGTTTAATACCACCGGACAAGAAATCGATCGGCGTGGTATTCATCTACCTGAAATTCGCAAAATCGGTTCCTATAAAGCTGAAATCAAACTTCACGCAGAAGTCACCGCCGAAATCGAAATTCAAGTCATATCTTTGTAGGCATTGGGGTTAAATTATTGGTGTCAAACTAACCTTAAACCGATTGTCTAGCAGGGGTTAAAACCCCTGCCTCATAGGTTAAGTCCTCGATCGAGGACTAATACTTATCAAGTGATGATTTTCAGATTAGTTCGATATTTGTTTAAATATTTAGAATACTTTCATCAAGATATTGAAATCGAATAAAGCGCTTCGGATTAAGATTTAATTCGATCGCTGGGATTTATAATTATAAACTTTCTTTAAAGACTAAATTAGCGATCGCCTGAGACTTTCGCTTGCGTGGTCTATCTTTGACAATTGCATAACCCCAAAAGACTTTCCCAAACCACACACGATAACGAGAAAAACCTTTAAAATTGCTGAAGATAGATAGATATTTAGATTTAGCTTACAAGCTTTGATCCAAGCCGAAACCCTAGAACTATTAGAATGGCCGCGCCTGTGCCAGCACTTAGCTACTTTTACTGCTACCAAGCTCGGCGCTATGGCGGCAAGCCAGTTACCCATCCCGCTGACTCCCGCTGAGACGGCGCAACTATTAGCTCAAACTCAGGAAACTTATTTATTGGAAAGTCGCCTCGCTAAAGGCCTCAGTTTTGATGGCATTCAAGATATTGGTGATGCTTTAGAACGGGCTGAACTTCAGGGGGTCCTCAGCGGTGAGGAACTTTTGGCGATCGCGACAACTTTGGC
Organism: Oscillatoriales cyanobacterium USR001; assembly: GCA_001698425.1. Lineage (GTDB taxonomy): Bacteria > Cyanobacteriota > Cyanobacteriia > Cyanobacteriales > Microcoleaceae > Kamptonema. The sequence goes on along the minus strand of MBRE01000043.1, from coordinate 64,095 downwards.
CGGCTCTCGACAATTACGGCGAGTAATTGACAATCAAAACGATGTCCCCACTCTGACAGAATTAGTCTCTCAGTTACGGACTTATCCCGAATTAGAACAAGAAATTCACCGCTGTATTGATGAGCGAGGTCATGTCACCGATCGCGCCACCCCCAAACTCGGTGGCATTCGCGAGTCCATGCGACAGTTGCGCGATCGCATCTATCAGGTATTGCAAAGCATTTTACAGCGTCAAGCCAACGCCTTGCAGGAACAATTAATTACCCAAAGAAGCGATCGCTTTGTTCTTCCCGTCAAAGCCCCCCAAAAAGATGCCATTCCCGGCATCGTTCACGACACCTCAATGAGTGGAGCGACATTGTACATCGAACCCCATCGAATTGTCAACCTTAATAATCAAATGCGGCAATTATTAAGGCAAGAACAAGCCGAAGCAGAAACCGTGCGAAGGTTATTGAGTCAGCAAGTAGGGGAAGTCAAACCAGACTTAGAAAGATTACTCGCGATCGCCACCATCCTAGACCTAGCTTGCGCCAAAGCCCGTTACAGCCTTTGGCTAGAAGCAAACCCCCCAAAATTCATTGATTTTGCCAATAAAAACCCCATAACTTTACGTCAACTACGTCACCCATTATTGGTATGGCAACAGCGACACGAACAAGGAACCTCAGTCGTCCCCATTGACCTAATTATTCAACCTCAAACCCGCGTAGTCGCCATCACCGGACCCAACACCGGCGGTAAAACTGTCACCCTCAAAACCTTGGGATTAATAGCATTAATGGCAAAAGTCGGGTTATTTGTCCCAGCAAGGGAACCCGTAGAACTACCTTGGTTCGATTACATTTTGGCCGATATCGGTGACGAACAATCCTTAGAGCAAAGTTTATCTACTTTCTCTGGCCATATTCGCCGCATAAGTCGGATTTTACAAGCGATAGGGGAAAGTCGGGAGGAATCTCTGAAGCACATTAACGAGGGCAATTTCCCTGTTAACATTTCACACTCTCTCGTATTGCTTGATGAAGTTGGCGCGGGAACCGATCCATCGGAAGGTAGTGCTTTAGCGATCGCCCTTCTGCAATACTTAGCAGATCGCGCCTTGCTAACAATCGCCACAACCCACTTCGGCGAACTCAAAGCCTTGAAATATCAAGATCCACGCTTTGAAAACGCCTCAGTGGAATTTGACGACAATTCCCTACAACCCACCTATCGCCTATTGTGGGGGATTCCGGGACGTTCCAACGCCTTAACCATCGCCAAACGTCTTGGCCTATTACCAGAAATTGCCGATTTAGCCGCAACCTATGTTGGGGGTGCATCGGAAGATGTTAACCAAGTAATTGCTGGATTAGAGGCCCAGCGGCGGCGACAGGAAAACAAAGCGCGAGAAGCAACTCAACTACTACAGCAAACAGAAATGTTGCATAGAGAAGTTTCCCAAAAAGCAACAGCATTGCAAGAAAGGGAGAGAGAGTTAAAATTAGCGCAAGAAGTGGTAATACAAGAAGCGATCGCCGCCGCCAAAGCCGAAATCGCTCAAGTCATCCGCCGCTTACAACAAGGTCCAGCTGCCGCTCAGGACGCTCAAGAAGCGACCGCCGCTTTAAATCAAATTGGCGAAAAACATTTACCATCGCGGAAAACACCTGCTAAACCCAAACCAGGATTTAAACCCCAAGCAGGCGATCGCATCCGCATTCCCAGTCTAGGTCAAACCGCCGAAGTCCTCAGCGGACCAGACAACAACGAAGAACTTACAGTCCGTTTTGGGATGATGAAAATGACAGTTAAACTGGCAGAAATAGAATCCCTTGATGGTCAAAAGCCCGAATTTACCAAACGAACCCAGGAGCAAAAAAGTAAACCAGAAAATACCCAACCTAAAACCTTAAATTCCCAACCAAAAACCGAATATTCTCCTATTGCCATTCGTACTTCTCAGAATACGATCGATTTACGGGGAATGAGAGTAGCAGATGCCGAAAGAGAAGTAAATCAAGCTTTTTCCGCAGCTATGGATTCAGGAGTGCTTTGGATTATTCATGGTAAAGGCACGGGACAATTAAGAAAAGGTATCCATGAATTTTTAGAGTCCCATTCTTTAGTTTCCCACTATGAATTGGCATCTAACGCTGATGGAGGTTCTGGAGTTACAATTGCTTATCTTTGTTAACTGTTAACTGTTATTTGTTATTTGTTAACTGTTAACTGTTAACTGTTATTTGTTAGTTGTTATTTGTTAGTTGTTATAGCACGTTTAAATGAGTTGTGCAAATATTGTAGGGGTAGTGCCCCCGTGCCTACCCCCATCGATCGGGGCTTCCCTCTTCCCTCTTCCCTCTTCCCTCTTCCCTCTTCCTTCTTCCTTCTTCCTTCTTCCTTCTTCCTTCTTCCTTCTTCCTTCTTCCTTCTTCCTTCTTCCTTCTTCCTTCTTCTATGCTCTCTATTGTGAAGTTTCCAAATTCTATAAATGCCACAGGCAAAGCTTCTCCTAAGTGGGAAGAAATAGCCGATCGAGTACCAGAACCAACACAGTTAGATAATATTAAAGCCCAACTGGATTTAGTATTATTAGCCCTCGAAGCCTTGGCGGGAATTGGTTCTGATGCTATGCTAAGAGTAGCGGCCGAACTAAATTTAGAGTCAGTAGTAGCAGACAGAGTAAGCCTGTGGCGACTGCGACAGTCAAATCCACTACGGAAAAGTCAGGGAGGGCGGAAAAAACTAGATGTAGAAGAGGCGCGATCGCTAGTTTTAATTGTCTGTCATTTGGCAAAACAACATCAAGCCTTAATTCGCCGGGCCGTTGCTTTGCTCGAACAACTTACGGAGCAAAATCGCGAACCTCACACCGTCGCCTTATTGGGAGACTACTTAGATACTTTCATTAATACCTATGCCGATCGCATGGAAGATGCAGAAGATTTAACATCAGAAATGTTAACTCAGTTAGCATTTAAACTATTAATAGATTTGTTATTCTACAGCAGTCCCGACGGACATCGCCGCCTTTGGTTAGCCCTTTTAGATCGCAGTCGCTAAATCGCACCCGCTAAATTGAAAATAATCAACCAAATATGCCTTATAGTAAATTTACTCTTAGCAAAGCTGTAGAAGATTTCCATCTGACAATTATTGAAGGAGGTCGCTTTTTACCAGAAATTCCCCCAGTTACTCCTACTCCTTTACTTCAAAATACTCTTAAAGAAACAATTCCCTGGGCAATTGCCGTCAGTAGCGAAAAAGCTCGTTCCGAAGGTATAATCAATCCCGTGTTACTGGAAGTAAAACGCCAACTTCACGGACAAATTAGTGTTTTCTCTGGTGAAGAATTTAACGTTGAACCGGAGGCTGAACTTACGGGGTATATAGACTTTCTCCTGAGTCGTTCCCCCGAACAGCTATTTATTAAAGCTCCGGCTGTTATTTTAGTAGAAGCCAAGAAAGAAGACTTAAAACCAGCACTAGGGCAATGTCTGGCAGAAATGGTTGCTGCTCAACGCTTTAACCAACAAAAGCAACAGCCGATCGCGACGATTTACGGAGCAGTAAGTAGCGGTACAGTTTGGCGGTTTCTTAAATTAGAAGAGCAATGTGCATCAATCGATCTTACAGATTATCCGCTACCTCCAGTCGAGCAAATCTTAGGTTTTCTCATTTGGATGATGCAAGAAAGATGATATTAATTCCGGCAACATTTAGAGATATTAACAGTTAACAGTTAACAGTTAACAGTTAACAGTTAACAGTTAACAAATAACAGTTAACAAATAACAGTTAACAAATAACAGTTAACAAATAACAGTTAACAAATAACAAATAACTAACAAAAATTAAAATGGTTTTGCGACGGTATACACCCCCTACTTGCACGCTGGAAATTACGGCTAAAACTTCGCCTCTATCTCGATGGGCGGGTCAACCAGTGTTAAAATCTTTGCGTTTTGAATTGCGGCTTGACGATCCGCGTTTATCAGAAGAAAAGCACGTAACGCTGAAAGGCGATCGCGACAAATTAGAAGTTCTGCATCAAGTTGTAAGTACCTATATCCAAAACCTTCTTGGTCAATCTTTAACTTTAGAACCCAAGCTCAAATCAACAAATCAAACGGCAATTACGGACACAGATTTAGAACAAAAGACGACAGATACATTAATTTTGGATGAAACTCGCAACCCTTTTGCCATAGCATCTAACACCGAAGGAACTCAAAAATCAGCGGTTGTTAATAGTTCTGTCCCGGCTAATTATTATCCTCGATTAGAAGCACAAAGTTTACTTACTCATAACTTATTTTTAGGGGAATTAGAAAATGAATTTTCTGGATCGATGTTGGAATTGAGTACCTTACAATTATTTGATTTGGCTACAGCTTTGGATGAATACGCCGCTGAAGTTTTGGTTTTACCTAATTTAAAGCGATCGAGTGAAAATAAAAATTCTCAGCCTTGGCTAAAAAGTGCGGCGGCGGTAATTTTAACCGTAGGATTGACAACGGGTGCGATTAAATTGCTCGATCGCTCAGGAATAAACGATCAAACTGCTGCAAAATTAGCTAGTCCATCGCCTACGGCGATCGCCACTAAGATTTATCCCAGTCCCCTTCCGACTGTACCGCCGCCGCCCCTAGCAAAGCCTTCCAGTTTACCAGTACCAACCCTTGTCCCGTCACCGACTTCGACTTTACCAGCTGCGATCGCCTCTCCCACTCCTATCCCTATCCCAGCCAAACCCGTCCAAGCGCCACCCCTATTATTTCCTCAACCCCCAGCGGCGAAACCGGAAAGCGAACCGGAGCGGGTGGTGACAATTCCTGGCGATCGCCAACCCCCAGTTTCCCAAGAAAACCCCATTCCTAGAGCGCCCAAACCAGCCCCCATAGCCCGAAATCCGCTCCCAGATCCAGGCGCGATCGCCTCCTCCTCACCACCTTCGGAATTATCGAATTTGCCCAACCCCTCAGCAATTCCAGGAGTAACAGAGCTACCTCCCCTAGCAGATGCTCCAATTCCATCCCCAATAGAACCACAGGAAAATACACAAACTACTGGATCTAACAGCAAACGCACTCTTTTTGATACAATTCCCCAAGTTACCGAGGCCAGAACTTATTTTGAGCAAAACTGGAGTCCCCCGGTCGGCTTGAAAGAAACTTTAGAATACAGTTTGCAGCTAGATGCGAGTGGAGCAATTCAACAGATAGTTCCTCGCGGGAAAGCCGCTGGGGATTACATCGATCGCACAAAAATGCCCTTAGTAGGAGAACCTTTTGTTTCTGCTGTTGAAAACGGAAAAACACCAAGAATCCGTTTGGTTTTAAGACCAAATGGCAAAGTACAAACCTTCTTGGAATCTTTGAATTGAAAACAGTTAACAGTTAACAGTTAACCAATAACCAATAACCAATAACAACTAAAAATGACAAATAACAATACTCAAATGAACGAAGAACGCATTGAAGCATATTTGAGAGTAATTCAAGAATTACTAGGCTGTGAAAATGGTCAAGAAGCAGAAACTTTAAATTCCTATCCCGATTTGTTGGATGCTGGCTTAGTGCAGACAATGGAAATGGTCGCAGTCAGAATAGCAGAAGATGGAAATGAGGATGCTGCGGTATTTTTACAAGAAATTGCCGTGCAATTAGCAGAAGTTTTGGACTTGTCATCGTCAGAAGGACTCTCTAGTGAATATTTTAATTTTTTGGGTGAATTATTGCAGGCAATATCCGAAAATCCTGACCCAGAAATAATCTATCCAATTTTGCAAGCAAATGAAGAAAAACTCGATCCAATTTTAGCAGAACTATTACAATCTTGGGCCTTAGCTACTTTCCCAGAAACAGAGATAGAAGAAGGTTTAGCTTTAGCTGGTGTGATTGGTAATTTTAGCAATTTAATGCAGCAATTTCCCGGAGGAGATCGGGGGAATAATTTGGAGATTGCGATCGCAGGTTATGAAGCAATTTCTACAATCTTTGACCGCGATAATTTTCCCGATATTTGGGCGGGCACTCAAAATAATTTAGCCGCTGCCTATGGCGATCGCATATACTTCGATCGTCAAGAAAATTTGGATCGCGCCGTTGCCTGTTACGAAAATGCTTTGCAAGTCTATAGTTTAACGGAATTCCCAGAAGAATGGGCGAAAACTCAAAAGAATTTGGCTATTACTCAGGAAGCCCGCGCTAATCTTAAATAGGGTTTGCTGAATAATCGATCGCATTTTACCCGCTCTGGGCGAAGAACTCGTGCGATCGAGAGTAAAGTGTAAGATAAATAGGAATATTTGTCTTAATCACTTTAGCGAAAGTGCTGTATATCTTTCCCCAGTAAAAACCTCATGCGATCGCCTGTAACATTTGGATAATTCCTAAGAGCGCGATTTATTTGCACAGCAGGCGATGGAATAACTATCAAACCCTCATAATTAACATCTGCTTCATTAACATCTGCTTCAAACATATCATTTTCCTTTGTTTGGATCAGAATCACCTTTTTTGCTTGTTTAGTTACTTTCGCCTTTAATAAATGTGAAGCCGCCTCCGCCAGAGTTTCATTACTTTTTTGAACTCGAACTAGCACAGGACTATTCTCATATTGCTCAACCAAAATCGCATCTATACCCCTATTTCTTTGCACAGGATTAAACTCAATCCCTTTTAACAAACTGAGCGCTTCTTGGTCAGCATTAATATAAGACTCTCTGCCATTTTTTAAGAGATTAGACTCCGTTTTAATTGGCTGACTTAATCTGCTATTTGATAGATCAACCGCTGCTGGTGATTTGTCTATCCCGATGAAATTTCGCTCAAGTAATTTTGCCGCGACGCAAGTAGTTCCACTTCCACAAAAGGGATCTAATACAATATCTCCTTTATCCGTTACAAGCTCAATAATTCTTTCTAACAGTAATAAAGGCTTTTGTGTAGGGTAGCCAACTCTTTCTTTAGCTTTTGGGTTCAAAAATGGAATATCCCAAACATCACTTAATGGCACACCTTTCTTTCGATCTCCATGTTTGAATACTCCTCGATCGTTAATATCATATACAGATTTATTATGTTCATCTCGAGTTCTTTTCTGTAATATCTGATCTATATTAGTTGTTTCAGAATATGCAGTATATATCGGATTGAATTTAAAATTTTTTGTCATTGAGTAAAAATAAATATTCTGATGATTGGGTAACAAACCCTTTTTAGAGTTTGACCAACGCTTATATATCCATATTATTTCTGACTGAAAATTATCAACGCCAAACACATTATCTAAGATAGCTTTAACTATATGCTCACCGCTTTTATCACAGTGTACAAATATTGAACCAGTTTCTTTTAGAATTTCTTTCATTAGCGCTATACGTTCATAAAGAAACTCTGAATAAGCTAAATCAGAACCCCAAATGTCATCAAAACTAAATTCTTTAGTTCTGTCTCGCGTTTTCAGTCTATGTGCTTTTTCCGTAAAAAATGGTGGATCAAGATAAATCAAATCTATAGATTTTTTAGAAATAGATTTCATTACATCCAGGCAGTCACCTAACTGTATACTATTGACAGATTTACCGATCGTTGTGTGCATTTTCTTCTGCACAAAAAATCAAAAATGCTTCCAATCAAACCCGATCCAAACCAGCTTGAAAAATCTGTTCTGCCGTCACCTTAAAATCTGGGAAAGCCAACGACTCAACCCGATCGTCACCTCTAAACTGCTTAACTTGATACTCCCCATCAATCAGTTGGCAAACTGATAGAGTTGGCTGTTTAGGATTGCCGATAAATTGCCTACCACCCAAACCTCGATAATCCACAATCCAGTATTCAGGTATCCCCATTTCTTCATAATCCCTAGCCTTTGTGAAATAATCATCACGCCAATTAGTGCTAACAACTTCTACAACCAGTCGGATGGTCGCCCCCATCGTGATGATAGATTCTTTTGACCAGCGAGGTTCATTCAAAAGCGCAGTTCGGTCTAGGACTATTACATCTGGCTGATAACCCGATTCGTTAAGGTCGGGTTTAAGTAGGCAATCACCTGGGATCGAGTAAGGCAAATCGCGACGGTCAATTTCAACTCCTAATTTTAAGGTAATGAAACCTGTAACGTCGGAATGGTCGCCAGTTCCTAAAGGCATTTCAATAATTACTCCATTGTGTAGTTCGTATTTGTGGACAGAGTTTTCTGGATACCAAGCGATAAACTCATCAAAGGTGACAGTTTTTGTTATAGATTGAGCTTGAATCATCATATTTGCCTGCTAAATAAAATCCCCTTAAATCCCCTTCACCACCAACACCGAACAAACTGCTTCCCCCACCACTTGAGAACTCACCGAACCCTCCAAAATGCGCTTCAAACCAGTCAAACCCCGACAACCAATTACAATCAAATCAGCGTGATAAATATTAGCCAAACGCACAATTTCCTCCGCCACATCACCCGTCACAATTTCAATCTCACTCTGGCAAGGTAACTTCTCCTGATAAGATTCCAACAACTTCTCAATATGTCGATAAGGAACTTCATCACCATAAATATGAGGCTTATCAGCAATCAATTCAAACTCATAACCAGTTGCAGGAACCACATGAGACAGGATAACTTTCGTCTCCGATTCTAACCGAAACTGTCCCAGAGCTTCCATTACTTGCTCAGTAGATTGCGAACCATCAAGAGCCACCAAAATAGTCTTAAACACTAAAATTCCTCATCCACATTTTCAGTTCTTAATCGCACCGAATCAGCATGGGAAGGTAAACCCTCCGCCATTGCCAAAATATTAATAGTTTTAGCCATTTTTTGCAACGCCGTCGGTGAATATTGGATCAAACTGGAATGCTTCATAAAAGTTTCCACACCTAGCGGCGAGGCGTAACGAGCCGCCCCCGAAGTCGGTAGAGTGTGATTCGGCCCGGCCAAATAGTCTCCCACAGCTTCTGGCGTTGAGCAACCCAAGAAAATTGCTCCTGCATGGCGAATTTTATCTAATAAAGCCCAAGGATCTGCAACTTCTAATTCTAAATGTTCAGGAGCAAACTCATTAGATAATTCTGCTGCCGAGGCAAGGGAATCAACTACTACTACTAAACCGTAATTAGCGATCGCCTTTTCGGTTAAAATCCGGCGCGGGTGATTGACTAATTGTCGTTCCACCTCCGTTACCACTTTTCTCGCCAACACTGAATCAGTAGTCAGCAAAATCGCCGCCGCCATCGAATCATGTTCCGCCTGCGCCAACATATCCGCCGCCACAAAGACAGGATTAGCCGAACCATCAGCGATAATTAGCACCTCCGAGGGGCCAGCTAAACTATCAATCCCGACAATTCCATAGACTAACTTTTTCGCCAAAGTCACGTAGATATTACCAGGACCGGTAATTAAATCTACCTTGGGAATAGTTTCCGTACCGTAGGCCAAGGCCCCAATTGCCTGAGCCCCACCCACTCGATAAATTTCCTCAATTCCAGCTTCTTGGGCTGCTACCAACACCGCAGCGTTAATTTTTTTCTCTAGCCCTGGAGGGGTACACATCACAATACGCGGAACCTTCGCCACAGACGCTGGAACTGCATTCATCAAAACTGTACTGGGATAAGCCGCCTGACCCCCAGGAATATAAAGCCCAGCCCGGTCAACCGGAGTGTAGCGCTTGCCCAAAACTATCTGGTCTTCACCAAATTGTACCCAAGATTTAGGAATACGCTGTCGGTGAAAAGCCTCAATTTGTTGGCAAGCGCAACGAATTGCGTCTAATAATTCTTTAGATACTTGCTGGTAGGCCGCGTCCAATTCCGCGCCACTCACCCGCAAGTCTTCCACATTTAGGGAGAGGCGGTCAAATTCTGCGGTGTAGTGCAGCAGAGCCTTGTCGCCTTTACGCTTCACTGCTTGCAGCACTTCCCGTACTGTCGCCTCTTTGTGAACAACCAAGTCATCGTGGGTGCGATCGCAGATTCGTCGCAGTTCAGCTTGTGCTTCAACCCACTGAGTTATGATTCGCAACATGGAGATTAGGAATGCCTACCGTTGATCCTTGTTATAGCTTAACCTAAATTTTTTGGGGAATCGCGATTTTATGAGATATTGATGTTATATTAGTTTGTCCGGTACTTTAGTATTTTTATTACCTCTGCCAGAAATCACCGCCGACTATGCCCAATATTAAGTCTGCCATCAAACGAGTCGAAATTGCCGAGCGCAATCGACTGGAAAACAAAGCTTACAAGTCTGCTGTCAAGACTCTGATGAAGAAGTATTTGACCGCCGTTGAGACTTACGCCGCCGCTCCTAGTCCAGAGTTAATGGAGCAAGTACAGCAGCGGATGTCTGAAGCTTACAGCAAAATTGACAAGGCCGTAAAGCGTGGTGTGCTGCACCGCAATAATGGCGATCGCAAAAAATCTCGCTTGGCTAAAGCTCTCAAACGCAAAGAATCCCCAGTGATTACCGCCGAAGCTGAGGCTAAGGACTAGGGGCTAGGGGAAAGAGGAATTGCATTATTTTTCACCAATTACCAGCAAGTTTCTCTTTCCTGAGTCCTCTTAGCTGACCCTGAAGATTTTTACTTGTTAATTTCCCGAAAATCTGTTATAGTAACAAACCGAGTCAAAAACTCACAATTTCAAATCTGAGATGCCCAATCCTGCGATCGGAAGATTTGTTAGAGGGTAAAAAATAGTGCAGCTAATTGACACTCACGTTCACATCAACTTTAAAGCGTTTAAGGATGACTTGGAATCCGTGCGATCGCGGTGGCAAGAAGCTGGGGTTGTGGGTCTAGTTCATTCCTGCGTGGAACCCGAAGAATTTGACGGCATTCAAGCGATCGCCAAACGCTTTGAGGAAGTATCCTTTGCCGTAGGTCTTCACCCCCTAGATGCCCACAAATGGACAGACGCTACAGCAGACAAAATTTTTGAGTTAGCTAGTTCTGACTCAAAAGTAGTGGCGATCGGCGAAACTGGCCTAGACTTTTACAAAGCAGAAAACACCGAACAACAGATGAGAGCTTTTAAATCTCAACTAGCGATCGCCCAAAAATTAAACAAACCCGTCATCATTCACTGTCGAGACGCAGCCGCGCCAATGGCAGAAATGTTACGGGAATTTTGGCAAAAATTTGGGTCAGTGCGGGGAGTGATGCACTGTTGGGGAGGAAACTGGGAAGAAACCCAATGGTTTTTAGACTTGGGATTTTACATAAGTTTTAGCGGAACTGTTACCTTTAAAAAAGCCATGCAAATTCACGAATCAGCCGCACAAGTAAACAGCGATCGCCTTTTAATTGAAACAGACTGCCCTTTTCTCGCCCCCACCCCCCATCGCGGCAAACGAAACGAACCCGCCTACGTGCGTCACGTAGCCGAAGCAGTTGCCAAAATTAGGGGAGTCACCTTAGAAACCCTGAGTCAGCAAACAACCCAAAATGCCCAAGAACTCTTTAAGCTCTGAAGGAAGAAGGAAGAAGGAAGAAGGAAGAAGGAAGAAGGAAGAGGGAAGAAGGAAGAGGGAAGAGGGAAACAGTTAACAGTTAACAGTTAACAATTACCAATTACCAATTACCAATTACCAATTACCAACTACCAGCTAACCAATAACAGTTAACCAATAACAGTTAACCAATAACAGTTAACAAATAACAGTTAACCAATAACAACTAACAACTAACAATTAACATGAGTAATCAGCCAGTTTATACACAACCCAGCTTTACCTTGCCTGACCTGATTGAAATTCAGCGGGCATCGTTTCGTTGGTTCTTAGAATCTGGGCTAATAGAAGAATTAGACAGCTTTTCACCGATATCTGATTATACTGGCAAATTAGAACTGCACTTCATGGGCAAAGACTTCAAATTGAAGCGCCCCAAATACGACGTAGATGAAGCCAAACGGCGCGACAGCACCTACGCCGTACAAATGTACGTACCCACCCGTTTAATCAACAAAGAAACCGGTGAAATTAAAGAAATGGAAGTCTTCATCGGCGACTTGCCCTTGATGACAGAACGGGGAACATTTATTATTAACGGTGCAGAACGAGTGATCGTTAACCAAATCGTGCGATCGCCTGGAGTTTATTACAAATCAGAAACCGACAAAAACGGCCGCCGCTCCTACAATGCCTCCTTAATTCCCAATCGAGGCGCATGGCTCAAATTTGAAACAGATAAAAACGACTTAGTATGGGTAAGAATCGACAAAACCCGCAAACTCTCAGCCCAAGTATTACTAAAAGCATTAGGGCTAACAGATAGCGAAATTCTTGATAGCTTGCGTCACCCCGAATACTTCCAAAAAACCATCGAAAAAGAAGGTCAATTCGGAGAAGAAGAAGCACTAATGGAACTCTATCGCAAACTGCGACCGGGGGAACCACCAACAGTAGCAGGAGGAGAACAACTATTAAACTCCCGCTTCTTCGACCCCAAACGCTATGACTTAGGAAAAGTTGGGCGCTACAAACTGAATAAAAAACTGCGTCTCAACATTCCCGATAGCGTGCGAACTCTAACTCCAACAGATATTCTTACCTGCGTCGATTACTTGATTAACTTAGAGTTTGATGTTGGTACCTGCGATGACATCGACCACTTAGGAAATCGTCGCGTGCGATCGGTTGGAGAACTATTACAAAACCAAGTACGAGTAGGACTTAACCGTTTAGAAAGAATTATCCGCGAACGCATGACAGTTAGCGATGCTGAATCCCTAACTCCAGCTTCATTGGTCAACCCAAAACCATTAGTCGCCGCCATTAAAGAATTTTTTGGCAGTTCCCAATTATCCCAGTTTATGGATCAAACCAATCCTTTAGCGGAACTCACCCATAAACGCCGACTTTCCGCCCTTGGTCCGGGAGGTTTAACGCGGGAAAGAGCAGGTTTTGCCGTGCGGGATATTCACCCCTCCCACTACGGCCGAATTTGTCCCATTGAAACACCAGAAGGACCCAACGCCGGCTTAATTGGTTCCTTAGCAACTCACGCGCGGGTAAATCCCTACGGATTCTTAGAAACACCATTTTATCCAGTTGTTAAAGGCAAAATTGTCCGCGATCGCCCCCCAATTTACATGACAGCAGATGAAGAAGACGATCTGCGCGTCGCACCAGGAGACATTCGTACAGACGCAGATGGCAACATTCAAGGGGAATCAGTACCCGTGCGCTATCGCCAAGAATTTACTACTACCACACCAATGCAGGTGGATTATGTAGCAGTTTCTCCCGTGCAGATTATTTCAGTCGCCACTTCTCTGATTCCATTCTTAGAACATGACGACGCTAACCGAGCCTTAATGGGTTCTAATATGCAGCGACAAGCAGTACCCTTACTATTACCAGAACGTCCTTTAGTGGGTACGGGTTTAGAAGCTCAAGCAGCACGAGACTCAGGGATGGTAGTAGTTTCTAAGTTTGATGGAGAAGTGATTTATATTGACGCAACTCGGATTATTGTCAAAACGATTAAGCCAAATAGTCAACAGGAAGAAATATTTTTCAACATTCGAGATTACTGCGATTTACGACAAAAAAATCCCTCAGCTTTTAAAGCTAAATATGCCGGTTTTGTAGAGTACGAACTGCAAAAATATCAACGTTCCAATCAGGATACCTGTCTCAATCAACGACCTTTAATTTATGAAGGTGATTTTGTGGTGGCGGGGCAAGTGTTAGCTGATGGCTCTTCTACCGAGGGGGCAGAGTTGGCATTGGGGCATAACATTCTAGTAGTTTATATGCCTTGGGAGGGATATAACTACGAAGATGCTATGTTGATTTCCGAAAAATTAGTTTATGGGGATGTTTATACCAGCATTCACATTGAAAAGTACGAAATTGAAGCCAGACAAACTAAACTTGGACCCGAAGAAATTACCCGCGAAATTCCTAACGTCGGGGAAGATGCTCTCAGACAATTGGACGAACAGGGAATTATTCGGATTGGGGCTTGGGTGGAAGCCAGCGATATTTTAGTAGGAAAAGTTACGCCGAAGGGAGAAAGCGATCAACCACCGGAAGAGAAATTATTGAGGGCAATTTTCGGGGAAAAAGCCCGCGATGTCCGAGATAATTCCTTGCGAGTTCCTAATGGTGAAAAAGGACGGGTAGTAGACGTGCGGGTGTTTACGCGGGAACAGGGCGACGAATTGCCCCCTGGTGCTAATATGGTCGTCCGCGTTTATGTTGCTCAAAAACGGAAGATTCAAGTAGGGGATAAAATGGCCGGGCGACATGGAAATAAGGGTATTGTTTCCCGAATTTTACCAGTTGAAGATATGCCATTTTTGCCCGATGGCACACCGGTGGATTTAGTGCTAAATCCTTTGGGCGTACCTTCTCGGATGAATGTAGGTCAGATTTTTGAATGTTTATTGGGATGGGCGGGTGAAAACTTAGGAATGCGGTTTAAAATTGTGCCTTTTGATGAAATGCACGGGGCTGAAAAGTCGCGAGAAAGCGTGCATGGCAAGTTACAGGAGGCACGAGAAAAAACGGGGAAAGATTGGATTTTTAGTGAGGAACATCCTGGGAAAAGTAAAGTTTATGATGGAAGAACTGGTGAGGCTTTCGATCGCCCGGTAACGGTGGGTGTAGCTTATATGCTAAAACTCGTTCACCTTGTAGATGATAAGATTCACGCGCGATCGACGGGACCCTATTCTTTAGTGACTCAACAACCTTTGGGTGGTAAAGCGCAACAGGGGGGGCAGCGGTTTGGAGAGATGGAAGTATGGGCTTTGGAAGCTTTTGGGGCGGCTTATACTTTGCAGGAACTTTTAACTGTGAAGTCGGATGATATGCAGGGTCGAAATGAGGCTTTAAATGCGATCGTCAAGGGTAAGGCAATACCCCGTCCTGGAACCCCGGAATCGTTTAAGGTGTTGATGCGAGAATTGCAGTCTTTGTGTTTGGACATTGCCGTACACAAAGTTGAGGCTGCGGAAGACGGTTCTTCGCGAGATGTAGAAGTTGATTTAATGGCCGATGTTGGGGGACGGCGATCGCCTTCTCGTCCAACTTACGAATCAATTTCTAGGGATGAAATCGAAGACGATTTGTAGATTGGTTAACTGTTAACTGTTAACTGTTAACTGTTATTTGTTAACTGTTATTTGTTAACTGTTAATTCCTTCTTCCCTCTTCCCTCTTCCTTCTTCCTTCTTCCTTCTTCCTTCTTCCTTCTTCCTTCTTCCTTCTTCCTTCTTCCTTCTTCCTTCATTAACAATTAACACAAAAACATGGCTAAATTAGAACAACGATTTGACTACGTTAAAATTGGGTTAGCTTCTCCAGAAAGAATACGACAATGGGGAGAAAGAACATTACCAAATGGTCAAATTGTCGGTGAAATAATTAAACCTGAGACAATAAATTACAGAACATTAAAACCCGAAATGGATGGGTTATTTTGCGAACGGATATTTGGACCGGCAAAAGATTGGGAATGCCATTGCGGTAAATACAAACGGGTGCGGCATAGAGGGATTGTTTGCGAAAGATGCGGTGTCGAAGTTACTGAATCTCGCGTTCGCAGACATCGGATGGGCTTTATTAAATTAGCGGCTCCCGTTGCCCACGTTTGGTATCTGAAAGGTATCCCTAGCTACATGGCAATTCTGTTAGATATGCCTTTGCGGGATGTCGAACAAATTGTTTATTTCAATGCCTACGTGGTTCTCAATGCCGGCAATGCAGATAACTTGACTTATAAACAATTACTGGCAGAAGATGCTTGGCTAGAAATTGAAGATCAACTATATAGCGAAGAATCTGAGTTGTCGGGTGTAGAAGTAGGAATTGGTGCAGAAGCACTGCAAACTTTACTACAAAATATCAACTTAGAAACAGAAGCAGAGCAGTTGAGAGAAGAGATTTCCGGGGCAAAAGGTCAGAAACGCGCCAAACTAATTAAACGATTGCGGGTGATTGATAACTTTATTGCTACTGGTTCTAAACCGGAGTGGATGGTGCTCTCAGTAGTTCCCGTAATTCCTCCCGATTTACGGCCAATGGTGCAATTAGATGGCGGTCGTTTTGCTACTAGCGATCTTAACGATCTTTATCGTCGGGTGATTAATCGTAATAATCGACTGGCGAGACTGCAAGAAATTTTAGCCCCAGAAATTATTATTCGCAATGAAAAGCGGATGTTACAAGAGGCGGTAGATGCGTTAATTGATAATGGTCGCCGGGGTCGGACGGTGGTGGGGGCGAATAATCGTCCGTTGAAGTCACTGTCGGATATTATTGAAGGAAAGCAAGGACGTTTCCGGCAGAATTTGTTGGGTAAACGGGTGGACTATTCTGGTCGATCGGTAATTGTGGTGGGACCAAAACTGAAAATTCATCAGTGTGGTTTGCCCAGAGAAATGGCGATCGAATTATTCCAACCTTTTGTAATTCATCGCCTGATTCGCCAAGGTTTAGTTAACAATATCAAGGCAGCAAAAAAACTAATTCAGCGAAATGATTCTTCAGTTTGGGATGTTTTAGAGGAGGTAATTGAAGGGCATCCAGTGATGCTAAACCGGGCTCCTACTTTGCACCGTTTGGGTATTCAAGCTTTTGAGCCAATTTTAGTAGAAGGGAGAGCAATTCAGTTACACCCGTTAGTATGTCCTGCGTTCAATGCGGACTTTGATGGCGACCAAATGGCAGTTCACGTGCCTTTGTCTTTGGAATCTCAATCAGAGGCAAGGTTGTTGATGTTAGCTTCTAATAATATTTTGTCGCCGGCAACGGGGCGACCAATTGTTACTCCTTCTCAAGATATGGTGTTGGGATGCTATTACTTAACTGCGGAAAATCTGCGGGCGACGAAGGGGGAGGGTAACTATTTTTCAAATTTCAATGATGTGGTTATTGCTTATGAGCAAGGGATAATTCAACTACATTCTTATATATGGGTGCGCTTTCATGGTGAGGTGGAAACTGCGGAACCGGAAGGCGATCCCAGGGTGGAAACTTTGGCGGATGGTACGGTGTTTAAGGAGTATAAGTTTCGCCGAGTTAGGGAGGATAAGGATGGGGTGATGCTTTTTCAGTACATCCGCACGACGGCGGGGAGAATTATTTACCACCAAACAATTCAGTCGGCAATTAATAGTTAACGGTTATTTGTTATTTGTTAGCTGTTATTTGTTATTTGTTATTTGTTAGCTGTCAACCAATAACCAATAACCAATAAGGAAAAGCGAGGAAATTTATGTCAGAAACAAAGGTGATTTTTCGCAACCGTGTTGTAGATAAGGGGCAACTGAAGAAATTAATTTCTTGGTCGTTTACTCATTGTGGTACGGCGCGGACGGCAACTCTGGCCGATCGCCTCAAAGACTTAGGCTTTCGTTATGCAACGAGAGCGGGAGTTTCTATTAGTGTAGAAGATTTAGTAGTACCCCCCTCCAAGCGATCGCTAATTGAAGCAGCAGAAGAGGAAATTCGCACGGCAGAAACTCGTTATACGCGAGGAGAAATTACGGAAGTTGAGCGTTTTCAGAAAGTAATTGATACTTGGAATAGTACCTCGGAAGATTTGAAAGACGAAGTGGTAAAAAACTTCCGGGCTTCCGATCCTTTGAACTCTGTTTATATGATGGCTTTCTCTGGGGCGCGGGGGAATATTTCTCAGGTACGGCAATTAGTAGGAATGCGGGGTTTAATGGCAGATCCTCAAGGGGAAATTATTGACTTGCCAATTAAAACTAACTTCCGTGAAGGATTAACAGTAACTGAGTATATTATTTCTTCCTACGGGGCGCGGAAAGGATTAGTAGATACGGCATTACGAACGGCAGATTCGGGGTATTTAACGCGGCGATTAGTTGATGTTTCTCAGGATGTAATTGTTCGGGAATTTGATTGTGGAACGATGCGATGGTTGCGGGTTCGTCCCATGTCTGACGGGCAGAAAACTTTAATTGCTTTGAAAGATCGACTTTTTGGGCGAGTGTTGGCGCGGGATGTAATTGACCCAAAAACTGGGGAACCGGTTAAATGTAATGTCGAAGGAACTATACTCTCGGCGGTGCGAAATCAAGCTGTTTCTGAAGAGTTGTCGATCGCGATCGAGAAAAGTGGCGTAACAGAAGTCTTAGTGCGATCGCCTTTAACTTGCGAGTCAACTCGTTCCGTTTGTCAACATTGTTATGGTTGGTCTTTGGCCCATGCGGGGATGGTGGATTTAGGAGAAGCGATCGGGATTATTGCGGCTCAATCTATTGGAGAACCCGGTACGCAGTTAACCATGCGGACTTTCCACACTGGAGGGGTTTTTACTGGAGAAGTAGCGAAACAGGAAAGAGCCGAATTTGCTGGAACTGTAAGGTTTCAAGACTTGCGGGTGCGCCCCTTGCGGACTCGACATGGAGAGGATGCTTACGTTGCAGAAAATAATGGTTTGTTAGTTTTGGAGGCCCAGGCGGAGGCGATATCTGGTAGTACAAAAACCCCTCAAAAATCCAAAATTGCTATTCCCATCGTTCAGGGTTCAACCTTAATGGTGAAAGATGGGGCAAAAGTTGGAATTGGTGATTTTCTGGCAGAAGTTCCTTTGGCGGGGCGGGCGGCTCGTAAAACTACTGAGAAAGTAACTAAAGATGTGGCCACCGATTTGGCGGGAGAGATTAAATTTGATGGCATAGTACCAGAAGAAAAAACCGATCGCCAAGGTAATACTACTCGGATTGCGGCCAGAGGAGGATTGATTTGGATTTTGTCAGGTTCCGCTTATAACTTACCAACTGGTGCAGAACCAACGGTAAAAAATGGCGATCGCATTCATGCTGGAGGGGTAATTGCTCAAACAAAACTGGTTTCGGAACATGGGGGCATAGTTCGCGTTGCTGACCAAAGAGAAGTAGAAATTATTACTGCCAGTGTGTTACTCGATCGAGCAAAGGTATTAGTAGAAAGTGCCGGCGGACGCGATCATTACACTATTGAAACTGTAGCGGAAACAGATGAAGAAACGGCGATAAAAACTCAACGTTTTTCTCTGAAAGCTACTCCTGGTTCCAAGGTACAAAATGGTGAAGTAGTAGCCGAATTAATTGACGATACTTACCATACAAATACTGGGGGAATTATTAAGTATGCTGGTGTGGAAGTTCACAAACGAGGCAAGGCTAAACTTGGCTATGAAGTAGTTAAGGGTGGAACTTTACTTTGGATTCCTGAAGAATGCCACGAGGTTAATAAAGACATTTCTCTACTTTTAGTAGAAGATGGTCAATACGTCGAAGCCGGTCAGGAAGTAGTTAAAGATATTTTCACTCAGACGAATGGCGTAGTGGAAGTGATGCAGAAGAATGACATTCTGCGAGAAATTGTAGTGAAGCCAGGGGAACTACATTTAATCGAAAATCCCGTGCCAATTCCAGAAGAAGGCAAAGTGGTAAATCCTGGTACTGAAGTGATTCCAGGGTTAGTTGTTGACGAACTTAAATACGCTGAATTTGTAGAAACTCCCGAAGGTTTAGCTTTATTATTGCGCCCAGTTGTGGAGTTTCCCGTGCCCGATTTCCCCCGCGTACCTTCCCAAACGGCGGTGAGCGAGTCTATTGCTTTACGAGCAGTTCAACGATTGCCTTATAAAGATGGAGAGCGGGTAAAATCTGTGGAGGGAGTGGAGTTATTGCGGACGCAATTAATTCTGGAAATTGGGGTTTCTGCTCCTTGTTTGGCGGCGGATATTGAGTTGTTACCGGACGAAGAAGATCCGGGGGCAATGCGTTTGCAGTTGGTGATTTTGGAGTCTTTAGCAATTCGCCGGGATATTGTGGCTGACTCTACTCAGGGAAGTACGAATACGGGGTTGTTGGTGAAAGATGGAGATGCGATCGCCCCCGGAGCCGTAGTTGCCCGCACCGAAATTCTCTGTAAAGAATCAGGTGAAATTCGCGGTATTCGTTCTAAAGTAGGAGAGCCAATTCGACGCATTTTAATCGTTCGCGATGCTGATTCGATTTCTATTGAAACAGACGTTAATCCCACAGTAAAAGCTGGTGATTTAGTTGTAGCGGGAACGGAAATTGCACCGGGGGTAATTAGCGAACAATCTGGCCAGGTAATTAGTGTTAATATTCCCCACTCTTATGCTCCCGATCCAGCTTTGACAACAAAACAGGAAGAGTTAATCGAGTTTTTAGCAACAGAATTAACTAACCTAATTGTGGCACAAGTCAAAATTTCAATGGGCAGTGGAGCCATTGCATTAGCTGATGGTTTATCTGGCGGTGCGATGCCTGCGGCTGGCTTCGCCTACGTTTTGTCGATTATTGAGGCAATTAAGACGAAAATACCTTTCTTTGATAATTTGCCTACACCAATTCAGCAAACTATTAGTGCAGTAGTTAATACAATTGCTGGAGAGGTATTTAACCATTTGACTGATACTTTAGTTAAAGGGCCGACGGATTTGCTAATGGCAGAAGTCAAGAAACAGATTCAACCTTTGTTGTCGAAAATTTTTGACGGAATGGTGATTTTACCATCGGTTGAATATCAGACAATTATTAATATTGGGCTGAATTTGAAGGGTTTGATGCAAGCCGGTCGGCAATTGAGTCTCAAGGATTTTCTCGCCCAGGCTGGGGCTTTGGTGACATCTTTGGAACACTTTTTGCAAATTAGAGTTGGTGGTTTACTCGCGCCAGTTAAGCCTAGCGTGACTCTGCGAATTGCTCGACCTTATCGAGTTTCTAATGGTGCTGTACTTCACGTTCAAGATGAGGATTTGGTGCAGCGGGGTGATAATTTGGTGATTCTGGTATTTGAGCGGGCAAAAACTGGAGATATTATTCAAGGTTTGCCTCGGATTGAGGAGTTATTGGAAGCCCGGAAACCTAAAGAGGCTTGCATTTTGGCGCGTCGGGCGGGTACGGTTCAAGTAGAAATAGATGAGGATGGGGCAAGTTTAAAAGTAATTGAAGATGATGGTCGAATTGAGGATTATCCATTATTGCCTGGGCAGAATTTAATTGTGTCTGAGGGGCAACGAGTGGAAGCTGCGGAAGCTTTGACGGATGGACCGGCAAATCCCCATGAAATTGTGGAGATTTTCTTTGCTGTGCGTAAGGAAAAGGGGGCTGCTACTTGGGATGCGGCGATCGAGAGCTTTCAACAGGTACAGGCATTTTTAGTTAATGAAGTGCAGTCGGTTTATCAATCTCAGGGTGTGGATATTTCTGATAAACACATTGAGGTGATTGTGCGCCAAATGACTAATAAAGTGCGTATTGATGATGGTGGAGATACGACGATGTTACCTGGAGAGTTAGTGGAATTACGACAGGTGGAACAGGTAAATGAAGCTATGTCAATTACTGGTGGTGCGCCGGCAGATTATACTCCTTTGTTGTTAGGAATTACTAAGGCTTCGCTGAATACTGACAGCTTTATTTCTGCGGCTTCTTTCCAAGAAACTACGCGGGTATTAACTGAGGCGGCGATCGAGGGTAAATCTGATTGGCTGCGGGGTTTGAAGGAGAATGTAATTATTGGCCGATTGATTCCTGCGGGCACTGGGTTTAATGCTTATGAGGATGCGATGAATGCGGACTTGTCATTAGACGCTGGGATGTTTGATGAGGTGGACGATCGCATCAGTCAAGATGTGGTGTTAGACGATCGCACTGCTCGTCGGGCTTACACTCAAGGTAGTGGTTTTGATGTCAAGACGGGCGCTGAAGATGTTGAGGATGATGATGATTTTGAAGAGGAGGCGATCGTAATTGATGATGAGTTGGAGGATGTTGCTGATGATGCACTTTCTTCAATTATGGAGGATGACGATGATATGGATGGTTACGATTTTGAGGAGGATGACGATTAAATTGTTATTTGTTAACTGTTATTTGTTAACTGTTAACAAATAACAAATAACAAATAACAACTAACAACTAACAATTTATTTCGATTCGAGATATTCCAGAAAATCAACCAACTGTTCTTTTGTGAGATGATGGCGTGCGATCTCGCCATAAGCTTGCTTAAGGTAATCGCGTCCTTGTTTGCTATCCCACCCTAAGCGAGTAATTTCTTCGGTGGTTTTGCTGAAGATTTCCAGATAGTCTAAGAAATCTAATAATTCATATTTGGCTAATAAGTCTTGGGATTTTTTGCCATAAGCTTTGAGTAAGTATTCAGATTCTTGCTCTTTTTTCCATTTGAGGCGTTTTAGCAATACATCTATTTGAGCGATCGTTTCAGAATTATCCTCAATTAATTCACTTGGCGGACTAATTTCCAGGGGAGTTGCGATTTCCTCCATCGTAGATAAAGGTTCAACTTCCAACTCCGAAACGCTACT
The DNA here is from genome assembly GCA_001698425.1 of Oscillatoriales cyanobacterium USR001. Taxonomy (GTDB): domain Bacteria; phylum Cyanobacteriota; class Cyanobacteriia; order Cyanobacteriales; family Microcoleaceae; genus Kamptonema. Next base: position 41,768 of record MBRE01000043.1, on the reverse strand, counting down.
GTAGAACTCAGGCAAATTTGATGGTTTTGTTAATCCTGTTTCACTTTTAATGCTAGTTGATACAGGTATTGTTGAAATTTCTTGCCCAATGGATGAATCCCCATAACTTGAAGAAAGCCAAGAATCTGAGCCTAATTGTTTAGGTGGAAGGGGAATACTTGCGGCTTTTGGTGGTTGGGGCGATGCTTGGGGCTGGCTAATCCGGCTCATTGTTTCAGGAGGCGATAAATATGCAGCTTGATTTATTTGACTTTGAGTATTGACGAAACTATTTTGATGTGTAGGACTAACTTTTTCAGGAGTAATAACAACTTCTGGCTGAGGAAGTGGGGTGACAGATGGGGGTGTTACAGGAGTAGTAGAGAAAGAAACAGGAGAATTAAGATCGAGTAGAGAAAGCGATCGCTTCCATGCTTGATCTTCCGCCAACTCGACAGTATCACCAGCAGACATAGCAGTTACAAGAGTTTTTCCGTCTAGTTGAACTAGAGTGCGAACAATAAATTTACCTTGGTAAATTGTCACCAACTCAGAGATTAACTGACCAGTCGGATAGAGAGCGCGAAATTTAGCAAACATAAACTTGAGGCTAGGGAAAGCATTGGGGGCTATTCACTTCAGTGTAATACAGTTGCTGCAAAAATCAATGTACTGAAACTGCAATATTGAACATACAATAAAATTAAAGGTTAATCATCCGCGCAACCTTTCACGCCACTCAATACCCATCCCGTACCCTCCGGTTGAAGCTAATAGACATCGGGAGTCATTTCTACCAAGGTGAGAAATGGCCGAGCAATTAAGTAAAAGTAGTAAAAGTAGAGGCTTTAATACCCGCACTTACCCTGCTGACAAATTGCTCCCGAACTGAAAGCAGTATCGCTGCGCTGCATCCTTGTCTTTTAGGGTAGTCCCAGACATAAAATAGGGGCATCGTAGCAATGGGCAATTAGCAATTTGCCGTTAGCGGTCGTTTCTTTTGCTTTGGCAACAAGCACTTCAGTTTGAGTTTTAACTTTTGGATTAAAAATTTTTTTTAACTAAAAATTCAAAATTTGAGGCTCAAAACTTTATTAACACATCCGCATCAACGGTAAAACCAAAGGGAGGAATGACTATATGGTACAGGATTGCGCGGCAAAGATCCCAAAATCAGATAAAAAGGATTAGGCGCTACATGGAATTTTCTATCGCTGCACTGCTGGCAAATTTTACAGATGACAAATTAGTTGCCCCCAAAGCTCTGGAGAAAAAACTTGATTGCAATGATTCTACGAGTCAAGCAAAACTTCAAATTGCTTTGGATGCTTTGGAGAAAATTGGCATTTTAGTCAAAGATAAAGGCCGATATCGCCGATTAATTGAAGAAGATGTCGTGGAAGCAAAACTCCGTTGTTCTAGCAAGGGATTTTGCTTTGCTATTCAGGATACTGAGGGTTCCGAGGATGTTTATGTCCGAGAAAGCCATCTGTCAACTGCTTGGAATGGCGATCGAGTTTTGGTAAAAATTATTAAGGAAGGTAGTCGTCGCCGTTCTCCTGAAGGGGAAGTGCAGTTAATTTTAGAAAGGGCAAATCCTTCGGTATTAGCGCGAGTGAAACAAATCAGTAGTCCCAGTGGACGAATTGGTTATAGAGCGGTTCCTTTAGACGATCGCTTGTTATTTGAACTCGAATTAATGCAGAATGGAATTAACTTGCAAGATGCGATCGATCATCTAGTTCATGTGGAAGTTCTCCGTTATCCTTTAGGTAGTCATCGACCTATTGGTAAGGTGGTTCAGGTACTTGGTTCTGATGCAGAAGCAGCGGACGATCTTGATATAGTTTGTTGCAAACATGATTTAGCTCGTTCTTTCCCTGTTGCGGTGATTAAAGCTATTGAAACTTTGCCAACTAAGCTGAAAAGAACTGAACTTAAAAAGCGGTTAGATTTGCGCGATCTTTTTACGGTAACTTTGGCTAATTCTGATTTATTGGTTTTGGGTATTGACTCGGAAGGGGAAAATCAAAATTCTCAGGAACCGGTGACTATTTTTACTCCTGAAAATTGTGTGGAACGTGCTTTTACGCTGGAGCCGAGTGAGTCTGGAAAGTGGCGCATTGGGATTCATATTGCTGATGCAACGGAGTATGTACGTCCTGATTCACCAATCGATCGGGAAGCTCGCAAGCGGGGTAATTCGGTGCATTTAGCGAAGATGGTTGTGCCGATGTTACCGATGGAGATATCGAGCGATCGCGCTGCTCTTTTACCGGATCAAGAACGCTTAACGATAAGTGTTTTCTTAACTCTGGATGAGTCGGGGGAATTGGTGGAATATGAAATTCAACCGAGCCTGATCCAAGTTAATTCTCAGTTAACTTATCGGGAGGCTCAAACAATTATTGATTCGGTACCGGATCAGTCAATTCATCCTAATTGTTTTCTGTTACATCCTTTCTTGAGCGAACTTTCTGTCGCGAGTCTCGCGGCGAAAGTTCAACGGCGCAATCGAGGTGCTTTTGATTTGAGATTACCTGATACTACTTGTCACTATGATGATGAGGGAGAATTAGGTGCTTTTACGGTGAATGAAGAACTGCCGATTCAATCTGCGATCGCGGAGTTAGTAGTGTTGGCAAATCAATCTATTGCTACTCATTTACAAGCTTTGGGAGTGCCGGGAATTTACCGGGTACAACCTACGCCAGATCCGGCAGATGTGATAGAATTGGTGAAGCTTGCCAGCAATTTAGGGTGTGATTTATATCTGGAAAATGAAGAGGAAGTCTATGCTTTGGATTTCCAACGTTTTAGCGATCAGTTTGCGCGATCGAAGGCTGAGAGAGTGCTTTCTTATTTGTTAGAAGATACGTTGAAACCTGGGGTTTATAGTAGCACTCCGAAACCTCATTTTGGTTTGGCTTTGAGTGAGGGTTATGCTCATTGTACTTCGCCTTTATCTCGCTATGCGGATTTGCTGAATTTACGGGTGTTGCAGGCGGTAGTTGAACAAGGTCGCGATCGCCGGACAACTCGCGCTAAGGAAAAGGTAAATTTACAGCATTCGTCTTGTGTTGGTCAAATTAATTGGAATGTTTTACCGCCGGAAGTTCATCACGAATTTGAGGCACAATTTGCCTTAGTTGTGGTGCATTTAACTGAGCGAGAAAGGGTGGCTCAAGACGCGGAAAATGATTTGGAGGGTTTGAATAAAACTGGGTTGATGAAGGAAAGAACTGGTCAAACTTTCCAAGGTTTGATTACTGGCGTACAATCCTATGGTTTCTTTGTGGAAATTGAGATTATTACAGAAGAAGAAACTCTGCGGGTTGAGGGATTGGTTCATGTTTCTTCTTTGAAGGATGATTGGTATGAATATCGATCGCGTCAGCAAACTTTGGTGGGCCGGAAAAATCGGAATCAATATCGTTTAGGCGATCGCGTAGAAGTTCAGGTGAAAAGTGTCGATTATTATCGTCAACAAATTGATTTGGTAGCGGTTGGTGGCGGTAGTGAGGGTTTTTATGAAACTGATGATTAGTTAGTTGTTAACGGTTAACGGTTAACGGTTAACTGTTAACTGTTAACTGTTAACTGTTAACTGTAAAGACAACAATTTAATGGTATTGGATGTCATATTGATATTGCAAGAGGTCAGAACGTTGACTTCGCCGGTCAAATTCGCTTTGGACACAATTCAAGGAATAGAGGTCAAATAAAAAATTGGAATAATGCTTCTGGTCATTACAAACCATCAGCAAATTTCGCAAATAATACAGGTTTGCCATTAGAACGCTTTATCCCCTATAATTTTAGATAAGGAAAAGCAAAAAGTGATTAAGTATGGTATCCAATGACAATTTTGCTAATGCCATTGTTGTGACTGGCACTACCTACACCGCTTCATCCACAAATGTAGAAGCTACTGGGGAAGCTGAAGAGCCGGGTGGGGGTTCCTCAGAGTCTGTCAACTCTCTTTGGTGGTCTTGGACAGTCCCAGTCGCCGGCAATGTCACCATCAACACCTCTGGCTCTTCCTTTGACACAATATTAGATGTCTACACAGGTACCGCTCTTGACAATTTAACTTTTATCGCTGGCGACGACGACTCATCCAGTTCCCTTGCAAGTAGTGTCTCTTTTGCAACTACGGCAGGCACCACCTATCAAATTGCAGTTGATGGCTATGGTACTGAGACTGGCACAATTGTCCTCAACTTCTTCTATGACAACTTTCCCACCGTCATCAACATCACCTCCCCCATAGATGGTACTTATGGCATAGGTCAAATCATTCCCATCACCGTTCAATACAGCGAACCCGTCACAGTTACAGGCATTCCCCAACTCACTTTAAACTTAGGTGCGATCGCTAACTATACCAGCGGTAGCGGCAGCGACACGCTAACATTCAACTACACCGTCGCCGCAGGCAACAACAGTTCAGACCTTGATTATCAATCAACTCTTGCCCTGACACTCAACGGTGGCACAATTAAAAATGCCGCCATGAATGATGCCATACGGACTTTACCTGAACCCGCAACAGCTAACTCATTAAGTGCTAATAGAGATTTAGTCATTGATACTGTTGCACCCACTGTCACCATCAATCAAGCACCAGAACAAACCGACCCGACAGCCACTTCACCTATCAACTTTACCGTCACTTTTAGCGAAACCGTCACAGGTTTTGATGTCAACGATATCGACTTAACCACAAGTACAGCAACAGGATCTTTAACACCAAAAATTACAGGTAGCGGCCCTGTTTACAACGTCGAAGTCAACGGCATAACAGGGGGAGGTAATGTCATTGCTAGTATCAAAGCTAACAGCGTTACCGATACAGCAGGTAATAATAATACTGCCAGTACAAGTACAGACAATACTGTTAGTTACGATACTGTGGTTCCGACTCCAACGCCATCGGTAACACCAACACCAACACCAACACCAACACCAATAACTAATAATATTCCTAATGATGACTGCATCTGCGACAAAATTCCCTATCCCAGCTTCAACCAACCCATTGCCGGGAATGACAACTTATATGGTGGCAATAGTAATGATATATTTAATGGTAACTCTGGGAATGACTTTATCTTGGGAGGTAATGGCGATGATACCCTTTATGGTGACGAAGATAACGATCTCATTCTGGGCGAATTGGGGAAAGATTTAATCTTTGGAGGTAAAGGTTCAGACTCTCTAAATGGCAAAGAAGGGGATGACGTTATTTTTGGTAATAAAGATGACGATTTCATTGACGGTGACAATAATAATGATACTCTATTTGGAGGGAAAGGTAATGATACAATATTGGGCAGTGAAGGCAATGACAACTTATTTGGACAGTTGGGTTCAGATACGCTCTGTGGTGGTGAAGGCAACGATTTAATTAGTGGTGATGAACAATCAGATATGCTTGCCGGATGTGGGGGAAATGACTCTATTTATGGAGGTGAAGATAGCGATACTCTCATGGGTGGGAAGGGTGACGATCTTCTTTATGGAAATTTGGGTTTTGATAGTTTGACGGGAGGTAGCGGTAAGGATATCTTTGCTTTAAAGTTGGGTGAGGGATTTGATACTATTGGTGATTTTAATTTGGGTGAAGACTTGATTGGATTAACGGGAGGTTTGAGTTTCGATCTGTTGGAAATGATTCAGGGCGATCGCGGAACAATTATCAAAAATATCTTGACAGGAGAGCAGTTAGTTATTATAATTGGTACGAGCGATCGCGCGATTAATGCTGCTAGTTTTGTCAGTATTTAAAAGCTATAATAATTATCCCATTTTTATCCCCTATAATTTTAGATGAGGTAGCAAATGAACGATCGTATTTGTCGATTGATACAACTATCTTCTCAGCCCAAAGTGCCGCTCTGAAAATCTTAACTTTTAATAATGACCAAATTCCCCCATGACCAGTTTGCTAAAGAATATTTACAAGAGTTATTATCGCCTCTCGGAGCCGTAGAAACCAGTAAAGATGTCACCGCTGAAGTGAAAGAAATTGATGTTTTCTTTCAACCTACTACTGTCAATTCTGAATACGCACAAACTTTGGGTTTATTAGGAAAAATAGCGACAACAGTGGCAATCCTCGAACCTTTTCGCAATCCAGTTAATGCTGATGGAATTTTCAGTGGGATGGAGAAATTATTAAATAGTCGGGCTCAATTGTTACGAAAAGCTCTTCGAGAAGAGCAACGTTTGGAGTCAAGTCAATTACCTTTTTTATGGATTCTGACTCCCACTGCTTCCCCAAACTTATTAAATAGTTTTGGTTTTCGGATTCCTGAAGAGTCGTTATGTTGGGAGAGGGGGGTTTATTTTTTATCAGAAGCTTTGAGAGTGGGGTTGATCGCGATTCATCAGTTACCGAGGGTGAAAGAAACAATGTGGTTGCGGATCTTAGGTAGGGGGCGGGTGCAACAGGAGGCTATTACTGAGTTAACTGGTTTACCTGTGGATAATCTATTGCGAATTAATGCGTTAGAATTGTTGTATAATTTGCAAGCAAATCTGCAAGCGAATTTAGTAAATAATCCCGAAAGGGAGCCAGAAGATCAGGAGTTAGTTATGGCGATCGCACCTTTATTTCAACAACAATTGCAAGCTGCTCGGCAAGCTGCACAGGAACAAGGGAGACAAGAAGGGAGACAACAAGGTATTCAAGAAGGGAGACAAGAAGGGAGACAAGAAGGGAGACAAGAAGGGCTTGAACAAGGATTGGAACGAGGTAGAAGAGAACAACAGCGCTTAATTTTAGAGAATTTTCTGCTCGTCAGATTCGGCAAATTAGACGCGCAAATGAGCGCTTTTCTCTCCATAGCATCTACGCTACCTGCTACCGAGTTTACAGTGATGTTGCTTGGGATGTCGATGCTGACAGTGGACGAATCTGGTAGGCAACAAGCGGTAAGATTGCTAGGGGAAAATGTGCTGAGAATGCGCCTTAATGAAGAGGGTGATATTTTGTCTATATTGGTGACTAATTTGTTGGCATTACCCGATCAAGAGTTGGTGTTGTTTTTGGAGAAATTACCACAGTTATCGGCTGATGAATTGAGGGGATTGTTGGGACAGGAGCGTGGATAAAGTTGGTTTAATAGGACTTACGCAAAAAAACGGTTTCTGACCAAAATCATCGCTTTTTAAGGGGAAATATTGACGCAGAAACCGGGGTTTTTACCCCGTGCGTAAGTCCTGTAAAAAACAAGAAATAACTAATGAAAAATAATAAACCTTTAATTGTAGGAATAACTGGTGCATCAGGATTAATTTATGCAGTAAGAACCATAAAATATCTATTGCAAGCTGACTTCTCTGTAGAACTTGTGGCATCTAAATCTACTTACATAGTTTGGCAAAGCGAACAAAATGTTAAAATGCCAGCAGAAATAAGTCTTCAGGAGGAATTTTGGCGCGAGCAAGCTGATGGAGAAATCGGCGGCAAACTTCGCTGTCATCCTTGGCAAGATGTAGGTGCTAATATTGCTAGTGGTTCCTTTCGTGCTTTGGGTATGATTGTGATACCATGCAGTATGAGTACAGTGGGGAAATTAGCGGCGGGATTGAGTTCAGATTTGTTGGAAAGGGCGGCGGATGTGCAGATTAAAGAAGGGCGAAAATTGGTGCTTGTGCCCCGTGAAACCCCTTTAAGTTTGATTCATTTGCGAAATTTAACTACTTTAGCAGAAGCAGGAGTTAGGATTGTCCCAGCGGTTCCGGCTTGGTATCATAATCCTCAGACGATCGAAGATTTGGTAGACTTTGTGGTAGCCCGCGCTTTAGATCAGTTCGATCTTGATTGTGTTCCCCTGAAACGATGGAAAGAAGATTAAATAGTTAACTGTTAACCATTTACAAATTAAAAAAATGTCTGTTGCACGGGTAATATTATTTTTAGTGATTATTGGGGCGCTGACGATTTTTGTCGTGCAAAATGCGCTACCGCCTTTGTCACTGGTTTTTCTGGGAATGCGATCGCTAACTCTTCCCCTATCTGTCTGGATTTTGCTAAGTTTAGCGATGGGATTTCTGACATCTTTTTTGATTTCTGGTTTGCTGGCATTTTCAAATTATCTAGCGGTAAAAGAATGGGAAAATTCGAGCGATCGCAAGCCTTCAAATAGTTTTCCAGACGGTTTTAAATCATCTTACGCGCCACCTAGAAAGCCCGATTTAGATATGAGTTCGCAAAGTTCAGAAAATTCTGGAAGTTATCAGCCGAAAACTGAATATGGAACTCCTAGCGCTTATAATGTTCAAACTTTTCAACAGGATGTTTCTACCACTCCATATTCTGATAATGTGGAGGTGCGATCGATGAGCGATCGAAGCAGTAATAGTAGTGTTAATGTTGGAGTTTCTAATCCTAATGTTGATATTGAGGATGATTGGGTAAATGATAGCGATCGCCTCCGCAATCAAAATGATGATTGGGAAGATGAGGAAGAGTTACCCCTGGGAAATCAGACGATAAGGGAAAATCCCCCAAATTATGAATCTCCACAGGAACCGAAAAGTCAATCTTGGTTTGGATCTGTTTATTCCTTTGGCTATCGCGAACCTAAAAATACAGGTGTAGGTCAAACTGAGTCTATTTATGATGCTAATTTTCGGGTAATTACACCCCCTTATACGCCGCCACCGCCTCCTCAAAATTTTGATTTAGGAAAGCCCAAAAATCATAATATTAATAATGAAGATGAGGAAGATTGGGGATTAGATGATGATGATGATTTGGATGGCGATCGCACTTAGGAATAAGATTTGGTTTGTAGTCAGCGCCAAGCGCGCTAAAGCGCTTACTACAAACAAGCTAATTATTTATTAACAAAAATATTTAATTCTTAATTATCTTTCTTCATAAAAAAAGCAGCCTTCATAGCTGCTCGCAAAAATTGCATGAGGTATTACTAAACAGTGTATATTCAGTATAGTTTTGTAAAGTATCGGTTACATTTTTTGATACAGCAAACTAGATAGTAAATGGACACTATGAAAATCGTCACAATAGGTGATACCAGACATGGTAAATTTAGTGACAATTATAGAAGCGTTTAACTGTCCTTGCGCCCTACAGCCTCATAGCAGTGGGGCCCTTTTGTTGAAAAGGGGAAGGAATTGTTTTAATCAAAACTTAAGTCCTACTAATTTTGCAATTCTTTTAATTTCCGTTCCTCTTTGACTTTGACCATTTTTTGTAGTTCTTCTATCACTCGCATTCCCACAATTTCAGGATTATCGCCCCCAGCGAACACTTGGACATCTGCTTGGGCGTAGAAACGCTGTCTCTGAGTAAAAATACCTTCCAATATTATTTTCGGATCGCCTTCCCGCAGTAATGGTCGAGAATTATCTTCTCGCAAGCGATCGCATATCTCTTCAACTGGCACATTTAACCATACTACCACGCCATGATGTAAATAACTCCAATTAATCTGTCGCAACACAATACCGCCACCTGTAGCAACAATCAAATTTGTATAAGCAGAAAGTTCCTGTAAAACTTTGCTTTCTAATTCGCGAAAACTCTCCTCTCCATCGCGAGTAAAAATCTCGCTGACAGATTTACCAGCTACTTGTTCGATCAAAATATCTGTATCAAAAAAACGATAACCTAATTCTGATGCTAACCACTTACCAACGGTGGTTTTTCCTGCACCCATCATACCGATGAGATAGACGTTTACTCCTTTTAATAAATTCATTGGTAAATCCTTTTGCTAATTAATTGCTAATTATACCAATTCTCCAAAGCTGTGTAATACCAATTCTCTAAATGCTGACCACAGATTAAATAATTAGCTTGTTTGTAGTAAGCGCTTTAGCGCAAAGAGCGCTAAAGCGCTTACTACAAACCAAATCATCAAGTATAACAGTATTCGGGGCGGTTTATTTAATATTTTGGCGAATAGCAGGAATTTGGGTGAACCCGCCCCTACCAAAACTGTTGCAAAATTTTTGAGAATTGGTATTACTATATCACTTATTCCAATACTTACTTGAGAACTGCTATAATCAATCAGGAGGTATAAATTTTATGTTTGCAATCATCGCCCCAGAAAAAATCCACTTACCCCCCGGAACAGTTGTAAAATTACCGGGAAACTGGCAAGATTATCAAGCACTCGTAGAACAATTAGGGGATCGTCAGATTCCACGCATTAAATATCGACCAGGAGAAATTTTATTAATGTCCCCTTTACCCGTACACGGAAGACAATCTCATATTATAGCAATGGTAGCAATAGTTCTACTAGATTATTTGGAGATAGATTATGAAGCATTTACCCCAATTACGATCGATTTACCAGAGGTAAGAGGAGTTGAACCAGACTATTGTTTTTATATTGATAATTATCCGGCAATTGTGGGTAAAGATCGTATTGCTTGGGGTATTGAGCCGCCGCCGGATTTGGTAATTGAAATTGATGTAACTAGCTACACTGATGTAGATGATTATTTGCCTTATCAAATCCCGGAAGTCTGGTTATTTAAGAAGAATAGACTAATAATTTATTCCTGGCAAGATCGCCGATACATCGAAAGTTTAACTAGCCGTTACCTCCCTAACTTTAATGTGGTAGAAATTGTGGGAGAATGCTGGCAAATGTTACGTGATCGCAGTACAAGTGTGGTAATTCGAGAGTTACGGCAGAAATTAGAAAAAGAGCATCAAAGCCCTATTTCTTAACTTCGATAACCGGCCATCCAAGCAATACATTTCTGCATCTGTTTACCCATAGTTTCTCGATCGCTATAATATCTCCGTCCGTGTCCCGGTAAAACCCATTCAAAAGCATAATTAGCCAATTTTTCCATAGACTTTACCTGTTCCGACCAAGAATACCAACAAGCTTCAGGAAAACCCACTAACTGATTTAGTCGATCGGACCAAGCCAAATGATCGCCACTAAATAAAAACTTGTTATTATAAAGTAAAACTGTGTGTCCTTTTGTATGACCTGGTACAGAAATAATTAACAAATCAGGCGCTAACTGATAAGATTCACCGCCCGAAAGTTGAATTTCTACATCGCGAGTACCGCTGTTAATTTCATCAGTATGTAGAATGCGATCGCAACTAAAACGATCGCGATACTTTTGATGATCCGCCACATCATCTCGATGAGTCAAATACATATAACGAATCCCCCCCATTTCTTCTATCTTTTTAACTAAAGGCGGAGCAAAACGAGGCGAATCAACTAAAATATTGCCTTCTTCTCGCACAATTAAATAGCTGGCCGCGCCGTAGGATTGCTCTGAGTGGTAGCCACAATGATAAATATTTTCCGATACTAACAGAGGGAAACCCTGCTGAATATCTTGAATGTTTTTAGGCTTTTCCACAGTACCAATAGAACTGGTAGGACAAGATAATAAAGCCTGAAGCGATCGCACCTCCTCAGATTCATTACTTGGTTGATGATAAACCGCAGATTGTTCGCCAATCTGGTCAAATATTTCCGGGGCCATCCACCGACAAGTATCGCAGTCAATACAAGTAGTATCAACATAAAAATTACCATTGATATTTTCGGCGCGACGCTGATTTTGATGAGCCATATTATAAGGAATAGAAATTAAATAATTAGCTTGTTTGTAGCACGCTCATAGCGCTAAAGCGCTTACTACAAACTATATCATCAAGTTATTTAATTTTGATTCCTAATCAGCTAAATCAGGAAACACCTCCCGCACCGCCGGATGTACCAAACGACCATGCTCTACATTTAAACCCTTTGCCAAAGCAGGATTCGCATCTAAAGCCTTCAAACCCTGATTTGCCAATTGCAACAGATATGGCAAAGTGCTATTATTAAGAGCTTGTGTCGCCGTCCAAGGAACCGCCCCCGGCATATTGGGCACACCATAATGCACCACCCCTTCCTCAACATAAATAGGATCGGAATGAGAAGTCGTCCGTAGAGTTTCCACACAACCGCCCTGATCCACAGCCACATCAACAATTACCGAACCAGGTCGCATCTTACTCACCAAAGAGCGAGATACTAAAGTTGGTGCTCGACGACCCAACACCAAAACCGCACCAATCACTAAATCTGCATCGGGAACTACTGCTTCAATTTGAGCCGAACTACTGTAAAGATATTCCACCCTAGAGCCAAAAATACTTTCCAGATAGCTCAAGCGATCGACATTGATATCCAAAATCTGCACAATTGCGCCCAAGCCTACAGCCATTTTAGCCGCCTCCGTGCCCACAATTCCCCCACCCAAAATCACCACCTTACCTGGTTTCACGCCAGGTACACCGCCTAAAAGCACACCGCGCCCCCCAGAAGCGCGTTCCAAAAATCGGGCACCGAATTGTACAGATAAACGACCTGCAATTATACTCATGGGAGTAAGTAGAGGTAATCTTTGATCTGGGAGTTCCACAGTTTCATAGGCGATCGCATTTACCCCAGCACTAATTAAACCCTCAGTCAACCCTCTATTTGCCGCCAAATGCAAAAATGTAAAAAGTAACTGCCCTTTTTGCATCAAACCATATTCTTCAGGTAGTGGTTCCTTCACCTTCACCACCAATTCCCGATTCCAAGCTTGCTCGGAATTTGGTACAATCTTTGCACCAGCCTGAGTATAGTCCTCATCGGTAAATCCCGAACCTAAACCAGCACCAGTTTCGACAAAGATTGCATAACCGCGATCGGTACATACCCGAACACTTGCTGGACTCAGCCCCACCCGAAACTCCCGATCTTTAATTTCCTTGGGAACGCCAATTTCCATATACTACCTCAATTATCAATTAATCTTTTTTCTTAGTGTCTTAGTGTCTTAGTGGTTCCATAAAAAATTATAATGGAGCAGAATATCTCCTAAACACCAACTCCGAAACTGGTTTTAACCTGCGGCGGATTTTCATACCCGGATAGTCGTCACGGGGTTTTTCATCCCATTTATTATTAAGGAAAGCAGGCTACCGTGTTCCAACGCTTCAAACAGGACTTAAAAAATGACCTAATTGCAGGTTTGTTAGTGGTGATCCCTTTGGCTACGACAATTTGGCTGACAACTACCATTGCTGGTTGGGTCATTAATTTGTTAACCAAGGTTCCCAATCAGATCAATCCGTTTGATGGACTCCACCCGATTTTAGTAAATTTCTTCAATTTTTTTGTAGGTCTGGCCGTACCTTTGTTTAGCATCCTGCTGATTGGTTTGATGGCTCGTAACATTGTGGGGCGATGGCTACTAGACTTTGGAGAAAGAATTTTACAGGCAATTCCTTTAGCTGGTTCAGTTTATAAAACCTTGAAACAATTGCTAGAAACTATCCTTAAGTCTAATGATAAATTTCGTGGGGTGATCTTAGTGGAGTATCCTCGGCGGGGAATTTGGGCTTTGGGTTTTGTGACGGGTGTGGTGACAAGGGAGATTGAGTCTCATCTACAAGGATCGATGATTAGTATTTTTGTCCCAACTACGCCTAACCCTACAACTGGTTGGTATGCAATAGTTCCAGAGAGTGAAATTATCAATCTTTCTATGTCTGTTGAAGACGCTTTTAAGGTAATTATATCTGGGGGTATTGTTACTCCTACAACTGCGATTCCAAGTCAGGGATTTACAAATATTTCCAGCCCAAAAGTAGAGCCTGTGTTTTCAGAAAATAGTGAATTAGAATCTATTTCTGTAGATGAGGGTACACCCAAACCAACAATCAACAATCAACAGTTAACAGTTAACAAATAACAGTTAACAGTTAACAAATAACAACTAACAACTAACCAACAACAATTAACAATTATGAAAAAAGCCCGCGAAACTGCTCGTGAAGTGGCGCTTCTTGGTATTAGTCAATTACCAGCGAATCCAGAAAAGTTACAAGTCCAGCAATTACAAGATGTTGTATTAGCGGCTGTCCGTACTTTAGCGGGAGAAGTGGAAGATGCGTTAGAAACTGCGGTGGGTGAGTTGCAAAGGGGAAGCGATCGCCTGTTAGCTAGTGAAATTCGCGCCCCAGATTTACAGTCTGCTAGGACAATGGTGCGTGAAGCAGTTGAACTTACTGAAGCTGCGATTAATCGGTTGGGTATAGCTTTAGAAATTCCAGAAATTATCCATTTGGCAAATCAGGAAGATGTTCGTACTTATAGTTTAGAGATTCTGCAAACGGTAAGTGCTAACCGGGTGGCGATCGATGAGTTGCTGAGTGGGGCGTTAGTAGATTGGCAACTCGATCGCTTACCTCGGATTGACAGAGATATTCTGCGGATAGCTGTAGCAGAAATTGTGTTTCTTGATGTTCCCGAACAAGTAGGGATTAACGAAGCGATCGAATTAGCTAAACGCTATAGTGGCGATGAAGGACACCGATTTATTAATGGAGTCTTGCGGCGGGTGGTGGAAAAACGGAAGCCTCAATCGAGTTTAGCTTAAAATAATTGGCGGCGATCGGTAATTAGGAATTGGTAATGGGTAATCATAGCGCTAAAGTGTGGAGTATGAAGTCAGTCTTCAATCTTTTATAATCAATTATTCTTCTTTCCCCATTGCCCTTTATGGTTTTTAATTGGTTTCGCCGCCAGTATAGCGATCGCCCTGACGAGTCCACAAACCCGCCAGCCACAACCGCACCCGCTGAATCTACTCCAGAGACAAAAGAATCAACACCCACAGAAACACCTCAGCCGGAAGCTCTGGCTGAAGATTATCTCAGTTGGGCTAAAGCCGCTTATAAAAATATTCAGCAGCAGCAAAAAACTGAGGCTGAAACAGCCGAAGTACCAAACTCAACTGCACCTGAAGTGGTGGAGGAAAAAATTGCTGAGTCGGTTTCTCAAGTTGAGGAAGCGATCGCCACAGAAATTACAGCCCCAGAAGTTATTGAATCTATTGCGGTAGTTGCCAAAATTGAGGAAGCGATCGCAATTACTGAACCGATTGCTGAAGTTGTCCAAGTTGAGGAATCAACCGCAATTAATGAACCTATTAATGAATCAGAAGAAACATCACCAGAAGAAACAAATATTGCCGAACCATTACCATTTTGGGCAAGAGCGCAAGCCGAACGGGAAGCACGGATTGAGCGATTAAAAGAAACGGCAATTGAAGAGACAGAAGAAGTAATTACCAAAGCTGTATCTACGACAGAAGAACTAGATCCAGAAGCAATTACCGATGAATTTCCCATTGCTTTTGATGAAGGTTTTCTGTGGTCATCAGAAATTTTAGCTTCTCAAGGTCGTCGCCCCGATCGAGTTTCTTTTGAGGAAATTTCTTGGCTGCAAAAGTTAAGAAAAGGGTTAGAGAGAACTCGCCGTAGTTTAATAAATCAACTTAAAGCGATCGTTGGTCAAGGGCCGCTAAATCAAGATGCGGTGACGGAAATTGAATCGCTCTTATTGCAGGCTGATGTGGGGGTAGAAGCTACAGATATAATTGTGAATGCTCTCCAACAAAAACTGCGAGAGGAAGTGTTACCACCAGAACAAGCGATCGCTTATCTGAAAAAATTACTCCGAGATTTACTCGATTCACCTTGTCAAGAAAAAGCCTCTGGAAATCCGGCCTATAGTTTAACTTTTGCTCCCGAAAAAGATACCCTAAATATCTGGTTAATTGTCGGCGTAAATGGAGCCGGAAAAACCACAACCATTGGCAAAATTTCCCACCTAGCTCAAAAATCGGATTACCGTACCTTAATCGCCGCCGCCGATACTTTTCGGGCCGCTGCTGTCGAACAAGTCAAAGTTTGGGGTTCCCGTAGCAACGTCGAAGTGATTGCTAATCCTGGGAAAAATACAGATCCAGCCGCTGTAGTATTTGATGCGATCGCTGCCGCGCAATCGCGCAATACAGAACTCCTTATTGTTGACACCGCCGGTCGCCTGCAAAACAAGAAGAATTTGATGGACGAACTGAGCAAAATTCGTCGCATCATAGACAAAAAAGCTCCCGGCGCGATCGTAGAATCTCTACTGGTATTAGATGCAACATTAGGCCAGAATGGTCTGCGACAAGCCGAAGTTTTCTCCGAAGCCGCACAACTTAGTGGAGTAGTCTTGACAAAACTCGACGGAACTGCTAAAGGTGGGGTTGCACTGGCTGTAGTACAACAGCTAGGTTTACCCATCCGGTTTATTGGTGTCGGGGAAAGCATCGAAGACCTCCGGCCATTTTCCAGCTACGAATTTGTAGAAGCATTACTAAGTGGCTAATTGTTAACTGTTATTTGTTATTGGTTATTTGTTAACGGTTATTGGTTATTCGTTATTCGTTAACAAATAACAGTTAACAAATAACAGTTAACAGTTAACAGTTAACCAATAACCAATAACCAATAACAAAAGATGACTCCCGTGCCTTTCCCCAGACCCTCACCTCAACCGGCTGACCGTTCTCCCGGTCGCAATTCTTCAGAAGTAACACCAGTTTTTGCACTTAAAGAATTGGCTAGATTGAATCGAGAACAACAAAATATTCAAGATATGTTGAGCTCCTTGGGATTTGCCCTTCGCAGTTTCAATAATCTTAATCAATTTTTGGAATTAATCCCCTTAGTTGCCACTCGCGTTACTGATACCGACGGCGGAGCTTTAGTATTATTTAAACCGAATGGTCAAGTTAGATTCCAACAATTACACTGTCAAGAAGGCCGCCAATGTCAAGAGATGAAAAAAGCTTTGGAGATAGTAACTCGCTCAGTTGTATCCCAAATAAGCAATACTTTAGGAGCTTTTTCTGAAACATTTCTGCAAGCTTCAACAGCAAGTCTTGACGATCAAATGAGCCGCTATTTAGGTGCAGATGTTCACTTGTTTGGTACTCCAATTTTGCTCAAAAATTCTGAACGTGGTCGCCTCTATGTTTTTAGTCACGATCCCGAATATCTTTGGACTCCTAGCAGACAGAAATTAATTAGGTTAGTGGCAGATCAAACCGCAGTTGCCATTGCCAATGATGAACTTACTATTAAATTACAAGAAAAGGAACGTTTAGACAGAGAATTAGAAATTGGAGCCGAAATTCAACTGAGATTACTCCCTCGCCAATGTCCTAAAATTCCTGGGATTGATGTGGCGGCTCGTTGCGAGACTGCGAGTAGAGTTGGAGGGGATTATTATGATTTTATTCCCGCCGAACACGATCCACTTTTGAAAGCCAATGAGGTAGAAAATCCTTCATCTTTACTGCAAAATCTCAAGTCTAAAATTGATAAAGGCCGCTGGAGTATTGTGATTGGTGATGTGATGGGTAAAGGTGTACCTGCGGGTTTGATTATGACGATGACGCGGGGAATGTTGCGGGCGGAAGTGCTAAACCGCCATTCGCCTTCGAGAATTTTGCAACATTTAAACCGGGTAATGTATGCAGATTTGGACAATTCTCATAGATTTGTGACATTGTTTTATTCTGAATATGACCCAAAAACTCACGTTTTATCTTACAGTAATGCGGCTCATAATCCACCTTTATTGTGGCAATCGGCTACTAATTCTTTGAAACGACTGGATACTTTAGGAATGCTGATCGGTTTGGATGCAGATTCGCAGTATTCTGAGGCACAGGTACAATTGTTTCCGGGTGATACTATTATTTATTACACTGATGGTTTTACTGATGCTGCTAACCAAAAAGGCGATCGCTTTGATGAGGAAAACCTTAGTGCTGCTTTTCAGTGGGCCTGTCAAAATTATCAAGATTCTCAAGCTATTTTAGATTATCTGTTCGATCGAGTGCAACAGTTTATTGGCGTGGGAAATCGTCATGGCGATGACATAACCCTAGTTGTGATGCGAGTCAAATCTTTAACAGGAGAGTCATAAATGATTGTGAATAATTTGCCAATCTCTAAGGAAAGACGGCTCCTATAGCAATCCTAAATCATTTGTGAATTTCTTACTCCCTCCCCTTGCTAAGGGGAGGGTTGGGGTGGGGTAAAAAATTTACGACTCATTTAGGATTGCTATATATACTAAAAGTAACCGCTCTCACTACTAGCTATGAGCCTTTGCATCAACCCAACTTGCCCAAAACCAGACCACTCGCAGAACACTAACAACCGCCACTGTCAAAGTTGCGGTTCCGACTTACTGCTGCAAGGACGCGATCGCGTGATGCGACTTCTCAGCGATGACAGCGGCTTTGGCAAAATTTACACCGCAGAAGAACGGGGAATTTCTAAAATACTGAAAGTCCTCAAAGAACGTCACAACAACACCGCCAAAGTAGTCGAACTATTTCAGCAGGAAGCAAAAGTATTAGAGCAATTCCAGCATCCCGGTATTCCCAAAGTCGATGGTTATTTTCAGTATCAAACCAGCAACGGGTTGATATTGCACTGCTTTGTCATGGAAAAAATCGAGGGGCCAAATTTAGAAGAGTGGCTAAAACAGCAGGGAAATCATCCCATTTCCGAACGGCAAGCGATCGCCTGGTTAAAGCAAATCGCAGAAATCTTGCATTTAGTACATGGGAAGCAGTATTTCCATCGGGATATTAAGCCGCCCAATATCATGCTAAGACCGAATGGGCAGTTGGTGTTGATTGATTTTGGCACGGCGAGGGAAGCGACCTATACTTATCTTGCCAAAGTGGGTGTGGGAAAGCAAATTACGGCGGTAGTTTCTGCTGGGTACACGCCACCGGAACAAGCAAACTCCCAAGCAGTACCGCAATCAGATTTTTTTGCCTTGGGACGCACGTTTGTGTATTTGCTGACGGGACAGCATCCTTTAAAATTTTACGATGCCCATAACGATGTGTTGCGCTGGCGAGAGGCGGCGAATATTTCACCGAGTTTGGCAGATTTTATCGATAATTTGATGGCGCGAAGGCCAGGGGATAGACCGCACAATACTCAGGTGCTTTTGCAGCGGATAGAGGAACTGGCGCAAAAGTTGGCAAAGCGGAAAACCAATTTACCTCTAGGCGTGGCGGCGGTGGTGTTGTTGGTTTTAGGGGGAGGAATTGGGTTTTGGGTTCGTCCGAGGGATGTTAGTTCGCCTAGTCCGGTGGTGACGAGTTCGCCGAGTTCGAGTCCGAGGGATGTCAGTTTGCCTAGTCCGGTGGTGACGAGTTCGCCGAGTGCGAGTCCGAGTGTAGTGAGAAGTGTTGCGCCTATTAGTTCGCCGAGTTCTATAGGGAGTAAAAGTTCTTTAGAAAATGTTTCTTTAGTTAAAACTCTTACTGGTCATTCCGACTTGGTTAGGTCTGTCGCCATCAGTCCAGATGGGCAGACTTTGGTTAGTGGTAGTCTTGACAAAACGATCAAAATTTGGAATTTGGCAACAGGCAATTTAATCCGCACTTTAGAGGGTCATTCCAACTCGGTTTTTTCTGTCGCCATCAGTCCAGATGAGCAGACTTTGGTTAGTGGTAGTGATGACAATACGATTAAAATTTGGAATTTGGCAACAGGCAATTTAATCCGCACTTTAGAGGGTCATTCCCATTGGGTTTGGTCTGTCGCCATCAGTTCAGATGGGCAGACTTTGGTTAGTGGTAGTGATGACAATACGATTAAAATTTGGAATTTGACAACAGGCAATTTAATCCGCACTTTAGAGGGTCATTCCAACTGGGTTTATTCTGTCGCCATCAGTCCAGATGGGCAGACTTTGGTTAGTGGTAGTGGTGACAATACGATTAAAATTTGGACTTTGGCAACAGGCAATTTAATCCGCACTTTAGAGGGTCATTCCAACTATGTTAGGTCTGTCGCCATCGGTCCAGATGGGCAGACTTTGGTTAGTGGTAGTAATGACCATACGATTAAAATTTGGACTTTGGCAACAGGCAATTTAATCCGCACTTTAGAGGGTCATTCCAACTCGGTTTTGTCTGTCGCCATCAGTCCAGATGGGCAGACTTTGGTTAGTGGTAGTCTTGACAATACGATTAAAATTTGGAATTTGGCAACAGGCAATTTAATCCGCACTTTGCCGGGTCATTCCAACTCGGTTTATTCTGTCGCCATCAGTCCAGATGGGCAGACTTTGGTTAGTGGTAGTCGTGACAATACGATTAAAATTTGGCGGGTGTCGCCTTGAAGTTCACCGCCAACTCGTTAAACTCAGGTCTTGCACGCCTTGTCATCACCTTTGTTTCTGGCAACAGTTTCTACCTTGAACCTAGATTTTGCATTTGTGGTCAAAGTCCGCCGGGGAATAAATTCCCCGTCTCATAGCGAAAGTCGGTTAAAACCGACTGGTAAACATCAGAAAATATTAGGTACGTTGTTGCGCTTTAGCGCTAAAGCGCAACTACATACCTTTGAAAAGAAACCGGGTTTCTTTTCAAACAGTCGGTTTTAACCGACTTTCGCTATTAGCCAGGGATTAAAATCCCTGGCGGGCTGTGAATATAAACATTTAGTCACACCAACTTTATCCCACCACTTCTGCCACCTTGTTCACCTCCTCCTCTACTCTTTTACCCTGCACTAACTCATAACTTTCAATCACTTTTTCTGGATTTCCCTCCAAACTCTTATTGCGCTGCTTAAACTCATCCAACAACTTAAAAAACTGCTCAAAAGCATCCTTTTCATCGCGAGTAAACAACAAAATAATATTAGCCCAAGAGTTAGAAGTTCTCACCTTGTAGCGCTGCTGTAACCAGTCGTGAAAATGTTCGGCAAATTCCATTTCCTCAACACTTGGCTTAATTCCTAATTCGCGTCTAGCGGTTTTATAACCAACTAAAAACATAAACAAATCACTTACAGAAGCACGACCGATGTACATTCCCGGTTTAAATCTGATTTTTTCTAAAATCTCAAACATTCCGCTCATATTCTGCTCTCCTTCTAAATTCATCGCTATAAACTATATTGACTGCGTAATCCCTTGGCTTTCCATGCGATCGCTGAGAATAAAATCCTCATCATATTTAGTTTTCAGTTTAATAATTTTTCCTTGAATCCCATTCTCTGATAACCATTGCATTATAGCCCTAGCACAATCATCACACTCATAAAGGCTAAATTCAGTAACAATTTTAGCAATCTCTTGATAAATTTGTTCTAGTGTTAATTCATTCACTCCCCGCACCCATAAAAATAAGTATCTACATCTGCTATTTGTGGATTAGCTCAACCCATGATAAAATGATTTCTTATTGCCAACCCAATGTATCATAGACTCTACCCACTCCTGACAGGAGTCAAAGCCAATTAGCCAATTTTTCAGTGGGTCTGTCAAAATTATCAGGAGTCTCAAGCCATTTTAAATTATCTGTTTGACCGAGTTCAACAGTTTATCGGCTTGGGAAATCGTCATGGCGATGATATGACGCTAGTTGTAATGCGAGTCAAATCTTTAACAGGGGAGTCATAAAATGATTGTGAATAATTTGCCGGAATTTACTCACCACTTAGTCAGCCTGACTGATGGGAATGATGCTCTTTTTTGGTTAACTTGGAAATCTTTGGTTCATAGCACGACGGTGTTAGCTCAAACCTATGACATTTTAGATAATGTACAGAAAGCTTGGAATGATTTTTGGTCAAGTGGTCAAGGGGCGGCTTTTGTGGTTGGAGTGATGTTTGGTTGGTTTATTAAGAGTATTAGACCTTAAAGTTGTTAACTATGTAATGGTTAATTGTTCACGGTTAACTGTTCATGGTTAGAGATTTGAAGTATTCTTAAAAACACACAACACTTATTATAGTTTATGACAACTGACCCGAAAACTTGGAGCCAAAGGTTTGAATCAGCGTTGCATCCCGCGATCGCCCGTTTCAATGCTAGTATTGGTTTTGACATTGAACTAATTGAATATGACATCACTGGTTCCGTCGCTCATGCGACAATGTTAGCCAAAACTGGGATTATTCCTGCGGCTGAAGGCGAACAATTAGTTGCTGGTTTAGAGCAAATTCGTTCGGAATATCGGCAAGGCATTTTTCAGCCAGGAATTGATGCCGAAGATGTACATTTTGCGGTAGAAAAACGGTTAACGGAAATTACCGGAGATGTGGGTAAAAAGTTACACACGGCGCGATCGCGTAATGACCAAGTAGGTACGGATACCCGCCTTTACCTGCGAGCCGAAATCACTAATATTCGTCAGCAATTAAGGGAATTTCAAGAGGTTTTACTGAGTATTGCCGAGAAAAATGTAGAAACTTTAATTCCTGGTTACACTCACCTACAACGCGCTCAACCTGTAAGTTTAGCCCATCACCTTTTAGCTTATTTTGAAATGTTAAATCGGGATTGGGAACGGTTGGGTGATGTGAGCAAAAGAGTTAATATTTCACCTTTGGGTTGTGGCGCATTAGCGGGAACAACTTTTCCCATCGATCGACATTTGACGGCCGAACTATTGCAATTTGCCGAAGTTTATGCTAATAGCTTGGATGGAGTGAGCGATCGCGACTTTGCGATCGAATTTCTCGCCGCCGCGAGCTTAATCATGGTACATCTCAGCCGCCTCGCAGAAGAAATCATCCTCTGGTCAACTCAAGAATTTGGATTCATCAGCCTCACCGATAGCTGCGCCACCGGTTCCAGCATTATGCCCCAAAAGAAAAATCCCGATGTACCCGAATTAGTCCGGGGCAAAACCGGGCGAGTTTTCGGTCACTTACAAGGTATGCTGGTGTTGATGAAAGGCTTGCCCTTGGCATACAACAAAGACCTGCAAGACGATAAAGAAGCATTATTTGACAGCGTAAAAACCGTCAAAGCTTGCTTAGAGGCAATGGCGGTGCTAATGAGCGAAGGAATTGTATTTAATGGCGATCGCCTAGCCGCTGCTGTGGCGGAAGACTTTTCTAACGCCACAGACGTAGCAGACTACCTAGCAGCGCGGGGCGTACCCTTCCGGGAAGCCTACAACCTTGTCGGCAAAGTTGTCAAAACCTGCATCGCGGGGGGCAAACTCCTCAAAGACTTAAGTATTGAGGAGTGGAAAGCATTGCACCCATCATTTGAGGCAGATATTTACGACGCGATCGCCCCCAGACAAGTAGTTGCAGCCCGTAACAGCTACGGCGGCACGGGATTTGAGCAAATAACCGCATCAATTGCCGCCGCCCACCAGCGCCTCGGCCGTTAAGTTTCAGCCGCTGCCATGTCGTTCTGTTGTCTTCCCCCATCAGACGACCTCTGGCCACCTCTGCCACCAGAGTAAAAGGGTGTAGTTTTACGTTTGCGAAACTTGCGAGCGTAAGCTTGATTTCGTAGGGCTTTCTCTTTCTTCAAATTGCGGCGTTTAGCCATGCTGACCTCAATAATAAACAACAAAACGGCGGCATCTTTTTCAGCAGCCGCCAAGTCTTTCCCAGACTCATTCTGCTATCTGTGGGGTTGAGTGCCGATCTAGCATCGAGCAGTTTATCCCACAATA
Source organism: Oscillatoriales cyanobacterium USR001 (assembly GCA_001698425.1). Classification (GTDB taxonomy): domain Bacteria; phylum Cyanobacteriota; class Cyanobacteriia; order Cyanobacteriales; family Microcoleaceae; genus Kamptonema. The sequence continues at coordinate 18,428 of MBRE01000043.1, read as the reverse complement.
TGCGTGAATTATTACTTTACTAGAATTGCGGTAATCCGCGTTAAGCTAGTTTGTTTATGGAGTCTTCACGTTCCAATGATAGCAGAAGGAAGAGGGAAGAAGGAAGAGGGAAGAAGGAAGAAGGAAGAAGGAAGAAGGAAGAAGGAGGAAGGAGGAAGGAAGAAGGCAGAGGGAGGAAGGAAGAAGGAGGAAGGAAGAAGGCTTCGCGGTGAGCGTTAGTCGAAGGAAAAAAGGAAAATACTATAGGACTTAATCGAAAAATGACTCTTAACCCAGGTGATTTAGCTCCCGATTTCAGCTTACCGGATACCGAAGGCAACCTTGTCAGCCTGGCGGAGTTGCGGGGAAAGCGAGTTGTAATTTATTTTTATCCCCGTGATAATACGCCGGGATGTACCAAAGAAGCTTGTGGCTTTCGGGACATTTACGCCGAGTTTCAATCTCGGAATATTGCCGTGTTTGGTGTGAGTACCGATGATGCCAAGTCTCATGGGAAATTTGTGAATAAATATCAATTACCTTTTCCTTTGTTATGTGATGAAGGCGGTAAAGTTGCGACTGCATATAATTGTTATGGAGTCAAGAAGTTTATGGGCAAAGAATATGTTGGTATTACGAGGATGACTTATGCGATCGCGGCAGATGGTACGATCGAAAAAATCTATCGCAAAGTTAAACCAGAATTTCACGCGGAGGAAGTTTTAAAAGACTTAGCAATTAGTTAACAGTTAACAGTTAACCAATAACCAATAACCAATAACAGTTAACAGTTAACAAATAACAGTTAACAAATAACAGTTAACAAATAACAGTTAACAAATAACCAATAACCAATAACCAATAGCATTATGCGTCGATTATGGCAAATCGGACAAACAGTATTAGGTATTATCTTTCGTCATCCCATCACAGGTACTTGTATAATTCCGATCTTGCCAGATGGCAGAATTGTTTTAGTTCGCCGACGCGATAATGGTCTTTGGGCATTGCCAGGAGGTATAGTAGATTGGGGTGAGGATATTCCCACAGCAATTCGTCGGGAATTAGCCGAAGAAACTGGCCTAGAATTAGTAAAAATTCGTCGATTGGTAGGAGTTTATTCAGCACCCGATCGCGATCCCAGGATTCACTCTATTTGTGTTGTAGTAGAAGCAGAAGTCCAAGGTAAAATGGAAATCCATGATTCATTGGAAATTAGCGACGTTCAAGCTTTTGACCAGACTGCTATGCCAGAAGGGAAACTCAGCCATGATAACGACCGACATTTGCAAGATTATTTTAATGGCCTGACAACTTTAGCTTAAGGCGATCGCTGTAAAGACCGCCACGATCGCGTACAATCTTTCTTGAGGTTTTACCCTGCTCTTTAGAGCAACTTGTCAAATTTTTTACGCCTTAAGATTGAACAAGGATGTACTTATCGCTCCGCAATTCCCGTATCAAACTCTCTGTTGGACAAATTTTCTGGCGTGAAATCGGTTCCGGCCCCGATGTGGTATTTTTGCATGGATCGTGGCAAGATAGCACTCAATGGTTGCCAGTAATTGAGCATTTAAGCACCGATCATCATTGCTTTGTGCCAGATTTGCTGGGGTTTGGAGAGTCGCAGTCAGAGTCTCCGAAAATTCACTACTCGGTAGAGCTAGAAGTTGAGTTTTTGGCTGATTATTTGGAGAATTTAAAGTTACGACAATTTTATTTAGTTGCTCATTCTTTAGGGGGATGGATTGCGGCTAATTATGCTATTAAGCATTCGGATCGAGTTTTGGGTTTGGTGTTGTTAGCGCCGGAGGGGGTGAAGGCGGGATATTTGAAGCAGCGATGGTTTTGGATGAGTTTATTCGGGATGTTACCGTCGGTTATTTTGCGGATGGTGCGATCGCTTTCTCCTATTGCTAAAATCTGCGGTGGGCGAAAAAATATCGATCGCTTATTGCAATTCCAAAAAGGGCTAATTAAGTCGCCTACGACTGCTAAAATATTATTTCAACGTCGAAGGAGAGAAATTCAAGGAGAGTTATTAGACGCTCGCTTATCTGAGCTAAAAATACCGATTTTAATTTTACAAGGTGCAGAAGATACGGCGATAACTTTGTCTTTAAGTCAATCATATACTGCTCTAGCTCCCAATGCAGAAATCCAGGTTGTAAGTAATGGTGGTAACAATTTACCACAAGAAATGCCGGAGGCGATCGCTCAGTACATTCGTAAATTTGTTAATGGTTAGTTGTTAGTTGTTAGTTGTTATTTGTTAGTTGTTATTTGTTAGTTGTTATTTGTTAGTTGTTATTTGTTAGTTGTTATTTGTTGTTTGTTAGTGGTTAGGACGTTCTAAGTTAGTGAAGTATTTGATTCTATTCCCTTCTGCTCCTAGCCGCTAATCCCTAGTTCCTAGTTCCTAACTATATGTCACAAATTATTGTTGAATGTCTTGATGTTAATTATCGCCTCAACCATAGAATTTTAGTAGAAAAACTAAATTTTAAAGTGCTAAAAGGAGAAGTTTTAGTATTATTAGGGCGTAGCGGTAGTGGTAAAACTACCACAATGAAACTAATTAATAATTTACTAACACCTACTAGCGGAGAAGTTGTGGTTTTAGGAAAAACTACAACTGAATGGAACCCAATTCAGCTACGGCGGCGCATAGGTTATGTCATTCAAGAAATTGGTTTGTTTCCCCATTTTACCGTTGAACAAAATGTTGGTTTAGTGCCAAAATTAGAAAATTGGGAACGCGATCGCCTTCAATCTCGCGTTTATGAAATGTTAGAATTAGTTGGTCTTGAACCAAAACAATTTGCTAAACGCTATCCTCATCAACTCTCTGGTGGACAAAGACAGCGTGTGGGAGTTGCTAGAGCGATCGCCGCCGATCCGCCTATACTATTAATGGATGAACCTTTTGGTGCATTAGATCCCATTACTCGCCTAGAATTGCAGCGAGAATTTCGACAATTACAACAACAATTAGGTAAAACAGTTATTTTTATCACTCACGATATTCAAGAAACATTTTTTCTCGCTTCCAGAATTGGTTTAATGCAGCATGGTAGATTAGTAGAATTAGATACACCCGCCGAATTTATCAAATCTCAACAGCCAGAAGCTCTGGCTTTTTTGGAATGCTTGCATCAACAATAAATAATATAATTAGTAATTGATGATGTTACCAATTACCCATTACCTTATGATAGAATTTATGATAGAATTTATTAATCGCTATGGTTCTGAGATGGTTCGGCATACGATCGAACACTTATTTTTAGTAGGAATTGCCATTTTTATTGCTATGATGATTGGGATTCCCCTGGGGATATTAATCACTCGTAAACCTGAATTTAGCCCATCAGTTTTAGGTTTTGCTAATATCATGCAAACCATTCCAAGTTTAGCATTATTTGGCTTATTAATTCCCCTTCCATTACTAGGAGGAATAGGCGATCGCACCGCCACTATCGCCCTCACCCTTTATTCCTTAATGCCGATAATTCGTAATACTTATACTGGAATCATGGGAGTAGATCCGGCAATTCGTGAAGCTGGAAAAGGCATGGGAATGACAGATATTGAACTCTTATTGCAAGTAGAAATTCCCTTAGCAATGAGCGTAATTATCGCAGGTGTTAGAGTTGCCACTGTGTTTGCCATTGGTTTAGCCACAATTGCCGCCGCGATTGGTGCAGGAGGCTTAGGAGTATTTATTTTTCGTGGTGTCGCCACAGTAAATAATCAATTACTTTTTGCGGGTGCAATTCCCGCAGCATTGATGGCATTAGCGGCTGATTTTGGATTAAGTTTAGTTGAGAAAAGCTTGACTAAAAGTAAAAAAATTAATAAACATTAAGCAATAAAAGCCAAGTAAGATTATTATGATATCATAGCTAAGAGTAGCAATCAAATTTAGGAGATAAATATGGAAACTAGGCAATTAGGTACATCTGGAATCGCGATCGCTCCAATTATTATGGGGACTTGGCAAGCAGGTAAAAAGATGTGGGCAGGAATTGAGGATTCTGAGACAATTAAAGCGATAAGAGCCGCATTTGAAGCTGGGATTACTACCGTTGACACAGCAGAGGTTTATGGTGAAGGACACTCCGAGAAAATTGTAGCACAAGCCTTGTCTGATGTCCGCGATCGCGCCATCTATGCCACTAAAGTTTTTGCTAATCATTTGAAATACGATCTGGTAATAGAAGCCTGCGATCGATCCCTCAAAAATCTTAACACTGACTATATCGATCTTTACCAAATTCATTGGCCATCCGGTAGCTGGAAAACTGAAATTGTGCCAATAGAAGAAACCATGAGCGCCCTAAATAAATTAAAAGAACAAGGTAAAATTAGGGCAATTGGTGTTTCTAACTTTTCCCGCATTCAAATTGAAGAAGCGATGGAATATGGACGCATTGATAGCCTACAACCACCCTATTCTTTATTTTGGCGATCGGTGGAAAAAGATGCCATGCCTTACTGTGTAGAAAATAATATCACAATCATTGCTTATTCTTCTCTCGCTCAAGGAATATTAACCGGAAAATTTGGACCAGATCATCAGTTTGAAGAAGGCGATCATCGAGCCAAAAATAAACTATTTAAACCAGAAAATTATGCCCGCGTACAGTTAGCATTAAATCAACTGCGCCCCATTGCAGAAAGACATCAAGTAAGCTTAGGTAATTTAGCTTTAGCCTGGTTAATTGCCCAACCTCAAACTAATGCAATTGTTGGCGCACGCCATTACCAACAATCATTAGAAAACACCAAAGCCGTTGAGATTAAATTGAGTGCAGAAGAACTCAAAGAAATTGATACAATAGGTCGAATAGTCACCGATCGTCTGGACGAAAACCCCGTAATGTGGGAATTGTAATTTTAACTATTGTAATTGTATGAGTTACTGTCTAAATCCTGATTGCCAAAAACCACAAAACCCCACTAAAATTAAACTTTGCCAAACTTGTCGATCGCCACTATTATTAAAAGATCGATATCGCGCCCTTAAACCCATTGGACAAGGTGGTTTTGGCAGAACTTTCTTAGCCATAGATGAGGATAAACCATCTAAACCTCGCTGTGTAATTAAACAGTTTTTTCCCATAGAAAATCGGACAATTACATCTTTAGGTAATCAAAACTCCCAGAAAGCATCAGAATTATTTGAACAAGAAGCAAAACGCCTTGATGAATTAGGCAAATCTTCTCAAATTCCCCAACTTTTTGCCTATACAACTCAGAATAATCAGCAATATTTAGTACAGGAATTTATCGATGGATATAACTTAGCCCAAGTCATACAAACAGAAGGGACATTCAACGATAGACAAATTCGGAACTTATTAAATAGTTTATTACCTCTGCTTCATTTCATTCACAGTCATAATGTTATTCATCGAGATATTAAACCAGAAAATATTATTCGCCGCCAAAATGGAGAATTAGTTTTAGTCGATTTTGGTGCAGCTAAATTTGCTACAGGTACAGCATTAATCAAAACAGGAACAAGTATTGGTAGCCCCGAATATATTGCCCCAGAGCAAGCCAGAGGTAAGACAGTTTTGGCTAGTGATTTATATAGTTTAGGCGTAACTTGTATTTATTTATTAACCCAAGTTTCCCCCTTCGATCTTTTCGATCCTGGTGAAAATACCTGGATTTGGCGGCAATATTTAGTAAATAATGAAGTTACCGATGAACTGGGGCGGATTCTCGATAAAATGATTGAAAATGCGACTAATCGCCGCTATCAATCCGCCGCCGAAGTATTAAAAGATTTTAATCCTCAAGCCGCAGTCAATTTAAAAGCTCCACAATTAATTACTAAAGAAATTACCCAGGATAAAATTGTTACTCCATCTCAGGAAAAAATGCAGAATTGGCAATGTACTCATACTCTTATTGGTCATAAAAACTTAGTTTATTCTGTTGCCTTTAGCCCTGATGAAGATATTATTGCCAGCGGTAGCGATGACAAAACTATCAAGCTTTGGCAATTAAAAGATGGACAAGAAATTTGCACTCTTAAGGGACACAATAACTCAGTTTATTGCGTGGCTTTTAGTCCTGATGGCAAAAATATTGCTAGTAGTAGCCACGATAAAACTATTAAACTTTGGCAAGTTAATAATGGTGAAGAAATTCGCCGATTTATCGGTCATACTAATGCCGTTTATTCTGTGGCTTTTAGTCTTGATGGGGAGTTAATTGCTAGTAGTAGTTGGGATAGAAGTGTCAAGGTTTGGCGGGTGAAAGATGGTCAAGAACTTCGGAATTTAAAGGGTCATAGTAATTTAGTTTATTCTGTAGCTTTTAGTCCCGATGGGGAGTTAATTGCTAGTAGTAGTTGGGATAAAACTATTAAAATTTGGCAGGTAAAAGATGGGAAGTTACTGCGGACTATTGCCAGCCATAAGGATTGCGTGCGCTGCGTTGCTTTCAGTCCGACTGGTGAATTTTTTGCCAGTGGTAGCCACGATAATACTATTAAGCTTTGGTGGGTAAAGGATTGGCAGGAAGTATTGACAATTGGTGGTCATTCTTGGTATATTGATTCTATTGCTTTTAACCCCGATGGAGATTTGTTAGCGAGTAGTAGCAATCAAGTTCTCAAGATTTGGCGGGTGAAGGATGGTCAAGAAGTTTGTAATTTCAATGGCCATGCTAATTCAGTTTATGCTGTGGCTTTTAGTCCTGATGGGAAATATCTGGCTAGTGGGAGTAGTGATAAGACGATTAAGCTTTGGCGGTGCGATTGATGGTATAAAGTAATTTAATTCTCTGTTTGCTATTGGCTATTTGCTATTTGTTGTTGTACTATGTTTAGGATACATCATAATTTATAAAGATTATGCCTTTGTCGAAAGTGCCTAAAAAATTCTTACCCAAATTAACTTCAGTTTTCTTATTCTTATACGTTGCGGCGACGCTGCCGTTGCTTACCAATCGCCTCACTTCTTTTAGTTATATTATTCAAGGGATTGTGCAGAAGATCCAAAAGGCAGAAGGTGCAGCGACAGAGAGTTTGAGGCAAGCTATTCAACCTAATTCTTGGGATGGGAGTATTTACCACTTTCTCGGCTTACAATTGAGTAATCAAGGTAAAATTGAGGAGGCGATCGCAGCTTACCGTCAAGCTATCCGACTTGACCCTGAATATTACGCTAATTATCAAGAATTAGGTAAAGCACTTGCTACACAGGGGAAAACGGATGAAGCGATCGCAACTTACCGCCAAGCTATCAAATTTAATCCTAACTGGACTTGGGCTTACAAGAAACTCGGTAGTCACTTCTACTGGAGTTGGAAAGGCGAGGAATCATTCGCAGTAGCTATCCGCAACGCTCCGAGCGCCGCAGACAGCGCTAAAGGTTACACCGCTGAAGCACTTGCTAGATTTTACCGCGATGAAGCGATCGCAACTTACCGCCAAGTCATCAAAATAGATCCCAATGATGCCGAAGCTTGCAACTGGTTAGGGAGGATTTTACAGGAAGCAGGGAGATTTGACAGGCGATCGCAACCTATCAAAAAGCGATTGAAATCAACCCTAAAAATGATATTGCCTACAACAATATTGGTCTGAGTTTTTATGACTTGGGAAAATTCGACGAGGCGATCGTAGCTTTTAGCCAAGCAATTCAAATCAACCCTAAAAATGCCCCATCTCACGGATATTTAGCTTGGACTTTGCAGCAACAAGGGAAACTCGATCGGGCAATTGAAGTTTATAAGATGGCAAGTGCATTACCCGAAAATAAGAGCGATAATTTTTTCATTAAAGAGACGAAACGGCTCTCTAGTCTATGGAAAAATCCGCAATTATTGGCGAAACCAGAGCGATTGCCCAGTTTAAAAGATCGATCTTTAGTTTCATTAAAGCGGTCAGTTGTTCGAGTTCTTGTAAAAAGTTCTGCCCAGTGGAATAGAGGTACTGGCTGGGTAGTAAAACGACAGGGAAACAAAGCTTGGATTGTTACCAACCGCCAGGTGGCAACAACTAGAAGAAATCTGCCCCAGATCGATCCAAATGAGCTATCAATTGAATTTTCATCCGATAGTAATAAGCCCCAAAGCGATCAAAAATTTGAAGTTGAATTTTACAGCGAACCGTATTCGGGTGAATTTCGCAAGCGGCTACCCGCAAAGATTGTTAAAATTACCGATTCCTCTAACAAATTGGATTTAGCTTTACTCGAAGTCAACGATATTCCAAGGGATATTCAGCCTTTAGCCAGATCCTCAACCTCTGCTGCCCTCAAAACACCTATCCGCATTATTGGACATCCCTACACAACTGATGATTGGACAGTTGTCACAGGAGAAGTTATTAACAAGACTGACCAACAATTAGGACTATCTGCAATTGCAGTTTTAGGTAATTCTGGAAGTCCCGTATTAGACCTACAAAATCATGTTGTTGGTATTGTGTGGAGTATGCAGCCCACTCAAGCACAGAATCAACAACCAGGTATATCTGGTTATACTCTTGCTTTTCCTATCCAATCAGTTACAAAACAACTGAAAAGTTGGGGTATTGATTAGTAATTAGTGTTATAAATGGCTCAACATTAATAGCATAGGGGAGGTCTGGCGATCGCGTAATTCTTTTGCCACATAGTAGTTGGCATATAGTAAAGAGAGCGATCGCCATCAAGCTAATTTATTGAAAATACCAAAAGTGAGTCTTTAGACTGAGAGTGTTATTGACAGGAAATAAAGTATAATAACAATCGAATAAAAAGTAAAATACAGCAGAGAGGAAAAAACTATGAAACTGAGAACTTTGACAGTGGGGATTTTAAGCGCGATCGCCTTAATTTGTCCTAGTACAGTCTTATCTCAACCTTCCCCAGATGGCGGGCCAAGACCGGGATTTTGGCAACCAGAAGCCCAAGTTGACCTAACTCGCGATATCACCCTCATTTTAACCAATAATACGGGATTAAATTTAGAGTATGGGGATTCCGAAAAAGGCTTATTCTCTTTATTCCCAGGAGAAACAGCAAATATTATTATCCGCAAGAGCAATAGAACCGGGGATATTGCGAATATTCCCATTAATGTTAAACAGGGAACTAATGCGCTTACCTATCAGTATAACGTTGATAAAAAAACAAATGTAGTGACGGTTCGCATAACTACTGCTGGCGGTTCAATACCTAAAGATAGATCCGTTTATATTGATGAACAGGGGCGAGTTTATTCTTTTTAAGCTGAGAGTTTTGGTGTTTTTTCCGGGTTTTTGTTGCTGGAACTGATAAAGAGTTAAAGTCCGGGCGATGTTCTTCTTAATTTGAGCAGAAATAAGACCAATTCTTAAACCTATGACTACAAATCTCTACCCCCCGGCTTCGCCGTCCCCCCTTGCCAAGGGGGACTACAGGGGGGTCNNNTAGATATAGGAATTGGTATAAGACCGGATGTCACTTTTTTTCAAATGCAATGGCCATGAATCTGAGAATTTTGACAGTAGCAATACTTTTAAGTATGCTTAGCGCATCGACTCCGACAGCAGTTTTGTCGCAGCCATCCCCAGACAACCGATATCAACCGGGATTTTGGCAACCGGAGGGAAAAGTTAATCCCAATAACGAGATTAAGGTCAAGTTTTTAAATGAGACTGGTTTCACTCTGGAATATGGTAAATCCGAGGGATATCCGAGTTTGTTACCTCCTAAAGAAACCAGAGAAATTATTGTCAGAATCGGTAGCGGGAAAGGCGATATTTCTACTATTCCAATTAATACTGCATCGGGAATGGTGCCGTTGAGATTTGAGTATAATGTAGTTAATAATTTGGTGACGGTACGGATTGTGCAGACAAGTGGAGGGGATGCGAGACAGGGACTGGCTGTTTATATTGATGAAACAGGCAGGGTTTACACTTTTTAAGTAGGAATTAGGGCGAGTAATTCTCGCCCTGTAAATGCGCGATCGCTGTAACTTTTAGGCAGCAGCAAAAATTATGTTATAAAGAATTTAGATAGATGATATTTCCAGATATCTTGCTATCCTAAAAGGAGTTGGCTTCATCCGATCGCGTTCTGAAAAAAACTATGACTCAACAACCCCGCATTTGCATTCTCGGTGGCGGTTTTGGCGGACTCTACACGGCTTTACGTTTGAGTCAGTTACCTTTTACTAAGCCACAAAAACCTGAAATCATTTTAGTCGATCGCAGCGATCGCTTCCTGTTTTCTCCTCTGCTTTATGAACTTCTCACTGGAGAATTACAAACCTGGGAAATCGCGCCACCTTTTGCAGAAATTTTGAAAGATACAGATATTCATTTTTATCAAGGTGCTGTGTCCGCGATCGATCTTACCGAAAAACGAGTGCAATTGCAAGATGGTCAAGAAATTATTTGCGATCGCTTAGTCTTGGCTTTGGGAGGTGAAACACCCCTTGATTTAGTTAGCGGCGCAAGCGAACACGCCTTTCCATTTCGGACAATTAGCGATGCCTACCGCCTCGAAGAACGGCTAAAAACTTTAGAAAAGTCGAATCTTGATAAAATTCGGATTGCAGTTGTAGGAGCGGGTTACTGCGGCGTAGAATTAGCTTGTAAATTAAGCGATCGCCTGGGAGAAAAAGGACGCTTACGACTAATTGAACAAAGCGATACTATTCTGCGATCGTCCCCAGATTTTAACAGAGAAGCCGCCACCAAAGCATTAGAAAAACGCCAAATTTGGATAGACCTAGAAACCACCATTGATACTATTGGGTTAGATACAATTTCTTTACTTTATAAAGGTCAGCTAGATATCTTACCCGTAGATGCCGTTTTATGGACAGTCGGAATGACAATTGCACCCGCAGTGCGGGCGCTACCTCTCCCACAAAATATGCGCGGTCAATTAATAGTTGAACCCACATTACAAATAGTCAATCATCCCACAATCTTTGCTTTAGGAGATATTACAGAATGCGTCGATGTTAGCGGCCAAAAAGTACCTCCCAGCGCCCAAGCCGCAATCCAGCAAGCTGACTACACAGCCTGGAATATTTGGGCTTCTCTCACCAATAGACCTTTACTACCTTTCCGCTATCAACCATTAGGAGAAATATTAACATTAGGAGTTGATAATGCTACTTTTGCCGGCTTAGGAATTAAACTTGATGGTCAAATGGCTCATCTAGCTCGTCGTTTAGCTTATCTCTATCGGATGCCAACATTAGATCATCAAATCAAAGTAGGTTTTAATTGGATCGCTAGACCAATTCAGGAAATACTGGTCAAATAAATTGGTTAGTAATTGTTAATTGGTAATTGGTAATTGGTAATTGGTAATTGGTAATTGGTAATTGGCAATTGGTAATTGGTAATTGGTAATTGGTAATTGGTAATTGGTAATTGATAACCGTTTCCTTCTTCCCTCTTCCCTCTTCCTTCTTCCCTCTTCCTTCTTCCTTCTTCCTTCTTCCCTCTTCCTTCTTCCTTCTTCCTTCTTCCTTCTTCTTAACAATGCCTAAAATTATTTTTCTTGATGCAGTTGGTACACTTTTTGGGGTTCGCGGTAGCGTCGGCGAATCTTACAGTAAAATCGCCAAAAACTTTGGTGTAAATGTTTCGCCAGAAATCTTAAATTCTGCTTTCTTTCAAAGCTTTATCTCCGCAACTCCAATGGCATTTCCTGGCGTAGAAACAACAAAAATTCCACAAATGGAGTTTAATTGGTGGCGAGAAATAGCGGTTAAAACCTTCCAAAAAGCCGAGGTTTTTTCCCAATTTTCCGACTTTTCTACCTTCTTTACTGCACTCTACGATTATTTTGCTACTGCCGAACCTTGGTTGCTCTATCCTGATGTTAAACCTACCTTAGAAAGATGGCAAAAGCAAGGAATTGAATTAGCAGTATTATCTAATTTTGATTCCCGACTCTATCAAGTCTTAAAAATACTTGACTTAGCAGATTTTTTCACCTCTGTCACCATTTCTACAGAAGTCGGTGCTGCAAAACCAGACCCCAAAATTTTTACTACAGCCTTGCAAAAATACCCTTTTTCTGCTGAGGAATCTGTACACATCGGCGACAGCTTTAAAGCTGACTATCAAGGTGCTAAAGCTGTAGGAATTAAAGCAATTTGGCTAAATCGAGATGGAGATAAAACACCGAATACGACAGCTAAATTATCCGTAGTTGACCAAATTTTTGAGCAATATTCTAGCCTTGATTCGATCGCAATAACATAGCTACATTTATTGATCTCCAACTACTTAGGAATGAAAAATAAATAACTTGACGATCTGGTTCGTAGTAAGCGCTTTAGCGCTCTTTGCCCTTACTACAAACAAGCTAATTATTTAATTTCTATTCCTTAAACAAAAAAACCCGGCAATTGCCGAGTTTTTCCGTTGTGCCCTGAAATAATTTAGGTGCCCACCCCCCCACAGAGTAGAGACACCATTAAGTCTGACTGACTTGATGCAGTCAGAGTGCCACAAATACAACAGATATTTCAACCAAATATGGCATGACTTTTGATTAAAGAATTGAAGGAATTCTCACCAATTTAATGCCTAAAAGTAATTTGGTTGAGAATAAATGTAACCCATAACACCCTAAACTTATTTTGGCTCTTTTTCTGGTTTTCGCGATCGCTCTAATTTAAAGAGTTGATAAAGTTAATTGCTATTTTGTTTGAAGTTATCGTAAACAGCGAAAAATCTTTGAGGCAAGTATAGGTTTAAAGAAGACCGATCGCGGTAGCATAACAAAAGTTAACATTTTCTGCAAACAGAATTACCTACTAAAAAATTATGCCTGTCCAAATTGGAGAACCCGCACCCGATTTTACCCTCACCTCCCAAACCGGCGCACCAGTTAGCCTCAAAAACTTTCAGGGCAAAAAATCCGTCGTTTTATATTTTTATCCCAAGGATGACACCCCTGGATGCACGGCGGAAGCTTGCGCTTTTCGAGATAGTTATGAAGTTTTCTCCGATGCGGGTGCTGAAGTAATTGGCATTAGTGAAGATTCACAGCAATCCCATCAGCAATTTGCCGCCAAATATAATTTGCCATTTACACTGTTGAGCGATACGGGAAATAAAGTTCGGCAACTTTATGGAGTACCCGCAACTCTCTGGGTACTTCCTGGTCGAGTTACTTATGTAATTGACCAGCAAGGAATTGTCAAGCACATTTTTGACTCAATGCTCAATTTTAAAGCTCATGTTGATGAAGCTTTGAAAACTTTGCAAGCTATCAAAAATTAATTGGTAATTGCTAATTGCCGAAAGGGGGTTTTATCCCCCTATTCTCATCAAATTTTGCGCCTTAAGTTATAACTTTGTAACTTTTGACTTTTCCGCTGGCTGGCTGCTGTGAGCAGCATGACCATTTTTGGTATGACCATTACCATTGCGGGGTTGGATGATACCATAGCCGCCGTGACGTTTGCGCTCGTAGATGACGTTGATTTCACCAGTTTCGGCATTGCGGAACATATAGAAATCGTGATCGATGATTTGCAACTGTTCTAAGGCTTCTTGCGCGGTCATTGGGGGCATGGCAAAATATTTGCTCCGTACTACCTCGCTGGGAAGTTCTGGGGTACGATCGCCAATTAGATCGGAAACAACTGGCTCCTCAGCGATGACATCCCCCACTTTAGGATTAGTCTGGGTTTTATCCTGACGTTTCTCTTTAAATTTCCGCAGTTGACGAGCAATCTTATCCGCTACGAGGTCTATGCTGGCATAGAGACTTTCGCTGCTTTCTTCGGCCCGGATCACGCTACCGTTGGCGTAAATCGTGACTTCGGCAGTTTGCTTGGTATTGATTCGCGGGTTGCGAGCTACGCTTAGGTGGACATCCACCTCGGTAGTCAATGCCTGAAAGTGGTTCACGGCCTTGTCGATCTTTTGATTGACATATTCGCGAATCGCATCGGTAATTTCAATATTTTTACCCTGGATAACAAGCTTCATTCAGCCCTCCTTACCTATCCTTAACTTAATCTGGGTATAGTTTCACAGTAGCACTTTGTATTCTGGAAAACAAAGGAGTTTAGAATCTGTTGCATCCCTTGATAATTCTTGATTTTATTTGACTTAATTTGCAGCAAAATCCTATTGCTTTTTTGGATGAAACATACTACTTTTTCTGAATCTGTTTTAGCGGCGACACCTTGTTTGTTAGTTAATGGGGGTGAGATTCCATATACTGTGGCACTTTCGGTGCAAAGGCGGCTGGTAGAGGAACGGCGGGATAATCCAGATTTGCCGGATGTGCTAATTTTGTTGGAGCATCCGCCGGTTTACACTTTGGGTCAGGGTGCGACGTTGGATTTTCTGAATTTTGATCCGATCGCGACTAATTGGGAAGTACAACGAGTGGAACGGGGGGGCGAGGTGACTTATCATTGTCCAGGACAGTTGGTAGGTTATCCGATTTTGAATTTGCGGCGCTATCGCCAGGATTTGCATTGGTATTTACGACAGTTGGAGGAGGTTTTGATTCGGACTTTGGCTTGCTGGGGTTTGCGGGGCGATCGCATTTCTGGTTTGACGGGTGTTTGGTTGGAGGGGCGTAAGGTGGGGGCGATCGGTATTAAAGTTAGTCGTTGGATTACGATGCACGGTTTTGCTTTGAATGTTTGTCCCGATCTTGAGGGTTTTAAGGAGATTGTACCCTGCGGTATTCGCGATCGATCTGTTGGCAGTTTGGCTGAATTTATCCCTGGAATTGATGGGGAGGAAGTACGGTTGGTGGTGGCGGCGATTTTTGCGGAAGTGTTTGGGGTGGAGTTGATGGTTGCGCCTTGGCCTGAAGTGAATTAAAAGTATCAGATATAACTGGGGGTGAGGAAATAATTTTTTTTGATCTATTTTTGTCGATCGCGCCTTATAATGCCTAATAATAAATATAGCTCGACTCAGTTAGCAAAGGAAGTTTCTCATGCCACTGATGACCATTAAAGACTTAGAAAATTTACAAGTAACTCTCAAGGAAGAAGGAAGAAGGAAGAAGGAAGAAGGGGAAAGGAAAGTTTGATCGGAATTACCAGTTAACAAATAACAGTTAACAGTTAACAAATAACAGTTAACAAATAACAGTTAACAAATAACAAATAACAGTTAACAAATAACAAATAACAAATAACCATGTTAATTTTAACGGAAAAGTTACCTGAAAATCCTGATGCTATTGTCAGTTTTGCTTTGCCTCTGACGGCTTTTGAACGGACGCGATCGCGCCATCGGTTTGAATTAGAGTCTGGCGAAGTTTTTCTGCGTTTAGCAAGGGGAACTGTGCTGCGCGATCGCGATCTTTTACAATCTGAAGATCGCAAATATTTAGTCCGCATACTAGCTAAACCGGAACCAGTTTTGAAGGCGATCGCATCTAATCAATTACTATTAATGCGGGCAGCTTATCATTTAGGTAATCGTCATATTCCAGTAGAAATTACTTCAACTTATTTACGCTTATCGCCAGACACTGTTTTACAAGAAATGCTAACACAAATGGGCTTAGAAGTACAAGAGGAAATTGCGCCTTTTCAACCAGAAATTGGGGCTTATGGGCATAGTCATTAAAAGAATCTTGTTTGTAGTAAGCGCTTTAGCGCTAAAGCGCTTACTACAAACCAAAAGTTTTGTCAGAAATTAATCCTGTTTATCCTACGCCATTACCATCCCACCATCAACATTAAAAACTTGCCCAGTAATGTAAGCAGCAGCAGCATCGGCGGCCAAAAATTTCACCATTCCAGCAACTTCCTCTGGTATTCCATAACGACCCAAAGGAATATATTTCAAAATGTCATCTGATTTGATATCTTTGGTCATATCTGTGGTAATAAAACCTGGTGCAACTGCATTGACAGTAATACCGCGACTCGCTAATTCTTTCGCAATAGTTTTAGTAAATCCAATTGTACCGGCTTTCGCTGCGCTATAATTAGCTTGCCCAGGATTTCCCATTTGACCGGCAACAGAGGCAATATTAATAATGCGGCCGCTACGTTGTTTAAGCATGATTTTACTGGCGGCTTTAGTGCATAAAAATACACCCGTCAAATTCAAATCAATTACTGCTTGCCAATCTTCTAATTTCATCCGCAATAATAAAGTATCGCGAGTAATACCGGCGTTATTAACTAAAATGTCAATGCGGTCCCATTTTTCCATTACACTATTAATAAGTGCGTCTACTTGGTCAGATTTCGAGACATCTGCTGCAAGTGCGATCGCATCGCCACCAGCAGCGACAATTTCCGCCACTACTTCATCAGCGGCGGTACTAGAACTAGCATAATTCACGGCAATTTTAGCACCCTCTGCGGCTAAAGAAACCGCGATCGCGCGACCAATTCCCCGCGATGCACCCGTAACGATCGCAATTTGACCCCGTAAGCGTTGTAGCGTTTCTGGCAATACTTCCATAAAAGTTCCTCAAAATGTAAGCTCTAAGAATTTTGCATTAAAATGAGTCATCACCACTAAAATTTTTTTTACCTATGGCAGTCAAAAAACAGTTCAACAGTTTTGACGAAGTAATATCAGGTTCCGATGTACCTGTATTGGTGGATTTTTATGCTACTTGGTGCGGTCCTTGTCATTTGATGTCATCAATTTTGGAACAGGTAAATGCTGAAATGCAGGATCGTCTGGTAATTGTCAAAATTGACTCAGATAAGTACGAGAGTTTAGCATCTCATTATCAAATTTATGCCTTGCCAACGTTAATTTTGTTTAAGAATGGTCAACCAGTCGATCGAATTGAAGGTGTACTTCAGAAACCTGAATTAATTCAGAGATTGCAATCATTTCTTTAATAATGAGTCATAGTGAGGGCGAAGCATTCGGGCGATAAATTACCGCTATAAAGCAAGGTTTTATATCCGAATATTTCGCCTTCTGTGTCTCCGTCCGAATCGCTTTTTCTATCCTTAAAAAGAGCGCTAACTACTGACCGCGCCCTGGCTTACAGTCTGCAAAGCCCAAGGCTTCAGAGTCAAGAAAGCTGGCGAAAGCCATTTCTACGACGGCTTCGATGGGATACTCAATGGCAGTCGCACGGGCAAGGATGGCGGTGCGGATGCGCTCAGGTAGGCAAGCGAGGATGGCAGTCGCGTCAGCAGCAGATAATTGCTCCTTGTCAGTGGTCTGCATAAATTTACCTCTCGGTCGGAATTAGTGCGTTGTAAGATGGTTCTGTCGATCGCAAGATAATTGCTTCTAATTCTAATAGTAACGTAGGGGTTTTCCAAGATGAAAGAATATACAGAGAAATCCGAACATCTTCATCAGAATATTGATCGAGCCATGCCCACAGGAAGGCTTTATGACCACCAGTGAAACGGCCTCGCAAACTCTTGGTTTTGCCAATGTAAAGCAGCCCTGCGGTGCGATGTCTCACAGCATAGAGTCCAGGACGAGGTGGAATGCTGGCAAAGTTTCGATCGAGGGGTTCGCATTGTTCAAACGGGATCGATGTCAGGATGTTGAGAATTTGGCGGGCTTCTGGCTGAAGGTTTTCGGTCATGTAAGATTGGGAGCGATCGCACTTTCTATCCTACAAGGCGATCGCTCTTTTCACTCAATCATAAGCGATCGCTCTTTCTATCCTTAAAAAGAGCGATCGCCCTCCCTATCCCCAAAAATGCTTAACATCCATCGCTAATGGTAAACTAGCAAGTAAGTGAACTCAATTAAAAATTATGCTTATGACACACGGGGATATATGCCAAGGAAAATTCGGGAATACAAAGCTGAATTGATTAGATTGGGGTTTGGACAACGGCGTGGAAAGGGTAGCCATCAAAACTGGAAGCACCCGCAACTACAACAGTTAATTACTATTGCCTTTAAAGATGGTGAGGATACACCGTTGTATTTGGAGAAATTGTTAAAACAAGCGATTCAAGAGTTAGAAACAATTGCAGCAGAGGAATCAGAAGAATGAATTACCGCTATAGTTTATTGATTCAATGGTCAGAGGTGGATAAACTCTATTTGGTAACACTGCCAGAGTTTGCTGAATTGGCAATGCAACCTTGCACTTATGGGAAAACTTATGAAGAGGCGATCGCTAATGCTCAAGAAGCGATCGCGGGTTATCTTGACTATTGCCAAGAAGAAGGTTTAATTCCTCCAAGTCCGACTCTAATTGCGGCTTAACTCAAAGGCGATCGTACTTTATTTCGGGAGGAGAAAGAATGGCGATCGTCCTCTCCATCTGCAAAAAGAGCGATCGCTAGAAATCCCTTTGATTTCAATCGACATTGAATCTTTAGAGATTATTGAAGGAGATTTACCTAATCGGGCTCAAAAGTTGGTAATAGAATGGAATCGGTTGCACGGATGAGGAAATTGAGCGGTACATTGAATCTATTCATCATGTTGCTGGCTGAGAAATAATGCCCGGTTCTGCTGAGTGATCGCACGTTTCGACTAATTTTAAAAAAACGAC
>MBRE01000042.1 GCA_001698425.1 Oscillatoriales cyanobacterium USR001 | reverse complement strand
GTTGAGGGTGCGGAATGTGGGTCATAAGTTTATTGGGTTAGGTCAGCTATTTTATGTAGAGGATGGGCAAAATATTTTATTCGGCTTCGCCAATTAAGGTAAAAGCTGCCCAGTCTCTAGGATTGGGGTGTTCCTTCATCGTGTTAAGCATTGCTTGACGTAGCGCCTGTGCTTTATCTGGGTTTTTTTGAAGTTGGCGATAAAATTCCACCATCAGTCCAGAGGTTGTATTATCCGGCACTTTCCATAAGGAGACGATGACACTGGGGACACCCGCAGAAATCAAAGAACGGGATAGTCCGATCACGCCGTCCCCTGTTAAGCGCCCTCTTCCGGTGTCGCAAGCGCTGAGAACGACTAATTCGGCGTTTAGTTTCAGATTGAGGATTTCTTCGGCGGTAAGCAAACCATCATCTTTGCCGGAAGGGGCGAGTGCGATCGCACTCCCCAATCCTCTGATATCGTCGAACTGTCCGTGAGTCGCTAGATGGATTATCCTTGCATTCGGCATCTGCGCCACAATCGCGGACTCTGTAGCTTGAGTGCCGATAATTGGGTTAGCGTTCAGCAAGTTTGCGATCGCTTTCGATTCCGGTTCAGCATATTCTAAAGGTTGAAATGGTGCAGGCATGGGGCTAGGATTGCCGACTATTAGCACATCTTTGGCTGTTGAATTAGCAAGGCGCTGCCGTTGTTTTCGGGTTAAGTCTAAGACTTGAATTGATGGGGCAGTGAGAATGGTATGTTTCTCGATCAGGTATTTGCCCTCTTTGTCTTGCAGTGCGGCGAAGGGAACGAGGAAGAGTTCGTCTTGGGGGACGAAGATTACGCGATCGCTTGCATTTTTGGGTAGTAAGTCAGCTATTGGTTCGATGAGAATTTGGTGGAGTTGTTGCAGCGATGTCTGTCCGAAGTCTTCTACTTCTGTAATTTGGCGCGGTATTGCCGCGCCTGGTGCAAAAGAGGGGAGTCTAACTCTGAGTGTGCCATTTTGAGCATCAACTGATATTATTTCCCAAGGTTCTGAGTTGGGCTTGTCACCTTTGAAATGAATGCGATCGCCTGGTTTAAATGCTGGTTCATTATTAGTTGCACTTCTTACACCAATAGCTTGACGAACCCGAGGAATAAGCGATGCTAGTGTTGTATTTTGTTGCTGTTGCCAAAGTTTGATGTCAACTTGGCGAAAGGTGATTTCACCGGTAGGTTTAACTACCCAAATATAAAGGTCAGTTTCCTGAGACAAATTATCATAAATAATTGAGTATTCAACTAAAACATCCTGATGCTCTTTAGCAATAGTTTTAATTTCTTCAAGGCTGATATATTTGGACTTAATTTTTTCTTCTATAGTAGGGGAAAACCTGTGTTTTAATAATTCAATAAATGCTTGAGTTCTACCCCTTTCTGAAATTTCTAAAGCTTGTTGCATTTTAGCTTGTTTGACGAGGGCTAATTGAAGATAAACATAAGCACTACTTACTTGCTCTCCTAGTGATATTTTTAGAGTATCAGTTAACCCTGTACGCAAAGATTCTCTGATCTGAATTGCTTCCAATAAAGATGATTCGGCTTTTTCTAACTGACCTAATTGTAAGAAACTATATCCCCTGTAATTTAAAGTTTTACTTTGGTTGGATTTAGACTCTATTTTTTGCTGAATAGATAAGGCTTGTTCTAAATAATTTAAAGCTATTTTATACTGACCTTGTGCTTGATAAATCTCTCCCAATATACCTAATGCTAAACTTTTTGATTCCAAAGAATTGATTTTTTCTAAAATTTCTAAAGCCTGCTTAGCTGAATCAATAGCTTGAGGATATTGTCCTAAGCTTTCTTGAATAGCACTAATACCAATTAAAGTTTGAGATACTAAATCTAAACGATCTATTTTTTTTGCTAAAAATAAGGCTTGATTTAGCGATTCCAATGCCTGTGAATAATTTCTTTGTCTCCGATAACAAAGGCTAATATTGATATTAGTTTTAATTTCTAAAGATGTTAAACCCGCCTTTTTCGCAATTTGTAAAGATTGATTTAAATAATGTTGTAATGCTTGATCGCACTCACCCATTTCAGCATATAAAACTCCTAGATTGTTAAGAATATGAGATTGACCAGATAAATCATTTAAATCTTGGGCTGTTTTTAACGATTCTTGATGAGTTTGTAGAGCTTCAAAATATTTTCCTTGGCTTTCATAGACTATCGCTATATTATTAAGAATCGTTGTTTGATCAAATCGAATATTAATTTGTTTCACTATCTTTAGAGCTTGTTGAAAATAATCTAAAGACTTAGATAATTCACCTAAACGACGATAGGCTTCACCAATATTAACTAATGATTGTGCTTGATTTTCAGGATTATTTTGTTTTTGAGCAATTACTAAACCTTCCTTAAAAAAAGCTAGGGCTTCTTGATATTTAAGTTGTTCTAAATAAACACTACCAATATTATTAATCAATTTTCCCTCAAAATCTAAATCATTGAGTGGCTTAACAATTGTTAAAGCTTGTTGAAAATAATCTAATGCTTGAGTATATTGCTCTAAGGATTGATAAACTAAACCAATATTTCCTAAAACCATTGTTTTTATTTTAGGATTATCAAATTGTTTCAGTTTTTCTAATTCTTGTTGTAGTAATTCTAAGGCCTGATTATATTGAGATTGTTCTATATATATTTTTGCTATTCCATTAAGAGCAATAATTTGACCTCTTACATCATTAAGTTTATTAAAAATGGCTAATGCTTGTTGCTGTAATTGTAAAGCCTCATTATTGTTTCCCATAATAGAATAAAATGTCGCAATAGAAGTTAGAGCATTTGCTTCTTGAAGTTTATCTCCTATTTGTTGATAGATAGCTAAGGAAGATTGACAATGCTGTAAAGCAATTTTAAATTGACTATGATGAAAATTATCTACACATAACTCATCAAATATTTTTGCTAGTCCTTTAGCTTCTTCTGTTGTTGAATAACCAAAGAATACCCTAGTTAATAAAGCAATAGCTTTATGATCAGTAAATTGCTTTTTAAATTGTTCAAAAGCTGATAGTCCTTGTTGGGCAACAGATACCATAGTTGGATCATTAATTTCTTGAGCAATAGCTAAACTACGCTGAAGATATTCTAACCCTAATTCTATATTCTCAATAGCAATATTAAGAACACCTAAATTAACTAAGATTTTCGCCTCTTCTTGACGTTTATTAAATTGTTGATAAATTTTTAAAGCTGATTCTAAAGACTGTATTGCCTCTTTTAATTGATGATTTTCAGCTTGTTTAATCCCTTGCTGAAATAGTTGGTTTGCTTCTGCTTCCCGTTCCTCTACCGTTTGAGCAAAAGTCTGGATACCAAAGTTAGAAACCACTAAAGGCAAGAAAAAAAATGTGAAGAAGTTCGCTAAAATGCAAATAATCCTATTTAATCTAATTCTTCGTAATTTCATAACTGTTACTACCTTGGTGTACAACAATTAACAACACGCTCATTGACAATCTTATCTAAAGGAATATCTGGCGACTGTTGCAATAAATCTTCCCAATCTTTCGCTAATTGAGCATCCTTCGGATTCTGACGACGCAGTTGAATTAGATTAGTTAAAGTATCGTACCATAAACCATTTTGAGCATAAATAAGAACACGATCGCGCCCATTTACACGATCTATTTTCTGCTTTAAACTCTCCTCCAATCGAACCCGCTCAATAGCACCATCAACAGACTCAAATTCTCGCGGGTTTGCCGGATCGCAAACTATCTTTAATTCCCAGCGGTAAGTCTTGCCAACCTCTAAGCCAGGTGTATTTGGCGGCAAGTTAATGCCAACAATACCCGGCGTATCCATTAATTGAAAAGCTGCTTTGTAAACTGTATTTTCCCGGTCATCTGTTAGCGAAAACTCAACCAGAATTCTAGGATTAGACTGATAAGGCACATAAAACCAGAAAGTCGGACGTTCGGCAATTGTTAACCCTATATTCGTTCCCGGAATTAAAGCAGTGAGAGGAGCTTTGCCTACCACTGTACAGTCACCACGACCTGATGCACCTTCCCGGTTTCCAGGTGCGCCTTTAGGAGGTAAGGTAAAACTGAGAGGAGTTGCAGTGGGCGGGTTGCGGGTTTCCGCTAATGGCTGAGGCGGCTGTCTTTGGGGTGTACTGGGCGACGACTGACGACGGGGTGGCGATGGCTGACGCGGTGGTGTTTGTACCGTTAGCCATGCGGATGCTTCAATGTTGAAAAAAATACCAACTGCCAAAGGCAAAATAAAAATTAGTATCAATCGCCATTTCATAGGCTGGAGGGTGGAAGTTTATTTGGACTGCACCAAAACCGGAATTGGCTATATGCTGCTGAACTTGCACCCGTTGTTAATATCAGCGCCAATAACGATGGTACTAAGGGCATCCAAGTACCATTGATAAAAAGTATAAAGCAAATTCCCGACAAAGTAACAACTGCAACAACAAAAACCAATCCCAGATTTAGCGTTTTCCGAATCCGCCAAGCAATAATACCCCCCACCAAAGACCACCCCCAAATCCACAGGGTATCACCCCAAGCAGGCAAAACTCCCAACAGAGGACGTTTATCCAGCACCGCACCAATAATCTGACTGGTCATTTGAGCTTGAACAAACACGCCGCGCATTTTTTGGTTGCGCTGACGACCAATACTGTAAGGGGTATAGTAGTCGTCTTTAACACTTGGAGCAATAATGCCGATAATAACAATCCGATTTCTGACTAAATTTGGGTTAAACTTTCCACTCAAAACGTCTGTTAAACTAACTCGCTCGGCGACCTGACGAGATCGGTAATTGAGTAACATTTGGTATCCTCGATCGTCCAAATTTCGGTATCCTCCGAAATGGGTCTCTAACGGTTTTAAGAGAATGTTACCCAACTGCAATGAGCGTTTTTCTGGGATAGCTTTAGGTTTAATGCCTTGAGCAGCTAAATAATGCAATGCCAACTGAAGGCTAAACGCAACTTCTGTAGTACAAGGAGAATTTATGTTAGCATTTAAAGACCAGAGATGACGACGAATAACACTGTCATAATCAACTACCACATCGCTAAAGCTAACCCGATCTTCTGGTACTTCGTCGGGCGGTTTAATGCCAGGATCGTTGGCTTCAGGATCGCTATGTTTGCAAACTGCAATAAAGTTATTATTCTGTTTTAGTTGATTTACTAACTCAGTTTGGTCGCGTCTCACAGGAAAATCCCGATAAATATCTAACCCAATAACTCGCGGTTGATGTGGTTCAAGTTTCTTCAATAATTGATTAAGCGCCGCATCAGCTAACGACCCCCGCCTCTCCATTCCCATCCGGTCTTGATATTGCAGATCGGCTTCATCAATTGTCACGATCAACAAGCGAGGGTCTGGTCCTTCATCTGGTCGCAACCTAATCGTTTGGTCATAAGCTTGTAACTCCCATGTTTGCAGCCACCCCATTTGACGCACACCTAATACTAAGCTTGCGATCGCAATACTCGCAATACCTGCAACAAAGGCAGGATGCCGCAAAATGGCGATCGCAGGATGGGAAGTTGGCGGGATGGCGTGATCGCTGCGATCGTGCGTTGTACTTTGAGGCATGGTAGAGTCGGTACGATCGCTTTCTATCCCATCCCGCAACTGTTGCCAAGTCGGAGGCACAGAGGCAGGATGCTGACAAATAATTGGCAACCAACTAGCAGCAGGAAATTCATCCTCTAACCCTTGCAATCTTTCTCGTACCGATCGCACTGCCAAATATAAAGGCTTACCATCAGCAAACTCTTGCAAGAAATACTTCAAAAATTCTTGTGCCACTAAATCCGGTACGGGTTCTCGCATGACAATAATTTGGGGAATGTGCAAATCTCCCAAAGCGTGTGCTAACCCTAACCCATCACAAGAGTTAAAAATCGCCAGTTTCAAACCCCGTTCAACTGCTTTTTGAAGAGCATACTTTAAATCTTTAATCGTTAAACTATCAGTCTTGTTGATATAAATTCGACCTGTTTCACCCTCAGTTTGACTATGCCCAGCAAAGAATAAGATATCCCAGCTTTTTTCCCACAGATGGTCATTTAACGACTTGCGTTTTGGCTCCACGAGAAATTCTGATTTGGCTCCCTGTAAATTTTCCAAGGTTTCTCTGTCTTTTTGAACATCAATCCCTTGACTATTTCCCAGAATCGCCAGAATGTTTATTTGACCATCAACCCGATATTGCTGAGGAATGAGACGATTTTCGGCGCTACTTAAAGCTACTTCTGCCTTCGAGTAAGCTTTAAAAAAATTCCACGAATGCCAGGGAAGCCTCTGGGTTAAATCATCATCTACTTCAATCAAAAACCGAATTTCTGCTTTTTTATCTAATTCTGTGCGTAATTGGCGCTCTAGCTCGTGAAACTCTTTCGAGTTTAACCAACTATTCAGCAAAGTTTCTAATTGCTCGCATAACTCTTTAAAAGCTTCTACAGAAACATTAGTTATATCTTCGTTTTCAATTTCAAGCGCAGAACGACTCCTCAAACGTTGAGAAAGTTCTTGATAGAGGAAGTTCCATTTCTTATAAGCTTCTATTAATTCTGGTGCAGCCGGTAAACTGCCTTTAAATTTATCCACAACTGAGGTGCTAGTTGTCGATAGCTGGACAATTACTGATGGAAAACCCACACTCAGATTGCCATTCCCCAGATTTAAGATAACTAACACACTCATTGCTATTCCTCGCAGAGAAAGTTAAATCTCGAACTCTTCCGCCAGACTAACATCACCGAGAGCTACTTG
This sequence comes from Oscillatoriales cyanobacterium USR001, assembly GCA_001698425.1. Lineage (GTDB taxonomy): Bacteria > Cyanobacteriota > Cyanobacteriia > Cyanobacteriales > Microcoleaceae > Kamptonema. The sequence goes on along the minus strand of MBRE01000042.1, from coordinate 32,226 downwards.
AACGCTAAATGATGTTCCGAGTATACCTTTAAAACGCTTGAGTTGAATAAAGTTATCCCGGTTTCTCGATTGCACTTCCTGCCGAATTTCCCCTGATTCAAGTAAAGCCAGTCTGACATGGGATGGTAAATGCTTTTCACCTTCCGGCGGATGCACCTGTACCCGGATACCTACTTTATTATCGGCATCGGGTGTAAGAGCAACTAGCAGTACAAGAGATTTATTTCCTAATTGTACGCCAAAATTGATTAGTTTAGCTTGCCTCACACTGTTTTCTTCCGTAACAGAACTACTCCTGTAACTCAAAGCTAACTTCTGTTGTTCAGGTGCTAATAAAGCTTCAATTGTCTGCCACCCAGTTTGAACTGTGTTGACAAAGTTGTTCTGTAACCAGTTGCTTAATTTTACCACCTTTTTGTTACGTACTTTGTACAATTGTTGCCTATATTTTTGCTCTGACAATATTGCAGCCCATTCTTCAAAGTCTATCTTTAAACGAGGAGAACAAGCAGAGGAATGACTAAGTTGCAGCACGAGTTTGTCCGCTTCCGTCATTGACAAAATAGGGACAGATTTTACTGCTACTTTTTCATCCGCACCCAGTTCTAACGCTATCCACATCACATCTAAATCATCAATTAAATCTTTGCGTTCTAGGCAATATGTGCGGTCAAGTCTATCGTAATTTTCCGGGTGTTTTAACTGTCGATGAGTCGCATATCCCCACAAGCGCAACCAACCATCATCCGGGTTAATTTGCACGGCTAAATAATAGTCTGCGGCCCAACTAGGAATATCCACCCATTCTTGAGGAACGCAGAATTCTTCTGTATTACCAGCTTCGCTGGGAATCAAAACAATTCTCTTTTCTCCAATATTTATTGCCGTACCATTGACAAATTCCCAAAAACTTGGTAAGTCTTTCTCGCTGGGAAATACTTTTACTTCTGCTTCCGTATTTTCTGGAAACCAATGAATCAGTTTGCTCAAGCAAAGTCGATTCAGATAAGCGTTCCACTTAGCTGAATTATTAGAGTATTCGTTTTCAGAAGCCCATGCTCTATCCTGGTCTTGGCTAGAAAATTCTAAACAAAGTTGATGTGAATAAATTAGGTTTAATTCGGTTATACTGAATTTCATGACTATACCCCCGCTCTGTTTTTGGTCAACCATTCTTCAACAAATTTAGCGATGTCTTGATTGTTTTCATCTAAAAATTCAGCTAGTCTTTGATTGACTAAATCTACAGTCAATGTTTTTGCTAAATTTTTTGTACTCAAGGTTTCATGTAGAATTTTATCCACCTCTGCTGTTAATTGACTGCTCACATAGTCTGTCAATCGATATCCCAGTTGAACCTTAAGTTTCTCAATTCTTTGACTGACTTCAGATTCGGGGATTTTTAGGTAATTAGCTCCAGCCTTCAGATCAAACTTACCCTTGTTATAGCACTTTTGTAACAGTTCTACATCGCCATTGAGTTCATTGTTAAGGGTATTGGATAAAAAATAGACGAAATCATCTCTGCAATAATCCTCCAACCACAAATCCATTTTTTTTGATTTCTGCTTAATTTCTTGAGTCGTCATTGGCTTACCTAAATATTTGTTCAATTCCTGTAACAAAAATTTACGCCAACCTTTTACTGTGTTAGCAATTTGATTCCGTTCAATGCCAAACAACTCGCCAACATCACCCTGATTAAATCCTAAACCATGCCAAAGTCTTAACATGATTTGAGCCTCTTTCGGTAGGGCGGTAAAGGCATTTGATAGACATTCTCCAATCTCTGTATTCTCAAGCTCCTCAATTCCTGCCTCAGTTTCATAAATCATTTCTTGAGAATTCTGCTTAGACCTTGTTTCAGCTTCATAAATCATTTCTTGAACATCCAGATCAGACATCTGATTTTCGCTACTATTTCGTAAAGCTTTAACACAGGTTTTTAGTAATTCATCAAGGTTTTGGGCAGTCATTGAGGGGGTGAGTTTATGCTCTATTGCTTGCTGATTGTATTCATCAGCAATCTTTTTCAGGTACTCGGTATCAGGCCACAAAAGTTGCCTCCTCCCTTTAGGCGTACTAGGAGTATAAACTCTCTGAAAACTTTCCCAGGCTAGAACACAGCGTGCTAGTTGGGTTTCTTTGATATCCAACCTTTTTAATAATCCCTCTGACAGCAAAGTAATCCCCTCTTCTTGTAAAACTTTTTTCATCGAAGTTTTAGTTTGCCGCCTCAGCATTCCAGCATCTGAATAGGTCTTTTCACCTATCTTTTCCAAGATAGCACTTGTGAGTTTTAACTGACCCCAGTTTTTGACACTTTTTGGGCTATTACTGCGGCTAGTGTCGTATCCATCCAGAATCTTCTTTGGTTCAGCAACTATGCTTCTGGCAATTTGAAAGTATTCTTGAAACAAGTATAAATGGGATGATTTACCCGCTCGCTTTTCTGCTATTTTCTGGGCAATCCAAAAGCAACTGTCCTCAAAATAGGCTGCTAAATGAAATCTAGGCGTTTGGCTAGGATCATCTGACAAAGCCGTTTGGTTAGGCTGATCTGACAAAGATTCAAGATATTCATTCAGCCAGTCTTCAGCCAAATCTCTTTCGCTAGCAGTTGGGTTTAACAGAATTCTTGTTTTGACATTCTGTTCTGCTTTCCGATTAGCTTGCCAAAGATATTGAGTCTGGCTTTTAAAGTTGAGGAAAGTTGAAAACATTTCCTCCAGACTCTCCCGTTTCCTAATTTGCATCATCTTTATCCTCACAACAATTGGTATTAGCCCAAAAGTAAATCAATTTAACCATCAACTAATTCCTCTTTGCTTGCGGCCAGGAATCGCTTGTTCCAACAAAACCAGCGATCCATCTGGCTGGTAAAATTTTTTGTAGACTCAACAATATTGAGTTTGTATTTCCAGTCGCGATCATCGAGATACTGTGCAGTCTGTGATAAGGTCATTGCCATAATCGTCTCTTGTCTTAACCCCGTTACTTTCTGTTTATATCTTGGGATAGGATTGAGTAAATATGTAACCCCTTTCTCATTCCGCTTTGCTAATTAAGGTAAAAGCTGCGATCGCACGAACAGGAGGGCGGCGTACTCGCGCGTGGGACGTTATTAGCCAAGGAGCCGAACTACACCACCAACAGGCTCGCGGCGCGTGTGATGCTCCACTCCATCGTAAAGGTGGCGAACCTTTTACACCAACTGGCTTATCAAGAGCAACTGGCGATCGCACAGTTTTATCAAAGTTCAAACTGCCCCATAACTTTCTCGTCTTGGCTGTTGTCGTGTGCGATCGCTAACTCCAACTTCCAACAGTTCTCATCGCAGTCTAGCAAAAACCATAAAAACCATAAATTGCTTATTTTGACCCCCTATAACGTCTATTTGACATGGCTTGCTATGCGACTAGCGCACTAACTACGAGGATTGAGGAGGATTTAGGAGGGTCTAAATTACAAAAAATCGCGTCAAAAGCAACAATTCTTTACAAAAAATGATAAGCATTTATACTCACTGTGAGACTAAAAGTAGGAATTACGAGGTGTAATGAGTAATAACTGTGCTGGTTTCTCCTCTTTTTTCCTCCTTTTTTAGTCCCCTAAAATTCACATCCAGGTCGAATATAGCTCTAACAAAATAAAATAGCTCTCAATTCAAGGGTGGGTGGGTGGCAATAAGCTTCCCCACTCCTAGAATGAGGAGTAGGGAAGTTGCCCTTAACAGGCAATTTTTGATATTCTTAGTTGCTCAAGCGACTCAATCCAAATCATCGATGTTGTCGTCAGCAACATCCACTTCTTCATGCACACTTTGCGAGCTTGAAGCGACTCCACTGCTCTGACGGGCGAGCCGTTGATTGCGAATGCCCCGGTGCTTGGCGCGGCGCTCGCGGATTGCATCCATATCGGTCAATCCGTATAGGATGCGACCAGCACGCATCAATTCCTTTAAAGGTGTCTCGCTGTAGTCAGCGCGAAATTGGGCATTATGTGTCTCCCAATCAAATTGGCCTCCGTTAAAGCGAGCAACGCTTGCCAGTTCTCGACCTGATTCTTCTCTCAAAACTTCTAGTACCATTAGGCGAAGTTTATCGTTGTAACTAATGCACTTGTCGAGCGCTTTGATCTGAGTCTTATGAGCTTTAGCGGTATTGACTGCATTAGTCTTTTGAAGTTTTTCAGTAACTCTCATTTCTCAAATTTCCTGAATTCAAATTTGTTCATTTACACAGCAGCAATCGCTGCCTCTTTAAGTTCAATTATTAGGTTTAACTTTTAAATAAAAATAATATGAATAAAATAAAAACTCTCCTCTACCATTTTTAGGGAGAGCAGAGTTTTACATATTCGACAATAGCGACGGTGAAAGAAGCTGTAAAATTTGAGCGAGGGTGAAAGATTATAAAAAAACATAAAGCGAAAAACTCAGAGTCTTTAGCCCTGAGATGAAAGCAAGACGCGGTTTTAACCGCCGTAAATCTTTCGTATTTCTTAACATTTATCCTGGCGATAGATGCTAACATTAAAGTTAGGAGGTGGGAAATAAATTGTTAACAAACTACGTATATAAACTACGCCCAAATCAAACCCAAGACCTGAAAATGTCCCAGTGGATTGATATGCTGCGAAGTCACTACAACTGGTGCTTAAATGACAGGCTAACCCAGTATCATCAGCAGTTTATTCAAGGGGATTACTGCGACATCAGGAGTAAATCTGAAGCCTCACCGTTAACCTGTTGTGTAACTAAAAGTGGAGCCAGTGGGAACCCTTGGAAAGACTCAAAAGTAGATAAGGACGGTAAAACCAGAAACCCACGCCGCAATGCCGGGGATATCCAAATGACGGCTTTACCAGAGTTAAAGTCCGCTAGAGGTTGGTACGCGGAGATAGACGCAACTGTTCTACAGCAGAATATTAAACGCCTCGACACAGCTTATAAGAATTTCTTTGAAGGTCGAGGCTTTCCCAGTTTCAAAAACCGCAGTAATTTTAAGTCCTTTACTTACGCAGTGGGTGTAAAAATCCAAGGCAATAAAATTTACTTACCTAAGCTGGGATGGATGCGGTTTCATAATTCGCGGGCTATTCCTAGCGGCTTTATCATCAAAGCTTGTGCGGTTAGAAAAAAACAAGACGGTTGGTATATTTCTATCCGCATCGAAGACTCAACTATTCCTGACTTTACACCCAAAACTATCGGGGATAACCCCAAAGTTTTAGGTATTGATTTAGGACTTACTAAACTGGCACACTTTTCAGATGGCTACCAAATAGATAACCCAAAATTCTCTACCAATAAGAAGGCAAGACGCACACTGAAAATCAGACAGAGACGGGTTAGCCGTAAAGTTAAGGGTAGTAATAACCGCAAGAAATCAGCCATTAAAGTCGGTAAGTTTCACAAAAAGATTAGCGATAAGCGTGAAGCCTATCAATGGAAAGTTGCCAACAAAATCGCCTCTCGCAAAGTGGATATCATAGCCATTGAAGACTTAAATATCTCTGGAATGATGCGTCGCTGTAAAGTACGAACCGACGCTAAAACTGGGAGATTCTTAACCAACGGACAATCAAGAAAGAAGGGATTAAATAGAGCCATCTCTGATGCGAGTTGGGGCGATTTAGGGTTAAAAGTTGTGCATCTAGCTGCGAAGCAGGGCAAAACCGTGATTAAAATTAATCCTAAATATTCCAGTCAAGAATGCCGTAACTGTGGCCACACTGAAAAAGCCAATAGAGAAAATGAAAAATTCATTTGTACTCAGTGCGGCTATCATGAACACGCCGACATAGGCGCGGCGAAGACTATCAGAGATAGAGCTTTGGAAAAAGTACGTGGGGACTCCGCGAAACTTGGTGTTGAACGCCTAAACGCCCAAAAAATATCACCACGCTCTTCGAGCAAACGTGGTGAGTTTGGGAACCCTAGCAATAGGGATATTAAGAGCGTAATCTCTTAAGAATCTCAGCGTCTTTAGACCTGAGAGTGTCAATCTAAATCTTCGTCTTCGTCCTCATCTTCATCAGCATCATCTTCCTCATCCTCTTCCTCGGTATCGAAATCATCTTCGCTGTCTTCGTCCAAGTCTTTTTCAGATTCATCTGTTTCCTCATCTTCATCAGCACTGAAGGGGTGACAACAAGCCGTCAATCCCGCACGCAGTAATGGGTTGGCAGCTTGTTGCCATAAATAAATAGGTCTGCTATTCTCAAGAAGACCTAAATAATTGAAAAAATGAATTTCTTACCCGCATTTTACATCAAACACCTGAAAACTCAACTTAAAAGAGCAGAATTTTTAATTTTCTTCATGTTGGTAACAATTTTACAAGACCACAGATGGGTGAGACTGGAAGAATTGGCTAATCAATTTCCTCAAAAAATCCTATTTGAGAGTCGCCGGAAAAAATTACAAAGATTTCTCGATAATCCTCACCTAACCGTTGCCCAAATTTGGTGGCCATTATTTAGCTATTGGTTGCAGAATAATTTCGAGTCAGACGAAGTATTATATATTGCCATTGACCGGACCCAATGGCAGTCAGTTAACTTAATATTTGTTAGTCTAATTTATCAAAATCGAGCCCTTCCTATATATTTTGAATGTTTGCCGAAATTAGGTAGCACGAATGGGGCAAAACAAATAGCCGTATTGTCGCAAGTATTGACCTTATTAAATAATTATACTAAAGTGATTTTAGGGGATAGAGAATTTTGTTCAGTAGACCTGGCGAGCTGGTTGAGAAGTCAGCCCCAGACTTATTTCTGCCTACGCTTAAAAAAAAATGAATACGTTGAAGTATCCCCATCGTCCTGGATACAATTACAAGATTTGGGTGTAAAACCAGGCGTTTCAATTTACTTAAAAGGAGTTAAATTAACCAAAAGCAAAGGCTTTGCTCAAGCCAATATTGTGGGCAAATGGCAAAGAAAATATCGCGGTTATTTAGCAGAGGAGCCTTGGTTTATTTTGACCAACTTGACCGAGTTAAAGTTAGCATTGTTAGCTTATAAGAAACGTTTTGGTATTGAGGAAATGTTTCGAGATTATAAAAAAGGTGGCTATAATCTCGAAGGGACACAGGTTACAGGTCAACGCTTAATTTCTTTAATTATACTAATTACTTTAGCGTATAACAGCACACTAATCTCTGGTGAGAAAATTAAACGTAAGGGTGTAGTCAAATATGTTGGTAGAGTCAAAGAAAAAAAGAGGATAGAGCGCCGACATAGCAACTTTTATATTGGGATACATGGCTATGCTTGGGTGGAAAAACTAAAATTGTTTCAGGAACATACTATTCAATTAATGTCATTAAGTCCCCATAAACGACGCTATTATCAGAGAGGTAGAAGAGCTGAAAGGCTTATCCAAGCTACTTTACAGACATAGTTGTCACCCCGTCAGGACTTGTTCGGTAATCCACCGGGCATATCTGTTAGTATATTTTTTTCTTTTACCGACAAAATCCAATTCTTCGCGCTTACGGTTTTACACAGTTATCGCACTTAAATTGTCGGCGATTAACTCGCAACAATACTTCTTGTTCTCCCCAAGGTAAATCTTTGATTAAAGAGAAATGATTTTGGTGAAGACGATGACTAATTTGTTTACAGTGAGGACATTGAGCAGTTTTAGATTGATTTTGGATCTCTAAAACTAAAGTTTGCTCCCAATTTTTGTGAGATTTTACACTCACACCAGGTAAATTGAGAATTTGGGTTAGTTGTCGTTTCATATTTTTCTCTATGAATACAATGATGAATTAACTATTATTTTAGCATAATATCTCCTGAAGAACCCAAATCAGCCCGTATGCTTCTTCTATTCTCTATTTCAGCTATAGGCAACAACAACGTCTCCTCAATCTCCTCCCTCACGCGATCGCTCACTACATAACCGCTATTAAGACAATGTATTAATAATTTATTAGCATCGAAATAATATTGAAGTAATTGCTTTTGTTCGGGGCTGAAGTTCCACTTATGACCCACGTTTTGATGTTTGATTATCAATTCTCTAAGCTGCTCAGTCCATGCTTTTCCTTCATGCCGCCACCACTCTCGACGGAAATCTATTTTAGTCTCTGTTTCTGAAAATTTAATGATATCTGGTACTATATCAAATTTATCTAAATGTTTTAGAAGTTCCTTTAGAGGTTTTTCTAGTTGAGGTTTTAAATTGGCTGCATGGATGCAAGCGCGATTTAGAGAATCACTAATACCCTTAGCTAACAAATTTTCATGGTCATCTCTATTTGTTAATGCAACTTCAAATCCAGGAGTAAATCCAAGCTCAAGGGCAAGGACTCTGGTATTGTCAAACTTCCCCTGGAAAGCATTGATTATATTGTGGTTAGAGGTAAGCGCTTCCGCAAAGAAAAGAGATGTTACAAGTGCTAAATCAATATCAAAGATAGAGTTTGTGGAATTTTTTTCTATATTGACTTCAAAGAAGTAACCTGGTGAATCATGAGCTAGAGCATAGTAGAAAGCACGTATTGCCACAGTGCTATAAATTTTGGGCACAGACTGAGATTTTTTATCTACCCAGTTAAGAAACTGCTGGAGTTGTGAGTCTTTTGCTAGAAGAGAATCGCTCTTACATTTCATCACCTGCAAAAAATTGTCAGCATTGTCCAATAACTCTACTGTCAACAAAAAAACTTCTCGCCAATAAGGTTTTGTAATGTGAACTTCCAAGTGTTGGAAGACTTCTTCCTGTGTAGTTCTGTTATCAACAAGATATTTAGCTACAAAATATTCTTGAAACGTTAGATGCGAAAAAGACCAAACCTTCTGACTTCGCTCAATCAACAACCCATGCTGAGATTCGATCGCCCTCAACACCGCCGGACTATCTTGCTGCCCAATCTTCAAAAACTCCGCAATATAACCCTCCAATTCTCCCTGCTCAAACAACACATACTTCGGGTGCTCAAATTTTTTAACTGCCAGATAGCTCAATAGCTCCAGCTTCCGCTCCACCGACAAATCCCGATAAATCTCATCCCGCTCAATCTCGCGCGACTTGTCCCACTGCTTCAGCAGCAACTCCAACCCCTCTTCATACAGCTTGGAACGCTTCGAGTAAAACTTCCCTGTCTGGTGAAACACCGCACAAGTCAAACTCAGCAAAATCGGCGTAATCGCCAACTCCCGAATCGGCTTATTCTCCTCTAAAAAGAGCAGCCCCAGAAACTCGTGCGCCTTCGCCAGTCCTGCCGACTTATCCTTCATCACCGTCTTAAACCAATGCTGGGCAAACGCCCTTACCTGCGGCTCATTAAAATCCGCCACCTCCAGATAATCAAACCGCTCAAACCGCGAATCCTGGCTCTGCGTCCGACAGGTCACAATTACCTGCACCTGCGGATAGGCACGAGCAAACCGCTTGATTTCTTGGGTGATGTTCTTCCCATCCTCCCCCGTCACTTCATCCAATCCATCCAGCAGCACCAACACCCGACCTCGATCCAGCACCAACTGACTTTCTGCATTCGATAACCGCCAGCACTGCTCTAGATAACGCTCTAGCGAATAGGCAACCTCACGCCCATCCTCCACAAACTCTCGCAGTTTAATTAACACTGGAATCCGGTGCGTTTGTAAATTCCCCGCGTTGCACTCCGTCACCACTCGCTGCAAATAAGTGGTCTTCCCCGACCCCGGTTTACCCACTACCATCAGGTTCGTATTCTTCGCCAGCACCTCCAGCCCCGACACCCGTTGCCGATCTCTGCCCAAGCCAATGCGCTCCAAACTGCGATAGCTCGAATACCCCTGCATCCCCGTCGTGAAGTCCTGCCACAGGTCATCAAGTTCCGACCTACGACTACTGCTCAGTTCCTCCAGAATATTGACATCCACAAACAACTCACCCAACGGCACCCAACGATCCACGCCCCAAAGCGGCATCGTACCATGCAAGCGTTGGATGTCTTTGTGGAGGCGCGATCGCACCTGTTGCACCAAGTCTTCAACTGACGCTAGCTGTACATTTTGACTAATCTCTTTCTCCTTACCAGCAACTTCACTTGCTCCAGCATCTGATTGAGTACCCTGACGTTTGAATAAATGTCCATCCTGTACGCGCATGAAAATTACGGGTGTGGCGAAATCGCGTTTACGGTATTGCATTGAACCAAGAGCGATCGCACGTCTTCCATATTGAGCCGCAATATCAACCGGATCTTCTGCTGCTAACTGTTGATAGAAGCGCAGTGCAAACCTGCTAGCAGTACTGTTATTTACTTCATATTGCATGGCTACAACTACAGGTACATTCTGTTGCACAACCTTAGATGCAACTCCCACAAATGCCTGGGATGAAGACAACATTCCGCCTTCACAAGCTTGTAACATGACTACGCCTGGGCGGTGTTGATTAAACAATTCGCTGAAGTAATCTGCATCCACCCACATTGCCTCATTAAAGTCAGGATCGACTAAAGCTATCTCACCGACTTCTTGTTTACCCTCATTCTTCATCCGTCCATGACCAATGAAGTGAAAAATATGAGGGTCTTTTGACAGAATATTATCAATAGTTTCAGGGTTAGCTGAACTAATAATTGGCAATAATTCCACCCGTTTTGCTTGCTCAACTGCTAGTTTTTCTAATGCTGCTTGGACTGGTTCGTAGGCAACGGGCGGTAAATTAGAAGGAGCAGAGATAATTAAAGCAATTCTCAGCTTTTCATCAGATTCTAGTTGAATTGGTTGTGCAGCAATCCACTGCGATCGCCTGCGAGAGAAAACCAGATCCGGTACTGTTCCCATCCAAATTGTACCTAGATTAGCTCTTGCAGGCACGCACATAAATTCCCAAGGCAGGGCAGCTATCTCAGGCATTCCCTGTTCGTCGATATCCAGTTCAACTCGCAATAGTTGTTTTTCCTGTTGGACTACTTGATAGTAAAAGTTGACGAAATCTTGGCGCAGCACATCATCAAAGAGGACATCAAATAATGCTTCTCCGAGCGATCGCGCTGAAGTAGAATCATTCAACTCGTTATTCCTAACAATTTGCAGGAGTGGTGTAATTTCTGCTTGCTTCTCCTGATATCGAAACGCGCCGCTAGGTTGTCCCTTGTCTTGATGTTGAGTATCCCACTTTTCTACCTGGACGCGATCGCGGTTGGCAACGCGAAGGCGATAGGTGTAGTATGTTTTCGCCATAAATTTCCGCCTCTGCCTTTGAGCCTACTTTAACACTAAAATTTCTTAGTATCACCCTTTCGGCAGGTTTAGCTCCCATTTTTCAGCATCGCCACGAGAAAAATGCCTCGCTGCTTCATTTTTCAGCTTCAGTAGTTGTTTCAAATTTTCGGACAAATTGGCAAAAACATCTCGAATATCAGCCGTTAGCCAATTAAGATCTGGTTCAGCCCATACTGTACCCTGCAATGTAATTGATTCAGTGCCTTTGGGAACTTTAAAAACGATTCCGAATTTCGCTGTGCCAATTTTCTGTAGTTCTTGATCCTGAATTCGCCAGTAACAAGTTGAATTTCCTTCACCGTTGGTCAGAATTTCGGAATGACCGAGGTTGTATTGATATGCAGGAATCGCTAAAACTGCCTTGAAATTATTTTTGCTGGTGACATTAGCTTTGATATCTTCTGGTATCAAGTCCAATAGTTCTGCTAACTTGGAGGAATCCACGCCTACATCCCAGTTTAAGTTACCATTTAATCCCACATCCATACCCACTCCAAAGTTCATTACTGAACGCCACTTTTGAGCAGGAAACAAGCTGGTAATAATTGGTTCGCTGCTACCTTTGGGACTAAAATCTAATTCACAGGTTAACCGCCAGAATCGAGCGCCACGTTCAGGACTTAGAGCAACTGTCAGGGTCATATAATAGAAGTCAAAATGTTGTTGCATCTGTTGTTTATAGATGCTATCTAGTTCAGTACCGCTATCTTTAAAGATATTCTCGGTCAGCCGAATTAGTCGATCTCTAGGATTGCCAAAGTTGACTTTAGTTTGAAATAAGCTATCAACTTTGTCTGCATTTATCCCTAGTTTTGTCCCGCCAGCTAAAGATCCCTCCCATTTCTGAACTTCTTTGAGCAAGTCAGATAACAGGGCATCGTTTTCATCGAAGTTTGGTTTGGACATTTCATCAGTCATACATATATCGCTTTTATAACACCAAATTTTATTGTATTCCATTAGATAGAGGATCGCATATCAGATTTAGAAGGAGTTCAAACTGAGATCGCATCCGCGATCTCACTAAAGTATGGTGTGGCTTTTGGGGTTTACCGCTCTCGCTCGCAATAATGGCAGTCCTTCTACCAAGTTGATAGCTGCTTTCAAACCAGCTATTGCGTACAAAGAAGCTACATCTGCTCGTTCAGATGGGCTAGTATTAGCTTCTTCTAACAACTTTATCAGATATTCAGGAACCTGTATGAGAGTGCCATCAGTACAGGCTAGAGGGACAAATTTAGTATCGGGAGCTAAGACTTTTGGCTTCATAAATGGCAGTTCGCGTTGGAAAGTTTTGGGAGTATGGCGATAGTTTGTTACAGGCGATTGTTCTGATTTACGCTTATACCACCGCTTGGCTCGATAAAAACTTCCTTTTAGTAATGGAGGCTGGTTTACCACAAGTACAGCTTCGTGAAAGGGGAGATTCATCTGTTCTCCTTCCTGAATTTTTGTCCTTTCTAAGTTAGATTTTGTCAACGAGTCAGGCGCAAGCGGACAGTGAGGATAAGACATGACTTTACAGTGGTAGGTTAAGTCAGAAAGTAATTTCCCATTGCGTGACAGTTTTGCTTTAAGATAATGCCACTTTAATCCAGGGATATATGCTCCTGAATATTTTACTTCAACTGCTCCCATATAGATCCATTCTGTACGTTCTAAGGTCAGCAAAATGTCACCTCTTCCTAGTTGAATCGTGTTGCGTTTTAAAAACTGATAATCCGGGTGTCTCTTCAGAAGCTCTGACAGCCACTCTTTTTGTTTCTTATTCACGGTAAAAATATCTCTCAAGAATTTTGCTTTTTATCCAATTGGCTGCGTTAGCAGAGATCATATAGCAATTGCTAAGGCTGTTAGGATGAGGGGCTAGGAACTAGGGAAAGAGAAGCTGCGCTAAATCAGGACTTACGCAGTGCTTTATACCAAAAGTTAGAACTGTTGGCTGTAATTATTCGTTCCTAAGACTGAGCTAATACTGATTAGTTTTGATTTAAGCTAACTTGTTTGCTAACAATAATTTGTAACTACAAGTCAGATGAATTTTGAGATTAAATTTTTGATCGCACAGGCTAACTCTACTCCCGTTCTCGCTCAAACCCAGAGGAGAACCCAGCAACCCACACCCCTATCCTCAATCGACTTAGGCGGTCTTTTCCAACAATATAATAACCCGGATGGGTATCTAACAATAGGAGCGCTGATTTTCCTCCTCTTACTGTCTCGGTTTCTAGGGAATGGCAAGGGCAAAATTACCACTGGTAAAGTGTGTGGAACTTCGGAAAAAATGGCAGCTACTCAGCTTGCCTTGAAACAAATTAAAGAACGAAAACATAATAAAGTTACGCTCTGGTGTGGCAGTCCTCGCTATTGGTGGAAAGGAAAAAAACTTAGAGGTTTTGTTACCACTATTCAGACAGCTATGGGTTCTCCTCCCACTGTTTGGCTCCCTCATGCAGAACGGTCAACTTTAGTAATTGGAGCACCGGGATCGGGTAAAACTTTTTCGACAATTGATAGGGCGCTAGAAAGTGCAATGGTGCAAGGATTTCCAATTATTCTCTACGATAAAAAAGGCGATCAGCTTAAACTCCACGCACCGATGGCAGCGCGATATGGCTATCAAGTGTGGGTATTTGCACCGGGAGAAGCCTATTCAGGCATCATTAATCCCCTCGACTTTATGAAGTCCCCTCAAGATTCGGTCATGGCTGGGGAAATCGGTCAGGTTATTAATAGAAATGCGAGTGCAGGCAATGGAAAAAGTGACGAATTTTTCTCGAAAGCAGGAGATTTATTGGCTAAAGCACTTCTTCAATTAGTCAAGGGTTCTAAATATCCAGACATGGCAATGCTCTATGCAATTTTGAGGTTGCCAAATTTGGTAAAGCGGATTGACTATGCGGTTCAATCCCGTCAAATTGATGAGTGGGTTGCTACCAGCTTTAACCAGTTTTTGAGTGCTAAAGAAGCAGAAAAAACTATTTCTGGAATTCTGACGACAGCGGCCGGAACGTTCAGTAGTTTTATCCAAGCTGACCTGTTGCGAGCATTTTTGGGAAAGTCGGACATCCCGACGAAAATAGAAGGCCGACAGATGATTGTTTTCAAATTAGATGACGAGCGGCGCTCCGTCGTGGGACCTTTGCTAGCAGCAGCGATTCACCTACTTGTTGTGTCTAACTTAAGCCGCCCTCGGAAAGATCCACTGGTTATTTCACTTGATGAATTTCCCTCCATTCGATTGGATCGAATGCCGCAGTGGATTAACGAATATCGCTCGAATGGAGCTTGTTTCATTCTGGGAATTCAGAGTTTAGAGCAACTATATGAAGGGTATGGAGAGAAAATGGGGGCAGCGATCGCATCTGCTTGTAGCACTCACATTTTATTCAATCCTGGTAATACTGACACTGCCAAAAAATACTCCGAACGCTACGGAGAAAAAGAAGTTTTGCTCAAAAGTAAGTCTACCAGCCGTTCAATGGGCGGTCAATCTCAAAGCAATCAATCTATTAGTTGGAACGAGTCCCTTCAAAAAATGCCACTGTTTTCAGTGGATGAGATTTTGCGGTTTCCCCAGGGACGGTGTGTAATTACGAATCCCGGCTACAGTTCCGGCGGCGAGGGGTCAATTCCTTACGCGCTGACCATTCCTATTCCTAAAGCTGATTTGCAGCGGCAAAGTGAGAGTGAGGCCCTCTGGGATGCAGAGGTTAGGCTACGGCTGGAGAGTCGCATCAAGTCGGCCAGTCTTGACCAGCTAACTGCTGCTTTGTACGATCGCATTGAGGAAGCAGAACGGATGTTACCGCTGCCAGATGCCGGGGGTAATGTTCTATCCCCATCACCGGTGCAACCAGGTTCAGGCAAGAAATTTGGCTCTGACCCGCTAGACTCAGTTGTTAGTAAAACTGGGCGTTATAGGCGGGTTTTTGCGACTGGCAGTATTGGCAAGCGTTAGTCTGATGTGGTAATTTTCCCTTGCGAATGACTAATTTTTTGGTAAGTTTGGCTTAAGCCTTTTGAGGAAAAAAGTTTGACCGAAAATCAACAGGCGATCGCTCTTAAGGATGGCACTTGTACGCGATCTAAATTTCTACCTCCTCGATTTTCTTTATGTCGAAATTAGTCGGGTTGGCGATCGCTCTTTGTGATGTTGCTTGATTGGCAACTGGTACTTCCTGTTCTGTCAGAACGGACATGAGCCAATCTTTTGTTTCTTCGTGTTGCTGGCTGTTCCAAATGATTTCGTGCCTTTTCCCTGGATAGGTGGAGTGAAGTGCTAATATTGTCAGCTTGAGGTTTTCTGGCGGTAATGAAAGATATTCTGTTGCTATCCACAACTTTAATTTATCAGACCAATTCAATACTGGATGTCGAATTGCCCATTCAATTAGATTAACGTATCCATTTCTAAGAAAAGCAGCATTGGTGTTTATTTGTAAGTACACAGCTTTTTGATTTGTACAAAGTTTGGTAATAAACTGGGTATCTACTAAAAATTGCGGAGGCTGACCTTGAAACACTTCAGGAAATAGTAAACCTATTTCCATTATCCATCTATCAATCTGTGGATGAGAATCTAGTAATGGTTCGGTGGGAAGTTTCATGCAGGTTTGTTTCATTGCTAACTGAAAGTGTTGTTGTTCGGTATCAATGGGTACAGCCAGCAGGGTTGGATTGATTAGGAAGTTTAAATCGGTAATTGTGATTACTTGCATAGACGGGTAAGACAATTATTGCTTACCCGCCAGTGCGACGTTAGTCGCTTGTATGTGTGGCGATTGTATGACTTAGAAAAGAAGCCTGGAAAGAAATTAAGAGCCAGCCAGGAAAACCAGAATATAGTTTTAAAATAATGTTTTTGGGTAAAAATATCCGCGATTTACAGCGGCTCCTGCTGTTATGAGGTACAAAAGATAAAGAGAAGTAGAGGCGCAAAGAAGTAATTGCAGCCAGACTTTTGCAAGCCCTCTAGAGTGAATTTTTATTTCAGGCAAGAGTTCATAGCAAAAATGCTAATAATGAGGAAAAGAAATCCACCAAATAAGCAAAAAGCATCACCATTTTTCTCATAAGTATTAAAACCCAGCTTTTTAAAAACTTTTTCAAATTCTTCAAAGTTTTCAGGGTATGCAATAGAAACTATTATATATAACATACTAAAAACAGGGAAAAACCAATGCCCAACACTATGGTGTGCTAGACATTGATAGCAGTTCAAGGTCTGTGACAACCGAAAAAGACACCTCATTTCTTCAGTTGCAAGAGTAGAAAGTAATCCAAAAATAATCCCAACAATTGTGAGTCTGATTCCTCTAGACATCATAAGCAATTTTAAATCTGTTTAACTAAACTACTAATACAAATTGCGATCTCCCTCCTGCCTAAGAAACTCAAGGGCGATCGCAAATTAAGCTGTTCTGCACTTAAACCATGATATTCAAGCGAGCAAGATGCTTGCACTACAAAGGTTTGACGATTCTGGAATATGCAATTTAGATGCACAACAGCTTATAAAAGATCCCATTGATTCGGATGCACCTACAAATAAAGGAGATGCACTTACGATGATAACAGCAGAACAGACCAAAGCTAAGCTTTTAAATCCACTTGCTCGATTGATGACTAAGGAAGCGCTCCCGCCATTGCTGAAAGTCAAGCTGGAAAGGATTCGGGAGGTACGCTGCTGGCGCTGTGTGATTCACTTTACTTTCTTAGGAGAAAACAGTTGCGCGATCGCCAAAATTACAGGTAACATAAAATCCCCTTTGCGCCCAAGCTTCAGCGAAGCCTCTAAGTCAAGCAGCAGCGACATCGCAGCCGCAAGAGATGTTACGGAAGCACCAGCTACTTCTTTTCTCAGAAAGTACACTCGCTTTGGGTTGGCAATTTGACAAATTTGGGCAATTTCAGCATCTTGCTTAACCCCTCCAACTATCGCCGCTTTCACCCACAACCAAGTTCTAAATTGAGTAATCAGCGTTGCACAAATCGCCAGTGGAAAAGTTCCTATTGCCAAAAGTTCTTGCAGTAAGTAAACTGCTATTTTACAGTTATTTTCCCTCAACGCTTCGGCAAGCTGGAGACTATTTTGAGTAGTTGAAGGAACCAGCGATCGCACTTCCTTTAAAGTAAGGTTGGTACCCCGGCTGTAAGTCGCCAGTTTGTACAATTCTGATTCGGCGCGAGCCGAATTGTTACCGATTGCAACTGCTAAGTAATCAATGACATTTGAGTTCAGCGACAAGCCTATTGTCAAAGCTTGATTTCGGATAGAATGGGAAATAAGATCCCTTCGCCAAGGGGGAATAAGGTCGAACTCGAACAATTTAGCTTGAGAAAGCAGGAATTTTGCTACCTTCAGGCGTTTGTCAATAGAAGACGCTATAAAAACCAGGTGCGTCTTTTCTGGTATCTGTGGGAGTAATGGTAAAACATCCAGCACCTCTGAAGTAAACTGTTTGAAATTACACCCTTCTATCGCTACTAATTTCGCTTTTTCTGTTCCCACAGCGGGAGTTAAAGCACAGTTAATTGCCTCATCTAATGCGGTCGCATCAAAGCGGTGATAATTGAAGCTAATCCAAGTAGGATCGAGGCTCTTTTTAAAGGCAGAAAGCTTTTTCTGAATCGCGTGGAGATCGTCCCCTATCAGCAAACTAATCATGGGTTTTTCTCCTCAAACGATACTTGATAGTGGATACCCGTTGCAGCCAGAAATATTTTCTGCACCTTAGCCGCATTCCGGTTAAACTTGTCAAGATATGGGGCGGGTACGGCCAACACCGCTTTCTTTTCCGTCAGTGCTACCAGGGAAGCAGCAGATAGCAAAGCGCGGTTGTTCTCCGAAGTGGCTGAGAGTACCTTTTCCCAAATGGTTTGTTCTTTGGAACGAGGCGATCGCAACTTGGAGGTGCGTTCAGATTGACAGGGGTTAGCGATCGCACTATCTGTAGCGTAGGATTTTAATTGTGGTATCTTTGCCAATCCCAGCAAGCAGAGTTCCAACCACAGCGTAGGGTGAGCGCTTTTGCTGAGTTGCCATTCAGAAGTCCGCAACTGTTCGAGGCCATTCGCGATCGCATTGCAGTCCCAAGCATCGGCAATTTCCAGCAGCGCGGAGTGCGAAATGCCACTAACTAGCATCAGCGAACAGTCTGGCACACTCTTCACCAGCAATAAATCTCGGTAGCAGGCGAGCAACGACCCCAGCAGCATTTTAGGATTCTTCCCGCTGTCAATAAGTTCGCGGGACAGTTGTAGCAGCTTCAGCGCGTCACCGGTGCGGGTCGATCGCAAAATTGCAACTAAATCGGACTCCGGTATCCGCCCCGATAGTTCCAAAACGCGATCGCTAGTAATTTCCTCTCCTAATAAGCTTAACTGGTCGAGCAACTGCAAGGCATCCCTCATTCCACCATTTGCGGCGCGGGCGATCGCAATTTTAGCTGGTTCGGTAATTGCAATTGACTCTTTCTCAGCTATCATTGTTAACTGCTGGACAATAGATAAAATTGGCAGCGATCGAAATAGAAACGTTTGGCACCGACTATTAATTGTTGGTAGCACTTTGTGTTGTTCTGTCGTACACAAGATGAACACTACATGATGTGGAGGTTCTTCCAAACATTTTAGCAGAGCGTTGAAGGCCTGGGAACTTAGGCAGTGACATTCATCTAAAATAAACACTCGATAGCGGCTGATAACTGGTGCAAAGTGCGATCGCTCAATCAGGGCACGAGCGTCATCAACACCGTTATGGGAAGCCGCGTCAATTTCAGAAACGTCTAAGCTATTGCCTTTTTCAATTGAGCAACATGATTGGCAATTGCCGCACGGTTTTACAGTAGGTTTGTCTGTATTCATGCAGTTGAGAGATTTAGCTAAAATGCGAGCCGTTGAAGTTTTGCCCGTTCCTCGTTCGCCTGCGAACAAGTAAGCTGGAGCAATTTTATTAGTTTTAATCGCATTAGCAAGCGTTCTTTGAATGTACTCCTGTCCGGCCAGTTCAGACAAGGTATGAGGGCGGTATTTTTGAGGTAATGCTGCGTACATGATTGAATAGTTAGGTGTAATTTGGACTGAGAAGAGGGGGAAGGGGAAGGGGAGGGGGAAGGTAAAGAAAGGAGAAACTTTTACTTTTATTTCTTCAATAAAAGCTAACGATTATTTCTTCAATAAAAGCTAACAATAACTGAATTTTTTCTTCTCCTTCCCCTTCCCCTTCCCCTTCATTCTTTGAAAATTGGCATTAGCAAGTATTTCGTATCCATCATGATATTGGGCTTGTCGCGGTTGCCAAAAGGAACTAAAATGGCGGGGCCGTCGTACTGAGTGAGGTGCATTTGAACTTGAGAGCTAGAAATCGCTTTTGCACCTTCTAAGAGGTATTTAATGTTGAAGGAAATTGAAAAATTGTCGTCTGAATTGACGTGCGCTGCCATCTGTTCTAAGCCGTTTCCAAATTCTCTGAACAGCGATAATGACACTTGCTGTGCTTCGCCATTAATGCGAATGCTAAGAGTTTTTTCTTTCTTGTCTGCCAGCACAGCAATTCTCTCTAGCGCTTTGATGAAAGGCGCTTTTTCTAGCGTCACCTGATATTTGAAATCCTGCTGCAATAACTCCTGATAAGCTGGGTATTTGCCTTCTAAACAGCGCGTTACTAAACGCTGGTTTCCCCATCGGAATTCTACCAGATTGTTCTCATTGCTGTAAGAAAGCTCTACTGGGTCAGCGGATGTCCTACTCGATAAAATTCGCTCCAGTTCTGTAAGCGATTTAGCTGGTACTGTTAGCTCTAAAGGCTGTGCTATTTCTGCTTGTTTCTTCTTAGAAAAACCTTGAATTGAAGTATTGAGGACAACCAAACGGTGGCCGTCTGTAGCAGCAAATTCGAGGCTATCTTGGCAAATTTTGAAGTAAACACCTGTCAGGATGTACTTAGTTTCATCGGTAGCAGTAGCAAACAGTGACCCTTTCAGCCCTTCTTTCAATGTTTCAGGGGGAATGCGAATAGTTTGTGCTGTTTTTACTTCAGGAATGGCAGGGAATTCTTCACTCGAAATCCCTCGAACTTGATAGCGCCCGCAAGCAGCAATTAGGGTAGCAACTGGACTGTTGCTAACAGCTTCTGGTAAGGTGGTGCTATTTTGGCTATCTTCACCTTCCTGATTCAAGGCTTCACGGCTGACTAAAGTGATATCTCCGTGCGAGAATTTCCCGACAATATCGCTGAGAAGTCCGACTGGAATAGTCATGTCGCCGGGAGATTGAACGTTGGCCTCAAAAGAGGTTTGAATAGCCAATCTCATGTCGAAGACGGTGAGTTGGACTCGCTGTGTTTTTTTGCAAGCAACTAATAGGACATTTCCTAATACTGGATGGGTGGGTTTTGCTGGGACAGCTTTGCTAACAAGTTCGAGATGGTTGGCTAAATTGTCTTGGGTGCAAACTAGCTTAATTTCTGGTGATAAAAGCTGGGGAGAATCGCTATTAGGGGATTGTTGTTCGGATTCTTCTTCAAGTTTTGGCTCATCTTTGACAAATGGTTTGGTTCGTTCTAAGGTAATACTTGTCTTGGGTTTTATCTTGGAAGAACCGTTTTCTTTGTTTCGTCTTTTAGCTGTATCGGTGGGGGTTTTGGTCTGCATCTTTGTGCGTTAAAATAGCTGCTAAGCGGGGGCAGCGTTAGCTGCCTAGAGAATAGCGAGTCTTGCTTACACAGTCATGCTAATTTAACTTGAAATCATATTCAAATTTTTGCATAAATAATGAAATAAATTGTAATGTTTATAGCTTAGTAATTTAGTAAAATCTCATATTTCAGCTAGGAGAACCTAACTTTTTTAAAACATTAAAAAGCTATTCAGAAATGATATACTATTTTGGTTACAAAAATCAGGTTATCTACATGGCAAGATTACCAGCAGAAACGCTAAAAACTATCTTCAGTTTACAGCAACAATTATTAGAAGAAATCGATGAAGCTAGGGCGGTTGAATTTGTATTACTCGAACAGTTTGGGGAAACGGAGGCAACAATTCCTGAGTTAGATGAACTGCAAAGCATTCGGGAAAGGGCAGATTCTTATTATTCGAGATTTTACGTTATTTTGCGGCGAATTTACGATGCGCGACCTGTAGCATCCCGTGATACCCTAGAACTACTAGCTAGATATATCAACGAAGCTGATGCTACTATAGAAGCAGTACAGGCAAGTATCCAAGATATTAAGAGGAACTGGAATTTACCATGACTAATCAACCCAGAATTCCCGATGCTGAAACTAGGGCACGTTCTGTTACCCGTTTGCGTGAAGTAGTACAGCGCATGGATAGAAATATCGCTGAATTGGATGAATTTATTGTTCGTTTGGAAGCAGAAAATAATTACAATTTTGAAGCAGCGCGTCAAAGAGGAAATGCTAAACGAAAAGCTGCCCAAAATTAAGGAATTTTCTGATGTACGTTGTTGCACTATTTTCGCTAAAGCGCAACAACGTGCCTCTTTCAAACGGAGACAATATTAGAGTTGATGTCAACCTTTTCATCATCTTCTAACAATAGTTTAGGAAGTACCTGATGCTATCTCTATTATCTTTTCTTGTTACCTCTCTAATTTACCATTGTTGTGGTACATTTTAGTGTAATTTGCTGTAACCTTGTAATAGGTAGCAATTGGCTTGAGTGTGATAAAAAAAATAGCACATTTTAAGTGCGATTGTGCTCACGCTGGCACAAGTGAGTAGGCGTAGCCAACCCCAGCCGTCGCCCTCTAGCTCTGAAAGTGCCATTCAGCCAATAAACCAATAGGGTTCAGTTAAGAACAATCTGACTTCTAAAAGATGCCTGTATTTTCCATAAAATCGTGAGATTATATTCGTCGGAGAGCTTTAACTGAACCTTATTGCAATATAAACTAGGCTTACTTAGTAACAAAAACCCGGTGTTTGGCACGACTACAACTCACGTACATAAGCTGATTGTGCGCTCGAATACTGTCGCGGTATTCTTTGACAAATTGAGCTTTTTGACTGGGGAAAACTTGAGCAAGATACAACAATTTAGTAGCAACTTTCCTGCCAATATCAATGCTGTCAATCCCCACCTCCGTGAAAGTAGAGCCTTGAGAATTATGCACAGTAATTGCCCAACAATTTCTCATGTCTGCAAAGATTTCACAATGGTTATACCATGCCTTCCATAAACTCGGATTGCTTTTAGCATTTTGCAGTAACCTAGCATTGTCCTGTTGGAATCGGCGAGTGTCACTTTCGTGGAGGATGTAGATTTGGCGGAGGTCGCCTGCATCGGTTTTAACCTGAAGATTCCAAGCTTTATACCCAGAGTACCTATCCTCTTTAAATTCGGCAATTTCCACTTCTGCTGATGTGGACAGGATGACAGTTTTGCCGTCGGGAGCAATAACAGGAGCTTTACTGATTAACCTCTCCCCAATCATAAATCTGGGAGCATTTTTACCGTAAATTTTAGCTCTGATTTTGCTATTCCAGTAGGCAACGCGCTCGTTAGTGTAGCAAAGGATGCGAAAGCAGTCGGGGTCTTGAGGGAAAGTAGAAGAGAACTTTTTTAAGGCATATTTCAACAGCGTTTCTTCTCTGACTAGGAAAGCTCCGTTTTTTTTATTAAAGCCCCAAATGGAAAAGGGTTTAAATGCTTCTTTAGTTCTGTTGTCACCATACTGCACTCATCGAGAAAGATGGTGTCGTACAGGTGAAGGAAAGAAGGAGAAACTTGTTTGAGGATTTTATTTTGCCCCTGTTTAACTGGAGCTAATCCTAGTAGTTGGTGGATGGTCATAAAGTCTACTCCTATGAGTCCTTTTTCATTAGCCATCCGTCGCAATACGCCTACAGCTTTATTGGTGGGAGCGGTGAAAGCGACTCTTTTTCCAGCGCTGACTAATTGTTCTGCGACGAGGTTGACAAGGGTGGATTTTCCCGTGCCTGCATATCCAAATAGCCCGAATACCCGTTTAGAACTTGTGAGAAATTGTTCGATGAGTTGTAGGGCATTGTTTTGTTGAGAAGTTAATTGAAAATTCTTGGGTTTTACGAGTGTTTGAATCATAGAGTAGGTTTGTTCTACTATTTTTCAAACACTCATCAGCGGTAGCTGAGATTTATACAAAAATTAATAGATGAAATAACAATAATTTATTAGGTGTACTTTAGTTGTATTCAAGTTTTGCACATTAAGAAGTTAGGTTATAAAAGTCTTAAGTGTTGCATTAGGGGATAATTTAAGGTATGCTTGATTTCAATATCTTTCAGCCTGAGTAGCTTTAATCATACATGAACCGACAAGCCTTGGTAGTCGGGATTAACCGATATCCTTTTATCAAAAATTTGGAAAGACCGGCTTCTGATGCGGAGGCGATCGCGTATCTACTCGAAACCTATGGCGGTTTTAAGGTGAGTCGGTTGCCGGCTGGTATCTCTGATGAGAAATTCAAGGTCAATCCTAAACCAGATTGTGAAGAACAAGTTAATCTCAAGGTATTAGAAGAAGCAATCATCCAACTGTTCGCCATAGGAGAAAAAGATTGTCCTGATACAGCCTTGCTGTTTTTTGCTGGACACGGTTTGCGAAAACCACGCGGATTAAAAGAAGGATTTTTAGCTACCAGTGATGCTTGTCCTAGAAAAGAATTATATGGTTTAGCTTTAAATTCACTGCGAGATATTTTACTAGAAAGTGATGTGAAACAGCAGATTATCTGGCTGGATTGTTGTCATAGTGGCCAATTTATCGACGTATTAAATAAAGCCGATCCCGGAAATGCAGGCAAAGTACGAGATCGCTGTTTTATTGCTGCCTGTAGTGCTTCGGAAACTGCTTACGGCACTGGCAAACATGGCGTACTAACTAGCATTCTTTTACAAGGACTCGATCCGCAGCCGCGTCGAGTTAACGAGTGGATAGATAACCTTTTTTTAGCAGATTTCGTTAACCAACAAATACAAACTAATGAATACTGGCGAAACTTTCCCCAGCGTCCAGTTTTTAACAATTCTGGCGGAGCAATTCAACTCATCCAGGGAGTAAAAATTGATCGAGAAGAAACAGTTAGTACGCGACAACCTGATATTTGTCCCTACAAAGGTTTGCAAGCGTTTGATTTTAACGAGACTGATCCTAAGTATTTTTACGGTCGCACGGCATTAACTGGCGAGTTAATTGAAAAAGTAAGAACAGGGAATCTTTTAGCAGTTCTCGGCCCTTCGGGAAGCGGTAAATCTTCTGTTTTGAGGGCGGGATTGCTTTATCAATTGCAATTAGGACAGCGACTTTTACAAAGCAAACAATGGAAAATCTTGCCCGTGATTCGACCCGGAGAATATCCACTGCAAACTTTAGCAGAAGCTTTTGCCGAAGGCAATAAAACTGCCTTACGTTGGCTTAAAGATGCACTCAATCAAAATGGGGTTATAGCACTACAAGAGTTTGTAGCAGATGTTGAAGCAGAACGGGTATTTTTGGTAATCGACCAATTTGAAGAAGCGTTTACTTTGTGTCAAGGAACTGCGAAACAAGAGGCAGAACGTCAACAGTTTTTTGAGTGTTTATTAGGAGCCTTAGATAGCACTGAAAATAAACTTTGTGTTGTTATTACCATGCGGGCAGATTTCTTGGGTAAGTGTGCCGAACAGGAATATGCCGGACTTGCAAAAAAGATTCAAAAGCATTTGGTTACAGTTACACCGATGACTTTTGAGGAGTTAGATGAGGCGATTTGTGAACCAGCAAAGCTGGTAGGTTTAGAAGTAGAACGTCGGTTAGTTACCCAGATGATTGTAGATGTGAAAGATTCTGCGGGTAGTTTGCCACTATTGCAATTTTCTCTTACTGCACTCTGGCAGCAGTGGCATCAACAATGGCAACAAGGAAAACCAGGATTATCTAATCAGCTTACTCTTAATTCTTATAACGAATTGGGTGGTTTAAAGGGAACGCTAGAAGAACAAGCTAATAAAGTTTTTGAGAACTTATCGACAGCGCAACAGGAGATAGCCAAATGGATTTTTATCGAGTTAACGCAGTTGGGAGAAGATGCGGAGGATACTCGTCGCCAAGTTATGAAATATCAATTAGTAGAAACTTTGGGAATGGGGGAATATTCAGAGGATATGGTTGAAGAGGTGATAGGGATTTTAAATGATGAAAAAGCCCGGTTAATTGTCACCAGTGATGAAAATGGGGTGCCGGTAGTTGATATTGCCCATGAAGCGTTGATTCGACATTGGGATAAGTTGCGCGAGTGGGTAAATGCGGAGAGAGAGGCGATTAAACTTAAACGGAATATTGAGAAAGCAGCCAAAGAGTGGGAGAATAATGGCAAGATTGAAGACTTGGCTTTCCTGTGGCAAGGTTCAAAGCTCGATGCAGCAAAGAGTTATGTGGGAAGTGTGCCTCTATCTACTCTGGAGTTAGAATTTATTCAAGTGAGTAAATCCGCTTGGGACCGTCCACTCAAAGAGCAAGAAAAACAAAGGAATATCTTGAGAGATGTAACCCGAAATACTATAGATGAAGATTATGCTCAATTTGGGATGGGCATAGCTATGGTACTAACGGGAAACTATAAAGGAGCAATTGATGAATTTAAGTTTGCTATAAATCAATTGAATAATTACGAACCAGAAGATGATAATGATCAGGCAAGAGTAATCCGTTGGAAATCATACTTGGAGCGATGGATTGGTAATCTTAGTGTTGGTGAAAACCCTTTTACGCCAGAAGAATTTTTGAAGTTGTATAACGAATTTATTAGCTAAATTTCTGAGTAACAGGATGTGGATAAGTTTAAAATAGATAGACGGGCTATAATCTAAACTAGACCAGAAATACATAAGTATGGAGAGATAACTATAACAACACTCAAAGCAAAATTTCAACTAGCTCTTTTGCTTGCCGATCTAACATTGATTGTTCTCGCTTTTATTATTACCGATATCCGTCAAGCCCATCGTCAAGCTAAAATTGTTCAAAAGCTTTCCTATATTTTTGGACAAGCAACTGATAATCCAGATAACATTCTCAGAAGCAGAGAAATGCTCCGACTCCTAGAATGTATAGGAATTTATGATACAATAGAAAACCGGGATTACATGGTAAGCCAGATCGAAGCTGCTTTCTATGACTCGACCAACATCATTAGAACTCAACTAGATGGTCGAATTGTCAAAGATGCTCTCTTGATGGGAAAAAGAGGCGCTCTCAGAATGGAAACGGTTTGGCAAAACAACAAACTTATAACAATTTTTCTAAAATCTGGAGGCAACTAAAATGTTTATTACATTCACTGAAAATGTTATAGAATTACAAGAATGGTCAACTAAAAAAGAGCTAATTTACTCTTTAAGTCAATGCGATTTAGGAAGTATATTACTCAATGAAGAGGATGATTATGAGCAGAAATTTTATGCGGCTATTGTGCGTCCCCAAACATCAGGACTGCATTATTTCGGCATTGGCATTTGTTCAGAAGGGCATGGCTTAAAACCGAATTTATTAATAAATCCAGAGTTGGATATGATTATGTTTGGCTACAACAAGGAAGTAGTAGGAGTGAACTTGAAAAATCGACAAATCGCTTTTAGAATTAAATTAAATTCTCTATTTTATTATTTCTTGCCCCTCAAAAATCAGGGAATCGTGTTAATTGTTCAAGAAGTTGATATAACTGCCATCACTGAGTTGGGTAAAGAAATCTGGAGGTACGGCAAAGATATTATTACTCAGACTACTATTGAAGGAGAAAAATTATACCTCAATTTTATGGATGAAAGTCCAGCTTGTTTGAATATTTTAAATGGAGAGTTAGTTAGGGTTTGAGGGGCGATCGCGCTCCTATTTCAGAAACACGATCGCTCTCCCTAACACAAATTCAACTAAACTTATGGAGTGCAAGGAAAGTTACCATCTTCACTCGGACACTTCTTAGCTTTTGCCACTTGAACCCCAGTATTGTGCTGCTGAACCGCTGCCAAAACAACCCCTTCCATTCCCACAATGAACAGCAGCGACACAAACAAATTTTTCCAATTCATAACTCGATTCTCCTTTCAATTCAATTGTTTAATTAAGGGAGAAGCGAGGCGGTACCAACCTTAGCTTCCAAAACGTAAAAACCTCTATCTAGGCATCACCAGCAACGTAATTCCTACGCGACCAACAATGCAGACAGTTTGCTCAGGAATCAGAGTCACTTGGCACTCAACTTTATAAAGTTGTGCAGGCCAATAACTCCCAAAACACCGAACTCTCCCCGGCTGTAGCGAAGAAATTGTTTCCTCAACAACTCCCTCGATCGCTTCCGAAAATAGTTCCGGTTTGTCATTACTAAAAAACATTCCTGACTCACCTAAAAACTCAATAGCTTGAGGCATTTAGCAACATTAATTGGCTGCTTTCACCTCAACAACCTCATTCTCAAATGGGCGTGAATTAGTTCCCGCCAAAGAAACGATCGCGATCGTCAAAAATGTATCAAACTTGTGTAAAACTTCTGATTAGCCCTCTCAAACCACCACTTCCAGGGAGTTCCGCTATGTCGCGATCGCTCAAACTCGCTCCCCTATTCATCAAACAAGTCAAAACTGCCATCAAACGCGCTGGTTTCCCCAGTCAACAGGCATTTGCCACAGAATTAGGACTCTCTCGCCCCACCGTCAGTAACTTCCTCAACGGCAAACCCGTTGACTACCTCAACTTCGTAGAAATTTGCGAAAAACTGGGACTTGACTGGCAAGCGATCGCAGACATCGAAGGCATCTCACAAAGTATCCCCACGCCGTCACATCTCACTCACAAACGCCACGACTGGGGTGATGCTCCCGATGTCTCCTCTTTTCGCGGGCGCGACACCGAACGTGCTACCCTAGAGCGGTGGATCGTCCAAGATAATGCTGGCTTAGTCGCTTTATTAGGCATGGGTGGCATTGGCAAAACCGCATTATCAGTGCGTCTGGCCCAACAAATTAGCGATCGCTTCGAGTACGTTATTTGGCGCAGTCTCCGCAACGCCCCGCCTGTCTCGGAAACCTTAGCAACATTAATTAAATTCCTATCTCATCAAGAGCAAAAAGCAGATTTTCCAGCAACTTTTGAGGCGCAACTATCGCGATTAATGGAGTGTTTGCGAACCTCTCAATGTCTGATTATTTTGGATAATATCGAGTCAATTTTGCACAGCAGTGGTGGCGGATATCGTGACAATTATGAAGGCTACGGCGAACTTTTCAAGCGAGTCGGAGAAACCCCCCATCGCAGTTGCCTTATCCTCACCAGTCGCGATAAACCGAGAGAATTAGCAGCCCTCGAAGGTGAAACTTTACCCGTCCATTCTTTGCCCTTAAAAGGTTTAACAACTATCGAGGGGCAAGCCATTTTAAGACTCAAAGGGTTATCGCTTTCTGCGGCTGTAAATCACACTAAAGAATTGAGCGATCGCTGTGGTGGCAACCCCTTAATCTTAAAAATTGTTGCTGCCACGATTAAAGATTTATTTGATGGCAATATTGAGGAATTTCTCAAGCAAAAAACCATTGCCTTTGACGATATTCGTGTTCTATTGGATGAACAAATTAATCCCTTATCTGATTTAGAAAAGCAGATTATGTACTGGTTGGCAATAGAAAGAGAGCCAGTTTCTACACAAATTTTACAAGCAAATTTACTCCTACCTGTTGCACAACCAACATTACTAACAGCTTTAAAGTGTTTAGTTCACCGTTCATTAATTGAAAAAAGTGATGGTAATTTCACTCTGCAACCCGTTGTTATGGAATATATGACAGAACGATTAATTGAGCAAATTTGCCGAGAAGTTACTGGGGGAGAAATTGCACTTTTTAACAGCTTTGCTTTAATGAAAGCCACTACTAAAGACTACATTCGAGCCGCGCAAACTCGTTTCATCGTTAAACCAATTACTGACAACTTATTAACGACTTTTGGCAACTTATCGGGAGTTGAACAGCAACTCAAACATATCTTATCACAATTACAGCAAAATTCAGCTTCCCAATCTGGCTATGCTGCGGGAAATATTCTCAATTTCCTCGTCTATTTGCAATGCGATTTAACCGGATATAATTTTGCTAATCTCACTGTTTGGCAAGCTTTTCTCAGAGATACCAATTTACATCAAGTTAACTTCGCCCATAGTCATTTAGAAAACTCTATTTTTAGCGAAGCACTTGGGGTAGTATTTTTTCAGTAGCATTTAGCTCAGACGGTCAAGTTTTAGCTACAGCAGATTATACCGGAAAAATTCACCTTTGGCAAGTCAAAGACGGTCAAAAAGTTTTTACCTTTGAAGGAGAAGGTCAATATTTGCGGCGGTCAATTGCCTTTAGTCCTAACGGTGAAATTTTAGCTAGTGGTGGCATTGAAGGAAGTGTACAACTGTGGGATATTAGCACAGGAGAATGCTTGAAAACTTTGCAGGGACACGCGGATTGGATTAATGCAGTTGCCTTTAGTATTGACGGCAAATTTATAGCGAGTGGTAGTAGCGATGGAACCATAAAATTATGGGAGATTGCAACTGGTGAATGCAGACAAACGTTGCAGGGACACAGGGATTGTGTTCATTCAGTTGCCTTTAGTTTTCGAGGCATTTTAGCCAGTGGTAGTCGAGATAATGAAATCCGCTTATGGGATGTGGGATGTGGAGAGTGTATTGGTATTTTGCAGGGACATGAAAAGTCAGTTTATAGCGTTGCCTTTAGTCCGAGTGGAGATTTTTTGGCAAGCAGCAGTGGGGATGGTTTAGTGAAGTTATGGAATGTGGCAACTCGCCAATGCCAAGCGACTTTGCCAGGGCATAATAATCTCGTTTTAACGGTTGCTTTTAGTTTTGATGGGGAACTTTTAGTTAGTGCTGGCTATGATAAAATAGTGAGAGTATGGGACATCAGCGATGTTGAAAACTGCCGTAGCGTTGCCTATTTAGAGGGACATAAAAATTGGGTACGTTCAGTTGCTTTTAGTCCGCGAGAGAGAGTTTTAGCCAGCGGTGGTGTTGATTATAGTGTCAAATTATGGAATCTTCAAGAAGTAGAAAACAGCCGTGCAATTATTACTTTACAGGGATACACAACTTGGATTCGTGCGTTAGCATTTAGTTCCCAAGGTCAACTGCTGGCAACTGGTAGCAGCGATCGCCTTGTCCGGTTATGGGATGTTAATACTGGCAAGTGTTTGGCAACTTTATCAGGACATACAGATACTATCTTTTCAGTGGCATTTAGTTCTGATGGAAAAGTGCTTTTTAGTGGGAGTGGTGACGGTACGGTGAAGGTGTGGAATGTGGCAACTGGTAAGTGCTTAATGACATGGCAAGCGGATCATTATCGAGTGCAATCGGTGGCGTTTAATCCTAATATCAACTCTGGGGAAATTTTAGCGAGTAGTGGTCGTGATTCTTGTGTCAGATTATGGGATGTAAGTAAAGGGAAGTGTTTGGCAATTTTTCCAGAGAATAATGAGCGAGTGAATGCAGTTGCTTTTAGTAATAATGGAGAGATTTTAGCGAGTGGTTTGTTTAATGGAGTGGTGAAGTTGTATAATGTTGGCACGGGTGAATTGCTGGCAATTTTACAGGAAAATTCTCGACCGATTCAGTCAATTGCTTTTAGTCCCGATGGGCGATTTTTAGCAACTGCCAGTATTGATAATTTGGTGCGTTTGTGGAATGTG
The DNA here is from genome assembly GCA_001698425.1 of Oscillatoriales cyanobacterium USR001. GTDB lineage: Bacteria > Cyanobacteriota > Cyanobacteriia > Cyanobacteriales > Microcoleaceae > Kamptonema. The sequence continues at coordinate 1,255 of MBRE01000042.1, read as the reverse complement.
AATACTTATCAATGCTGTGCTGTTTTGTCAGGGCATAGTAATTGGGTGAATGCCGTTGCTTTTAATCCTGAAGGGACTATTTTAGTGAGTAGCAGTGGCGATGGGACGGTTCGGGTTTGGGATGTTACTACTTATGAATGTTTGGCGGTTTTGGCAGGACATAATAATTGGGTTTATGCGGTTGATTTTAGTGCGGATGGGTCAATGGTGGCTAGTGGGAGTGCGGATGAAACGATTAAGTTATGGGATACTAAAACGTGGGAATGTTTGAAAACGCTGCCAATTCCTAAGCCTTATGAGGGGATGAATATTACTGGGGCGACGGGTTTATTGGAGGCAACAAGGGCTACACTTTTAGAGTTGGGGGCGGTGGAAAATTAACGATGATATTCTGGGTTGGGGCGGGTTTATAGGATCTCATATCAAATCTGGTTGTATGGGAATTATAGGGGCGGGGCGGGTTTATATAACTTGTCGATACTTATCAAATATCTTGGCGAACCCGCCCCTACAGTAATTAGGGTCAATTCTTGTGATTTGATAGTGGATAGGAGATTAGGAAAAGAGGGGGTCAATTCGCCTTAGCCAGTTTAATTGTTGTGCAAAATTACTGGGGTTATTGGCTTTGAGGACTTTGACAGCAATTTGAATAATTTGCTGACCTTGAAATGGGGAATTATTGTCTGTATCGCCGCGTTGTTCTAGTTGGCCACGAGTTAGCAAAGCTTCGGAAAGTTCTTTTTCATTGGGCAACCATTGGGAATTGAAGCTATTAGTAGTATTTAATTTGTTGAGGGCTACTTGAAATAGTTGGTCGAGGCTGGTATTATCAGCAATAACAGGGATCAATACTCCGGACAGTTTTTAAGCGGCCAGAGTACCATAGGACAGGAGTTCAGGAAAGTTGGGGTGATTTAAAATCAAATTTGGGTCTAAATCTAACTTATCAATAAAGGTAGAAAGCAGATGCCGCTCTCTGTTGCAGGCGTTTATAAGAAGCCATCGAAAACACAAAGGGCTGGCTTGATAAGTGACAATTATAAGCCTGATATTTGGCTAAGTTAAGAGAAGTTAAACTGGCATTAAAATGAAAATCAAGTCGTTGGGGATGAGGAGATTGACAATCAGATAAGCCCGTAAATTGTTTGGCATCACGGAAAATAAATTCAATTTGAAAACGCGCCTGATAATATTCAATAATTTGTTCAGGAGTTTTCACCTGTATAGAGATAACGTAGGTCAGCATCAACTCTTA
>MBRE01000041.1:167887-212851 GCA_001698425.1 Oscillatoriales cyanobacterium USR001 | reverse complement strand
CCAATTGATAACAAGCGATCGCCCGATCGATATTCTCGGCTCGGTTGCCGGTGATTTTGTCAGAGTAGGCAACTGCCAGATTATTTTGAGTTTGCGCCCATTTTTCGCTTCCCGTTTCCCGATGACTTAAAACGATTTGATAACCTGCGATCGCAATTTCAATATTATTCGCTCTATTTCCCAGAGGAAAGTTACTAATATCAATACTCAAATTTTCAATAATGCCAACAATTGACTCAATTGCTTCTGGATGTTCATCAATTAAATTCTCTGCCACTAGCTGTAAAATTTCTGAGAAATGGTAATTGAGGAGATGTTGCCGTTGTCGGAGAATGGGGTAAATTACTTTAACATCGCTATTGCTTTCTTGTTCTGCTTGCAATAATTCTTGTAAAAACTCTAAATACTCTCGCGGATTTTCACTCTCAGAATTATCCCCATCTTCAATACCCAAGAATTGCCCTAACTGAGTGGCCAAATTCCTTAAAAAATCCGCCGCATTTTCCTGGCCTTCCCCTGCCATGCGATCTGCTATTATCTCGCACACTTGCAGAAATTCTGCATCCACCAATTCTAAATTATCCTGTAAAATCTGCGGTTCCTCACCGTTGGGGCAACTGAGGAGTTGTTGAATCAGATTGAGGTAAGCTTGGGCGCGAGTTTCATCCATGATGGCGAGGGGGGTAGAGAATCACAGTGAGATTTATTTTAGCATAATTGGTGAGTGGCCAGAAACCGGGTTTTTGGCGAGATACTTCGTTACATTGCAAAGATTTGGAAAAAAACCCGGTTTCTTTGGTTTCTTTGATTGTAGCTTGGGCAATATTAATAATCTTGTAAAATGCGACTATTCAAACGCTCATATTCATCCTCTAAAAGCCACATTTTAGCATCATCATAATTGTCACTGGTGAAAATAACTTGATAATTTTGTGCCGGGTTATGGATGCAAAATTTCCCTGACTTCTCCTTAACTAACATCAAAATATAAGGAGGAGATATCAGAGTATCCGCCCAGATTTCCGCAAACTCCCACTCAATCTCTTGTTCTGATTCTTGACTGATTTCAGTAGCTTGTGCGGGGTTTTGTGCGAGGTATGACATGATATTTACCTGTAGTTTTTTTAATCTTTATTTCACCGTAATTTAGTGGTATCCGATTACCGTCTGCCTTTAGTATATAACCAATTGGTTCGGAAAAGTACAATCCATAACGTTCATAATTATCCTCAATATCTTCCTCTCCTGTGCGTTCCCCTCTTAGCTTAATGTCTTCTTCCGTAATATCTACTTTTAAGTCAGCCCACATTCCTTTGACACTTTTTAGAGGTTTTTTAGTCAGACTTTTTTGTTGAAGAAACTCAGCAAAATCTAAAACTTCTTGCTGCTTATCCGGGGGTAATTCCCGCAACTTATCTAAAACAGCTTGTTCTAAATTCATCGTTTATTTTCCTCCATAATTACTCGCCAATAATCTTGACACCCAGAAATTCTGCATCTACCAATTCTAACTTATATTGACTATCCAGTTATTAGATTACCGACTTTTTCCTTAACTTGCTCTACTTCTGAATGGCTATCTCGCTGCAAAAACTCATCAAGCAACTCATAAAAACGATAAAATGCTCGTTCTTCATTGTTAGTATAAAACTCAATTATTCTTGCCCATGAACCTGATGTTGATACTTGATATCGCTTTTGCAACCAGGGTTGAAAGTCTCCATAAAATTCCATTTCCTTTTCTGTGGGTTCAACTCCCAACTCGCGTCTTGCTGTTCTATAACCGACTATAAACATAAAAAGATCCGTCGCAGAAGCACGTCCGATATACATTCCTGGCTTGGCTTTAATTTTCTCCAGAATTTCAAAAAGTCCGCTCATAAAAATCTCCTAGTCAAAGTTTTCTAGCTCTTCCACAACAAATTCATCGCTAGGACAGGAAAAATCCTTCACCCACTCGGTCCTAAACATTCCTTGTGCTGACAGATTATCAAACACTCGTCCTCGAACTTCAACACCGTAGTGAGTACCGTTTTCTGTGATTGATTCACCCAATCCTTTTTGGAGCATACGTTCGCTCAAGATAAAGTCTTCATCATCAAACCTTGTTTTTAGTCTGAGTAATTTACCCGCAATTCTATTTTCTGCCAGCCATTTTAACACGGCTTTGGCACACTCGTCACATTTAAGAATATCGTACTCGCTGACGATCGCACCAATCTCTCGATAAATCTCCTCATCTGAAAAATCGCTCACTTTCCTTCGCTCCTGTGCTTTCCCCTCTTACCTTAATTTCTGGTGATTAAATTTTAGCATAAGCGCGTTAAGCAATTGTAGATAAACTTGGGCGCGAGTTTCATCCATGATGGCGAGGGGGGTAGAGAATAGCACTAAGATTTATTTTAGCATCATTGGTGGGTGGCCAGAAACCGGGTTTTTGCGAGATATTTCGTTACATTGCAAAGATTTGGAAAAAAACCCGGTTTCTTTGATTCCGGCTGTCATTCATTTTTAATCTTCAGGTAAAAACACCCGTTCAAAAGGTTGATTTCGATAACGTCGATAAACATCAAAATCATTATCTAAAGTAGCAATTGCCGGAATATTCAGCCGTTCAGAAATAGCAATTAAAGACAAATCAGCAAAATCTCCCGGCAAATCTGCATACCGTTCATTTAGTTCAGTAATCCGCGAAAAATCTTCAGGAAGCAATGGGATAGATTCAAAAACTCCCCTGGCAACTCCCTGTAAAAACTTATTCTGTATTCGCCAATTAGGACTTAAAAGCCACATCACTTCAGTAACACAACCAGTGGTAGTTATCAGATTACTTGTACATCTTTCAAAGAAAACTCGCGCCTGTTGATGATAGCTATCTTTGACACTGTAGTAAGCTACTAGAACTCCACTATCTACAATAATTACGGGATGATAAGTCATTGGGGATGATATTCAGGATGTCTTTTCTGCAAATAAGTTTCGATCGCCTTTTTCCGATTAGCCCGATCTGATAAATCAGGCGGCGCATCTTCTAGCAAATGTTCGGGATGTCCCCCCAGTCTTTCGACAATAGTTTGACGCGGTTGTAAACTCAGCCAACGATCTTTAACTAAGCGTTTAATCAATTCATCGCTAGTAGTTTTCTCCCTACCCAAAATTTCTACTAAATAAGCTTCCGTTTCCTTGTCCAATTCTATACTCAGCATGACAACCTCCGATTAATATCAATGAGATTTATTTTAGCATAATTGGTGGGTGGCCAGAAACCGGGTTTTTGGCGAGATATTTCTTTAGAGGTCAAGAGATGGGAAAAAACCCGGTTTCTTTGATTCCGGCTGTCATTATCTCGGATTTTCATTCGGTTTCAACCCTTGGCGGATGTGCGCGACACCACCGATATAATATAATTGAACCAAACGGGTAAAGGACAAATATCTATGGTTTCCGCGATCGATACAGGTGTCCTAAGCTTTGATCAATTCATTGCTAACTATTTAGATGATGTCCGCTACGAGTTAATTGATGGAGAATTAATCGATTTGGAACCTACCGGCCCCCACGAACAGGTAACAGGGTTAATTAATCGTAAACTTAATGTGGCGATCGATTTACTTAATTTGCCTTGGTTTATTCCCATGAAATGCTTGATTAAACCTTTGGGCGCTAATTCAGCTTTTCGGCCGGATATTGCAATTCTCGATCGCACGGCTTTAGCGAATGAGCCATTGTGGAAAAATGAGCCAGTAATTACACTTGGTAACTCTGTTAAATTAGTGGTTGAAGTTGTTAGTACGAATTGGCAAAATGACTATGCTCGGAAAGTGGAAGATTATGAAGCTTTAGGCATTCCTGAGTATTGGATTGCCGATTATTTAGGGCTGGGAGGTAAGCGTTATATTGGTTCGCTGAAACAGCCTGTGATTACAGTTTATCAGTTAGTTGAAGGAGTTTATCAAAGACAACAATTTCGGGGAAGTGACTGTTTGATTTCGCCAATATTTCCAGACTTAAATTTGCGGGCAGAAGAGGTATTTGCGGCTGGTGAGTAATTGAGTGCGATCGCCGCCGCTAAAAATTCTATGAATTTCTCATTTTTAACCCACCCCAAAGCCAGTCCACTCCCGAACATAGGGCGCTTGAAATCCCAAGATAATATCCTCCTTTGCCACACCCATTGCCACCAATTCGTGCGCGACTCGCATCTCCGTTGTATTCTGCTGCAACCAAATTTTGCCATCCTTAATATCCAAATGTATCACGCATCCATACACCCGCCGATGCCCATCCCAACCAACATTTGTCACTTGATAATGATCTCGAATCTATATCAAAAATTATTTGGGATTCGATCGCGCCATTGGAGATTGGAGTTGCTGCATATTCCGTTAATAATGCTTGAATCGACTGACGATATTGTTCTAGCTTATCCATTGTACAATCACCTCATTTATTGCCTTTTTTAAACTTCAACTTTATTGTAACGTGAGTTCGATCGAGTGCGATCGCCACAAAGTTCGGCTGATGCTTTTGTTGGAGATGAATATCGACTACAAACTAGAATGTCCCAATTTCTTTAAAATTCGTAGCACTTCAGACAACTCATGTCGTCGAGGAAATAGGGAAAATTCCCGCGACACATCATATTGTGCTATTCCCTGATGAGTGAGTTTAATAAAAACAAAACTATCCCCATTAGTTGCCATACCAAAAGTTACTTTATCCTTGCTAGAATTAGCCATCATATAAGCTAAAATTTGCGGTAACGCGGCAATGACAGGAATACTGGTACGTTTTGATTCTATGACTAATATCCATAAATTTTCCTGCACCACTAAAACATCTATTAGTCCCTTGATAACAGTTTGATCTGGGTCTTCAATAATCAACTCTACTGATTCAGGTGACTTAATTCTAAAAGGTGGATCTAAAAAACCTGCTACTTCTAATAAAGGAGAAACTACCACTAAATTAATTGTTCCTTCTAGTAACTGTGAGGATAAACGATGATAATTATAACGCTGTTTAATGCGCTCTAAAGCCGTTTTTTCTGTTTCGGTAATTTCGGGTAAATCTTCATACCATTCGGTAAAAAAGTTATCATCTTCAGTCTGAGTTAAATTAAACTTAGCCTGTAAATCGTTCAAACTTTTAATCGTTTCTCGAACACCAATTGTTGTCACCATATTCGGATTTGACCAACTATAAAATAAACTAAAAAGCCATGTTTGTAGCGCATCATTTTACTGCACTAGCTGTCTGTTGGCTTAATTCTGCTGACAAAATACGCGATCGCATCTCCAAATAAATCAACAAAGCCGTCACATCCGCCGGATTCACCCCCCCAATTCTCGCCGCTTGACCAATAGTTAATGGCTTCACTTTCGCCAACTTTTCCCGCGACTCCTTCGAGAGAGTTTCAATGGTCATATAATCCAAATCTGGCGGTAATTGACGATGTTCGTGTTTGCTAACTTGGTCAATTTGATGTTGTTGACGTTGCAAGTAGCCAGAATATTTAATATCAATTTCTGCCCCTTCCTTCTCCGCCAATTCCAAACTAGAATTAGCCAAATTATAGCGTTCCAAATCCCCATAGTGGAAACCGGGACGGCGTAACAAATCAGCCAAAGTAATCGAGCCTTTAATTGTTTGTTGCAAATCGGCAAAAATTGCCTTTCCTACCTCATCGCCTTCCTTCACCCGCGTCGAGTAAAGTCGTTCCTTTTCTGCTACAATATTAGCTTGTTTCCGTTGAAATAACTCCCAACGGCGGTTATCAATTAAACCAATTTCTCGGCCCAAAGGCGTGAGACGTTGATCGGCATTATCCGAACGTAATAATAACCGATATTCTGACCGAGAAGTGAGCATTCGATAAGGTTCCCGTAAGTCTTTCGTACACAAATCATCAATTAGCGTACCCAGGTAACTGTGCTCGCGGGGAAAGACAATCATTTCTTGATGATTGACAAATCTAGCAGCATTAATTCCGGCCACAATTCCCTGGGCTGCTGCTTCTTCATAACCAGTTGTACCGTTAACTTGGCCAGCACAAAATAACCCCTCAATTTTCTTAGTCATTAAATTAGGAAAACACTGAGTTGCGGGTAAATAATCGTATTCCACCGCATAAGCTGGCCGCAACATCACGCAATTTTCTAAACCGGGAAGAGTCCGCAACATTTGCAACTGCAAATTTTCTGGTAAACCAGTAGAAAATCCCTGAATATATAACTCAGGAATATCGCGGCCTTCTGGTTCAATAAATATCTGATGACTATCTTTATCTGCAAAGCGGACAATTTTATCTTCAATACTCGGACAATAACGCGGTCCCTTCGCATCTACCCAGCCGCCGTAAACGGGAGAAAGGTGTAAATTTTCTCTAATTAATTGATGGGTTTCTGGAGTTGTTCGAGTCAGATAGCAAGGCATTTGTTCCCGTTCTATCCACACATCTGGATCGAAGCTAAACCAGCGAACATCGGCATCACCGGGTTGGGGTTCTAAGTTAGTGTAATTGAGCGATCGCTTATCAACTCTGGCGGGAGTTCCTGTCTTTAATCTTCCCGTTTCAAAGCCTAATTTATTGAGAGTTTCCGTCAAACCAACGGCGGCAAATTCACCAGCACGTCCCGCCGGCATTGATTTATTTCCTACCCAAATAATGCCACCTAAAAATGTGCCAGTGGTGAGAATTACGGCTTTACAACCGAAGGCGACACCGAAATAAGTTTCCACACCAATAATTTCATCATTAGCACCCAAAACTAAGTCTGTCACCATGCTTTCGCGAATGCTTAAATTGTCTTGATTTTCGACAATATTCTTCATTACAGCGGCGTATTCGCGCTTGTCTGTTTGAGCGCGTAATGCCCAAACTGCGGGGCCGCGCGAGGAGTTAAGAATGCGTTTTTGTAAGTACGTGCGATCGGCCATTTTGCCGATTTCTCCACCTAGAGCATCCACTTCATTTGTCAGTTGAGTTTTAGCGGGACCACCGACGGCAGGATTGCAAGGTTGCCAGGCAATTTTATCGAGATTTAAAGTTAGTAATAGGGTGCGACAATTGAGGCGGGCGGCGGCGAGGGCGGCTTCGCAGCCTGAGTGTCCAGCACCGACTACGATGATGTCGAAGTGGTCTTGGAATTGTGGAGGAGTTTTTGTGGTCATGGCTAATTGTTAAAGGCTAATTGCTAATGGCTAGTTGTTGATTTCTAGGGGCTTATGTCACTTGCTTGAAAAGCGCTATATAATATTGAATAAAATTTTAGACAGGCGCACGGTATCTCAACCGTACCATAACTCCCCGTGCAGTTCGGGGCACCTTGTCTATGATAGGCGCACGGGATTTCAACCGCGCCATACCTCCCCGTGCAGTTCGGGGCACCTCTTCATTTAATATTAGTATATAGTATATTAATCACTTTTGTCAAATACACAGATAAAGAAGAGTTGTGCCGTAAAGCTAACAAGAAGGAATTATGGATTTTCTGCTCTATACAGATGTCATACTCTTAAGCAATGTGCCTGAAGAAAATCTCCAGGTTGGTGATATCGGCACAGTTGTAGAATGCCATGAAGTCGCCGGATTAGAAACAGGTTATAGTGTCGAATTTTTTGATATGCTTGACAACACAGTTGCCTTAGCAACTTTACCTGGAAGTATGCTACGGATTCCCACCAAATTCGATCGCCCTGCTATTCGGCAAGAAGCAGTTACAATAGCTTAGCAGTTATAATCATTGTTAAGCTTTAATAGCAAATATTTTCTAGATATTTAAACTTGATTGAATATCTAAATTTTTAACTAGGTACAAATCATGGTAAACTTAAACTAGGACAGGAATTAGTAATACCAACACCCATGAGTCTAGAAACCATAGAATCAATTGAGGAGCGACTTCTGCAAGTGTTTGCCCAACTGCCAGAAAATAGACAAAAACAATTGCTAAACTTCGCTGTATCTCTCTGCCAACAAGAACTCGCAAAAAAATGGGATGCTCTCTCTGAGGAAGAAGCTGCTGCATTCAAAGCCGAGTTTGCAGATGAAGACATTGCCCTAGCAGAAGCCACTCTTACTGATTATCTTCCAATGCTTCAGCGAGAGGACGAAGCATGAGTCGGGGAGATATTTATCGGGCTGACTTAAATCCGAGTCGGGGTTCAGAACAAGCGGGCATTCGACCTGTAATTATTGTACAACGGGGCAATCTAGAAAACTTTACTCGTACTGTAGTAGTAGTTCCTCTAACAAGTAATGTGCGCCGCGCCCAAGTGCCAGGAACAATTATAATACCCGCAGGAGTTGGCGGTTTAGCTCAAGACTCGGTAGCGCTGTGCTATCAGATTGTGGTTATAGATCGAGAGCGTTTGCAGCATCTGTTAGGGAGTCTTTCTACTGATTACCTTTTACTTTTAGACCAAGCGCTGAAATACACATTAGAACTTTCTTAACGATCGCGCAAAGGCGATCGCTTTCTAAAAGTACAATTTGCCTATTCCAACAGCCGCTTGACATAGTGAAATCTTACGCCTCGTAAAAATAAATTACATGGTACTGACTTCACTATTGAGAGCATAATTAATGACCCAGAGATAGACAAAAATGGTAAACCAACTATTCTACGGTGACAATCTCGAAGTCTTACGCAGACACATTAAAGATGAATCGGTAGATTTATGCTACATCGATCCGCCTTTTAACTCGAAGCGGAATTATAACCAAATTTACAACAACATTGGCAAGGAAGACCAAGCGCAAGCACAAGCTTTTATCGACACTTGGACCTGGGATGATTATGCTAATCAAGGTTTAGCTGAAATCTTGGAAAATTACCAAGGTAAATTTACATCACAAAGTATTGATTTAATCGCAGGTTTAACTAAAGTCTTAAGCAAAGGCAGTTTATTAGCATATTTAATTCATATCACCTTACGAGTAGTCGAGATTCATAGAGTCTTAAAGCCTACTGGTAGCTTTTATCTACATTGTGACCCCACAGCCAGCCATTATTTAAAGTTAATTTTAGATGCAATTTTTTGTACTCAAGAGGGAGACTTTCAGAATGAAATTATCTGGTGTTACTCAATAGGTGGCAAAAGTAAAAATAAGTTTGGTAAAAAGCATGATGTAATTTTATTTTATACCAAAAGCAACAGGGATACACATACTTTTAATCAACAAGCTGCTGCTATTCCTAGAAAAGCTAATTCTCACATGAAAGTAGGGATAGACTCAGACGGAAGACAGTATCAAGAAAAGATGGATAAAAAAACTCAAAAAGTTTATAGATACTATTTAGATGAAGGCAAAATCGCTGAAGATTACTGGATTGATATTGAAACACTAAATCGAGACGATCGGGAACGTCTTGGCTATCCTACACAAAAACCGGAAGCATTGTTAGAACGGATTATCAAAGTTAGTAGCAATGAAGGTGATATAGTTTTAGATGCTTACTGCGGTGGTGGTACTACCGTTGCTGTATCTCAGCACCTTAACCGTTATTGGATTAGTATCGATCTTACTTATCAAAGTATTAGTTTAACTCTTAAACGCCTTGAAAATGCTTTTGGTAAAAGTATAATTGACGAAATTAAATTAAATGGTATTCCTGAAGATATGGAATCTGTAATTACCCTGGCTAATAAAAAAGACGATCGCACGCGCAAAGAATTTGAAAAATGGACCGTGCTTACCTACACTAATAATCGGGCAACTATTAACGCCAAAAAAGGTGCCGATCGGGGCATAGATGGTATTGTTTACTTTCAGGGTGATAAAGATGAACCTGAAAAGATTATTCTGCAAGTTAAGTCCGGGAATGTGAAAGCCGGAGACATCCGCGACTTGCAAGGAACTATTACCCTCGAACAAGCAGCTATTGGTATTTTTATTACCTTAAAAGAACCTACCAAAGAAATGATTAAAACAGCTAAGACAGCGGGAATTTATCAAAGTAGATATATGAGTCAAAGTTGTGATAAAATTCAGATTGTGACAATTCAAGAAATATTAGAAGAGAAAAAACGCTTGGAAATTCGCCTCAGTTTTGAAGTCTTGAAATCGGCAGAGAAATAGATGGAGGTGAAATCAGTTCAGTGGAAACCCAATAACATTGGAATTAACTCCCCTTAAAGACTACTAGCCGCATCTTTATCTAAGAATAAAGTAGCTTGAGTTTGCATCCGCAAAAATGAAGCCGGAAGCGTGGGAGTAATAGACCCTAAAAGCATTGCTTTCACTGCCGCCGCCTTACGTTTTTCCGGCGCAAGACAGATAATTTTTCTAGCCTTACTAAGTAATGGTAAAGTAACAGTAAAAGCATACTGCGGTACTGCTTCTAAATGGGAAAAAAGACCTTGATTTACTTGTTGTTGGCGAGTAGCTAACTCTAGTTTAACTAATTTAACAATGTGACGATCGCGAAAATCAGCCACCGAAGGATCGTTAAAAGCTAAATGCCCATTTTCTCCCAAACCAAGACAACATAAATCAATCGGTTGTGCCTGCAAAAGTTGACTATAGCGATCGCATTCCTCAATTGGTTGCGCCGCATCTCCTTCGATATAGTGAAACACGCCAGGATGCACCCTATTTTCTACCTTCTCGCGCATATAATGACGAAAACTAGCAGCGTGATTAGCCGCAATTCCTAAATATTCATCGAGATGAAAAAAAGTAATTTTAGACCAATCTATCCCACCCAAAGCAATTAACTCATCTAAAAATTTAATCTGCGATTGTCCCGTTGCTAAAATTACTACAGCCCTGTCTTTTTCAGCAATAGTTTCCTGTAAATAAGTGTGAGCAAATTGCGCCCCATCGCGCGCTAATTCTGCGGCATTTTCCAAGACTCGGACTGATAGCGCATCTACGGAGAAAATTTTGTTAGGTGTAGTCACTTGTTTAATGCTAAATTAAAATATCATTTGATTATACCAGATTAGTTTAATCTTGATATTAATAGGAGATAATAAAAATGGAAGAATACGATCGCCTGTTTGCGACAATTCAAGAATTAGTTATGCAGCACTCCCCCAGCGGTGCAGAATCAGAAATCGATCGCTGGTTGTTAGATAGATTTGCCTGCATTGGCGTAAAAGCCTGGCTAGATAGTGCCGGAAATGCGATCGCCCTAATTCCCGGCCGCGATACTCAACATTCGATCGCCATTACTGCCCACAAAGACGAAATCGGCGCGATCGTCAAAACCGTCGCCTCAAATGGCCGCGTCGAAGTTCGTAAACTTGGCGGCGCATTCCCTTGGGTTTACGGTGAAGGCGTAATTGATTTATTAGGAGACAATCAAACAATTAGCGGCATTCTTAGCTTTGGCTCCCGCCATGTTTCCCACGAATCACCACAAAAATCTCACCAAGAAGATACTGCTTTAAAATGGGAAAATGCTTGGATTGAAACTAAATGTACTCAAGAAGAATTAGAAGCCGCTGGCATTCGACCAGGAACCCGCATGGTAATAGGAAAACATCGCAAACATCCAATTAGATTAAAAAATCATATTGCCAGTTATACCTTAGATAACAAAGCTTCAATAGCGATTTTACTCGACTTAGCTGAATCCTTACAACAACCACCAGTTAATGTTTATCTAGTTGCCTCAACCAAAGAAGAAATCGGCGCGATCGGAGCATTATATTTCACTCAAAGACAAGAATTAGATGCCTTAATTGCCTTAGAAATTTGTCCCTTAGCCCCAGAATATCCCATTGAAGACGGCGAAAAACCCGTTTTACTTTCTCAAGACGGCTACGGGATTTATGATGAAGGTTTAAATAAAGAATTGCGCCAAGCCGCCACATCTGCCGGTGTAAAAGTCCAGTTAGCCGCGATCGCCGGATTTGGTAGCGATGCCTCCATCGCCATGAAATTTGGTCACGTAGCCCGGGCTGCTTGCCTCGCCTTCCCCACCCAAAACACTCACGGCTTTGAAATAGCCCATTTAGGCGCGATCGCCAACTGCACCCGCATCCTCAAAGCCTACTGCCAACAACCTTGGAACCAATAAAAAAATATTTTGCCAAAGTAGTTGACAAACTCAGAAAGATACGTTAAGTTAATAAAGGTGTGAAACACACGCCCCCATCGTCTAGAGGCCTAGGACACATCCCTTTCACGGATGCGACGGGGATTCGAATTCCCCTGGGGGTATCAAAAAGTTAATCAAACAGGACTTACGCACGGGGAGTCAAAAACCCGGTTTCTGTATCAATATTTCTCGAAAAAAGCGATGATTTTGGTCAGAAACCGGGTTTTTTGCGTAATACCAATTCCTCGATGCTTTAAGAATTGGTACAAGTCCTATCAAAAAATAAATGAGTGCAGATTTGTGATTGATTCATAAAATCTGCACTCATTTTAATTACCCTATTTAAAACTTATCCGTATCAGGTCCAGGTCCAACAGCCCCCGGTTGATTCAGGAATAGATTTTTCGCACCATCATTTTGGTAAATACAATTAATATCAGGCTTACCCTCCAAAGTACCAGTAAAACCAAAAGTATTCATCCGGTTCTTACATTCCCGCACTTGGTCTGAAGTTACCAGCCTTCTTTGTTCCAAAATTGCCCAGTTATTACTTCTTAGCACGCATCCTGGAGTCATCACCGGCTGAGAAACATAGACATTAAAAGGATTAAGCGTAACATAAACCCGCATATCCGTAACCATAGCACTAGCCCCAAACTGAACGCAAAGTTCAGCATTAGGAGCACTTTGATCGATAAATTCCCGGGAAGCCACATTTTGCGGGCTAATTGTAGCAGTTGAACTAAAAGCAATACCAATGCCAATTCCCAGGATAAAAACAGCAGCTAAAATTCCTAAAGATGTATAACTCACAAGAGATTTAGCCCCAGAAACAGAACGCCGGGAACCAGGATTACGGGATGTCGGAGAGTCCGATAACCGCTCATCCCAAAGTTCATCAGCGCCGAAACTGGTATTAACAGATTTAGGTTTACGTTTCATATTCATAAATTAAGACTTTTACCTATTAGTAGCCCATCTTATAATATCCTACTGTATCTATATCATCCTCCAGGGGTTGGCAGCAGGCTGAATATTGCATTTACAGCGGTTTCTGCGAATTTCCATCGCCGCACTACTGCTAACCGCTGCATCCCTACCAGCAACCCTCACACCCGCCGCCAGCGAACCATCCATCAGAGTAGCTCAAGCTGGCCAGAAAAAACGCCTCGTAGTCATGGACTTTGATTACGGAACTACCAATAACTATTACAACTCCTACAGAGGCGTAGGAGCAGCCAAAGGCATTAGCGAAATGCTAATTAACGAACTGGTAAATAATGGCACTTACACAGTAGTCGATCGCAGCAAACTAGAGCAAACTCTCAGACAACAAAACCGATCGGGCTCCATTGATGTCGCCACAGCAGTCGAAATTGGCAAAGAGTTAAAAGTAGATGCCGTACTCATTGGCACTATCACCCGCTTTGACATCAGCAAACAATCCGGCGGTGGCGGCGGATTTTTGGGAGTAGGTGGAAGCTCTTCTAAAACCAAAGCGATCGTCCAAATTGATGTACGACTAATCAGCACCAGCACCGGCGATATTCTCGCAGCCGCCAAAGCCGTAGGAGAAGCAGATCAAGGTAGCACTAGCATCTCCGTCAGAGGCATTAGCGGTAATTCCAGCGAAGGCAATAATGATGAGGCTCTGTTGAGTGCCGCCATTGAAAAATCTGTTAATCAAATGGTGACTAAACTCGCTGAAATTTCCGGCAAAATTCCCTAATTGTTAACAGTTAACGGTTAACGGTTAACAGTTAACAGTTAACCGTTAATCGTTAATTTTTACATCTGGTTTTTTCCTCTGCACTCAAAATTGGATTAGTTTCAATTCGAGATTTTAGCTTCGATGCTTTAATAAAGCCTGTTTGTCCCATTGACAGATTAAATGCTTCAGCCTGAGAATTTCCTTGATTTTGCAAGGTCGATTTCTTAATAGAACCTTGAGAAGACGTGGATGAATTTTTAATATTTTCCTGGGGTTTCTTAGAGCTACTAGAGCTAGGAATAGAGCAAATTTTTACCTTCACCCAAGTTTCCTGCTCAATAGTTTTAGTTTCCATCACCCGCAAAATACTATCATTCACTACTTGACCTTTAATCTCTGCTTTATTCAAAACATTCATTAATTCTAACCCTTTGCCACTGTCTTCAGTATCGGCAATCACTTTAATCAAGTTTCCTATTTCAAACGATGTTGTAGCATCAGGATTTTTAGCATCAGGATTTTTAGCATCAGGATTTTTAGCATCAGGATTAGTTGGATTTGGCGATGGCGGAATAACTTCTTCAGTGACTGGTTTATCTCCTAAGATTTCTCGAAACCAGCGATCGACAACCCGCTTAAATTGAGGATTAAAACTATAAATTAAAGGCAATCCCCCTAAAAGCAAAAGCAAGAAAATACCTACTAAATAAGGTACTGGGCTTGGAGTTTGAGGACGAGGGAAATACTGGGTTCTGATCGTGGAATCCGCACCTGCATTTTGGATGCTAAGATTAGGAACTGTATCATCATTTTCGTGAGTATAATAAGAAGCAACATCTAAGGGTGGAATTGATATTTCTGTAAGAGTATTTCCCTCAGCTTTTGGGGTGACTTGACAGTAGAGAAGGGCGACAGTTACATTATCGTGACCATTTCTGGTATTGGCAATTTCAATTAATCGATCCTTCGCATTAGCAACATTGGTAGCGCCATCTAAAATGGGGAGAATTTCTGTTTCCCAATATTCTTCAATCCGATCTTTATCGCTTAAACCATCGGAACATAGGAGAAAAATGCAGTCTTCATCTAGGGGAAAACGTTGTACAGTTGGGTGCAGAGTAGCTGAAGAAGTGATACCTAAAGCTTGGACGAGGGCTCCAGCAGCTACTTGTTGCAAAGCGTCGCGGTAGAGGGCGTAACCGAGCCGGACTTCGCGACAGGCTACGTCATCGTCAAGGGTAATTTGGCGACAACTGTGGCGGGTAATCCAGTAGGCGCGGCTGTCGCCAACGTGGGTGATGTAGAGTTCGTGAAGATGAGCGATCGCCATAACCAGAGTAGTGCCCATACGCTGGCGATGCTGGCGACGTTCGGTGTCGTTGCGCCCAGCGATCGCATCGTTAGCAAGACAGGCGGAGCGTTCTAATTTGGTCGTGAGACTAAATTGATCGGGGATCGGAGGCTGTAGTATTTGTTTAACGCGATCGCGAAGTGTCGAAACAGCGAGTAAAGATGCCACTTCGCCGCCATCTTGTCCGCCAATTCCGTCACAAACTATAGCGCAGGCCTCCGGTCCTGGGGATACCGCGATCGCAGTATCACCAGGAGGATAGCAAGAGTCCTCATTGTGAGAGCGAGTCGGTCCAGTGTGAGTCCCAGTAGCGATGTGAATTGTCCGTTGAAGCTCTCGCCCACATATTACTAAAGCTTGATCTAATTGACTAATTAATTGTTCGGCCGTTTGCAGTTGGCCGCTCGTCATTTGCCGACTTAGTTGCTGTAAAAAATTCGCGATCGGCCGATGAGATTTCCCCGCCCATTGCTGCCATAATTGACCCAACTGGGCAAGACTTGGGGCTTTTTGATCCGGCTGCAATTCTAAAACCCGCACTAACGGACCTTCGACTCGCAGCAAGTGAGGATTGAGCAGAGTAGAAGCAACTCCCAAAGAGCTACAGGGTTGCCAGAGTTGGGCTATTTGCCATAACCAATTGAGTTGGCGCATGGGTGTAGCATTTGGCCAGGCACTTGCCAATTCTAACATTAAGGCTTCCCCGTTTCTGGATAGAGGGCTGTTTTCCAGTAACCAGATATCCGAGCCAAGTTTACTCACATTGCGCGAAATCACTCCATAGACTTCAGGTATGTGCAGCCGATGGGGAAACAGCCTCAGATAAGCCGTGACAAACACCGGAATATCTTCCGGCATTTCCGGCAACTTTTCCGGTTGAGTATCGATCAAAATTCGGTCGCGTTTGAGCAAGTAGCGACCCGCTATCATATCTCCTTGCCGACAAGCTTTAATTCCTTCACCCACAGCCCACAGGTAGTGTTTTGGTAGAGCATTTTGCATAGGGGGTAGCTACATAATCAAATAAATTACTCAATCTTATCTAAAAAGGCTTTTTGCGCCAGCTTGACACGCTCAATCAGACAACATTAAGATTGAAAGTGCCCAACTGAACTATTTTAGTCAAATTCTGCTCTTTTTCCCGTACTGTTGCTATGGCGATCGCCTGCTTGATAAATTTTGGCACGGACTGGGTATGATTTAAAATACAGGGAATTAAGACCTAGCGAGTATAAATAATTAAAAAGCTTGGCTTAGTCGCGATCGCATCTACGGAAATCGAAAAATACCATGATTTAACGGGAATCGCGAGAGTGGGAATCATCTGTTCCACTCTAAATTGTCTATTGAAACGAAACTAATATACTCTATCGAATGAAATAGGGATTGAAAAAGGTACTATCTATGCCTATTACCGACTCCAGCCCTTCATCCAAAAAGCTACCCGATCCAAATTTTCTCCCCAGTGTAGAGGTTGATGAATTACTGACTACGCTTCAGCATTCTCATGGTTTGTATTATAAGATGATGAATCTTGAGGTTTGGGCGATCGTGGAAACCTTAGATCAGTTTTTTCCTGGTTCTTGGGGTCGCTTTATGGCTAACCGTAAGGTAGCAATGAAGCATTTTTTACATCGCCATCAAACTCAAAGTTCTGGGGAAAAGGATGAATGCGGTAGCGGCTTGCATGATTTTAGCCCGGAGAAAGATTTATCAGAAATTGATGATAATTTTACGCCTCCCCCGCCGGAGACAGGGGAGGCGGCGACATCTGCAATTAATTTTCCGGCATGATCTACTAGACGCTGATCTGGGAGTCAACTTGGGGTAATCCCATGCTGTAGTTGAGGACTCGGCTATTGAGGTTATAGCTGATTTTGCCTTGTTGAAGGAGCGATCGCACTAAATGTTCTAATTCGGAACCGATCCGCCGCAGGTTATATTCGGTTAAGTCTTCACCGTTATAGCTTTCTACGAGATCATCAAATTTGCGATAAATCTGATTGATGCTTTCGGTATTCCAGTTAAGTTCATTATCTGGATCGATATCGAGGGTGAGAGAGTCTTCGCTGGGTACGAATTCCGTGTTTTCGAGGGTAGCGGTGTAGATGCGAATATGCCGGGTGGTGGATTTAAGCAGCATGGTTCTCAGATTAAAGAAAGCTTCAGAACATATAATAGCTGAGAATTGACATAGGAGGTTGACACTCCAGTCTAAAGTGAAATCAGTCCTGTCAATTAACAATTACCTTACCAAAAAAGAGTCAGAAAAAATTCTGACTCTTTTTTATCCCCAACTAAGTATTAAGAAACTACTCCTGTTTCGGTCCAAAAACCATTTGTAAAACCATAGTTGGCTCACCTCTTTTATGATAGCGATCAGCCCACTGGCGGATCACCTCATCCAACTCCTCAAGAGCTTGCTCAAGTCGTTCAGGAGGGATATCCAACTCCTCCAAAATTCGCATTACCTTCGGTTGTTTTTCTGCCCAATCCTGCATCAACTTAAAGTATCGTGCAGTATCCTCCACCATAATAAAAGTTCTCTCTTCCTGTTCTGCCGTAGCATAAGTAGAGCGAGTGAGAGCATAGAAAGGCATCCCCCAAGGAGAATCAATTCTAGTTACAGTACCAGAATAAATTAAGCGGCGTTTAATGTGTTCCGCCAAAGCTTCACTTAAAGGCATCCGCCGATCGGGGGATAAATTTTCTTGCGATCGCCTATGCAAAAACTCAATCAACTCCATAAACTGAAAAGAATTGATCAACTGAGCATCAGGCAAATTAGCAGGAAGCTTACCTTCAAGATATCGCTTTTCCTCAGCAGTTAAATTATTGCCAGGAATCCTAGCTTTTCCAGGCTGCCAAGGATACAGTTCTAGCCAAACATACGGAAACTGAATTAAATAGCGAGGCTCCTGAGAACCAAGCATCTTCAATAATTTGCCCTTAGTCAGAGCTTCCCGGACCTCCTCAACAATCACCTTCACCCGTTTAGGTTCAATGTGATGTAAGTGTCCAGTCATTCGCAGATTTTCATCCTGCTCAATATAAGTCGTATAAATGGCACATTTAGCCGCAGTCGCAGCGGCATCCAGAAACGCCCCATGTCTGTGCCCACTTGTCCTCATAGCACTAAAGGCCAGATAAAGCATAATCTGATCCATTGCACTAGGGCTGAGGCTCTTGATCAGATCCAAAGAATCATTACTCATCACAATCCCCGAAATAGCCAAACTTGGAGGCATACTATCATCCTCCGTTAACTGTTGCGAATACGCCGTACTAGGTGCTGCCGATTGTTGCTTACGCCTCTAGCAACCCTAGTGCTTACGCCTGTTAATCTCCCTGATGCCTTTGGGGTATTGGCGTAGAGGCGATCGCACCAAAAAGTGCGATTTATTGGCGAATTCAAGTAGATTGTTGCACCCTATGCACTCAGGGTTTACCCACATATTTGATTAATATTTTACTTAGTCCATTATAGTTCAACCATAGAAGAATCATCTCCTATTTTGGGATAAATAGGAGAATTTTATAATTAAGGGTCATTTAACCCAGAGCCAAGCAATTTTCTCTATTCCTTGAGAATGATTAAGAGTATTTCAATATACAAAACCACCAAACACCTATATTTCTAGGGCTTGGCGGTTCGGATTTTTTATGGTAGAGTTACTCAGGCACAAAACAATCTCCTAAAAATCATTAACCGCAGAATATTGAAAATCTTGAGTTATGGAGCAAGACAGGCCGAGTCCCATCAAAACTTGTCAGCAGGATAGCTGTAAACATTGGGATCGACAAAATCCTTACGGCCGCTCCCTCTTTCAGGAGCTCGTTCGCCTTTTTGTTGGGTTTGTGCTGAAAGCATCTGTTGAGCCGCGCTAGATTGGAAGTCAGCTATTGAGTTGTACTCGATCGCTTGAGCATTAGCGGCGAAGCCGATGCCGAATAAGGTGAAGAAAATAATGGTTGCTGTAGTTTTCATGGTGGGTAGTGTCCGTCTCTATGTCTGATACTTGTTGATACGGACAATCCCCGAACTAATCAGGAAACTGCTTTAAGATTTGCGATTTTAAATTCTGTAGATTCCCAAAGCTGTGAGATGGGATTAGTACAACCACCCCCAGATGGAGGAAAGTTACTTAGCTTAGAAATTCTTCACATATAGATTGACTGTGGTAGTATCTTGATGGATTTCAGTGGCTAAGGGATGCTAATTCAGGTTAATTCCTGTGGTGGAGGAGAATCCAGGAGTGCTAGATAGGATGTCAGTGGGATATAACGTTTTTGCTCAAAGAGGTCAACCTGAACCCCTCCGCATTGGGGTCATTGGCGTTGGCAACATGGGTCAACATCACACGCGAGTTCTCAGCTTGCTAAAAGATGTTGAACTTGTAGGTATTTCAGATATTAATGTCGATCGCGGGATTGATGTTGCCAGCAAGTACCGAGTCCGCTTTTTTGAGGACTATCGAGATTTGCTCGGCCACGTGGACGCAGTTTGCGTCGCGGTCCCGACTCGTTTGCACCACGCTGTGGGGATGACTTGTCTCCAAGCAGGAGTTCATGTCTTAATTGAAAAACCAATAGCTGCCAGCATTTCGGAGGCTGAATCTCTGGTAAATGCGGCTGCTGAATCCCACAGGATTTTGCAAGTTGGTCATATTGAACGCTTTAATCCGGCTTTTCAGGAACTCAGTAAGGTGCTGAAGACTGAAGAGTTACTGGCTTTGGAGGCTCATCGTATGAGTCCCTATTCTCAGCGGGCTAATGATGTATCGGTGGTTTTGGATTTGATGATCCATGACATTGATTTGTTGTTGGAATTGGCGGGCGCTCCTGTGGTGAAACTCAGTGCTAGTGGTAGTCGTGCTTCTGACTCTGGCTATTTAGATTATGTAACAGCTACTTTGAATTTTGCGAATGGGATTGTGGCAACACTAACTGCAAGTAAGGTAACGCATCGTAAGTTACGTTCCATTGCGGCCCATTGCAAAAATTCGCTAACTGAGGCTGATTTTCTCAATAATGAAATCTTGATTCATCGGCAAACAACTGCCAATTATGTGACAGATTATGGTCAGGTGCTTTACCGTCAAGATGGGTTAATTGAGAAGGTTTATACTAGCAATATTGAACCACTTCACGCAGAATTGGAGCATTTTGTCAATTGCGTGCGAGGTGGAAATCAGCCTTCTGTTGGGGGAGAACAGGCTTTGAAAGCTCTGCGTTTAGCGAGTGTAATTGAGCAGATGGCTCTCGATGGTAAAGCTTGGTCTTTGTCAGATTCAGATTACAATTTGAATCCTTCAGCGGTTAACTGTTAACTGTTAACTGTTAACAAACTGATAGTTTCACTGACAAGTTGATTGCCTTGGGGACTTAGATGAATATTGTCTCGGTATAAATTTGTTGGTTGTTGTATTGAGTTAAAAATGGGGAGAAAATCGAGGTAAATTATTTGCTCAGTTTGGGTAAATTCGGTGAGGCGGTTTCTGGCTTGGATTTCATAATCACGGGGACTGCGATCGCTGATTTCTCTTAATAATGGTGTCATGGCTAAGACAAACTGAGCATTCGCTGATGTGGCTATTGTTTGAATTTTTCCAATAGCTTCTAAGTTGTCGCCGACGATATCTCCTCTTTTACTTGTTTGTGTTTCTATTTCGGGAAATTTGGCAACTGGGAAAAGATGACGGCTACATAATTCTATGATGGCGGAAGGGGGTTTGCGGTCTGGATAATTGCGATCGCGCCCAACTACTAAAGAACTAGGAATTTTGGCAAATAAATCATCGGTATTAATTAGCAATACCAGAATCTGAGCGCCAAAGTGACCAAATTTTTGTAAATAAGCTAACTCATTTTGCGGTCCCCAAGAATTAGCAGAAGCATTGAGAACTTCAACATTAGAATGGTTTTTTTGCCTTAAGAGTCGGGCGATGATTTCTGATATTGTATCTGGTTGATTGGTCCACCAACCGCCATTAGCAATGGAATCTCCTAATAGTAATATTCGTAGAGTTGAGGTTGGAGGAATTGGTGCGATCGCGGGACTACGCATAGAATATTGGTTAATCTCGATGCGATTGCCAAATCGTCTTACAGTTTGGTTAGGTGCTAATAAATAACCGCAGTCGGAATCGGGAATATAAACCAAGGGATTGCCAAAGCCAAATAATACCCGGAGACTAATTTCTACTATCACCAGTAAGCCGACGATGAGGGTTAAAATGATGAGAAAGTTCATAAATGGCGAATTTTTATACGCCGCGATCATTAATTGAGATATAGCAGTTTTCAAGTAAGGAATAAAAATTAAATAACTTGATGATTATGTTTGTAGTAAACGCTAAGAGCGCTAAAGCGCTTACTACAAACATAAATTCTTTTATTCAACTGGGAATCTGCCAGCTGCCCCACGTTGCATTGCAGTGACTCGCTGAGAGTTGGGAAAAGTTCCCTCTCCTTGAATTTGAGGCATGGGGGGTTTTACCTCTACTTTTATTACCTTGGCTGTGTAGATGACAACTGTTTGATCGGTTAGATGGAATGTTAACACAGGTTGGGCTAAAAATTGAGGTAATTGCTGACTGAAGGTGGCGGCGGGAACGGAGATATTAAATGTTTCTGATTGACCATTATCAAAATAAAAGGTCACTTGTGTTGTATTAGCTTGGGCTTGGGTAGCAAAGGAACTTCTCATAATTTTGTTATTGGTTATTTGTTATTGGTTATTTGTTGGTTGTTAGTTGTTATTTGTTAGTTCTCAAACCTTGACATAGCGAAGCATTAGGATATAAAATATTAGTTTTTAGTAGGTGATTTATCACCCGAATGCTTCGCCCCTAAATCGTTAATTATTTGCTGTATTTGAGTTTGGTTAGTTAACAACTAACAACTAACAAATAACAACTAACAACTAACAAATAACAAACAACAACTAACCATTCTCTATTCTGGCATAGCGCTCATTTTATCTAAATCGAGAACTTTTGCCAAGTCTTCTGCACTCATTAAACCACGTTCTAGGACAATTTGCCGTAGAGATTTGCCAGTTTCTAAGGATTCTTTGGCTACGGCGGCGGCGTTAAGATAACCGATATCGGGGTTGAGGGCGGTAACTAAAGCTAAACTACCTTCAGCATAGGCGAGACAGCGATCGCTTTTGGCTTCTATTCCCTCCAGACATTTTTTACTGAGGGCGTTGATGGTGTTGCCTAAAATTTCGATACTTTGAATCAAATTATAAGCAATGAGGGGCATCATTACATTTAATTCTAATTGTCCCGCTTGGGCGGCAATGGCGATCGCGCTATCATAACCCATTACTTGAAAGCATACCATTGATGCCATTTCTGCCATCACTGGATTATATTTACCGGGCATAATTGACGATCCCGGCTGTACGGGGGGCAATTGAATTTCTTTGAAACCGGTTTTTGGTCCTGAATCCATCAATCGTAAATCGTGGGATATCTTAACACAATCTTGGGCTAAATTGCGGATAGCGCCAGATACATTGACAAAGGGGGCCATACTCTGCATGGCGGCCATTAAATGTGGTGCGGGTTTAAGAGGTTTGTCGATTAATTGGGAGAGAATTTTAGCGGCGCGATCGCGATATTGTGGGTGAGTATTCAATCCCGTACCGGCGGCGCTACCACCTAATCCTAATAATGTCAAGTCACCGGCAGCAATTTCAATTCTGTTGTAATGTTCTGTGAGAATTTGTGCCCAAGCGCGGAAGGTTTCACCTAATCGAATGGGTACGGCATCTTGGAGGTGAGTTCGACCAGATTTGACAATATCTTTAAATTGTTCGGCTTTGTTATCAAGAGCCGCGATCGCATTAGATAAAGCCGGGAAAAGTGTTCTTTCTAAAGCTAAAAGTCCACCGATCCGAATCGCAGTGGGAATTACATCATTAGTCGATTGACCATAGTTAACATGATCGTTAGGACTAATTCGTTTGTAGTTACCTTTTTCATCGCCTAAAATTTCTAAAGCGCGATTTGCTAGGACTTCATTAACGTTCATGTGGTGAGAAGTTCCCGCGCCAGCTTGGTAAATATCTACTACGAATTGATCGCGAAATTTACCTGCTAAGATTTCTTCGGCTGCTTGTACAATTGCTTGACTAATTTCTTGGGGAATACAGCCTAATTCACCATTAGCGATCGCCGTCGCTTTCTTAATCAAAATACAGGCATCAATATAAGTTGGCAAAGGTTTGATGCCACTAATGGGGAAATTTTCGACAGCCCGGAGAGTTTGGATGCCATAATATACGGTAGATGGGATTTGTTTGTCACCCATTGAATCGCTTTCTGTGCGGTAGGTTACGGTTTTTGGTTCTATCATATTAGGGAGTTGGTGATAATATCGAATTATTGCACATTTAGAGGTAATTTTAATGCCTACTAATTCTTTTCATATCATACTTGTTGTAACCAAACGATAAATGTAGTTCCATTGTTCAGATTTTTCTTGGTATTTCTGACAGGAATCCAGTCCGGTTTTGCCGGAGAAAACACTTCAACTTCTCCCTGCATTTGCTTAACCAAATCTTGGGCGATCGCTAAACCCAATCCCGTACCAGGAATCTCAGTCTGCGCCTTCTCTCCCCGGTAATGACGCTCAAATAAATGCTCTAAATCTTGTGGCGTAATTCCTGAACCAGTATCGCTAATGCCAATGCCAATTAAGGGTAAATTAAGCTTAGACAATTCTGGCTTACTATTCCTTCTTTTTTCTGTTTTGACTTTAATATAAATATTTTTCCCCGCCGGAGTGTATTTCAAAGCATTGTCAATTAAATTGCTCAAAACTTCCCGTAAAGCTTTAGGATTAGCTTGCACAGGGGGCAAATTAACCGGAATTTCTGCTTGTAATTTTAACTGTCTTTCCTCTGCGATCGCAGTAGCAGAAACTAACAACGGCTCCAAAACTTCCCCAACCAAACAAGGTTCTAAAAAATTAGCCGCAGGTAATAATTGCACCGCCGCCGACTGGGAAATTTCCATCGGTAAAGCCCTCCGATTCTCCTCTTTTTTACCTATTTCCTCTTTACTTACCGGCAGAATTAAACTCGCCTCGCCAATATCCACAGTTCGATCGATTTGTTGTAATAATTCTTGTAAGCGATCGCTTTCCCGCACAATACTCACAGCTACTTCTCGATTTTTATCTTCCATCAACAACCGCCTCATTAACAACTTACCAAAAGTCCGCAAAGCTGTTAATGGACTCTTAAATTGATGTAACAAATTGTGCATGGCATCATATTGATTAACCTGCGCCTGTTGCTGTTGAGCCACTTGTTGTTTCATCCACTGCGATCGTTGATCCAAAACACAGGCGATCGCTAAACTATGAGCAATCCGCTGCATTTGAGCTTCCTCTCGCTCATTCCAAGGCCGATCCTTACGAGCACTTACCAGCAAACCCATTACAGTTCCATCGTGTAGCAAAGGTAGCACAACTTGAGACTGCTGCCAAGCCGCTTCCTCACTTTCCTGTTGACTTGATTCACTCTCAAAATCCTCAGTCGAGTGCTTCGCGATCGCAGGCCTTGTTTCTACCGACTTCATCGGCATTTCAGGAGCCAACAACCGAGGCGCTCGATAAACCGCCTCCATTTCTTGTCTCCAAACCGTTAATCCCTGATTTTCTTCCCACTCCACAGAGGTTTCAGGATAAGCAACAATGGGGATTAGCTTCGCTGAATCCCCCGATGCTAATTCCTCCGTGAGATACACCACACTGAAACTAGCGCCAAAATTGGCGATTAGCCCCACCTGCGATCGGCAAATTGCCACAAATTCAGAACTGACAGGCATTAACATGGTAGAGTTAAGATATCTAATCTAAAATTAACAACTTTAAAGATGTTTGCGCCAATTTTTAAGAATCGCTCAGTCGCGATCGCGATCGAGCCAACCAGCATTTTTAAGCTGAAAAGCTTACAAAGCCTAGATTCTACCCAAAATCAGCCACACATTTTTCCCTAACACACCTTTGCCAAAAATTAAGATTGTATCGATATATTAAAAAAACTTGAAATTTAGAACTAGAAAAGATATACTTCCCTCGGATTTGGTAGCTATAACTACACCCGTCTGTTCACAGAGGAGGTAAAGAAATTGGCCAGGAGACGCAAGCGCAAAAGCCGCCGCAGACAAGAAGGACGACGAATTCTTGAGTGCGTGCCTCAATATAGCATTGAAAGCGGTGAAGATAAACCAGTTACGGCCGCCCGCAAGTTCATTCATGCTGAGGGCATTGTTCCCCCCGCCTTGCTGTTGGTCAAAAGAAACGAGCATACCACAGATCGATACTTTTGGGCAGAAAAAGGTCTTTTCGGGGCGCAATACGTCGAAGAGAATCATTTTCTATTCCCTAGCTTAAAAATGATGCTGGAATCAGCTTCAGAAAAAACTGCTGTGGGAATGACAACTCGAACTTAGTTGAGCTAAAAGTGTTAATTCTAACCTTTGTCTCTTGGAGGGTTTCTTGGGGATGAAGCGTTGGATTTTTGGGAAGTTTTTTTGAGTGCTGACTGATTAGCAAGCGAATTTTCCGTTGGACTTAAGTTGTCAGGTGCGATCGCCTATCTAAACAGTTGGCACTCAAAATTACAGCCGAAGGAAGAAGGAAGAAAGAAAACCCAATAAAATCAAAGGTTTACGTCTTTGGCTCTCCCGTACCTGTGGTGATAAGCACGGCTTATTTAAGTAAGCAAGCTAATAACTTTTCTCGTAAAGAATCAAAGGTCTTAAAGCCATAAATCCGGCCACACCCCCAGAAATCTGTGATTGTCTGTTAAAATTGCTAGAAGTAAGAGGCGAATTGCAAAGAGAAGCCAATCGCAACTCACGCAATTTATCTGATACAGAATTACCGAAGTTGTGGATACTTACCCCCACAGCATCAGCACAATTATTATCAAGTTTCGGTGCTACCCTGAAAGCAGATTGGGACTCTGGCGTGTACTTCATGCCAGAATATTTGAGAACAGGAATTATCGCCATCCATCAATTGCCTAGAACTCCAGAAACCCTGTGGCTGAGAATTTTAGGTAGAGGCACAGCACAAAAACAGGCAATTGACGAACTAGAAGCATTACCAGCGGATAGCCCACTCCGCACAAATGCGCTAGAATTGTTTTATCAATTGCAAGAAAACTTAGGCTTTAATCAAAGTTTAGCAATAGAAGATAGGGAGTTAGTTATGCGATTACGACCTCTTTTTCAAGAACGATTGGCAGAAGTGGAACGACAAGGCGAACAGCGCGGCGAACAGCGCGGCGAACAGCGCGGCGAACAGCGCACTAAACGCCTCATTGTCGAAAATTTATTGCGCGTTAGATTTGGCTCATTAGATGAGGAATTGTCAGCAATTATTGAGCCATTACTAGCTTTGTCGCCAGAAGAATTTACTCCCTTGCTGGTGCTATTATCCCGTGAGGAACTGTTAGCTAGATTTCGAGAGCAAAATCTTTAGCTATCGTAAATACCCGGATTATCTGAGGCGGCAGGAATAAAGCTTAACTTTAATCCGCAGTCTTCAAATTTAAAGCTTTCTGCATAGCTGCTAACTCATCGCGGTGTGCTCTGACAGTAATTAAACTTAGATTTGAGCTTCCTTCCCAAGTAACTCCTTCAAGTTTAAGAGCTACTTGTTCAGAGCGTCCAGCTTTTTTCCAATAAAATAGACCAGTCAGGGGCGATAACAGCACTAATGCCAGGAAAATTCCGCTACTAGCAGGAACCAGCATTGATAAAACCAGAGACATACAGAGTAAACCAACCGCACTTAACAGAGTGAGAAAGATTGCCAGGAACCAACTAGGACGTACAAAGCCTTCAAAAGTCACTCGATCGCGATCGCCATCCACAGCAGCAATATGGTAAGCTCTGCGGGAAAAATACTCTTGCAACTTAGTAGAAAGAGCATCGGGAGTTTGTTCGGAAACCAGTTTAACTTGTTCTGTGCGATCTTTAACTGAAGCTTTGATGAAGAAAAATAAACCCACAGCTAACAGCAGAGTCAGCAAAAAAGTCGAAGAAAGAACAGTAGTATCCATCAGGCAGCAGTTTCTGTAATCAAAATATTCTCCTTTTACTTTACGTAAATTTACATGATTTAGGTTAAGTAGCGGCTTAGTCGATCGTGAAATTAAGCTGGCGCGATCGAAAGCGGGACAAATCGCGCCGATATTTGACACTTTTCTTAACCACTTCTAAAAATCTAGGTATTTTGGCTACTGCGATCGACCCTTCTGGCCAGCTTCCAAGTCCCGATATTGGTGTTGAGATAGACTATTTCCACGATCTGAGCCAGTGTACCCATGCCACAGCCGAGCCAATTCTTGAGATTGATGTCGCCACTCTGGAAAAATTTGATACATCCGTCTGGGCCGCCCGCGTCCTTCTACTTTTTTCCAGTAACCTGTGATTACTCTTTCATCTTCAAGGAACTTAAGAGCACTGTAGAGAACTGTGTCAGAAAGTCGATAGATGGGGAATTCCTTCTCTAGTTGCCCGATGAGCTCTGTTCCGTAGGAATCTCCGCGCAACAAAACCGAGAGAATATAGCAAACTGCTAGTTCCTTGTTCAGATACACGGGAGGTGGGTCTTGAAAAAATTGATAGATATTCTCAAATTTCATAAATCCTCAAGGGAAATCCTTAGTTTAGCTGTTGAGTTGGGGATAGAGATTTAGCCTTGTAACTATCCCCTCCAATCTATCGTGCCCAAGATTTTGAAGTCAGGTGATGAAGCTAATCTTTTAAAATATCAAAGTATTAACTTAAAGCAAACTGCAAGATTTTCATGGCAGATCAATTAATTCGTGCTACAGCCGCAGAGGGCGGAATTAGGGCTGTAGGGGCGATCGCTACCCGCCTGACGGAAGAAGCTAGAAGGCGACATAAACTCTCTTATGTTGCTACTGCTGCTCTCGGTCGTACTATGTCAGCAGGGTTGCTATTAGCTTCTAGTATGAAAACCCAAAACTCCAGAGTCAATATTCGTATTAAAGGCGATGGCCCTTTGGGTGGGCTGATGGTTGATGCTGGAGTGGATGGAACCGTGCGGGGCTATGTAGAAAATCCTGATGTAGAACTTCCCCCAAATGCTTTGGGTAAACTTGATGTTGGTGGTGCGATCGGCGAAGGCTATCTCTACGTGGTTCGAGATGTCGGCTATGGCTATCCATATTCTAGTACCGTAGAGCTTGTATCTGGGGAAATTGGGGATGATATCAGCCATTACCTTGTGACATCAGAACAAACTCCTTCAGCCTTGGTTTTGGGGGTATTTGTTGGGGCTGAAGGTGTGCAAGCTTCTGGCGGTTTAATGCTACAAGTTATGCCGAAGGCAGCTAATGATGAGGAACTAATTGCGAAGTTGGAGAGTAGAGTTGCTTCATTATCTGGTTTTACGCCATTGCTGCGATCGGGTAAAACTTTGGAGCAAATGTTTGAGGAACTACTTGGAGATATGGGTTTGGACATCTTACCAGAAGTTCAGATGCTACGTTTTCACTGCGGTTGTTCTTTCGATCGGGTTTTGGGAGCGCTGAAAATGTTAGGCGCAGAAGAACTCCAAGATATGATTGAAAAAGATCGTGGTGCTGAAGCTACTTGCCACTTTTGTAACGAGGTTTATCAAGCCAGTAGCGATCATCTTGCGGAACTGATTATGGATTTAGGCAGTTAAAGAAAGGAAGCGAGAAGAATTTTCTTCTTCTCTTTCCTTAGTCCCCAGTCCCTAGCCCCTTCTTCTTCCCTTTTCCCTCTTTCTTCTGCTATAACATAAAAACCATTGCAGAATAATGAAAATTAAAGGCTGCTAGGTTGATGTTTGTGATGGTGGCAATATGAGTGAAGAACGAGAGATACAGGGTGAATGGTCTATATCAAATCCATTATCCAAGCATGAAAATGCTTCGTCGGCAAGTGTTCAACCTCGACGGTTAAGCCGTGCTGAACGCCGAAAAGCTCTGGCTCTACGCTTGTTAACCCAGGAGGAACTAGCTCTGAAACAGGAAGTAACTGAAGGAAAAATCCCCTCTTTTGGGTACAAGTTATGGCGAGTTGGGCGCAATATTTCTAAGAAATGGTGGTTTTGGGTGGGGGTAATTGTGACAATTCCTGGCGGTGCGGCGGTGATGGCGATCGCGTCTTTGTTCCAACTTTCAGCCCAGCCAAATTGTTTGAGTATTTTTTGGCCAACGGCTTCGGCTGCGGATCGCCTTTATTGTGCTGAGGTAACGGCTCAAAAGCAAACGGTTGATGATTTGCTTTTAGCGATCGATTTGGTAAATTCTCTCCCGAAAAATCACCCTTTACGAAATGAAATTAACCGCCAAATTGCTAAGTGGTCGGAGGATATTCTCAAGTTAGGTGATGCGGCTTTTCAAGAGGGAAAATTGCCGGAGGCGATCGCGATCGCTCGTAAAGTCCCTAGCAATCTTTCCGTCTATTCCCAGGTGGAAAAATATATTCAGAAATGGGAGTCAATTTGGAATAAGGCCGATAAAATATATCGCAAGGCTGAGGAATATCTCAGTGAGGAGGAATGGAATAAAGCTTTTCGGCAAGCTACTCTGTTGTTAGATATTAAAAATACTTACTGGGAAACGATTAAGTATGACGAAATTACCAGGGCAATTCAAACTTCCCGGATTGATGGCAATAAATTGAGTAAGGCAAGAAGTTTGGCGGCGGGGGGTGGAGTAGATAATCTTTTGGCGGCGATTAAGTTGGCTAGTACGATTTCTCCTAATAGTTATCTTGCTGCTAGAGTTCAGAAGTTGATGACAGAATTTGGGAAGAAGATTGTAGAATTAGCTGAATTGCGATTGAAAGCTGGAGAATGGCAACAAGCGATTGACATGGTGAATAAAATTCCTGAAAGTGCTAAGTTAAAGGAAGAAGTTAAAGATTTTACAGAGTTAGCTGGCGCTGCTTCTCAAATTACTGTGGGGACAGTGGAGGGTTTGGAAAAGGGGATTAAAGCTGCGAAAAAGATTAAGTCGGATCGCCCTCTCTATAATAAAGTTCAAGAATTTATTACTCGTTGGCAACAGGAAATTGCGGATATCAAGACTTTGGAAAGTGCTAATCAAGTGGCAATTAAGGGAGGAATAAATGATTTTAAGGTGGCGATCGCGCAGTTACAAACAATTCCCCAATCTAATCCCCGTTGGCCAGAAGCTAAGAAGGAAATTGACCGTTTAACTGGTCAAATTGAGTTTAAGGAAGATGCTCCTATTCTGACACGGGCTGACCAATTGGCAATTCCGGGAGATGCTATTTCTCTGGAAATGGCAATTATTGAAGCTAGGAAAATAAGCCCTGGACGCAATCTTTATCAGCAAGCTCAGGATAAAATTAAAGTTTGGACGGATATCAGTCAGCGGTTTCGAGATCAGCCTTATTTAGACCAAGCAAATCAGTTAGCTAATGATGGTAATTTTGAGTCCGCGATCGCGGCTGCGAGTAAGATTCAACCAGGACGTATTCTTTATGATGAGGCGCGATCGAAGATCCGTCAATGGGAATTTCAGCTTGAAGGAAGCGAGAGTTTACAGAGCGCTCGTCAAGCAGCCCAAGGTGGAAATGTTGAGGCTTGGGAAACTGCGATTATGCTGGCAAATCAGGTTTCTGAGTCTAGCGGATTGCGATCGCAAGCGCGGGAGATGATTAGTGATTGGAGTCGACAAATTTTTGCGATCGCAGAGGCTCAATCTAGTTCCGATTTACCTGGCGCGATCGCTATTTTGCGGAAAATTCCCCCTGGTACTCCCTTATACGAACAAGCGCGATCGCAAATCGAAACTTGGCAAGAAATTCTTAATCCTCCCTCTATAGAACCAGAAATTCCTATTGAGAAGAACACTGAACCTAAATTTCCTCGTTAGTTGTTATTGGTTAGTTGTTATTTGTTATTGGTTAACTGTTAACCAATAAATTGATCGTTACGATTGAAAAATTGCCGACACAGCCCATGAGTAACTAATAAAGCCGTTGCCATATTTACCAAAGCCATCATAAACATAATTAAAATCTGATAACCCGCAGCATCAATAGGCTTAATCCCACTAAGTAACTGACCTGAAATTGTTCCAGGTAAAGTAACAACCCCAATCACCATCATGGTATTTAAAGTAGGGATTAATCCAGCTTTAACCGCCTCTTTCCGATATTCAGCAACAGCTTGTTGCGGTGTTGCACCTAAACTTAAATGGGTTTCAATTTCTAACTGACTAGCATTAACTATACTAACTAAACGTTCTCCGGCAAGGGCAGCCCCATTCATCGCATTACCAATAACAATTCCTGCTAGGGGAATTAGGTATTGCGGCTCATACCAAAGTTGCGGCTGAATGACAATAAAATTAGTATAAGTTAGTGTCAGGGCAGAACTGAGGAAAATTGCTCCCCAAACTAAAAAACGTAATTGGGGAATTTTTTTGCTAATGCGATTGCTGGCAACAATACTAGCAATAGTTAGCATAATTGCTAATATTGCTACGACTAACCAAGGATTTTTGGCTCTGGGATCGAATACTACTGCTAGGATATAGCCCACAAAAATGAGTTGGATAGTAGTTCTGACGGCGGCGATCGCTAATTGCCATTCTAGTCCTATTTTTTGCCAAGCGGATAGAGCGATCGCGATCGCGATCAATCCAAAAGCTAAACCTAAATCAGTGAAATCTAAAGTAATCAAAGTCAATATTATTTCTGTGGGATACTGTTAACTGTTAACTGTTATTTGTTAACTGTTAGGCATTTATAGATTTTCTATCTTACCACTTACCATGTACGATAATGTTTGCAAATTTATAGCCGAAAATTTTGCCGATGATTTTGTAACTTGGCTACTCGGTACAACCGTTAGACTGACAAAACTCAGTCCAACCGAGCTTTCTTTAGAGCCAATCCGGGCTGATGCTTTAATTCTACAGCAAACCCAGGATTTAGTGTTCCACGTTGAATTTCAGACAGCAGCAGATGCCAACATTCCGTTTCGGATGGCAGATTATCGTTTGCGGGTTTATCGTCGATTTCCCCATAAAGAAATGCGCCAATATGTGATATACTTGAGAGAGACGGGTTCAGAATTAGTCCGGCAAAATGCTTTTGTTTTGACTAGAACTCGCCATGAATTTGATGTGATTCGCCTGTGGGAACAGCCTGTGGCAATATTTTTAAGTACGCCGGGACTGTTACCTTTTGCGGTGTTAAGCCAAACAGCAGATCCTGTAGCGGTTTTAACTCAAGTGGCATCTGCGATCGCAGATATTCCAGACAGGCGAGTACAGAGTAACTTGATGGCATCAGCAAGTGTTTTGGCTGGATTAGTCTTGGAGACAGATGTAATTAGAAGAATTTTGCGAGGGGATATTATGCGTGAATCAGTGATTTATCAGGACATTTTGCAGGAAGGCCGACAAGAAGGACTACAAAAAGGCCGACAAGAAGGCCGACAAGAAGGCCGACAAGAAGGAATGCAGTTAGCAAGAACAGAATTAGCTCAGAATTTATTGCGGGAAAATATGCCAATTGAGCAAGTAGTTAGACTCACAGGTTTATCCCTGGAGATAGTGCAAAGCTTGATTGAAAGCTAATCTCATAAAATCATACAAAAACCGGGCTTTTGAAAGAATATTCTTGCTGTTAGCAACTACTCTCAACCAGAAACCCGGTTTATTTCCTAAATTTTCGGTAGATTCTCAAACTTGCTAAATTCCAGAACCATCAAAAAACTCTTGAATCGCTTGATCTTTCAGGCTACAACTTGAAAGATTAACAACTATTTGAGTTTTTTCCCCGATCGCGATCGCACTCCCATGAGTTAAAACCTCCCGTGCAAACTCAGATTCCAATGTGCAATCTTTGCCCGCAGACAAGTCACTGCGTAAAGCTTGGACTTCCTGTTCCAAACTTTCCAAACGATCGACCAAAGAACGAATCACCGCAGCTTCTGAATCAGGTAAACTACCATGTTCCAAAGGTGCAACCCGAACACCTGAGCGATAGAGAATACGACCGGGAACACCCACCACCGTACAGTCAGAAGGGACATCTCGCAACACCACCGAACCTGCACCAATACGGACATTATTGCCAATGTGGATATTACCCAAAACCTTAGCACCAGCACCTACCACTACATTTTCCCCAAGAGTAGGGTGACGTTTGCCACATTCCTTACCAGTACCGCCTAAAGTAACACCTTGGTAAATCAGAGCATAGTCTCCAACGATCGCCGTTTCACCAATCACAACCCCCATACCGTGATCGATAAACACGCTACTACCGATCGTCGCCCCTGGATGAATCTCAATCCCCGTCAAAAACCTAGCCAGATGCGAAATCAAGCGAGGAAGCAACGGAAATCCCAAAACCAAAAGCCAGTGGGCAAAACGATGAAAGACTAAAGCTTGAAGACCAGGATAGCAAAATAAAACTTCCAGCCAGTTACGAGCCGCTGGGTCGCGCTCGAAGATAATGCTGAAATCGGCTTTAAGGGTCTTTAGCACTCTTGAGTTCCCAATTTTGGTTAAACACGCCATATTTAATTTTACCGGACGAATGGCAATTTCTGGGTCAAGTCTTAAGTCTTAATTTTTATTCCTGAACCGTAAGGGTATAATTATATTTAGCTTGACTAGCGATCGTCCCCACCCAAATTCTGTAAGTACCAGCCTTCCAGTCAGAGTCAGTAATACTAGCATCTTTATTTTGACCTGTATCATCTCCACAACGAACAGTATTTTTGTCCGGTCCAGAGATCAGCAAAGTTGTATCCTTACCCCCGGTGTTAACAGAAATAGTCAATCGCGAAAAATCTTGCTGCAAAATCAAAGTGTGATCTGGGGTAGGAGCAGCAAATCCTAAACATTTGTTTTTGTGTAGATCCAAATTCGCGATCGCTAATAAAGAAAACGCACCACCTGTAGATCCTCTGGAAATTCCTGCTGCTGAGGGAAAGCCTGGTGATAAAGTTAAAGTCCCAAAATTGGCGGTTTCGGCGAAAACAGGTATAGTAATTGCCACCGCGATCGCTAGGGGGATCGTTACACAAACCTTTAGCTGGATTCGGAAATTGAACAGCATAGCCAGATCCCTCCCTAAAAATTAACTTGATTTTTTTAATAATAAGACTTACTCTGAACCATAAGAGCAAACAGGTTTCTGCTTTGAGATATTTGGTTCAAAACACAAATATCTCATGCAAAAACTCTCTTTCCCTCTTAATCCTAGCCGATCTGGATTAAGCAATATATTTCAATAGATTGTTCGACACCACTGCATTTATCATCATTATGGAACGCGAATTTTCTTTTTCCTCTGGATTCCGCAAAATTGAGCATACCTTACAAGAGGACGGCACGCAACAGATGCCACAGAGGGGCTATCGAGCCCTAGTGCTGATGCTGGTTGCCACCGTCTTGATGACTATGCACATTTCCCGTTTAGTGCAGTTACAACTCATTGAAGGGAAGCAACATCGAGAAAGAGCCGATAATAACCGCACTCGTCTAGTTCCAGTCCCCTCCAATCGGGGTCATATTCTCGATCGCAAAGGTAAACCCTTAGCAGCTAACCGCCTAACTCGTTCCGTATATTTGTGGCCAAAAGAACAATCACCTCAACAGTGGAAAATTACAGCCAGCAAACTGAGCTCCGTACTGCAAATCCCCGTCAGCGATATTCTTGACAAATTAGAACAAGCTGGCTATCAATCTTACAGACCAATAAGATTAAGTCAATCTCTCACCGCTCCCGTATTTACAATGCTCGGAGAACAAGGTACAGAATTTCCGGGAGTAGAAATGCGCGCTGAATCGAGCCGCTATTATCCCAATGGCAATGTCGGCTCTCATGTAATTGGATATATCGGAGAAGCTACCGCAGACGATCTTAAAGAACACCCAGAATATCCGATGGGAATGATTGTCGGTCAAATGGGTATTGAAGCTAGTGCTAACCCTCAAATTGCTGGGGAGTGGGGTAATCGTTTTATTGAAGTCAATGCTAAAAATCAGGAAGGGGGAATCTTAGGTGAAAAAGCTGCTAAGGGTGGTTCTAATGTGCAGCTAACTTTAGACTTGGAAATGCAGAAAGCTGCTGAAAAGGCTTTGGGTAATCGCCGGGGTGGAGTAGTGGCGATGAATGTGAAAACTGGGGCAGTTTTGGTATTGGCAAGTTATCCTAATTTTGACCCAAATATTTTTACGCGAAAAGTTACTAAGAAGGAATGGGATCGCCTCCAAGCAGAGGATAAACCATTTCTCAATCGCGCTTTACAAGGTTATCCTCCTGGTAGCACTTTTAAAATTGTGACTTCGGTGGCGGGGATTGAGTCAGGTAAGTTTTCTGCTGATTCGATTGTTGGAACTTCGGCTTTTATTACTGTGGGTGGTATTCAATTTAATGAACATGGTACTGGTTATGGTTACATTGGTTTTCGCGATGCTTTGGCTTTTAGTAGCAATACTTTTTATTATCAAGTGGGGATGGCTACAGGTCCAGAAGAGATTGCGTCTTGGGGTAGTAAGCTGGGAATTGGTGAAATTACGAGTTTAAAGATTTTGGGGCTACTAGGTGGTTCTCATGGTACGCTGCCAAATCCTGAACTCAAAGAGAAGGTTTATGGGGAGCCCTGGTATGCGGGAGATACTGTGACGATGTCTATTGGTCAGGGTTTGGTGTTGGTGACTCCTCTGGAGGGGGCGGTGATGGTAAGCGCGATCGCGAATGGTGGCTACCGAGTGAAACCTCATCTTTTGGCTGCTCAAACTAATACTTCGTTGACGAAACCAGAGCCAACGGGGATCAAGCCGGAGACTCTGGCGGTAATTCGTGAAGGTTTAATTGCTGTGGTTAAAGAAGGAACTGGATCAATTCTTAATGATGGTTCTATTCCTTTGACTGGTGGTAAAACGGGTACTTCGGAAGTGCTGGGACAGCCTTCTCACTCTTGGTATGTGGCTTTTGGTCCGGCGGAAAAGCCAGAAATTGCGATCGCGGTTGTGGTTGAAAATGGTGGTTTTGGCGCGGTTTCGGCAGCACCGATCGCGAAGGAAATATTTAAAACCTATTTCGCTGAACAGGCTAAAACTTCGAGGTAGCAAATGGTTAACTGTTAACTGTTAACTGTTAACTGTTAACTGTTAACTGTTAATCTTGATTATCCCTTAACACCACTGGCGACATCGGTGGGGACAATGTATTTTTGCAAAATTAGAAATAAACCGATCGCGGGGGCAATAGAAATAATAGAACCAGCCGCAATTAAACGCCAATTAAGCGAAAATGTCCCTGCTAAAGTCGCAACTCCTAAAGGTAATGTGTAATATTCCGGTCGATCTAATACTAACAATGGCCAGAGAAAATCACTCCAAGAACCAATAAATACAAAAATCCCTAAAGTTACTAAAGCAGGTTTAATTGCTGGAATCATAATATGCCACCAAATTCCTAATTCTGAACAGCCATCAATTCGCGCCGCTTCTTCCAATTCTTTGGGTACGGCTAGAAATGCTTGCCTTAATAAAAATATCCCAAAAGCTGATGCAATTCCCGGAAAAATTACTCCTAAATAACTATTTTTTAAACCCAAATTCACGGTTAAAATGTAGAGTGGAATCATTACAATTTGAAAGGGAATCATAATTGTTGTCACTACGCCGGTAAAAATTAAATCTCTGCCTCGAAAGTCTAATCTTGCTAAGGGATAAGCGGCTAAAGCACAAAAGATTAAATTTAAAGTAACGGTTAATCCTGCGACTAATGTACTATTAAATAAATAGCGACCAAAAGGATTATTTTGCCAAACAAGGATAAAATTTTCTAGTGTTGGTTGTTGAGGGAAAAGTTGTGGAGGAAATTGAAAAATGTTTTCGGTGGGAGATTTAAAAGCCGTACTCAACAGCCAAAGTAAGGGAAAAAGCATTAAAAATGCGATCGCACCCAGCAAAATGTAAGTCCAAATCCCTCTCAGACGAGAATTCTGGGAGATTTGCGTTAGGAAATTGGGATTTTTGATTTTGTGTTTGTTCGTCATCATGGTGTAAAATAATAAATCCTTGCTTCGAGAGAAGCCTTGTTGTCCATAAGGAGATTATTAGCATGAAGCCTTTTATTTACGAAACCATGTATATTCTGCGCCCGGATCTGGGAGATGAAGCGACGGATCAGGCGATCGCGAAATATCAAAATATTTTGCGCGAAAATGGTGCAGAAAATCTGGAAACTCAGCATCGCGGTAAACGCCGCCTTGCCTATGAAATCCAAAAACAGCGCGATGGAGTTTATATTCAGATGAATTATACTGCTCCTGGTGCTGCGATCGCGATTATGGAACGCGCCATGCGTTTGAGTGAGGAGGTAATTCGCTACCTAACTATTAAGCAGGATGTACCCGCGAAGGTTGAGGAAGAAACTGAAGTTGAAGCAGAAGTCGCTGCTTAAAATTTCTGGCGAATTTTATAGAGACGAAGCATTTGGGTAGATAATTTATCGCTTTTACTCAAAATTTCTTGCCCAAATGCTTCACCCCTACCGCAGATTACAGTTAGACTATTTTTAAACAAACATATCTAAAATATGGGACTACAGGTCATGGTAAACCAAGCTAAAGTTTTAAGCGCCAAAGAGCTACAAGCTGAAGTGTCTCGCCTGAATGAAGAGTTACAAATGCGGGATCAGTTGGTGCAGCAGTTGTCTCAAGAATTATTCCGCCTGGTTAAAGGTAATACTGGTTTTACACCAAATCCAGAAACTTCGGAACGTCAACAAGCTCAAATGCAGTCTATGCGGGAACAATTACAAGAGGTTGAGCAGCAAGTAAGCTTTTATCAAGAGCAAATTAATGAGCGGGATGCAGAAGTTTATCAATTACGCCAAACCGTACAAGAGTTAACCGATCGCTCTATGATGCTTGAGCAAGTGGTACAAGAGTTGCCAGGAGTTTACCATCAAAAATTTGCCGAACGCATTGCACCGGTGAAGGAAAAAGTGGAAATGCTACAACGGGAAAACCGCCAACTTCACGCAGAGTTACAAAGTGTTAGCTACCGTTTGGCTGTGAAGAATCGCCGCGCTAAGGGTTTAGATTTGCCGGCTTTGGGGGCTTCTGAGGATTCTGCGATTATTAAAATGCCTTCCTTTGGAAATGCCTAAAGTTTTAATTGTGATGGGTGCTGATTTTGATGCGGTTTCCTCTGAAGGTCGAATTGCTGAGGCTTTTCAGAGGGCGATCGCAGGTGAAAGTCCATTAAATTCACCGGAAATTTGTTTAATTTCTGATTTGAGTTCGATCGCGATCGCGCCTAATGAAACTATTTTATGTCCTTTGACTCTTGATATTCCCGAAACGTTGGTTTTTCCAGGTCAGATTATCTATCAAGCTTGTCGAGATATTTCTAGTATGCGCGATCGCGTTCTCAATCAGTTTGGTACAGTTGCAGGAGTTGGCAACTTTTGGCTACCCATAGTTTTAACCGCAAAAGGACCGATTTATGGTGAGGTTATTGGTTTAAATCGAAATAAGTTATCTTCTGAATCAATTTCCCAAATAAATTATTCAATGCCTTGCCACTTTTCCGATATTTGGCGACAAAAATTGTACAAGTTAGGATTTAACTTGTTACAAATTTTATCTGCTCCCCCTGCAACTTACCTTATGCAGTTTGGGTTTGAAGATCAAAAGATTTATTTTGATAGACTTTGGCCGTTTCCGGCTGCACCCTCGATCGCCTCTGTTGGCGTGCAATTCCCTGATTTATTTAACTGTCATTGGTATTGCTTGACAAATCTGCCTATTTATGATATGCAAATTACCTCAAATTAGGCAATCAGCAACTCTTTTTCCGTTGCCAAAATATCATCGAAACTGTCAAAAATTTCAAAGGCTTTATCAAGTTGAGTAATCTCAAAAATTAGCCTAGCTGTGGCTGGTAAATTGCAGATCACCAAGCGACATCCAAGCATACGGGCTGCTTTGAGGCCGCGAACTAGAGCGCATAAGCCAGAACTATCAATAAAATCCACATGAGTCATATCAATCACCCAAAGCTTGTGACGTTCGGGTAAAACAGCTGCCAACTGCGTTTGCAGCAGATTACCTTCTTTAAAGCCGAAGGGAGTTTGAGGTTGAAATATGATATGCTGCCCAAATTCTTTAAATGCCATTGGTGTCACCCCATGAGTATAAATGAACAAGTACCGTTTGCTGTTGTCCTGCGGATAGACGGAATAATTTAATAAAAGTTTCACGATTTGAGATTTTCGATCGTGTTAGACGCGATCGCGCCACCTGAAAAGTAGATGCAAAGGGACTAGAAACTAGGGGCTAGGGGCTAGGAATTGTTTTTAAAGTATCAAAACTGCTTAACCTTAACAATTCTTGACCATTTTTAGTTTCTCTGAGGATTTAGACAGTTATATTGTCATAAATCACAATGAGTGTGTGTTTTAAATCACAAGCTTGGATTAACGCTCAAAAGTTAGCCCAAAAAAGGTGATATAGTACGAATACACAAGAAAAATTGATGTAAATCGGTAAAAATATTAATTTTAGGTATAAATTTTATGAAAAAAAAACATTTTCTATTTCCAGTTCTGAATCTGCGATCGCCCAAGCAGGTCAATTAGTCGATCTCGAAATCACAGACTTAGCCGATAGTGGCGACGGAGTAGGTCGTCTGGGTCAATTAGTGGTTTTCGTACCAGATACTGTTCCAGGCGATCGCGCTCAAATTCGCCTCATACAAGTGAAATCTGACTCGGCAATAGGTACTCTACATCACCTTACCGCCCCATCCGAACATCGCATCCGGCCTAGCTGCATTGTTGCAGATAAGTGTGGAGGCTGTCAGTGGCAACATATTAGTTGGCGCTATCAACTCACAGCTAAACAAAATATCGTTACCCAAGCTTTACAACGCATTGGCGGTTTCACTTTGCCCCCCGTAGATCCAGTTTTAACCAGTCCCGATTTGAAAACTTTAGGCTACCGCAACAAAGCCACTTATCCTTTAGCTACTTCTTCCACAGGTCAAATTCAAGCTGGTTACTATCAAAAAGGTAGTCATCGTTTAATTAATCTCAATCAATGTCCTGTTCAAGACGATCGCCTCAATCCTTTGTTAAAAAATATCAAACAAGATATTCAGCAACGAGGCTGGAAAACTTATGATGAAAAGCAACAAACAGGAGAATTGCGCCACTTATCTTTACGCATTGGAAGACGTACTGGAGAGATACTTTTAACCTTAGTAGCTCGCAGCGGTAATTTACCGGGGATTGAGGAACAAGCGGCGAAATGGCTCCAGCTTTATCCACAAATTGTGGGAGTTTGTTTGAATATTAATCCTCGCAATACTAATGTGATTTTTGGTTCTAAGACTCATTGTATTTTGGGTCAGCCTTATCTGCGGGAGATTTTTTCTGGTTTAGAATTTCAGCTTCGAGCCGATACATTTTTTCAGGTTAATAGTGAGGCGGCGGAGACTTTGTTACAGATAATTGCGGAGGAATTGAATCTGATGGGTAATGAAGTTTTAATTGATGCTTATTGCGGGATTGGGACTTTTACTTTACCTTTAGCAAGATTGGTGGATAAAGCTATTGGTTTAGAAGTGCAAGAGGCGGCGGTTGAGCAAGCTCAATTAAATGCTGCATTGAATTATTTAACAAATGTAAGTTTTTATGGAGGAGCGGTAGAAATGTTGTTACCGGAGTTGGATATTCAGCCGGATGTAGTGTTACTCGATCCACCAAGAAAAGGATGCGATCGCGAAGTTTTGACAAGTCTCGTAGAATTACAACCTAGCCGAATTGCCTATATTAGTTGTAAGCCTTCTACTTTAGCCCGCGATCTAAAATTCCTCTGTCAAAATGGGGGTTATCAATTAACACGGGTGCAACCGGCGGATTTTTTTCCTCAAACTCCTCATGTTGAATGTGTTGCTTTTTTAGTGCGTTGAAATTTGAGGGAAAGAGAAGTTAGATAAAGAGCGATACCTGCGGCTGGCATCGCGCTTTTGATGGTAAAATTATCTCAAAATTATCACCATTCAAGAAATTGCGTGAAAACCGATCCAATCTTTTATCGAATATTCCTAATGTTTCCTGGGATATTTTTTGAGTTAATTAATCAATCCCCGGAATTAGCCAATGTCTATCAATTTTCTGCGGTGGAAGTTAAACAACTTTCTTTTCGCCTGGATGGAGTTTTTTTACCCAAACCAGAAGTCAATGAACCCATTTATTTTGTCGAAGTCCAGTTTCAAGTTGACACAACTTTTTACTCTCGTTTCTTTTCCGAGATTTTCCTCTATTTGGATAAAACAAAACTCCAAAATGATTGGCGAGGGGTGGTGATTTATCCAACTAGAAGTGTGGAATCAAAAGATACTTTCCGGTATCAGGAATTATTGCAATTTCCGCGAGTGCAACGTATCTATTTAGATGAGTTGTCAGTAACAGTATCGTCGGTTGGGATTGAAACGATAAAATTAGTGGTAGAATCAGAGGAGACGGCTGTAACGAAGGCTAAGGTGTTGATTGAGCAAGTTAAGGAGGAGATGAGGGATGGCATAGAACAGAGAGATATGATACAGTTGATTGAGACGATTATTCTGTACAAGTTTACCAAGAAAAGTCGAAAGGAGATAGAAGCTATGTTAGGTTTAGGTGATATACGACAGTCACTGGTTTATCAAGAAGCTTTGGAGGAAGGGGAACTTAAAGGGGAACTTAAAGGTATGTTAAAAACAGTACCTTTGATGTTAAAACTGGGTGCTACTGTAGAACAAATAGCTGAGGCTTTGGGTTTGAATTTAGACGATGTGCGAAAAGCGGCTCAAGAAAATTCTACTAATTGATGGGTTAATGTTATTGTTTGATAGGAATCGCCTGCTTTTTTTGTTAATAATTAAAGCAGGCGTAGGTGCAGCCCGCCGTAGGCATCGCGCTTTTGATGGTAAAATTATCTCAAAATTATCACCATTCAAGAAATTGCGTGAAAACCGATCCAATCTTTTATCGAATATTTCTAATGTTTCCTGGGATATTTTTTGAATTAATTAACCAATCCCCGGAATTAGCCAATGTCTATCAATTTTCTGCGGTGGAAGTTAAACAACTTTCTTTTCGCCTGGATGGAGTTTTTTTACCCAAACCAGAAGTCAATGAACCCATTTATTTTGTCGAAGTCCAGTTTCAAGTTGACACAACTTTTTACTCTCGTTTCTTTTCCGAAATTTTCCTCTACCTCGATAAAACCCAACTGCAAAATGATTGGCGAGGAGTGGTGATTTATCCAACTAGAAGTGTGGAGTCAAAAGATACTTTCCGGTATCAGGAATTATTGCAGATGCCGCGAGTGCGTCGGATTTATTTAGATGAGTTGTCAGTAACAGTACCGTCGGTTGGGATTGAAACGATAAAATTAGTGGTAGAATCAGAGGAGACGGCTGTAACGAAGGCTAAGGTGTTGATTGAGCAAGTTAGGGAGGTGATGAGAGATGCCATAGAACAGCGAGATATGATACAGTTGATTGAGACGATTATTCTGTACAAGTTTACCAAGAAAAGTCGAAAGGAGATAGAAGCTATGTTAGGTTTAGGTGATATACGACAGTCACTGGTTTATCAAGAAGCTTTGGAGGAAGGGGAACTTAAAGGGGAACTTAAAGGAAAACTTAAAGGTAAGTTAGAAACTGTACCTTTGATGTTAAAACTGGGTGCTACTGTGGAACAAATAGCTGAAGCTTTGAGTTTGAATATAGAGGATGTGCGAAAAGCGGCTCAAGAAAATTCTACTAATTGATGGGTTGATGTTATTGTTTGATAGGAATCGCCTGCTTTTTTTGTTAATAATTAAAGCAGGCGATCGCGCTTCTTTGGGAAGTGCGTAGGCGTATCCAGCCGCAGGCACAGCACTTTTCATGGTAAAATACTCTAAAAATTATCACCATTCAAGAAATTGCGTGAAAACCGATCCAATCTTTTATCGAATATTTCTGTTGTTTCCTGGGATATTTTTTGAATTAATTAATCAATCCCCAGAATTAGCGAATGTCTATCAATTTTCAGCCGTAGAAGTCAAGCAATTATCTTTTCGTCTGGATGGAGTTTTTTTACCTAAGCCAAAAGTCAAAGAACCCATTTATTTTGTCGAAGTACAGTTTCAAGTTGACACAACTTTTTACTCTCGTTTCTTTTCCGAAATTTTCCTCTATCTTGATCAAACAAAACTGCAAAATGATTGGCGAGGGGTGGTGATTTATC
Organism: Oscillatoriales cyanobacterium USR001; assembly: GCA_001698425.1. Classification (GTDB taxonomy): domain Bacteria; phylum Cyanobacteriota; class Cyanobacteriia; order Cyanobacteriales; family Microcoleaceae; genus Kamptonema. The sequence continues at coordinate 169,411 of MBRE01000041.1, read as the reverse complement.
CAACTAGAAGTGTGGAATCAAAAGATACTTTCCGGTATCAGGAATTATTGCAATTTCCGCGAGTGCAACGTATCTATTTAGATGAGTTGTCAGTAACAGTATCGTCGGTTGGGATTGAAACGATAAAATTAGTGGTAGAATCAGAGGAGACGGCTGTAACGAAGGCTAAGGTGTTGATTGAGCAAGTTAAGGAGGAGATGAGGGATGGCATAGAACAGAGAGATATGATACAGTTGATTGAGACGATTATTGTGTACAAATTTACCAAGAAAAGTCGAAAGGAGATAGAAGCTATGTTAGGTTTAGGTGATTTGCGACAGACACGGGTTTATCAAGAAGCTTTGGAGGAAGGGGAACTTCAAGGTATGTTAAAAACTGTACCTTTGATGTTAAAACTTGGTGCTACTGTGGAACAAATAGCTGAAGCTTTGAGTTTGAATATAGACGATGTGCGAAAAGCGGCTCAAGAAAATTCTACTAATTGATGGGTTGCTGTTATTGTTTGATAGAAATCGCCGGCTTTTTTGTTAATAATTAAAGCAGGCGATCGCTTAAGGAATGAAAACAACATCACCCCCATCACTAATACGAATTGCCGAACCTACTGGCAACGACGATATCATAGTGCTAACTTGCTTCATCAAAGGTACAAGATGATCAGGTCTTGTACTACTAGAATCTAACACTACAATTCTAATAACACGACTTGCTAGATTTTGTTGATAGGGAAGATTTTTATCAGCGGTGATAAAAACATCGAAAGGATGATTCTCCGATCTATCCAGAATTTCCCTATCTTTTAGGCCTCTCCACCCCATGTCATAAACATTGCTGATTGAATGACCCGCATCTAAGAAAGGCTGCTTGAGTTTTTGACTCAATAGATTTTCATCAAGCAGTATAAGCATTATTATTACTTTCTAGGGAGAGCATCATTTTAGTTAGATTTTCTAACACTTTAATTGCCTGACTTTCTAAGTAAGGAAAATCATTAATAAATTCTGCGAAACCGCTTTCACCTTCTAGGTAGTCGAAAAAAGTTTTTAAGGGGACGCGGCTGCCCACAAATACAGGGACACCGCTCATAATTTCGGGATCGCGGTGAATAATTCCTCTTGTTTGCAGTAATTCTTCTATTTTCACAGGCTTTACTTAATTTATATTAAAAGTGGGGAAGTTTAATTGTAACTTATGGGTAATTATATCATAACTTTAGCAAAAGCGATCGCGCTTCTTTGGGAAGTGCGATCTAACATCCCCATTTTTTCACAAATAGGGGTCATGCTGCTTCCAATTGTAACCGACGTTCTACTCGTTCGTATTCATCTTCTAACAGCCAGAGTTTAGCTTCTTCATAATCTGAACTGGTAAATACAATTTGATAATTTTGAGCAGGATCGTAGATACAACTATTACCTGAACTGTCACCTAATAAAATTAAGACGTAAGGTGGTGATGCTGTCGGATCTACCCATAACTCTGTAAATTCCCAATTATCGGCTAGGCAGGGCGGTTTCATTCTCA